>NZ_JNWV01000052.1 GCF_000716535.1 Streptomyces flaveolus | reverse complement strand
CGCCTCCACCACGTCCACGTCCGCCGCCGACAACCGGGCGGACGCCAGCGCCTGCCGGATCACCCGCTGCTGCGACGGACCGTTCGGCGCGGTCAGACCATTGGACGCACCGTCCTGATTCACCGCGGAGCCACGCACCACCGCCAGCACCGGATGCCCGTTGCGCCGCGCGTCCGACAGCCGTTCCAGGACCAGGACGCCGGCGCCCTCGGACAGGGCCGTGCCGTCCGCCGCGTCGGCGAAGGACTTGGCGTGGCCGTCGGCGGCGAGGTTGCGCTGCCTGCTGAAGTCCACGAACGTGTCGACGGTCGACATCACGGACACACCGCCGGCCAGTGCCAGGGTGCACTCGCCCTGCCGCAGCGCCTGCGCGGCCAGGTGCAGCGCCACCAGGGACGACGAGCACGCCGTGTCGACGGTGAGCGTCGGGCCCTCCAGGCCGAGGGCGTAGGCGACCCGGCCGGAGGCCACACTGCCGAGGCTGCCGTTGCCGAGGTAGTCGCGCACGGACTCGGGGACGTGGCGGAGCCGGCTGCCGTAGTCGTGGTACATGACGCCGGCGAAGACGCCGGTGCGGCTGCCGCGCACGGAGTGCGGGTCGATTCCGGCCCGTTCCAGCGCCTCCCAGGACGTCTCCAGCAGCAGTCGCTGCTGCGGGTCCGTGGCCAGGGCCTCGCGCGGCCCGATGCCGAAGAAATCGGGGTCGAAGTCGGCCGCGTCGTACAGGAATCCGCCCGCCCGGGTGGAGGAGTGGCCGGCCTTGCCCGGTTCCGGGTCGTACAGGCCGTCCAGGTCCCAGCCGCGGTCGGTGGGGAAGGCTCCGATGCCGTCACCGCCGTCGGCGAGCAGCCGCCACAGCTCCTCGGGTGTGTCGACGCCGCCGGGGTAGCGGCAGGCCATGGCGACGATGGCGACCGGCTCGTCCGGTTTCCGCACGGATGCCTCGGCGGCCGTCTCGGCCCGGTCTCCGAGGAGTTCGCCCCGCAGGAGTCCCACGAGGGCGCCCGCGTCGGGGTAGTCGAAGACGAGGGTGGCGGGCAGGCGCAGGCCGACCGCGTTGCCGAGGCGGTTGCGCAGTTCCACGGCGGTCAGCGAGTCGAAGCCCAGCTCGCGGAAGGAGCGGCGCGGATCGAGCGTCATGTCACCGTCGTGGCCGAGGACGGCGGCGACGTGGGTGCGGACCAGTTCCGTGAGGGCCGCGTCGCGTTCGGCGGGGCCGAGGGCGGCCAGCCGGTCGGCGAACGACCCGGATTCCGCGCGGGAGGCCGCGGTACGGCGGGCGCGCGCGGGCACCAGGCCGCGCAGCACGGCCGGGACGTCGCCGGCGCGGCGCAGGACGGCCAGGCCCAGGCCGACCGGGAGCAGCAGCGGCTCGGCTGCGGCCAGGGCGGCGTCGAGCAGCCGCAGGCCCTCCTCGGTGGCCAGGGGGCGGACGCCCGCGCGGGCCATGCGGGCCACGTCGGCGTCGGTGAGGTGGGCGGTCAGCCCGGTGCGCTGCTCCCAGAATCCCCAGGCCAGCGAGTGCGCGGGCAGACCGTGGTGCCGGCGGTGGGCGGCCAGCGCGTCGAGGAAGGCGTTGGCGGCGGCGTAGCCGGACTGTCCGGCGCCGTCGACCGTGCCGGCGGCGGAGGAGAACAGCACGAACGCGGCGAGGCCGAGGTCGCGGGTCAGCTCGTGCAGGTGCCAGGCGGCGTCGGCCTTGGGGCGCAGTACGGCGTCCAGGCGCTCGGGCGTCTGGTCGGTCACCAGTCCGTCGTCGAGGACGCCGGCGAGGTGGACGACGGCGGTCAGCGGACGCTCGGCCGGTACGTCGGCGAGGAGCCGGGCCAGTTGGTCGCGGTCGGAGGCGTCGCAGCGGGCGACGACGATCTCCGCGTCCAGGTCGGCGAAGTCGTCGGCGGCGGTGCCGCCGCGCCCGGCCAGCACCAGGCGGCGCACGCCGTGCGCGGCGACCAGGTGCCGGGTGACGAGGGCACCGAGCACGCCGGTGCCGCCGGTGATCAGCACGGTGCCGTCGGGGTCGAGGGCGGGCGTCTGTCCTGCCGGGGTGGCGCGGGCGAGCCGGGGCACGTGCACGGTGCCGTCACGCAGGGCGAGTTGGGGCTCCTCGGTGGCCACGGCGAGGGCCACCGCGGCTTCGGCGTCGGCGCCGTCCACGAGCGCGAACCGGCCGGGGTGTTCGCCCTGCGCGGCCCTGACCAGGCCCCACACGGCGGCTCCCGCGAGATCGGTGACGTCCTCCTCCCCCACCGCGACGGCCCCCCGTGTGAGCACCAGCAGCCGTGCGGAGGCGGTGCGTTCGTCGGCCAGCCACCGCTGTACGGCGGCCAGCACCCGCTCGGTCGCCCGGCGCACCCCGGTGACCGGGTCGGTGTCACCGGCCGGCAGCGGGTCGGCGTCACCGGCCCGCAGCACCACCCAGGCGGGCACGGTGTCCAGCGCGACCGGGTCCTGTCCGTCCAGGACGACGTATCCGGGCGCGGGCGCCTCGGGGACGGGCAGCGCCGGCCAGTCCAGGCGGTACAGGTCGTCCGGGCGGGCGGCCGGGGTGAGGGCGGCCGGGTCGACGGGCCGGGAGACGAGGGCCTCGACCTCGGCGACCGGGGCGCCCGTGGGGTCGGCGAGCTGGAGGGTGAGCGTCTCTGCGCCCTGCAGCCGGACACGCAGGGCGGTGGCGCCGGCCGCGTACAGCGAGACACCGGTCCAGGCGAAGGGCAGCCGGGCGGTGGCCTGACCGTCGGTGGAGGGGCCGTCGGCCGGGGAGCCCTCGGCGGCGAGGCCGTCGGCGTGCAGGGCGGCGTCGAACAGGGCCGGGTGCAGGGCGAAACCCTCGCGCTCCACCGGTAGTTCGACCTCGGCGAAGGTCTCGTCGCCGCGCCGCCAGACCGCGCGCAGCCCCTGGAAGGCGGGCCCGTAGTCGTAGCCGAGGCCGGCCAGACGGTCGTAGGCGTCCTCGGCCGGTACCGGCTGGGCGCCCTGGGGCGGCCAGGCCGTCAGGTCGAAGGACGGCGGGGCCGTCTGCGGGGCGAGCAGGCCGGTGGCGTGCAGGGTCCAGGCCGTGTCGTCGGCGCCCTCGGGGCGGGAGTGGACGGTCAGCGCGCGGTGTCCGCCGTCGTCGGCGGCGGCCACGTGCAGCTGGAGCTGGACCGCGCCCCGTTCGGGCAAGGTCAGCGGTGCCTGGAGGGTCAGTTCGGCGAGGTGCCCGCAGCCGAGGTCGTGGCCCGCGCCGAGCGCCAGCTCGACCAGGGCGGTGCCGGGCAGCAGGGTGGTGCCGGACACGGCGTGGTCGGCCAGCCAGGGTGCGGTGGCGGTGGAGAGGCGGCCGGTGAACAGGGTGCCGCCCTCGGCGACCGGGACGGCGGCGCCCAGCAGCGGGTGGCCGGTGGTGTCCAGGCCGGCGGCGGTGACGTCACCGGTGGCCGCGGACCGGCCCAGCCAGTACCGCTCGCGCTGGAAGGCGTAGGTGGGCAGGTCGGCGGCGCGGACCGGCATGCCGTCGAACACGGCCGACCAGTCGACCGGGACGCCCGCGACGAAGGCCTCGCCCAGGGCGGTCAGGACACGCTCGGGGCCTCCGTCGTCGCGGCGCAGCGAGCCGAGACCGGTGACGTCGGCGCCCGCGGCGTCGGCGGTCTCCTCGATGCTGTGCAGCAGCACGGGGTGCGGGCTGCACTCCACGAACACCCCGTACCCCGCGTCGAGCAGCGTGCGGGTGGTGGGTTCGAACAGCACGCTCTGGCGCAGGTTGGTGTACCAGTAGCCGGCGTCCAGGCGGGTGGTGTCGAGCCGGGCGCCGGTGACGGTGGAGTAGAACGGCACCTCGGCGGGCCGGGCCTGGATGCCCGCCAGGTCGGCGAGCAGCCGCTCCCGGATCGACTCGACGTGCGCGCAGTGCGAGGCGTAGTCCACGGGGAGCCGCTTGGCGCGGTCGCCGCCGGCCACGACGGTCTCGCGGAGTTCGTCCAGGGCGTCGGCGTCGCCGGACAGCACCGCGGAGGAGGCGCCGTTGACGGCGGCCACCGCGACCCGGCCGTCGTAGGGCGCTATGAGCTCGCGCACCCGGGCCTCGGGCAGCGCCACCGACATCATGCCGCCACGGCCGGAGAGTTCGCGGGCGATGGCCTGGCTGCGCAGGGCGACGACGCGGGCGCCGTCGGCGAGGGAGAGCGCGCCGGCCACGCAGGCGGCGGCGATCTCGCCCTGGGAGTGGCCGATGACGGCGGCGGGCCGGACCCCGTGGGAGCGCCACACCTCGGCGAGCGACACCATGATCGCCCACAGCACGGGCTGGACGACGTCCACCCGCTCCAGCGGCTGCCGGGCCCGCACGGTCTCGACGAGGTCCCAGTCGGTGACGGGTGCGAGGGCGGCGGCGCAGTCGGCCATGCGCGCGGCGAACACGGGTGAGGTGTCGAGCAGGTCGGCGGCCATCCCGGCCCACTGGGAGCCCTGGCCGGGGAAGACGAAGGCGATCCGGGACTCCGCCGCCGGCCTGCCGCGCACCACGTTCGGCGCGGTGCCGCCCTCGGCGAGGGCGGTCAGGCCCGCGGTGAGGGCGGGCAGGTCGGCGCCGGTGACGACGGCCCGCTCGGTGAGTGCGGCACGGCCGGTGGCGAGGGTGTGGGCGACGTCGGGGACGGGGTCGGTGCCGGTGGTGAGGTGGTCCAGCAGGCTGCGGGCCTGGGCGGCGAGGCCCTGTTCGCCGTGGCCGGACAGCACCAGCGGCAGCGGTCCGGTCCAGGCGGGCTCCTGCGCGCGGGCCTCGGGGTCGGGCGCGGCCTCGACGATGACGTGGGCGTTGGTGCCGCTGATGCCGAAGGAGGAGACGGCGGCGCGGCGGGGCTCGCCGTCTGCGGGCCAGTCGCGGGCCTCCTTCAGCAGTTCGACGGCGCCCTCCTCCCAGTCGACCTGGGAGGTCGGCCGTTCGGCGTGCAGGGTCCTGGGCAGCCGGCCGTGCCGGATGGCCATCACCATCTTGATGACACCGGCGACACCGGCGGCGGCCTGGGTGTGCCCGATGTTGGACTTGACCGAGCCCAGCCACAGCGGTTCGGCGCGGCCCTGGCCGTAGGTGGCCAGCAGCGCCTGGGCCTCGATCGGGTCGCCCAGCGGGGTGCCGGTGCCGTGTGCCTCGACGGCGTGCACCTGGCGGGGTTCCAGGCGGGCGTCGGCGAGGGCGGCGCGGATGACCCGCTGCTGGGAGGGGCCGTTGGGGGCGGTGAGGCCGTTGGAGGCGCCGTCCTGGTTGACGGCGGAGCCGCGCACCACGGCGAGGACGCGGTGGCCGTTGCGCCGGGCGTCGCCGAGCCGTTCCAGCAGGAGCAGGCCGGCGCCCTCGCCCCAGCCGGTGCCGTCCGCGCCCTCCGCGAAGGACTTGCAGCGGCCGTCCAGCGCGAGCCCGCGCTGACGGGAGAAGTCGATGAAGGTGTCCGGGGTGGACATGACCGTGACGCCGCCCGCGAGAGCGAGGTCGCACTCGCCGGTGCGCAGTGCCTGCACCGCGAGGTGGAGGGCGACGAGCGAGGACGAGCAGGCGGTGTCGACGGTGACGGCGGGCCCTTCCAGGCCGAGGGTGTAGGACACGCGGCCGGAGGCGACGCTGCCCAGGTTGCCGTTGCCGAGGTAGCCCTCCACGCCCTCCGGCACCTCGGTGAGCCAGCTGCCGTAGTCGTGGTACATGACGCCCGCGTAGATGCCGGTGCGGCTGCCCTTGAGGGTGTGCGGGTCGATGCCGGCGCGTTCGAAGGCCTCCCAGGAGGTCTCCAGCAGCAGCCGCTGCTGCGGGTCCATGGCGATGGCCTCGCGCGGGCTGATGCCGAAGAAGCCGGGGTCGAACCGCGGCGCGTCGTACAGGAACCCGCCCTCGCGCACATGGGTCCTGCCGGGGGCGTCGGGGTCGGGGTCGTAGATGCCCTCGACGTCCCAGCCGCGGTCCCCGGGGAAGTCGCCGACGGCGTCCGTGCCGGTGTCGACCAGCTCCCACAGCTGTTCGGGGGTGGTGACGCCGCCGGGGTAGCGGCAGCTCATGGCGACGATCGCGACGGGCTCCCGCGCCTCGTCGGTGAGCTGGGCGTTCTGCCGGCGCAGCCGCTCGTTCTCGAGCAATGACTCGCGCAGCGCCTCGACGATCTGCTCGACGGATGTGTCCACGGTCGGTGTCGCTCCCTGTTGGTTCGGCGGCGCTGGTGACGCGGTGGAGGTGCGCCGGTACGGGGGCCCGGTGCCGGACGCGGCGCGTCGTCCGGCACCGGGGCGGGTCACTGGGTGCCGCTGCGGTCGAGCGCGGCGCGCACCAGGTCGGCGACGGCCATGGACTTGATGTCCAGGGCGCGGTCGGCGGGGGCGGGGGCCGGGGCCTGCTCGGACAGCTTCAACAGGCCGTCGAGCAGGCCGGCTTCCCGGATGCGGGCGACGGGGATGCGGGAGATCAGGGCGCGCAGTTCGTCGTCGCCGTGCGCGGCGGCCGGGGGCTCGGGGTCCGCGGTGTCCGGGAGGAGCCGTTCGAGGAGGTGGCCGGCGAGGGCCGCAGGGGTGGCGTAGTCGAAGATCAGCGTGGACGGCAGGCGCAGTCCGCAGACCGCGTTCAGCCGGTTGCGCAGTTCGACGGCGGCGAGCGAGTCGAAGCCGAGCTCGGTGAAGGCGCGGCGCGGTTCGACGGCGGCCGGTCCGGCGTGGCCGAGGACGGCGGCGACCTCGGTGCGGACCGCCTCCAGGACGGTGTGCTCGTGGTCGGCGGCGGGGAGTCCGGCCAGCCGCTCGCCCAGGGTGCGGGCCCGGTCGTCGCCGTCCGCGCGGGTGGTGAGGCCGGCGAGGGCCCGCAGCACGGCCGGGACGTCGTCGCCGCGCCGGCGCAGGGCCGCGGTGTCCAGCCGTACCGGTACCAGGGCGGGGCTGGCGGTGGCCACGGCGGCGTCGAACAGCTCCAGTGCCTCGTCCGGGTCGAGCGCGCCGATGCCGGAGCGTTCGATGCGCTGGACCCCGGCCTGGTCGAGGGCGGCGCCCATGCCGCCGCCGGACCACAGTCCCCAGGCGAGGGAGGTGGCGGGCAGGCCGAGCCCGGCGCGGTGGGCGGCCAGCGCGTCGAGGAAGACGTTGGCGGCGGCGTAGTTGCCCTGGCCGGAGGCGTCGAGGGTGCCGGCGGCCGAGGAGAACAGCACGAAGTGGGACAGCTCCCGGTCCAGGGTGAGCTCGTGCAGATGCCAGGCGGCGTCGGCCTTGGGCCGCAGCACGGTGTCCAGACGCTCCGGGGTCAGCGAGCCGACCAGGCCGTCGTCCAGGACGCCTGCGGTGTGGACGACGCTGTCGACGGGGTGTGCGGTGAGCAGGGCGGCGAGCGCGGCGCGGTCGGACACGTCGCAGGCGACGATCTCGGCCTCGGCGCCCCGTTCCGCCAGGTCCGCGCGCAGGGCGGCGGCGCCGGGCGCCTCGGGTCCGCGGCGGCTGGTGAGCACCAGGCGGGTGACGCCGTGCCGGGTGGCCAGGTGGCGGGCGACGAGCGCGCCGAGTCCGCCGGTGCCGCCGGTGACGAGGACGGTGCCCCACGGGCGGTCCTTCGCCGGGGAGTCGTCGGCGCGCGCCAGGCGCGGCGCGTGCGCGCGGCCGTCCCGCCAGCGGACCTCCGGCTCCCCGGTGTCGAGGAGGGCGGCGAGTGCGGCGCGGTCCGGTACGGGGCCGTCGGGGCCGGTCCGTACGACGAGGAGGATCCGGCCGGGGTCCTCGGCCTGCGCGGCCCGCACCAGGCCGTGCACGGCGGCGTCGGCGAGGCCGCCGCCGGTGAGGACCACCAGCACGGACCCGGCGTACCGGTCGTCGGCCGACCAGGCGCGCAGGGTCTGGAGGGTGCGGCCGAGCACGGTCCGCACGGCGCCGGGCAGTTGCTCTCCGTCGGCGCGCGGCGCGGTGACCGGCAGGATCACCACGTCGGGGACGGAGGCGCCGAGCGCGTCCAGGCCGGCGTGCACGGGGACGCCGAGACCCAGGTCGTCGTCGCCGAGCACCGCCCAGGTACGGCGGTCCGGGCGCCCGGCGGCCTCGGGCAGCGGTTCGTCGGTGACGGCGTAGAGGTGGCGCCGCCGCTGGGTGAGCCGGTCGGCGGTGACGGGCCGGGTGACGTACGACGCGACGGTGGCGAGGGGACGGCCCTCGCCGTCCGCGAGGTCGATGCGGGTGCCGTCGGTGCCGGGGGTGACGCGGACGCGGGCGGTGAGGCCGCCCTGGCCGTGCAGGGCGACGCCGGTCCAGGCGAAGGGCAGGGCGATGCCGTCGGTGCTCCCGTCCGGTTCGCCGTCCACGAGGGACGTGACGTGCAGGGCGGAGTCCAGCAGGGCCGGGTGCAGGGCGTGCCGGGCGGCGTCCTGCCGTGCGGAGTCGGGCAGTTCGAGTTCGGCGAGGAGCTGGTCGCCGTGCCGCCAGGCGGCCTTGACGCCCCGGAAGACCGGGCCGTAGTCGTAGCCCTCGGCGTGCAGGCGCGGGTAGAGGCCGGTGACGTCGAGCGGGGTGGCGCCGGGCGGTGGCCAGGCGCCGGGCGCGGGCGGGGGCGCGGTGGCGGGGCCGGTGAGGGTGCCGGTGGCGTGCCGGGTCCATCCCTCGTCCGCCGGGGCGTTCTCGGGGCGTGAGTGGATCTCGACGGTGCCGTCGGGGCCGGTGGCGACCTGGAGGTGTACGGCGGTGTCCACGGCCAGCACCAGCGGGGTCTGGAGGGTCAGTTCGTCCAGGACGGGGCGTCCGGTGAGGCGTCCGGCGTGCAGGGCGAGGTCGACCAGCGCGGCGCCGGGCACCAGGACCGTGCCCAGCACGGCGTGCTCGGCGAGGACGGGGTGGGTGGCGGTGGAGATCCGGCCGGTGAGCAGGGTGCCGCCGTCGCCGGGCAGGTCCAGGCGGGCGCTGACCAGCGGGTGGCCGGCGGCGGCGAGCCCGTGCCCGGCGGCGTCACCGACGGCGACGGCGGGCGTGGGCAGCCAGTACCGGCGGTGCTCGAAGGCGTAGGTGGGCAGCTCGACCCGGCGGCCCTCGTACGTCTGGTACAGCGCCGCCCAGTCGACGTCGAAGCCCCGGGTGTGCACGGCGGCCAGGGCGGCCAGCAGGCCGGGCAGCGGGTCGGTGTCCTTCCGGCCGGCCGGGACGAACGCGGTGTGCTGGGCGTCCGGCAGGCAGTCGGGGCCCAGGGCGGTCAGGACGGGTGCGGCACCCAGTTCGAGGAAGGTGTCGGCGCCCTTCGCGGCCAGCGTGGTGACGGCGTCGGCGAAGCGCACGGTCTGCCGCACGTGCCGTACCCAGTAGTCGGCGGAGCCGAGTTCGGCGGCGGTGGCCGGGGCGCCGGTGAGGGTGGAGACGATCGGCACGGCCGGTTCGGCGGCCTCGATGCCGGTCATGACCTCCCGGAACGCGGCCAGCATGGGCTCCATGCGGGGCGAGTGGAACGCGTGCGAGACGCGCAGTCTGCGGGTCGTCGTGAAGTGCGCGGCGACCTCGGTGACGGCGTCCTCGTCGCCGGAGACGACCACGGCGCGGGGACCGTTGACGGCGGCGACCCCGCACCGCCCGTCCAGCAGCACCGTCACCTCCTCCTCGGCGGCCTGTACGGCGATCATCGCGCCGCCCTCGGGCAGCGCCTGCATGAGCCGGCCCCGGGCGGCGACCGCGGTGACGGCGTCCGGCAGCGACCACACGCCGGCGACGTGCGCGGCGGCGAACTCGCCGACGGAGTGGCCGGCCAGCCAGTCGGGGCGCAGCCCGAAGGACTCCAGCAGCCGGTAGAGCGCGACCTGGGTGGTGAACAGCGCGGCCTGGGTGTAGGCGGTCTGCTCCAGGGTCTCGGGGTCGTCGCCGAACACGACCTCGGCCAGGGGCCGTTCGAGGTGCTTGTCGAAGAGGGCGGCGGCGCGGTCGAAGTGCTCGGCGTAGACCGGGAAGGCGTCGTACCAGTCGCGACCCATGCCGGGGCGCTGGGCGCCCTGACCGGAGAACAGGTAGGCCAGGGTGCCGTCGGTGGCGGAGCCGGTGACGAGCAGCCCGGGTGCCTCGGTGCCGTGGGCCAGGGCGTCCAGCGCGGCGGCGGCCTGGTCGTCGCCGGTGGTGAGGAGCACGGCGCGGTGCGGGTGGGTGCCGCGGGTGGTGGCCAGGGCCAGGCCGAGGTCGGCCGCGGTGGTGCCGGTCAGCTCGCGCAGGCGCCGGGCCTGGCCGCGCAGGGCCTCGGGCGAGCGGGCGGAGACGGGCAGGGCGAGCACCGGCGGGGCGGTGGCGGGGTCCGGCTCGGCGGGCTCCGGCTCGGGGAACTCCTCCAGGATCACATGGGCGTTGGTGCCGCTGATTCCGAAGGACGACACGCCGGCGCGGCGCGGCCGGTCGGGGGACGGCCACGGTCGCCGCTCGGTGAGCAGCCGCACCGCGCCCGCGTCCCAGTCGACCTGGGGGGACGGCGCGTCGACGTGCAGGGTCTTCGGCAGGACCCCGTTGCGCATCGCCATCACCATCTTGATGACACCGGCGACACCGGCGGCGGCCTGGGTGTGCCCCATGTTGGACTTGACGGAGCCCAGCCACAGCGGCTCGGCGCGGTCCTGCCCGTAGGCGACGAGCAGCGCCTGGGCCTCGATCGGGTCGCCGAGGGTGGTGCCCGTGCCGTGTGCCTCGACGGCGTCGACGTCGGATGGGCCGAGCCCGGCGGCGGCCAGCGCGGCGCGGATGACGCGCTGCTGGGAGGGGCCGTTGGGGGCGGTGAGGCCGTTGGAGGCGCCGTCGGAGTTGACGGCGGAGCCACGGACCAGGGCGAGCACGTGGTGGCCGTTGCGGCGCGCGTCGGAGAGCCGTTCGACGACGAGCACGCCGGCGCCCTCGCCCCAGCCGGTGCCGTCGGCCGCGGCGGCGAAGGACTTGCAGCGGCCGTCGGCGGCCAGCCCGCGCTGCCGGGCGAAGTCGATGAACGTGTCCGGCGTCGACATGACGGTCACGCCACCGACCAGGGCGAGGTCGCACTCTCCCTGCCGCAGCGCCTGGGCCGCCAGGTGCAGGGTGACCAGGGAGGAGGAGCAGGCGGTGTCGACGGTGACGGCCGGTCCCTCCAGGCCGAGGGCGTAGGCGACCCGGCCGGAGACGACGCTGCCTAGGCTGCCGTTGCCGAGGTAGGCGGCGAGGTCCTCGGGCACGTCGGCGAGCCAGGTGCCGTAGTCGTGGTACATGACGCCCGCGAACACGCCGGTGCGGGAGCCGCGCAGCCGGTGCGGGTCGATGGCGGAGCGTTCCAGGGCTTCCCAGGACACCTCCAGGAGCAGCCGCTGCTGCGGGTCCATGGCGGTGGCCTCGCGGGGGCTGATGCCGAAGAAGCCGGCGTCGAACTCGGCCGCGTCGTACAGGAAGGCACCCTCGCGGGTGTAGGTGCGGCCGGGGGTGCCCGGCTCGGGGTCGTACAGCGCCTCGGTGTCCCAGCCGCGGTCCGCCGGGAAGTCCCCGACCGCGTCGACGCCGTCGGCGACGAGCCGCCACAGGTCCTCCGGGGAGCGGACCCCACCGGGGTAGCGGCAGCTCATGCCGACGATGGCGATGGGGTCGTCGTCCGGTGCGGTGCGGGTGGCGACGGCGGGGGTGTCCTGCGGGCCGGTGCCGAAGAGAATGTCGCGGACGTACTCGGCGAGGGCGCGGGAAGTGGGGTGGTCGAAGACCAGGGTGGCGGGCAGCCGCAGCCCGGTGGCGGCACCCAGCCGGTTGCGCAGCTCCACGGCGGCCAGCGAGTCGAAGCCGAGGTCGGTGAAGGCCCGGCCGGGGTCGATGGCGGACGGCCCGTCGTGCCGGAGCACGGCCGCGACCTCGGTGCGCACCAGGTCCAGCAGGGCGCGGTCGCGGTCGGCGACGGGCAGCGCCGCGAGCCGTCCGTCCGTGGCCGTGGCGGGCGCGCCGCTCGCGGCGGCGCGGCGGGTGACCGGGCGGACCAGGCCGGTCAGCAGCGGCGGTGTGCCGTCGGGGCGGCGGCGTACGGCGGCGGCGTCGATCTCGACGGGCACGAGGTGCGGCGCGCGGGAGCGGACGGCTGCGTCGAACAGCTCCAGGGAGCGGGCGGCTGACAGGCCGGGGACGCCGTAGGCCGCGATGCGCTCCCGGGCGGCCTCGTCCAGTGCGGCGCCCATGCCGCTGTCGGTGTCCCACAGGCCCCAGGCGAGCGCGGTGGCGGGCAGACCGAGGGTGGCGCGGTGCTCGGCGAGGGCGTCGAGGTAGGCGTTGGCGGCGGCGTAGTTGCCCTGGCCGGGGCCGTCGAGGAGCGCGGCGAGGGAGGAGAACAGCACGAAGTGCGCGAGGTCGCGGTCCCGGGTCAGCTCGTGCAGGTGCCAGGCGCCCAGCGCCTTGGCGTGGAAGACCTCGTCCACCATCGCGTCGGTGAGGGTGTCCACGACCCCGTCGCGGACGGTGCCCGCCGCGTGGACGACGGAGTCGACGGGGTGCTCGTCGAGCAGGCGGCGCAGCGCCTCGCGGTCGCCCACGTCGCAGGCGGCCACGGTCACCTCGGCGCCGAGCGCGGTGAGTTCGGCGTGCAGCTCCGGGGCCGTGCCGCGGCGGCCGGCGAGCACCAGGCGGGTGACGCCGTGGGCGCGGACCAGGTGCCGGGCGAGCAGCGCGCCCAGCCCGCCGGTGCCGCCGGTGACGAGGACGGTGCCCCAGTCGGGGACGGCGTGGTCTCCGGAGGGCTGGGCGGTCAGTCTGGGCACGCTGAACGCGCCGTCGGCGAGGGACAGTTCGGGTTCGCTGCTGGCGAGGGCCTGGCGCAGGCCGGCCTCGCCGGGCAGCTCCTCGTGCTCGACGAGGACGTACCGGCCGGGGTTCTCCGCCTGGGCGGACCGGACGAGGCCGCGGACGGCCGCGTGGGCGGGGCTGCCGGGCGGGGTGACGACGACGAGCCGGGTGCCGGCCAGGCGCGCGTCCGTCTGCCAGGTGCGCAGCAGCCGCAGGACGTGGTGGACGTGGGCGCGCGCCGCGGTGGCTCCGGCGACCGCGGGGCCGGGCACGCGGTGCACGACGGCGTCCGGGGCGGGGCCGTCGAGCAGGGCGTCCACGGAGTCCGTGAGGACGGCGGTGCGCGGGGGCGGTGCGGTGGTCGCCGGTCGGGGGTACGGCGACCACCGCACCGCGTACAGGACGTCGCCCGCCGGTACGGGACGGGAGGCCAGGGCCTCGATGTCGGCCACCGGGGCGCCGGTGGCGTCGGCGAGGTGCAGGCCGATGGTGTCGCCGCCGGCGCGGGTGATCTTCACGCGGAGGGCGGCCGCGCCGGTGGCGTGCAGGGTGACGCCGGTCCAGGCGAACGGCACCAGGACCTCGGGGCGCGGCGGGGCGTCGAGGTCGGCGGCGTGCAGCGCGGCGTCGAGCAGCGCCGGGTGCAGACCGAACTCAGCGGCTCTGGTGGCCTCGTCGCCGGGCAGGGCGACCTCGGCGTAGACGTCGTCGCCGTGCCGCCAGGCGGCGCGCAGGCCCTGGAAGGCCGGTCCGTACCCGTAGCCCTGGTCGGCGAGGTCGGCGTAGACGCGGGCGGTGTCGAGCGGCCGTGCGTCCCGCGGTGGCCACACGGTCAGGTCGGCCGTGGCGGCGGAGGCGGTGGTGGTGAGGACTCCGGCGGCGTGCTGGGTCCAGGGGGCGGCTTCGTCGGCGCGGGTGTGGACCGTGACGGGGCGGCGGCCGGTCTCGTCGGGTTCGCCCACGGCGACCTGGACGGCGACGTCCTCGTCGGCGCGCAGCACGAGCGGGGCGCCGAGGGTCAGTTCCTCCAGGGTGTGCGCGCCGACGTGCTCGCCGGCGCGCAGGGCGAGTTCGACGAAGGCGGTGCCGGGGAACAGCACCCGCCCGGCGATGACGTGGTCGGCGAGCCAGGGCTGGGTCCGGGTGGACAGCCGTCCGGTGAGTACGACGCCCTCGGCGCCGACGGCGACCACGGCGGCCAGCAGCGGGTGGCCGGCCGGGAGCTGGCCGAGGCCGGCGGCGTCGGTGGCGGCGCGCTGCTCCAGCCAGAAGCGGCGGCGCTGGAACGGGTAGGGGGGCAGGTCGATCCGGCGCCCGCCGAGGCCGGTGAAGTGCCGCCGCCAGTCGACGGGGACGCCGCGGGCGTGGGCGGCGGCGAGCGCGCCGACGGCCGCGCGGGCCTCGGGCCGCTCGCGCCGCAGCACCGGCAGGAAGGCGGTGCCGGGTGCGTCGGTGCAGTCGGGGCCCAGCGCGGTCAGCACGGCGTCGGGGCCGACCTCCAGGAAGGTGCGGACCCCGGCGTCGGCGAGGGCGCGGACGGCGTCGTGGAAGCGGACCCGGGCGCGGACGTGCTCCACCCAGTACTCGGGGTCGCACAGCTCGGTGGTGACGGGCCCGCCGGTGACGGTGGAGACCACAGGAAGTTTGGGCTCGGCGAAGTCGAGGACGTTCACCACGCTCCGGAACTCGGCCAGCATCGGTTCCATCAGCGGCGAGTGGAAGGCGTGGCTGACCCGCAGCCGCTTGGTGTCGTGGCCGCGCGCGGCGAGTTCGGCGGCGATGCGCTCCACGTCGTCCGCGTCGCCGGAGACCACGACGGTGGCGGGCCCGTTGACGGCGGCGATACCGGTGCGCGGGGTGAGCAGCGGCGCCACCTCGTCCTCGGGGGCGCGTACGGCGACCATGGCGCCGCCCTCGGGGAGCCGCTGCATGAGCCGGCCGCGGGCGGCGACCAGGATCGTCGCGTCCTGGAGGGTGAGCACGCCTGCCACGTGCGCGGCGGCGATCTCGCCGACGGAGTGCCCGGCGAGCTGGTCCGGGGCGAGGCCCCAGCTCTCCAGGAGCCGGTGGAGGGCGACCTCCACGGCGAACAGGGCGGGCTGCGCGTACTCCGTGCGGTGCAGCAGCTCGGCCTCGGGGGTGCCGGGCGCGGCGAACAGGACGTCCGTCAGCGGCCGGTCGAGCTGGAGGTCGAAGTGGGCGCAGACGTCGTCCAGGGCGTCGGCGAACACCGGGTAGACGGCGGCCAGTTCGCGGCCCATGCCGATCCGCTGGCTGCCCTGCCCGGTGAACAGGAAGGCCAGCTCGCCGTCGACGCGCCCGCTGAGGGGCGTGACCCCGGAGGCCAAGTCCCGCAGCGCAGACCGCAGTTCGTCGCGGTCCGCGGCGACGAGGACGGCACGGTCGCCCAGGGCGGCCCGGGTGGTGGCCAGCGAGTGCGCGAGGTCCAGCGGGTCGGCCTCGTCCACGAGGGGCAGCAGATCGGCGGCACGGGCACGCAGGGCGGCTTCGCCGCGGGCAGACAGTGTGAAGGGCAGGGGGGTGCCGGGGGGCGGGGCGGGACGGGTGTCGGCGTCGGCGGTCTCGGGTGTGGACCCCTGGTGCACCGGAATGCCGGTCTCCGCGGACTCCGGCCGTCGGGAGGGGGCGCTGCCCGAGGGCTCCGGCGGACCGGAGTGACCGCCATCGGCGGGCGCCGGCACCGGAAGCCCGGAACCCGCGGTCTCCGGCCGCACCGGAAGCCCGCCGCCCGCACCCGCGTCCGTGTCGCCGTCCGCGCCCTCCGGCCGCGGAGCAAGCCCCGTGTCCGAACGCACCGAACGACCGCCGTCAGCGCCCTGTGACGGCGTCTGAAGGCCGCCACCGGCGACGCCGTCCTCGCTCCGCGACGGCACCGGCCGCGCCGGGAGACCGGCGTCCGCAGGATCCGGCTCCTCCAGGATGACGTGGGCGTTGGTTCCACTGACGCCGAACGACGACACGCCCGCTCGCCGGGGCCGGCCGGAGTGCGGCCAGGCGCGTTCCTCGGTGACGAGTTCCACGGCGCCGGAGGACCAGTTGACGTTCGGGGTGGGGGCGTCGACGTGCAGGGTCGCCGGTACGCGGCCGTGCCGCATGGCGAGGATCGTCTTGATCATGCCGGCGGCACCGGCAGCGGCCTGGGTGTGCCCGAGGTTGGACTTGACCGAGCCGAGCAGCAGCGGGGCGCCGTCGGGCCGGCCCCGGCCGTAGGTGGCGAGGAGCGCGGTCGCCTCGATGGGGTCGCCGAGCCGGGTGCCGGTGCCGTGCGCCTCGACCACGTCGACGTCGGCGGCGGTGAGGCCGGCGTCGGCGAGTGCCCGGCGGATCAGCCGCTGCTGGGAGGCGCCGTTGGGTGCGGTGAGCCCGTTCGAGGCGCCGTCCTGGTTCACGGCCGAGCCGCGCACGAGGGCCAGGACGCGGTGCCCGTTGCGGCGGGCGTCGCTCAGCCGCTCCAGGACGAGCACGCCGACGCCCTCGGCGAATCCGGTGCCGTCCGCGGCGGCGGCGAACGCCTTGCAGCGGCCGTCGGGCGCGAGGCCGCGCTGCCGGCTGAAGGCCGTGAACACACCCGGGCCGCCCATGACGGCGACACCGCCGGCGAGCGCCAGCGAGGACTCGCCCTGGCGCAGCGAACGGCACGCCAGGTGGACGGCGACCAGGGAGGCGGAGCACGCGGTGTCGACGGTGACGGCCGGTCCCTCGGCGCCCAGCACGTAGGCGACCCGGCCGGAGATGACACTGTTCGCGTTACCGGCGAGCAGATAGGCGTCGAGCCCGTCGGGGGCGTCGTGCAGGCGCGGCCCGTACTCCTGCACCTCGGCGCCGAAGAACATGCCGGCCGAGGTGCCGCGCAGCCCCGTGGGGTCGATGCCTGCGTCCTCCAGGGCCTGCCAGGACGTCTCCAGGACGAGCCGCTGCTGCGGGTCCATGCCGAGCGCCTCGCGCGGGCTGATGCCGAAGAAGTCGGCGTCGAACTCGGTGGCGGTGTCGAGGAATCCGCCGCTGCGCACGTAGGCGCTGCCGGGCACCTCGGGGTCCTCGTCGAAGAGGGCGTCCAGGTCCCAGCCGCGGTCCTGCGGGAAGCCGGACAGCACCTCGCCGCCCTCGGTGAGCAGCCGCCACAGGTCGGCGGGCGAGGAGATGCCGCCGGGGAAGCGGCAGCCGATGCCGACGACCGCGACGGGCTCGTCGGCCCTGCCGTCGGCGGCCGGCTCGTCGGGGGCGTCCGTCGTGCCGTGCGCCTCGGCGAGCAGCCGGGCCGCCAGGTCGTGCACGGTCGGGCAGTCGTAGGCGAGACCGACCGGCAGGTCGAGGCCGGTCCGCTCGGTCAGCCGCCGGTGCAGGTCGACGGCGGCGAGCGAGTCGAGTCCCTGCGCGGCGAACGGGGCGGCCGGGTCGAGGGCGTCCAGCGTGCCCGGCCGGGCCGCTTCGATCGCCTCGGTCACGGCGGTGCGCACCAGTTCGGTCACCAGCCTGCGGTGCTGGGACGGTACGGCCGTGGCGAGCCGTCGTGCCAGAGCTGAGTCGGTTCCGGGCCCGTTCATCCACGCATCTCCACTTTCGGCCGACACCGGTTTTCCTCACCTTTTTCCACACCGTAGTGACGGCCTCGGAAAGGCCACACCCTTAAGCACCCCTAGGGGCCGGCAGATCGAGCGGCCATGTGTCCTCGGGGTGGTGCCGGTCGAACGAACGGCGTACATAGGACAGCGAGTCGAGCAGTTCCGCGGAGGTGACGGACCGGGCCGGGCGCACGTCGGCGACACCGTGCAGCGGCATCTTTCCGATGTCGGCCCAGCACAGCCGGCCGTCCGCGGCGATGTAACTCCGGCTGAATCCGGCGTTGTCCGGATGCAGACAGTAGGGAACGTCGAGATATCCCTTGGCGAATGCCGCGAGCAGCGCGGCGCCGAGGTCGTCGTCCAGCTCCAGCACGGCTTTCACCAGCGCCGACGCCTCGGCGTAGGTCTGGGTGGCGGTGCCGTCGAGCGGGGCGCGCGGCGTGCGCGCGGCGACGGCCGCGGCGTGTTCGAGGGCGGCGACGTTCTCGGCGACCGACGGAATGCGGCGGGATTCCGCGACGGTTTTCACGATGAGTCGTTCGGAGCCGCTGGCGACGGCGAGTTCGGCGGCTTTTCCGAGCAACCGGTAGGCGCCTTCCTCGGTTTCCGGGAACAGCCCCATATAGGCGTAGACGACGACGTGCCATTCAGTGTCCGGCAGCAGGCGCGCGCACAGGCTGCGCAACGCGGCCACCGCTTCGGCGTCCTGGCGCGGGTCGGTCTGCTGCGCGTAACTCACCGAAATGCTCCGGATGCCGTGCCGGCGGAAGAACAGCGCCTCCAGCACGCTGACGGCGACGAGCAGGGCGGGCGGGCAGAGCTGGCCGAGGACACAGCCGCCGAAGGTCTCCAGGTGCGGTTCGGCGCCCGACTCCCGCCGCGCGGCGAGCAGTTCGCAGGAGACGGCCCAGTGGGCGACGGACTCGCGCAGCGGGACCCGGCCGTAGGGCAGGCAGTAGGAGACCGGTCCGCCCTCGGAGGCGTCGAGCCCGACGGCCGTCAGTGCCCGGAAGATGTCCTCCGGCGCGGCCGAGCCGTGCCGGACCTGGACGGGGAAGTCGGGGCCGTGGATCCCGTCGAGGACGTTCAGGGTGGTGGTCGTCTCGTGGCTCACGATCGGGTAGCCGTTGAGGGCGACGCCCTCCAGGACGGCCAGTTCGGCCGACTCCAGGTCGCCGACCCGGGTGTAGCTGTCCAGGGTGATCGTGCCGACAGTGGTCGCCGCGGCGCTCCGGGTGGCGAGCAGCCCGGCCCGCATCCGTTCCGGGCTGCTCATCCCCATCCGGGGCTGGACCACCAGGTGGCCGGCGTCGTGAGCCCGGCGCACGAACGCGCCGAACCCGACGCCGGTCACACCAGGGCCCGCTGCGGCAGCGTGTCGAGCATCCGCCGGAAGGCGGCGACGCCCTCGGCGCTGTCGTCGAACACCGCGTCGTAGCCGGCGGCGCGCAGCGCGGCCACCTCGTCGCCGCCGCAGGGGCCGGCGATGCCGAGCTTGCCGCCGATGACGGCGGGCACACCGGCGAGCCCGGGCTGTTCGCGCAGCCGGGTGACGGTCCGCATGCCGTCGTGGTAGCCGTGGCCGTTGACGCTGCTGATCACGATGAGGGCGGGCCGGTGCGCGAGGGCTTCGGCGATGAGCAGGTCCTCGGGGACGCAGGGGCCGAGGTTGACCACGCGGTGCCCGTGCTCCTCCAGGAGGAGCTGGAGGTAGACGAGGTTCCAGGTGTGGGAGTCGGAGATGCCGCCGGCCACGAGGACGGGCTGGTCGCCGGGGGCGGGGGCGGTCGGGAAGGGGCTCATCACAGGGCCTGTCCGTGGTCGTAGGTGCGGGAGTGCTGGATGCGGGAGACGGAGACGAGGGCGTCACCGCGGACGACGATCTCGGCGGGTGCGGGCCGGCCGAGGAACATCAGCAGGCTGGCCGTGGGGCCGTAGGCGCCGGCGTTGGGCACGGTGAGCAGGTCGCCGGGGGCCAGCTCGGGCAGCGGGACGTTCCGGCCCAGCAGGTCGCCCGGGGTGCACAGGGGCCCGGCGAGGCTCGCGGGCGTGCCGTCCGCGCCGGCGGACTCGTGCGGCTCGACGGACACCGGCAGGATGCGGCCGAGTCCGGACATGCCGCCGAAGGTGTTGATGCCGGCGTCGAGGACGAGGTAGCGGGTGTCGCGGCTGTCCTTGACGTTGACGACGGAGGTGAGCAGGGTGCCGCTGTCGGCGACCAGGTAGCGGCCCGACTCGCAGGCGATCCGCGGGGCGCCGTCCCGCCAGCCGGGGAAGTGCTCGTCCAGGGTTTCGGCGAGGGCGTCGCGGAGCCCGCCGTAGACGGGCCGCTCGCCCTGTACGGCGTAGGGCGCGGCGAACCCGCCGCCGATGTCGAGGACGCGGAAGGTGACGCCGAGGGCGTCCTGGAGGGCGGCGGCGGTGGCGACGGTGTGGCGGAACTCGGCGACCAGGCTGGCCTCGTCCTTGGCGTTGCTCAGCGGGAAGAAGTGGAGTCCGGCGATGCTGGTGCCGGGTACCTCGCGCAGTGCGGCGGCGAGGCCGGGCAGGGTCTCGCTGTCGAAGCCGAACTGTGAGGGGACGCCGGTCATGCGGATGCTGGTGGCGGCGGCGCCGGTGGCGTTGTTGACGCGGATCAGGCAGTCGGCGGTGAGGCCGAGCTTCAGCGCTGCCTCACCGACGCGGCGGAGGTCGCCGTAGGACTCGGTGGAGAACAGGCGGACGCCGCGCGTGAGCGCCTCGGTCAGTTCGCCGGTGGTCTTGCCGGGTCCGGTGTAGAGGATCCGGTCGCCGGGGAAGCCGGCCCGCAGGGCGGCGTCGAGTTCGCCGACGGAGCTGATCTCGGCGCGGCAGCCTCTGGTGCCACCGGACCGCAGCTCGCGCAGCAGTTCGGGGTGCGGGTTGGCCTTGGCGGCGTAGAACACCTCGACCTCGTCGGGCAGTGCGGCGAACAGGTCGTCGCGGGCCGCCGCCACCCGGTCCAGGTCGTAGACGTAGGACGGGGTGCCGAAGCGTTCGGCCAGCTCGGTGGGGCCGGTCACGGGGTGGTTCCTTCCAGGAGGCGGGCGAGCTGCTTGCGGTCGTGCTTGCCGTGCGGGGTCAGCGGCAGCTCGGCCATGACGCGGCTCACGCCGGGCACCTTGGCGGGCTCCAGCCGCAGGGACAGCTCCTTCAGCAGGGCGTGCGGGTCGATGTCGCCCTCGGCGAACACCGCGAGGTCGCGGCCGGGGGCGGGGGGCAGCACGGCGGCGGCGCGGACGCCGGGGATGTCGGTGGCGGCGCTCTCGATCTCGGTGGTGCTCATGCGCACGCCCTTGTGCTTGAACATGTCGTCGCGGCGGCCCTCGTAGTACAGGAAGCCGTCCTCGTCGACATGGCCGAAGTCGCCCGTGTGCAGCCGCAGTCCGCCGCCGGGGGCGGGGCGGAAGGCGCGTGCGGTCTGTTCCGGCGCGCGCCAGTAGCCGGGCATGACGTGCGGGCCCTCGACCACGATCTCGCCGGTCTGCCAGGGCGGCAGCGCGTTGCCCTCGTCGTCCACGACGAAGGCGCGGGTGCCGGGCAGCGGGCGGCCGACGGAGTCCGGTTTGGCGTCCTGGTGCGCGGGCGGCAGCACGGAGACGCGCTTGCACTCGGTCTGCCCGAACTGGATGACCACCTCCGCGCCGGGGAACGCGGTGCGCAGTCCGTCGGCGGTGGACTTCGGCAGCGCGGCACCGGTGTTGGTGAACATGCGCACCCGGGACTCGCGGCCGGGTTCGCGTTCGGCGAGGGCGCAGATCATGGTGGCCAGGGACGGCACGATGGGCACGATGGTGGCGCCGGTCTCCCGGATGCGGCGCAGCAGCACCAGGTCGGACTCGCCGTCGGCGAGCACGATCTCGCAGCGGCTGGCCGCGGTGAGCAGCACCTTGTACAGGCCGTAGTCCCAGGAGATGGGGAAGCGGCAGAACACCACGTCGTCGGGGCGGTAGCCGAGTTCGAGGTTGATGGCCTCGGTGGCGAAGACCATCCGGCCGTGCGGGCAGATCACCGCCTTGGGGGCGGCGGTGGAGCCGGAGGTGTAGACGAGGACGGCGATGTCCTCGGGGTCGACGTCCGCTCCGCCGGAGCGGGCCCCCCGCACCCGCAGCGCGGTGATCTCCCGCCACGCCTCGCCGAGGCCGAGGACCGGCACGCCGCCGGCGAGGGCGGCGATCCGGTCGACGGCGGGGTCGCTGACGACGACCAGCGCGGGGTCGGCGTTCCCGGCGACCGACCGCAGGTGGTAGTCCTTCATGCCGGTGTTGACGGGGACCAGGACGGCGCCCCGGCGCGCGGTGCCGTACAGCAGCGCGACCAGTTCGCGGGTGCTGGGCAGTTGGACGAGGACCCGGTCGCCGTGGCCGATGCCGCGCTCTTCCAGCCAGGCGTCGACGGCGTGGCTGTGGGCGGCGAGTTCCCGGTAGGTCCAGCGGCCCGTGCCGTCGGTGACCGCCGGGGCGTCGGGGCGCTCGGCGGTGGCCTCGTCGAGCAGGTCGTGGACCCGGGCGTCGGTACGGGCCTGGGCTGTGGGTTGACCGTTCACTGCGACTCCTGCCGCCTCTCGTGTGTGCGTCCCGCCCCGGTGGCCTGCCGCATGGCCGTGGCCCGGGAGGCGAGCTTCCTGCGGTCGGTCTTGCGGTTGGAGTTGAGCGGGAGCGCGTCCAGGTGGTGGAAGGCGCGCGGGACGACCGCGGCCGGCAGCAGCTCCCGCAGGTGCCGGGCGAGCCGGGCGGGCGGTACGGGTTCGCCGGTGTGGAAGACGGCCAGTTCCACCGTGCCGTCCACGGGCACCGCCACGGTGACGGCGTCCTCCACGCCGGGGCAGGTGCGCGCGGCGGCGTCCACCTCGGCGAGTTCCATCCGCACCCCGTGCACCTGGACCTGGGCGTCCTGGCGGCCCAGGTACAGCCAGCCGCCGTCACCGGCGCGCCGGACCCGGTCGCCGGTGCGGTAGAAGCGGTGGCCGTCGTGTTCCAGGAACCGTCCGGTGTCGTCGGCCGGGTCGAGGTAGCCGGGGGTCAACTGGGGTCCGGCGACGCACAGTTCGCCCTCGTCCCCGGCCGTGGGCGTGCCGGAGGGGTCCAGCAGCAGCGTCTCGTGGCCGGGATGGACGGCGCCGATGGGCACCATGTCGTTCAGGTACCGGCCGGGCGTCCAGCGGTGCGCGGTGACGGTGATGGTGAGTTCGGTCGGGCCGTACAGGTTCTCCAGGGTCGCGCCCGGCGCGGCGGCGACCCAGTCCTCGGCGTCCTTGCAGCTGAGCGCCTCCCCCGCGAAGAAGCTCCACCGCAGCGACGGCAGCGCGCCCGGCCCGAGCCCGCCGGTGCGGCGCACCAGGGTGATCGCGCTGGGCGTGGAGAACCACACGGTCATCCGCTGCTCGGCCACGAACTCCGGCAGGTGCGCGTACGCCCGTGCCGGGACCGGGACGACGGCGGCGCCGGCGCCCCAGGCGCAGAACAGGTCGAACATCGCGCAGTCGAAGTTGAGGTCGAAGGTCTGCGAGAAGACGTCGTGCGGTCCGAAGTCGTAGCGCTCGTCGAGCAGGCCGAAGTAGTGCGCGGTGTTGGCGTGGGTGACCGGTACGCCCTTGGGCCGGCCGGTGGAGCCGGAGGTGAACAGCACGTAGGCGATGTCGGAGGGCCGGGCCGGCATGGGCGCCTTCAGGGCGCTGTCCGGGTCGACGGCGAGCGCCGGCAGGGGGTGCCCGCCGGGTGCGAACAGCGCCGGCAGGGTGACACCGGCCTCGTGCAGCGCGGTCAGGGCTGGCAGGGCGTCGTCGTCGGCGAGCAGCGCGCCGACCCCGGCGGCCTCGATCATCTGCCGGGTGCGGGCGGCGGGGAAGGCCGGCTGGAGGGGTACGACGGTGACGCCGCTGTAGAGGCCGGCCAGCAGGGCCGCGTACGCCGTGGGTCCCTTGCCGGCCAGTACGCCCACGGCGGGCTGCCGCTCGGGGAGCCCGGCCAGCAGCGAGCCGGCCAGGAGCAGGGCACGTTCGTGCAGTTCGCGGTAGGTGAGCTCGACGCCGTCGGCGCGCAGCGCGGGCCGGTCCGGGGCGAGGGCCAGGCCGCGGGCGAACCGGCCGGACAGCGTGCCGTCCATGGTGGGGTCCACGGTGGCCGTCCCGTCAGCTCGCGGTGCTCTGCAGCATGCTCCGCACGGTGTCCCACAGCACGCCGGCGGTGCGGAAGGTGTCCATGGTCAGCGCGCTGTCGCGGAAGCGGACCTGGTAGTCCTCCTCCAGGGTGCCGAGGAGCTGGACGGTGCCCAGCGAGTCCAGGCCGAGGTCCTTCAGGTCGGATTCCGGCGTCAGCTCCTCCTGCGGCGGAAGGAACGGCAGGAAGGGGCGGAGTATCTGTTCGAACCGGTCGTCCCACATGGGGGCCTCCAACGTGTCGGGCGGGGTCAGGCGGCGCGCGAGCGGCGCCGGGGGGTCATCGCCAGCCGCGGCTGCGCGGCGACGACGTCGAACTGGCGGGTCGTGCGGGGAACCCGGCCGAAGAGGCTGTCGGGCCCGGCGACGCACAGGCGGCTGACGCCGGCGTCCTTGAGGGCCGTGGTGACGCTCGGCCAGTCCATCGGGTGGTCGAAGCCGTCGAGCAGCATGGTGCGCAGTTCCTCGCCGGTGTGCAGCAGCCTGCCGTCCTGGTCCGCGACGACGGGCAGCTTCGGGTCGGCGAAGGTGTAGCGGGACACCACCTCGCGTGCGGCCTTGTCGCGCAGCGACCGGAACGCGGATGCGTGCATGGGCGGCCGCATGGTGTACAGCGGGAGGCTGCCGATGGCGCGCAGCCGCTCCCGCATCCACTCCACGCGGCTCTCGGACAGGGAGACCATGTAGAAGCCGTCGTCGACGTGGCAGGAGATCTCGTGCCACTCCCCCGCCGCGTCGAGGTCGGCGAGGATCGCGTCGAGTCCGTCGCGCGGGGCGCGCACGAAGGACAGGGTGACCTTGTCCCGGTGCTCCTCGGCGAAGTACTCCTCCAGGCAGCGGGCGATCCCGGCGGTCAGCCGGACCGCGTCGGGCAGCTCCAGGGCGCCGGTCCAGGCGAGGGCGGCCTTCTCGCCGAAGCTGGGCCCGGCGACGATGTCGGGTTCCACGCCGAGGTGGTCCCGGGCCCAGTGGGCGCAGGCCAGGCAGTTGACGAAGAAGGCGACCTGGGCGGCCTCGGAGTAGTCGCCGGGGGAGGTCCGGAAGGCGTCCACGAGGGAGTAGCCGAGCGCCTCGTCGGCGACGGCGACCAGGTCCCGGGCGAAGGGGTTGGCCACCATGAACCTGCCGACCTCGGCGAACGGGACGGGGCCCATGCCGGGGAAGACGAGCGCGGTGTCGTGTGCCATGGCGGGATTCCCGCCCCCTTTCACGGACTCGTGGATGTCAGCGGCTCTTGTGGACGTCGGCGGGACTCGCTGGACGTCACAGGCTCTTGAGGAAGTCGGTCATCACCGCGAAGAACCGTTCCGGTTCCTCCAGGTGCGGAAGGTGGCTGGACTCCTCGAAGATCTCCCAGCGCGCTCCGGGGATCGCGTCGTGGTACGGCCGCACGACGGCCGGCGTGGCCTCGTCGTGGCGACCGCTGATCAGCAGGGTCGGCGTGCGCACCCGGTGCAGGTCGCCGACGATCGACCAGTCCTTGAGCGAGCCGATGACATGGAACTCGTTGGGCCCGTTCATGGCGTAGTAGACGGTCGGGTCGTTGTAGATCTCCATGAAGGAGGACAGGAAGTCGCGGGGCCAGGGCGTCACACGGCACACATGCCGGTCGTAGAAGACCCGCATGGCGGCGAGGTACTCCTCGCTGTCGTAGGTGCCGGCGGCCTCGTGCCGCAGCAGGGTCTCCTGCACGTCCGGCGGCAGCCCGGCGCGCAGTCGGGCCATCTCCTGAAGCCATGTCGGGTACGAGGCGGGCGCGTTGGCGATGACCAGTCCGCGCAGACCGGCCGGGGCGGTCATGGCGTGCCGGGCGCACAGGGGGCCACCCCAGGACTGGCCGAACAGGACGTAGTCGTCGCCGATCCCCAACTGCCAGACCAGATTGGCGAGTTCGCTCTCGAACAGCTCGACGGTCCAGAACTCGGGTCCCTTGTCGGGCAGATGGGTGGAACCGCCGTTGCCGAGCTGGTCGTAGTGGACGACGGGCCAGCCGTCCTCGGCGAGCCGGGCCAGCGGCAGCAGGTAGTCGTGGGTGCTGCCGGGGCCACCGTGCACGGCGACGACCGCCGGCCGTCCCGCGCCGAGTTCACCGGTCACCCGGTACCAGGTCCGGTACTCCCCGAAGGGGACGGTGCCCTTCGCACTGGGATCCGGGGACACGCTGATCACCTCTGCTCGGCTGCGGGACGCGGCGGCGGCCGGGGACGGGACGCCGGCCGGGACCGGGGAGGCCGGGGCGGTGGGGATCCGTGCCCCCGTCCGGTCCGCCGTGCCTCTGCCCGTGTTCCGCAGCCGACGCTAACCGCCGCCGCGCCGCCGCCAGACCCCTAACCGCCCCTAGGCGGGGTCCGGCCGGGAGGGCGGCACCTAGGGGTCGTGGCAGGCAGGGGGTGACGCAGGGAGCCGAAGAGAGGAATGCACGGCCGCGCATGAAAGCGCGAAGGATAATACGGCAGCCGGAGGTTTTCCGGGACCCGCGTGCGCGAATTCCGGCAGGTTGCGGAGATTTCGAAGAGGTCGGGAAATCAAGTAAAGGACTGTCCCCCCGTCCGGTCGTCCGCCTTTGCGTCATCCTTTGCGTCTGCCGCGCGCTCGGCCGGCGGTTCCGGCGGGGTGGACGGCATTCTCCGCAGGAGCGGACGGCATCCCAGGAGAAGGAGACCGGCCGGGGCCCGGGGGGTGTCGGGTCGGGACAGCAGTGTCCTCGATCAGGACGCCGCCCAGCGCCGTGGCCCCCCACGCAGCGACGCGTAGCCGCCGGTGATCCGGCCCAGCATGCCGGCCGTCGACAGCACCGCACCGGTGCTGTCGACGGCCGGCATCAGTGGCACCAGCGGCCACCGGGGCACCACCGCGACGGCCAGGCAACCGAGCGCCGAGACGGCCACCGACACCACCAGGCTGCGTCCGGTGCCCAGCCGTGCCGCCGTCCAGGGCGGCCACCCTGGCCCCCGCCAGGCTGCCGACGGCCGCCGCCACGAGCAGCAGTCTGTAGCCGTGGGCCGGCAGGCCGAGGCGTCGCTCGACGTACACCACGAGCACGCGTCCTCGGCGCTCCGTCCCTCCGCTCGCCGCGCGGGCAACCCAGTGAGCAGCAGCCCGAGCCGAGGAACGACACCGCGTCCACCGCGAACGGAAGCGGCTGCCACACCGCCCACGGCGCGGCACCCGCCGGCTGGCCCAGGAAGCCGGTGCCGGTGATCTGCGCGGCGACGATCCGGGCGTTGGCCCGTTCCAGCTCCCGGTCCGCGGCCGGGGACGGCACGATCGCCTGGGCCGCGCTGTCGAAGAAGACCTCGGCGACGCCGGTGAGGAAGGCGAGCAGTACGAGCACCGGCAGGGGCACCCGCCCGGCCACCATGTACGCGCACAACAGCTATGGCACCGCGCAGCGCACCCGCCACGATCAGGGGTTGACGAGGGGTGGGAGGAGCCAGGCCGCGCACCGCACGCCGTCGCCCACGGAGCTGATCGCGTCGGCGGCGACCAGCCGGCCGAGCGGCGCTGTGCGAAGGCGAACGAGGCGAAGGGCACAGCACGCCATGCCCCGGTACCCGGTCCACCGCCGAATCCACGTACACCGAACCGACTTTATGCTTTCTTTCCCCGGCCACCGATGAAAAGGAGCCGCGGTCGCGAACAACGGTTGACACCCAATTGCCGTGCGTGCCACATTCGTTGAGCGCCACGTCACAGAGTCTGCATTCGAGCAGGGACACCGGCATGCGACAGCCCAGTATTGTGACGCTGGCCCGGCATCCCGTCTTCGCCGATGCCGCCAGCATTCTCGACCGGTTATACGAGACGTACGATTTCCTCTTGGAGTGCGTCGCCCCCGATTCCTGGCCCGCCGCGCCGGACGGACGCCGGATCGCTCGCGACACCGCCCTCGAACCCACCGTCAGACACGGCCTGGACCAGGCCGTGCGACGCATCCGGCGCACCGAGGACTGCCGGGACGAACTGGCCGTCCTCGCGCACAGACTCGGCTCCACGAAGTATTCCGCTCAGCGGGCGACACTCGCCGCGGAGGCGGAGCGAGCCGGGGTCCGGCACGTGATCGAGGCCCCCGGCGCCCGCGTGGAACTCCTCACCGACCCGGCGCTGCCCGCGCGGACCCACCAGGACTTCTCCGCGCTCTTCCGCCGGCACCTGAGCGCCGGTGAGGGCGCGGACCACCTCGCCCCGCTCGGCCCCGAGGAGACCGCGAACGCCCGCGACGCCGTACGGCTGATGCTCGACACCGCACCGGACCTGTGCACGGGGCTGTTCCGGCACGCCCGGTACGTCGTCGCCGTCGACGGCCCCGACGCGTTCGACAGCGCCTCCACCCGCGAGATCCCGGGCGTGGCGTTCGTCGCGCGGCGCTGCATGCGCACCCCCGAGCGGTTCGCCGAGGCGCTGGTGCACGAGTTCGTGCACCTGCGGCTGTACGACCTGCAGATGACCCGGTCGGTGTTCGCGCCGGACTACGACACCGCGACCGCGCCCACCGTGTCACCGGAGTGGCACCGGCACTCGCCGGTCCCGCGCTGGCCCGTCGACCGGGCCCTCGCCGCCGCCCACGTGTACGTGCACCTGTCCGCGTGGTTCGAGGAGCGGGCCCGTGTCTGTCCGGACCCCGATCTCGCGCGGTCCGCGGAGACGGCCGCCTTCCGGGCCGCCAGCCTGCTCGACAAGGTCGCCCGGCGGGCGGAGGCCTGTCTCGGTCCGGCCGGCATGGACTTCCTGGGCTGGCTGGCGCGGGAGCACGGGCGGAGAACCGCCCCGGCCCCGGCGGCCACCGGCACGCGCCTGCCGTCGTAACCGGGCAAGGCCGTCAGGTCACTCTGCCGGCACACCCCTGCCAAGGGCGCACGACCGCGCGCCCGACGCCTCGCCACCGTGCCGACCAGGACGGAGACCCATGGAACTCGTGCTGCATCAGCCCCTCAAGAGCTGGCTGCAAGTCACCCAGTCGTGCAACCTCGAGTGCCGCCAGTGCTACGGCGACTGCGACGCCCGGCCGCGCGGGGACGAACTCAGCCGGGCCGAATTCGCCGCCCTCATCCGCGAGATGGCCGACTCAGGGCTCATCGAGGTGTTCGTGGAGGGCGGGGAGCCCCTCAACCGGCCCGACACCCTGGACGTGCTGGCCGAACTGACCCCGCACGTGATGACGCGTCTGCGCACCAACGCGACGCTGCTGACCCCCGAGGTCGCCCGCCGGCTCAAAGAAATCGGCGTCGGCGAGGTGTACGTCGACGTCATGGGGGCGACGGCCGCCACGCACGACTGGCACGTCAGGGTGCCGGGCAGCTTCGACCGGACGATCGAGGGTCTGAGGAACGCCCAGGCTGCCGGGCTCCCCGTGTCCCTCCTTGTCATCATGACCCGGCGCAACGTGGCGGAACTCCAGCAGGTGCTCGACATGGCCGCCGAGCTGCGCGTGCCCCGCGTCGGCGTGCTGCGGCTGTACCCCCTGGGCCGGGCCCGCACCCACTGGAAGGACCTCGCGCTGCGCCTGCCGGACCAGATGGCGGCGCTGGACGCCCTGCGGGTGCCCGAGTCCGTGCACCTGATGACGTCGTGGCATCCCAAGGACGGCAACTGCTGCTGGCAGAACGCCGGTGTGGACGCCACCGGCCGCTCCGTCGGCTGCGCCTACCTGCGGGACTACGCCGACTACGGCAACGTCCGCGAGGTCAGCTTCCTGGACACCTGGAACGACCCGGTGTACGTGCGCAACCGCGCCGGCCACGTCGACGGGGGCTGCGACGGCTGCGAGGAGACACAGGGCTCCTCCGGCGGGTGCCGGTCCACGGCCTATGCCTTCACCGGCCGCTGGGACGCCCCCGACCCGTTTTGCACCGAGACGAACGGAGGGACCGATGTCTCCCAGCTCCCCGACGACCTTGACGAGCGCCGTGTCCGCCCCGCCGTACCGGCGACGAGCCGACTGCTTTGAGAAGAGCTCCTCGGCCAGGTTCCGCCCGATCCCGGAGTGGAACTGCATGATCGCCTACACCCCGCACAAGCCCGCCATCCACTACCTCAACCCCGTGGCCTGGGTGGTTGTCGAGCTGTGCGACGGATCGTCCGGATCGCAGATCTACGCCGCGTTCAAGGAACTCGACAAAGGCCGGATCGGTGAACCGGAACTCAAGGAGGCGTTCGAGTCGGCCATGGACCAGCTCGTGGACGGCGGGCTGGTCGACGTGACCCGGCCGATTCGGCCCCTGGACGGGAGGGAGGTGAACCCATGACGAAGAAGACGGACCTGGAGCAGCTCATGGCCGCCGCCGGCGCGACCGGTGAGGGCCCCGCTGTGGAGGTGGTGCAGCCGGAAGTGCGTACCGGCGCGCAGTACGCCCTGCTGCCGTCGATGAAGGCCAGGCGCCCGGACACGTCCGACGCCGCGCCGCAGACGGAGGAGGAGGGCCGGCAGTGACACCGGACGTCCGGTGTCACGCCGGCCGGCACCCGGGTACGGCCCGGGTGCCGGCCGGCTCCGGGACCGGAGGCGGACGGCACAGCCGCCCGGTCCTCAGGACAGAAGGGGAACGGCACAGCCGCCCGGACCCCAGGACCGACGGGGAAGAAGATGCGGAAGAAGACCGTCCTGGTGAACCCGCCCCTGTGGAACGCCTACGCCCCGCACCTGGCCGTCCCGCTGCTCCTGGGCGACCTCAGGGCACGCGGGTACGAGGCCGTCGCCTACGACCTGAGCATCGAGTGCGTCGACTGGATGCTGTCGCCGGCCGCCCTGACCGAGCTGCGGGACAAGGCGCGCCGGCGCCGGACGGCCGGCCTGCGCGACGAGTGGGCACGGCAGCGGGCGCTGCTGGTCGCGCCGTCCGCGATCGCCGGCGTCGAGGAGGCGAAGGCGCGCTGGAAGTCGCCGGACACGCTGCGGGAGCCCGAACTGTTCCACGCCGCGCGGCGCACCCTGCGCGACGCCCTGTGGCTGATCTCCGGGGCGTTCCCGGACTGCGAGTTCGACCTGGTCTCGAACACCTCCCGGTACTCCGCCGATTCCACGGCGCAGGTGCTGGCCGCGGCCACCGACCCGGACGGCAACCCGTACCGCTGGGCATTCGACCGCATGCTCGACCGCGCTCTCTTCCTCGATCCGTCCGTCGGGGTCGTCGGGCTGAGCATGTCCGCCGACACCCAGCTCGTCGCCGGGGTCACGTTCCTGCACATGCTCCGGGAGGCACGGCCGGACGTCCATGTGGTCCTGGGCGGGAACTACGCGACCCGGCTGGTGGACCGCTGGGACCGCCGGCACCCGCTGTTCGACCTCGTCGACACCGTGGTGACGGGCGAGGGCGAGGGCGCCCTCGCGGCCGTCGTCGACGCACTGGACGGGCACCGCGCCGGCGCGGGCGACTTCCGGGAGGAGATCCCGGGCGCCGTCTGGGACGACCACGGCATCCTGCGGCGCACCCCGCGGCAGAGCGCCGACATCTCCGCCGCCGCCCCGCCCGCCTACGGCGACCTGCCCCTGCACAAGTACCTCGCCCCCGGCCCGGTCCTGCCCGTCTTCGCCTCCCGCAGCTGCCCTTGGGAGTGCGCCTTCTGTTCGATCCCCTTCGCCAGCAACTCCTTCCGGCAGCGTCCCGCCGAGGCGGTGGCCGATGAGATCCGGGCGCTGCGGGCCGAATTCGGCAGCCCCTACTTCATGTTCGTGGACGAGATCATGAGCCTGCGGACGCTGCGGAGCGTCGCCGAGGCGCTGGTCCGGACGTCCGCGGACATCCGCTGGTACGGCGAGACCCGGTTCGCGCGCGGCCTGGACGAGGAACTGGCCCGGCTGCTGTACGACTCGGGCTGCCGCCGGATGAACTTCGGCCTGGAAACGGCCAGTCAGCGCGTCCTCGACCTCATGCGCAAGGGCACCAGGATCGAGGACGCCTGCGGGAACATCGAGGCCATGCTCGGTGCGGGCGTCCCCCTCCACCTCTTCGTCATCCACGGCTTCCCCGGGGAGACGGCCGAGGAGGCGGCGCGGACGGTGGCGTTCGCCGAGGCGGTGCGCCGCCTGTCGGCGGACACCTACGGCGTCCCGCACACGACGTGGGGCGGGTCCCCGTTCGTTCTCGACGTGCACTCGCCCGTGGGTACGGACCCCGACGCCTTCGGCGTCCGCGTCCAACCCCCCGATCCAGACGACGACTTGAGCCTGTGGCGGAACTACACGGTGGGCGCCGGGATGTCCCAGGAGGACAGTGCGCGGGTCGCCGAGACGGCGGCGGGCTCCGTCAGCGACACGAACGTCTGGTTCCGTGCCGCGCGCGATCCACTGGCCCGGGAGATCGAGGAGTTCACCTTCCTGCGGGCCTGTGTGGCGGCCCCACCGCCCGGGACGCCCTCCGTCCCGCTGTTCGACTGGCCGCCGCCGGAACCGGACGCCCCGCTGAGGCTGGCACCCGAGGTGACATTCGCGCGGGTTCCCTGGCCGGCCACCGAGACGGACACCGCGCCGGCGGTGGCGCTCTACCAGCCGGTGCACGACAGGTTCCTCCAGCTCAACTGCCGGGAGGCGGACTGGACCGAGACGGACGGCCTGACGTGGCGTGAGCTGGAGGCGTGGTTGGCCCAACACGCGTGCCACTACCTGGGGGCGGACACGGCCGCCACGGCGGCGCTCCTCGTGCGCCACGGGTTCCTGGTGCCCACCCGGCGGCGTCCGGGGTCGTCGGGCGGCAGGCTCCGCGCCGAGATCGGCATCGCGGTGGACAGCCGTGACGGCGTCCACTGCCTCACCAACCCCGTCACCGGGGTGACGGTCCGGCTGCGCGGCTCGGCCGTCGACACCTGGCGGCGTTGGTCGAGCGGCGAGGAGCCGACGACGAGCCCGGACGTCAGCGACGCGCTGGCGCGCTACGGGTTCCTGTACCGCGGCGACAGCGCCGCCGTATCCTCACGGGCCGTGCACGCGATCGAGGAACAGGTGGTGTGAGCAGTGGAGGAGATCCTGATCACGGGACCGGACCGGCTGACCGTCCGGGCCCTGCGGCCCGAGGACGAGGCCGACGCGGCACGGGTGCTGAGCGCCTGCGACGACTACCTCGTCAGCGCCACCGGCGCCACGGCCATGCCCGCGGACGTGCAGAGCCTGTACTACTCCCTGCCGGAGGGAGCGGAGTTCGAGCAGAAACACCTGCTGGTGCTGGTCCACGAGGACGCCCTGGTGGGCCTGGTCGACGCCGTCCAGGACCATCCCGAGCCGGACACCTGCTCGCTGGGGCTCTTCCTGCTCACCCCGCGGGCCCGCCGGCGGGGACTCGGCACACATGCGGCACGGCTGCTGTTGCGGGAGGCCGCGGCCCGGGGGATCCGGCGTGTCACCGCGACCTGCCCGGAGAGCTGGGAGCCGGGCCTGGCGTTCCTGACCGCTCTGGGCTTCGAGATCCACGCGCCGGAGGCGGAACCGTCCGACACCCTCGGGAACCGGCTGCGCCGCCCGGCGGAGCAGCGGCTCTGCACGGCCGTACGCCACCTCGGGGAGGCCGACGGTGCCGACGGCGCGGCCCGCCTCTCCCGGGACCGGACCTCATGACGGCCGTGCCGCCCGTCCTCGCCGTCGGACCCGGAGGCGTCGAGGAGGACATCGCCGAGGCGTACGCGCGGGTCCGCGCCTTCGACGCGGACGGCCGGGGGCCCGGGGCCGGTGATCCGCACGCCGAGTTCGCGGCCCTGCGCCGGCGCGGTGGGGTGCACCGGTCCACACTGGAGCGGGTGTTCACCGGGGCGGACGGAAACGGAGCGGACGGATCCGGTGCGGAGCCGGTCGCCGCCTGGCATGTGGTGACGTACGAGGCCGCCGAGCAGGTCCTGCGCGACGAGCACGTCTTCTCGTCCTCCGCGTACGACGACAACATGGGCCGGGTGGTGGGACGGTCGTTCCTCCAGATGGACGGGCACGAGCACCGGGTGTGGCGGAGCGTCCTCCACGGCGCCTTCCACCGGCAGGCCGTCTCGGGCCGGCGGGCCCGGATCCGCCGGGCCGTCGCGGACCGGCTGCGGCACCTCGCCCGCGAGGGCGGCGGCGACCTGGTCTCCGAGGTCGCCTTCCCGCTGGCGCTCACGACGATCGCGGACATGGTGGGCTTCCCGCCCGGAACCCGCGTCGGCACCCTGTACACCTGGGCGGTCGGACTGCTCGACGACGCCGACGGGAAGATCGCCACCGGGCTGGCGGAATGGCTCGGCACACCGTCGGCCTGGCCGCCGGACAGCGTCGTGGGACTGCTGCTGCGCCACGACGACCCGGCGTTGGGCACCGGGCCCGAACTGCTGCCCGTGGTGCGCCTGTTGCTCTCCACCGGCACGGAGCCCCCGTTCCGTTCCCTCGCCACCTTGATGTACGTCGTCCTCGGCGAACGGGCGGTTTCGGACGCCGTGCGCCGGGACGCCTCCCTGGCCCCCGCCGTCGTCCAGGAGTGCTGGCGGTGGGAGTGCCCGCTGACGTGGGTGCTGCGCCGGTGCGCCGCGGACACCGAGCTGTGCGGTGAGCGGCTGCGCCGCGGCGACCTGGTCTGCGTGAACCTGGCGTCCGCCAACCGGGACGAGCGGCGGTGGGACCGCGCCGACCGGTTCGACCCCCACCGGGAGCCGCGGCCGCACCTGGCCCTCGGCACCGGCCCGCACATCTGCCTGGGCCGGCATCTCGCCGCCCTGGAGGCGGAAGAACTCCTCGACGCCCTGCTGGAGGCCACCGCGACCCCGTGGCACCCGGGCCTCGCCTTGGACACCGACGGCGTGACAGGCCGCGGCTTCCGGTCACCGAGGCGGCTGACCGTGCGGTGGTGACGGGCTCTCCGCGCGGCGGACGGCCTACGGGCCGGCCCGGGGGGCGTGGCAGCGGCCCCTAGGGGCGTCTAGGGGTTGGGACCCCGGCCGTGGCTGCCTAGCGTGCGAGGGACGGCTGACAGCGCCGTACCGGCGCCGGGCCCGGACCCGCTCCGACACCGGCGCGGCCCGCTCCCTCCGTGCGATGAGGACATGATGACTGCACCTGCCGAACCGGCCGACGAGGCCGCGCTGCCCGAGTTCCCGATGCGGCGGGCCTGTCCCTTCAGCCCGCCGGCCGCCTACGCCGAGCTGCGCGAGACCGAGCCGGTCTCCCGGGCGCGGCTGAAGGTCAACGGCAAGCCCGCCTGGCTGATCACCCGCCACGACCTGTACAAGAAGCTCCTGGGCGACTCCCGGGTCAGCGCCAACCTGAAGCTGCCCGGTTATCCGCTCCAGGTGCCGGTGCCGGAGGAGACGCTCCAGTCGGTGCCGCTGACCTTCCTCTCCATGGACCCGCCGGACCACACCGTCCAACGACGCATGCTGGCACCGGAGTTCAGCGTCCGGCGGATGCGCGAGCTGCGCGCCCGGGTGCAGCAGATCGTGGACGAGCAGATCGACCAGATGCTCGCCAAGGGCGCCGACGGTCCGGTCGACCTGGTCACCGCGCTCGCGCTGCCGGTGCCGTCCCTCGTCATCTGCGAACTGCTCGGCGTCCCCTACGAGGACCACGGCCGGTTCGAGGAGTGGGCGTGGGCCATCATGAACCACGACATCAGCGACGAGGACCGGGGCCGCGCGCACTACGAGCTGGACCGGTACGTGGACGGGCTGGTCACCGCCAAGGAGAGCGAGCCCGGCGACGACATGATCAGCCGGCTGATCGAGTTCAACCGGCAGACGCCGGCGGTGGAGCACTCCGACATCGTCAGCATGTCCAAGCTGATGCTGGTCACCGGCCACGAGACCACCGCCAACATGATCGCGCTGGGTGTGCTGGCCCTGCTGGAGCACCCCGACCAGCTCGCCGCCCTCCGCGCGGAGCCGGAGCTGATGCCGAAGGCGGTGGAGGAGCTGCTGCGCCTCTTCTCCATCTCCGACGCGGGCACCGCCCGGGTCGCCCTGGAGGACATCGAGCTGGGCGGGGTGACCATCCGGGCCGGTGAGGGCGTCCTGCCGCTGAACAACGCGGCCAACCACGACGAGCGGGTGTTCCCCGACCCCGACCGCCTCGACGTGCGGCGCGAGGCCCGCAGCCACCTGGCGTTCGGTTACGGCGTCCACCAGTGCATCGGACAGAACCTGGCGCGCATGGAGCTGGACGTCGTCTACTCGACGCTGCTGCGGCGCGTGCCGACGCTGCGCCTGGCCGCCCCGGTCGAGGAGCTGCGGTTCAAGGACGACGCCATCGTCTACGGCCTGTACGAGCTGCCCGTCACCTGGTGACGCCCCGCCACCGCCCCCGTACCCCGCTTCCGTCACCGACACGTTCCGAAAGGCAGCCATGACCCAGTCCGCCGACGCCGTACCCGAGACGGGGTCGCCGCTCCCGCGGTTCCCGATGCGGCGCACCTGCCCGTTCAGCGAACCGCACGAGTACGCCGGGATGCGCGCGAACGCCCCCGTCTCGCGTGCCGCGTTGAAGGTGAACGGCAAGCCGACCTGGCTGGTCACCCGGCACGAGGACGTCCGGCAGGTGCTGGGCGACAGCCGGGTGAGCTCCAACCTGAAACTGCCGGGCTACCCGCACCAGTTCCACATCCCCGAGGAGATGCTGGCGCAGGTCCGGCTGATGATGCTCAACATGGACCCGCCGGATCACAGCGCCCAACGGCGCATGCTCATCCCTGAGTTCACCGCGCGTCGGGTGAAGGAGATGCGCCCGCGCATCCAGCAGATCGTGGACGAGCACGTGGACGCGATGCTGGCCGGGGGCGGCCCGGTGGACCTGGTCACCGCGCTCGCGCTGCCGGTGCCGTCGCTCGTCATCTGCGAACTGCTCGGCGTCCCCTACGAGGACCACGCCCAGTTCGAGGAGTGGTCGGCGGCGATGATGAACCACGACCTGAGCCCGGCGGAGTACGGGGCCGCGGTGCAGGCCCTGGACATGTACCTCGACAAGCTCGTCACCCTCAAGGAGAACGAGCCGGGCGACGACCTCATCAGCCGCTTCCTGGAGAAGAACCGCACCGAGCAGGTCGCCGACCACACCGACGTGGTGACCATGGCCCGGCTGATGCTGGTCGGCGGCCATGAGACCACGGCGAACATGATCGCCCTCGGTGTCCTGGCCCTGCTCCGGCACCCCGAGCAGATGGCGGCGTTGCGGGACGACCCCGCGCTCCTTCCGAACGCCATCGAGGAGTTGCTGCGCGTCTTCTCCATCTCCGACTCCGGCACGGCGCGGGTCGCGGTGGAGGACATCGAGGTCGGCGGCGTCACCATCCGGGCCGGCGAGGGCATCCTCGCCCTGAACAACGCCGCCAACCACGACGAGTCCGTCTTCCCGGACCCGGGCACCCTCGACATCCGCCGCAAGGAGGCCCGCAGCCATCTCGCCTTCGGCTACGGCATCCACCAGTGCATCGGCGCCAACCTGGCCCGTGTGGAGCTGGAGACGGTCTACGGCACACTGCTGCGCCGCATCCCCGGCCTGCGGCTGGCGGCCCAGCAGGACGAGCTGCGTTTTAAGGACGACGCCATGGTGTACGGCGTCTACGAACTCCCCGTCACCTGGTGACGGCCGACCCGGACGGAGTCCCCCTCATGCGTGTCACCGCCGACCGCGACCGGTGCGTGGGCTCCGGCCAGTGCGCGATGCTCAGCCCCGAGGTGTTCGACCAGGACGACGACGGTCTCGTCCTCGTCCTGCGGGAGGCCCCGGGCGCCGATCTCCACGAGGAGGTCCACCGGGCCGCCGACCTGTGCCCGGCGCAGTCGCTCCGCGTGCACGACTGAACTCCTGTCGGCCGGCATGGTCGCGGGCCTCGGCGGTGGCTTGGCCACCACCGAGGCCCGCGTCGCGTCGACGGACGCTCGTTCAAGGGGGGGGCCGGGGCCCGGCCAGGGACTCGGCCTGGTCGAGGAAGCGGGGCAGCCACTGCTCGTACGAGACACCCGCCAGGAAACCCACTGCCGCTTCCGCGTCCTTGCCGACCACCGTGTGCAACGGGGTGCCGGGGTCGTCGGCAGCGGCGACGACGGCCTCGGCCGCCTCCGCGCAGTCGGCGGCGCCTTCCGCGACGCGGCCGAGGAACCGGGCCAGCCAGGCGTGGTCCGCGCGGTACGGGTCGTCCTCGGACGGCTGCCCGTCGGTCGCGCCGGCGAGGGACTTGCCCTGGATGCGGGAGGCGAAGCTGCCCGGTTCCAGGCACACCACACGGATGCCGAAGGGCCGGGCCTCCGCGTACAGGGCCTCGCTGAGCGCGCCCAGGGCGGCCTTGCTCGCCGCGTAGAAACCTCCGTGCGGCACGGCGAACGTCCGCCCGGCGAGGGACGAGACGTTGATGACGACCCCGCTGCCACGGGCACGCATCCCGGGCAGCACGGCGCGGGTGACGCGCAGCGGACCCCAGAGGTTGGTCTCCATCAGCGTGCGCGCCTGGTCGAGCGGCATGGTCTCGACGGGTCCGGTCCGGTCGGTGCCCGCGTTGTTGACCAGCACGTCGACGGGTCCGTGCCGGTCCTGCACCGCGGTGACGGCGGCGGTGACGGACGCGTCGTCGGTGACGTCCAGCCGGGGGACGTCGAGGGTGAGGTCCTCGGCGCGGGCGCGCCGGAGCAGTTCGCCGGCGCCGGCGGGGTCGCGGACGCAGGCGTGGACGCGGTCCCCGAGCCGTGCGAACGCCAGCGCCGTCTCCAGGCCGATGCCGCTGCTGCACCCGGTGATCAGGACCGACGTCACGGCCGTACCGCCCACTTGGCGAGCAGTCCGAGGACGTCCTGGGCGTGCGCCGTCAGGTAGAAGTGGCCGCCCGGGTACACGTGGAACTCGGATGCCGTGTCGGTGTGGCGCGACCAGGCGCGGGCCTCGTCCACGGTGACCTTGGGGTCGTCGTCCCCGACCAGGCTGACGATGGGGCAGGTCAGGTTCGGGCCGGGCTCGTAGGTGTAGGTCTCGGCCGCCCGGTAGTCGGCGCGGATCGCGGGCAGGGCCATGCGGACGAGTTCCTCGTCGTCGAGGATCGTCGCGTCCGTGCCGCTCAACCGGCGCATCTCCTCGACGAGTCCGTCGTCGTCGCGCAGGTGGACCGTCTCGTGCCGCGGGCAGGAGGGGGCCCGGCGGGCGGAGGCGAACAGTGCGCGCGGGACGATGCCGTGGTCGCGTTCCAGCCGGCGGGCGACCTCGAAGCCGAGGGTGGCGCCCATGCTGTGGCCGAAGAGGACCAGTGGACGGTCCGCCCACGGCAGCAGGACGGCGGTGACCTGGTCGGCGAGTTCGCCGATGCTGGTGGCGCACGGCTCGTTGCGGCGGTCCTGACGCCCCGGGTACTGCACGGCGAGGACATCCACGGAGGCCGGCATGCTCGCCGACACCGGGTGGTAGAAGGTCGCCGAGCCGCCCGCGTGGGGCAGGCACACCAGTCTGGCCGCCGCGTCCGGGCGGGGATGGTAGCGGCGGATCCAGAGACGGTCCTGCTCGGTGAGGGTGGTCATGGGGGCGGGCGTTCCCTTCCTGGGCTGCGGCGCGGGGCGCGGGGGGCGGTGCCCCTGCAGTCTCACGCCCGGCACGGGGGCGGACCACCCCTACCCGCCCCAACCGGCGTGCTCAGGCGTTGAGATAGGCCAGCACGGCGAGCACCCGGCGGTTGCTGTCGCTCGACGGCGGCAGCATCAGCTTGGTGAAGATGTTGGAGATGTGCTTCGCCGCGGCGCCCTCGGTGACGGTCAGCCGCTGGGCGATCGCCGTGTTCGAGCAGCCCTCCGCCATCAGCTCCAGCACCTCCCGCTCGCGGGCGGTGAGCGCGGCCAGCGGCTCGTCCCGGGAGTGACTGGTCATGAGCTGGGCGACCACGGCGGTGTCCATGGCCGTCCCGCCGGCCGCGACCCGGCGTACGGCGTCGATGAACTGCTCGTCGTCCAGCACGCTGTCCTTGAGCAGGTAGCCGATGCCGCCGGTGCCGTCGGCGAGCAGTTCGCGGGCGTACATCTGCTCGACGTGCTGGGAGAGGACGAGGATCGGCAGGCCGGGCTGCTCCCGGCGGGCGCGCAGGGCGGCCTGGAGGCCCTCGGTGGTGAAGGTGGGCGGCAGCCGTACGTCGACGATGGCGATGTCGGGCCGGTGCTCGGTGATCGCGGCGGCGAGGTCCGTGCCGTTGTCGACGGCGGCGGCCACCTCGAAGTCGTACGCCTCCAGCAGTTGGATGATCCCCTGCCTCAGGAGGAAGAGGTCTTCGGCGAGGACAACGCGCACGGCAACTCCATCTTCATCACGGTCGGACCGCCCGGTGGACTGTCGATCTCCAGGACCCCGTCAAAGGATGCCAGCCGCCGCCGGATGCCCGCGAGGCCGCTCCCGGCCGACGCGTCGGCGCCGCCGCGGCCGTCGTCGGTGACCCGGGCGTGCAGCATGCCCTCCTCGCACCAGGCGACGATCTCCACGCGCTGCGCCTCGGCGTGCTTGAGGGCGTTGGTGAGCAGCTCGGACACCGCGAAGTACACGGCGGACTCGACCGGGTCGGGCAGTCTGTCCGGCAGGTCCACCACCACGGTGACGTGGAGCGGGCTGGCCAGGCCCAGGGCGCGCAGGGCGTCGGGCAGACCCCGCTCGGCGAGGACCGGCGGGTGGATGCCGTGGACCAGGTCGCGCAGTTCGCGCAGGGCCTGCACCGAGGAGGTGCGGGCCTGCCGCAGCAGCCGCCGGGCCTCCTCCGGGTCCTGGCTCATCTTCCGGTCCACGGCGCCCAGTTGCAGGCCGAGGCTGACGAGCCGGGCCTGGGCGCCGTCGTGCAGGTCGCGTTCGATGCGGCGCAGTTCGGCGGCCTGGATGTCGAGGGCGCCGGAGCGGGTCTCGGACAGGTGCTGGACCCGGGAGGCCAGTTGGGACTGGCGGGTGGGGCCGAGCAGGAAGCGGACGAAGTAGGCGTAGCCCTTGAGCACCAGCGGGCCGAGGAGGATCCAGGCGGTGAGCACGACGAGCGCGAGCAGGGCCGCGGCGAGCGCGGCCGGCCAGCTCTCGACGGTGACGAAGGAGTACCAGCGGCCGTGTCCGTCGTCCGCGAGGGGCTGCCACAGGCCGCAGGCGAGGAACAGCCCCTCCCCCGCGTAGTAGAGCAGCGCGGCCGGGACGAAGCCGGCGAGGCCGACGACGCAGTTGAGGAGCAGCCACAGCAGGTCCCGCCAGGTCGCGGGGTCGGCGAGGATCCACTTGCAGCGCCGCGTCCAGCCGACGATGTCCCTCTCGATCTCCTCCGGCTCGGGCCGGTAGGGCCGCTCCACCGGGATGCCGGAGCGCGCCGCGGCCCGCCGGTTGAGGTCGCACAGCCACCGCACGGCCCGGGTCAGGTAGGGCAGCGCGAGGAAGCCGATGCCGATGAGGCAGAGGACGATGAAGTAGGTGGTGGTGACGAAGAGGACGATCGACACCAGCGCTCCGGAGGCGATGGCCACGCCGACCAGGGTGTCCAGGGTGGCGCGGGCGAGTCGGCCGCGCCACGTGACCGGCACAGTCTTCATGTCGTCATGTTCCCATCCCCGGCCGTCCGTCACTGAGGGGCCGCCCCCGCTCGGGGGAAGCGGGGACGGCCCGGCCAGGGGGTGACTCACGCGGCCTTCACCGTTTCCACGGCGGGGCTGCGCATTCCGCGCCAGGACGGCAGCAGCGTGGCGCCGAACACCAGCAGCAGCGAGCCGCCGACGATGGCGAGGTAGATGCCGATGGATCCGGAGGGCAGGTAGGAGTCGCTCTTGACGAGGCTGTAGGGGACGATGGTCGTCGCGGAGGCGACGGTGCCGAGGACGGTGGCGACGACGCCGATCAGCAGGCCCTCGACGCTCAGCATGCCCAGCACCTGGGCGCGGGTCGCGCCGGTGAGCCGCTGGAGGCCGAACTCCGGGCGCCGTTTCCGGGTGACGGACACCAGGGTGTTGACGACGGTGATCGCGGCGTACCCGACGATCATGGCGACGATGGTGTAGTTGGCGGACACCAGGATCTGCTGGATCTGGTTGTTCCGGCCGGCCAGCGAGGAGCTGTCGTCCAGTTCGGTGCCGGGCACCCGGGCGGCCAGCGCGGCGAGGCGTTCGTGGACGTCGGCGCCGCCGCCGCGCGCACTGCGGACGAGGATCTGGTGCGGCAGCCCGTCACCGGTGTGCGGGGCGAGGGTGGCCGCGGGCAGCGTCAGGTACTCCTGTTTGGGGTTGTCGGTGTAGAGGGCCACGACGGTGGGGCGTACGGCGGTGCCGTCCCCGAGGTGCATCGGCAGCCGGTCGCCGACCTTCACGCCGTACTCCCGGGCCTTCTTGTCGGACAGGGCCACGGTGTCGCCGCGCAGGCCGGTGAGGGACCCGGCGACGACGGGCAGATCGAGGCTCTGCCGCACGCCGTCGGCGGAGACCCCGCGCAGGTCGACCTGGTCCGGGTCGCCGGTCCGGTCCACGAAGCCGCGGCTGGTGACGAACTCGGAGGCCGCGGCCACCCCGGGCGTGGCACGCACCCGGTCGACGACACCGGGCGCGAATCCGCCCGTCGTGGAGTCGAGGACGTAGTCGGCGAGGATGTTGCGGTCGTAGGAGGTCCGGGAGACGTGGTCCTCGGTGGACTGCATGTACAGGGTGCCGGTGGCGATGCCGATGAGCAGGACGATCGGCGCGACCGCGCCCGCCATGCGGACGTTGGCGGTGGCGGCGTTGCGCAGCGCGAGCTGACCCGAGAGCCCGGAGAAGGCCCGGACCGGCAGGCGGAGCAGCGCCACCATGACCTTGGTGATGCCGGGGGCGAGCAGGGCGAGGCCGATGCAGAACAGCACGGAGGCGGGACCGGCGGTGCTGGCGAGCGTGGGGCCGTCCTCCATCACGGTGGCGGTGGCGACGGCCAGGCCGATGCCGTTGGCCAGGAAGAACAGCGCGAGCAGCAGCCGGGGGACGCTGAACCAGCGGGTGCCTGCGGTGGATTCGGCCAGTGCGGCGACCGGTTCGGTGCGGGCGGCGCGCCGTCCGGCGAAGCGGGTGGCGCCGGCCGCGGCGAGCACGGTGACGACGGCGCCGACGGCCATCGGGATCCATCCGGCGTGGTAGACGATCGCCGACGACACCACGCCGCTCGCGGTCAGCACCCCGAACAGCAGGCGTCCGATGGCGTAGCCGGGCAGCAGCGCGAGCAGGACGGAGCCCACGGAGAGCACGGCCGTCTCGGTGAGGATCATGCGGCGGAGCTGCTGCGGGGTGGAGCCGACGGCGCGCAGCAGGGCCATCTCTCGGGCGCGCTGCTGGAGGGAGAGGCCGAGGGTGGACGCGACGCCGAACATCACGATGAGGACGACGGAGGAACCGAAGACGGCCGCGAGGATGACGACGGTGCGCTTGCTGGAGAGGGTGCCGGGCAGTTCGGCCAGTCCCCGGCGTTCCCCGGTCAGCACCTCGGCACGGTCGCCGACCTCGGCGCGCACCGCGTCAGCGACCGCGGCGGTCCGTGTGCCGGGGGCGGGCAGCACGCCGATGGAGTCGATCCGGCCCCCGGCGAGGGTGCGGGCCTCGTCGTCCGTGAAGAACACGGCGGCGTCGGGGTCGCGGTCGCCGCGCTGTTCGGCGATGCCGCTGACCTGGAACCGCCGGACGGTGCCCTGGACGACGATGTCGACGTCGGACCCCGGGCGCGCGCCGGCGCGCCGGGCGAGGTCCGCGTCGAGGACGACCTCGCCGCCGGCGACGGGGGTTTTACCGGCGGCGAGGGTATAGGGGGTGAGCCGGGCGGAGGCCCAGCCGTGGCCGTACGAGGCGGACTTGCCGGTCACCGGCTTGCCGTCCTTGAGGACGGTGGCCGGGACCGACACGTCGCCGACGGCCGTGCGGACACCCTGGACCCGGGCGACCTCGCCGACGAGGCCGGGGTCGATGCGGTGACGTTCGGTCAGGGCGGTGAAGTCGTAGGTCTGCTCTCCGGTGACGACGACCGGTGCGCCGTTCAGGCGCTGGGGTTCGGCCGCCATGCGGACGCCCGTCTCCATCAGGCCGCCGCAGCCGATGACGATCGCGGCGCCGAGGAACATGGCGAGGAAGGTCGCGACGAAGCTCGTCCTGCGGAACTTCAGGGTGCGCAGTGCCAGGCGCCACATCAGTACCGCCCTCCCGAGGGCTGCGCGGCGCCCTGCCGGTGGGTGTCGTCCTCCCAGGCGCCGAGCCGGGTCATCCGGGCGGCGACGGCGTCGGCCGTCGGCCGGAGCAGTTCGCCGGCGAAGGCGCCGTCGGCTAGGAAGACCACGCGGTCGGCGTAGGAGGCGGCCACCGGGTCGTGGGTGACCATGACCAGCGTCTGGCGGGCGGTGTCGACGGACTCGCGCAGGAGGGCGAGCACGGAGGCGGCGGTGCGGGTGTCGAGGGCACCGGTGGGCTCGTCGGCGAAGACCACGGCGGGGCGGGTCACCAGGGCGCGGGCGATGGCGACGCGCTGCTGCTGGCCGCCGGAGAGCTGGGACGGCAGGTGGCCGAGCCGCTCGGCGAGGCCGACGCGCTGCACGACGTTGCGGATCAGGCTCTTGTCCGGCCGCTGTCCGGCCAGTTGCAGCGGCAGGGTGATGTTCTGCATGACCGTCAGCGCGGGCAGCAGGTTGAAGGACTGGAAGATGAAGCCGATCCGGTCGCGGCGCAGCTTGGTCAACTGGGTGTCGTCCAGGCCGGCGAGGTCGGTGCCGCCGACGGTGACCGTGCCGGAGGTGGGCTGGACCAGTCCCGCGGCGCAGTGCAGGAAGGTGCTCTTGCCGGATCCGGACGGTCCCATGACGGCGGTGAAGGTGCCGTCGGCGAACCTCATGGTGAGCCCGCGGAGCGCGGCCACCTGGCTGTCTCCTCGGCCATAGGTCTTCGACACGGCGTCCAGCCGTACCGCCTCCGCCCGGCGGAGGTCGTGTGAAGTGTGCACGGGGGCTCCCCTACGAGATTTCGCTTCTCACGCGGTGTCTGCGGACCAGATTAGGAACGCCGGGCCCGCGGCACATTGGCATTGTCCGGCCGGTTCGAGGTAGAGGTTTCTCTACCTCGAACCGGCAGGTTTCGACGGGTGTCCGCCATCTTTGTGCAGCGGTGTCATCACCCTTGTCCGCATATTTGACTCCCCTTCGAAAGGGCCGGTTGCCACCCGTGTCCCGGGGCTTGTCCGCGGGTACCGTCGAAACCGTCCGCAGAAATCCACGAAAGATGGGAAGTCCCATGGCCACGAGGCCTGACCACGAACTGACCGCGAAGGTCCGGCCCGACGGATATCTGGAGCTGTTCTCCCAGCGCACCGGGAAGCGGCACCGATGCGGCCCACGCGGCACGACGATGTGGCTGGCGCTCCAGCGGAGCGGCTGGCAGCCGGAATCGGCCGCGGATGAAATCGCCGTGCAATTAGGTGTCGATCCGGCCAGTATCCGATGCGATATCCACGCATGGTTGGCGCATTTCCGCGAGGCCGGCGAGTGAAGAAGAAACGGGGCGCGGGCAGCCTTTCGGCCGCCCCGCCCCCTTCTCTTTCGGCCGCCCCCGCTTTCAGTTCCCGGTGGCGGTGAGCCACGACTCGACCGCCTCGGCGGTGGCCTCCGCGCGGTCCTCCAGGATCGTGAAGTGCGTGCCGGGCACGTCGACCGGCTCGTGCTCCGTGGGCCAGCTCGCCCGCCAGTCGTCCGCGCCGGTGGCGAAGGACTCCGTGGGCCGTACGAACAGCACGGGCGCCGTCAGGGCGCCGGGCAGGCAGTGCTGGATGAGCTCGCTGTAGCGGCTCATGGCGGCGAGCCGGGCGGTCCCGAAGCCCCCGAGGGACGACTCCCGGTCCAGCATGCCGTCGAACATCTGCCGCCACAGGTCGTCCTTGCCGTGGTCCCCGGGCAGATAGGTGTCCAGCAGCACCACACCGGCGGCCGGCTGTCCCGCCTTCTCCATGATCTCGGCCGCCGCGTGGGCGAACTGGCCGCCCGAGGAGTAGCCGACGAGCACGTACGGCCGCTCGTCCGCGCAGGCCCGGCGGATGCCCTCGACGACCACCTCCACCACGGCGTCCACGGTACGCGGCAGCGCCTCGCCGGGGCCGAAGCCGGGCACCGCGGGCACCACGACGTCCCGGCGGCCGTGGAAGTGCCGGGCGAAGCGGGCGTACTGGTGGGCGCCGCCGAGCGCCATCGGCGAGGGCAGGCAGACCAGCCGTGGGGCGGCGGCGCCGGTGGCCAGCCGCACCGGGTCGGCGACGGCGCCGTGTTCGGCCAGGGAGGAGAAGCCGGGGAGGATGTCGGCGACGGTGCGCAGGAGGTCGATGGCCCGGTCCATCCGTCCGTCGGCCGCCGCGCGCCGCACCAGCCCGCCGACCGATTCGAGGTCGCCGGCGCCGGCCGGACCGGGAGCGCCCCCGGCCAGGTGCGCGCGCAGGGCGGCGGCGAGGGCGGCCGGGGTGCGGTGGTCGAAGACGGCACCGGCCGGCAGGGTGCTGCCCAGGGCTGCGCCGAGCGCCCCGCGGAGTTCGGCCGCGGAGACGGAGTCCATGCCGATCTCCAGGAAGACGGCGTCGGGCTCGACGGCCTCCGGTCCCGGGTGCCCGAGGATCGCGGCGGTCTGGGCCCGGATCACCTCGGTCAGCAGCGCCTCCTGCTCGGCCGGCGGGGCACCGGCGAGCCGCTGCCCGAGCGGCTCGGCGTCCACGGGGCCGGCGGCCGGCGCGGACAGCGCGGACCCGGCCGTCGGCCCCGCCGTGAGGGCCACGTCCGCGTTCAGCCAGTACCGCTCGTGCCGGAACGCGTAGGTGGGCAGGTCGGCGCGGGCCGTACCGGGGAAGAGCGCCGCCCAGTCGGGGGCGAGGCCGTCGGTGTGCAGACGGGCGAGACCCGACATGAGGGTCACGGGCTCGCTGCCGTGGCGCCGGCCGAGGGCGACGAGGACGGCGCCGTCGGTGTCCGGGCACTCACGGACGAGGCCGGTCAGCACGGCGTCGGGGCCCACTTCCACGAAGCGGCCGACTCCCGAGGCGGTGAGGGCCGCGACGGCGTCGGCGAACCGGACCGTCTCCCGCACGTGCCGCACCCAGTAGCCGGGGTCGCACAGCCGCTCGCCGTCGACAGGGCGGCCGGTGAGGCTGGACACCAAGGGGACGCGCGGCTGATGGTAGGTCAGTTCGCGTGCGACCGACTGGAATTCGTCGAGCATGCCGTCCATCAGGGGCGAGTGGAAGGCGTGCGAGACGGCGAGCCGCTTGGTCTTCGCGAAGCCCTCGGCGGCGGCGAGCACCGCCTCCTCCTCCCCCGAGAGCACCACGGAGGTCGGTCCGTTGACGGCGGCGAGGCCGACGCGGTCGTCCAGCAGCGGCCGTACCTGCTCCTCGGTGGCCTGTACGGCGACCATCGCGCCGCCCTCCGGCAGCGCCTGCATGAGCCGGCCCCGGGCGGCGACCAGGGCGCAGGCGTCGTCCAGGTCGAGAACACCGGCCACATGGGCGGCGGCGAGTTCGCCGACGGAGTGCCCGGCCAGCACGTCGGGCCGCACGCCGAAGGACTCCAGCAGCCGGAACAGGGCCACCTCGAAGGCGAACAGCGCCGACTGCGCGTACCGCGTGCGGTGCACGGCGTCGGCGTCGTCACCGGCCAGCACCCCGGCGAGGTCCAGGCCGAGCCGGGCGTCGATCGCGTCGAAGGCGTCGGCGAACACCGGGTAGTGGGCGCGCAGTTCGAGGCCCATGCCGAGGCGCTGGGCGCCCTGGCCGGTGAACAGGAACGCCGTACGGGTGCCGCTCCGCGCCCTGCCGGTGACGGCCGTCGGGGCGGGGGTGCCGTCGGCGAGGGCGCGTAGTCCGGCCAGGAGCCGGTCCCGGTCGGTGCCGGTGACGGCCGCGCGGTGGTCGAAAGCGGTGCGCCGGGTGCCGAGGGCACGGGCGACCGCGGCCGGGTGCAGCTCGGGCCGGTCCGCCAGGAAGGCGTGCAGGCGCTCGGCCTGCACGGGCAGGGCCGCTGCCGAGCGGGCGGACAGGGGCCACACGACCGCCGGGGCGTCCGGTTCGGCCTCCGCCGGGTCCTCTGCTGGCGCCTCCTCGATGATGGCGTGGGCGTTGGTGCCGCTGATGCCGAAGGAGGACACACCGGCCCGGCGCGGACGGTCGGTCCGGGGCCAGGGCTGTTCCTCC
>NZ_JNWV01000051.1 GCF_000716535.1 Streptomyces flaveolus | reverse complement strand
CGGTTACATTCCGAACCCGGAAGCTAAGCCTCACAGCGCCGATGGTACTGCAGGGGGGACCCTGTGGGAGAGTAGGACGCCGCCGAACAATTTTTGAGGGAGCCCCCGCACTTCGGTGCGGGGGTTTTCTGCGTTTAGGGTGAACTCATGCGCTACGACCTCGTCATCTTCGACAACGACGGTGTCCTCGTGGACAGCGAGCCCATATCCAACCGGCTCCTGGCCGCCTATCTGACCGAGTTGGGGCACCCCACCTCGTACGAGGACTCCATCCGCGACTACATGGGGTCGGCGATGCATCGGATCCACGAGCTGGTTCTGGAGCGGACGGGACAGCGGCTGCCGGCGGATTTCGACGAGGTCTTCCACGCGCGGGTGTTCGCCGCGTTCGAGCGGGAGTTGCAGCCCGTGCCCGGGGTGACCGGCGTACTGGAGAAGCTGGCCGCGGACGGGGTGCCGTACTGCGTGGCCTCCTCCGGGAGCCATGCGCGGATCCGGGTGGGGCATCGGACGACCGGGCTCGACCGGTGGTTCCCGCAGGAGCGCGTCTTCAGCTCCGAGGACGTCGGGCGGGGCAAGCCCGCGCCGGACCTGTTCCTGCACGCGGCTCAGCGGATGGGAGTGGCCCCGGAGCGGTGTGTGGTCGTGGAGGACTCCCCGCTGGGCGTGCAGGCGGCTGTGGCGGCCGGGATGGACGTGTACGGGTTCACCGCGATGACGCCGGCGGCGAAGCTCGCGGGTGCCGGTCAACTCTTCTCCCGCATGGACCAGTTGCTCGACCTGCTGGTATGACCCCGGTCGGCCGCGCGGGCTGACAGATGTCATGCGGAGCTCCGGACGATCGTTTCTACTGCCGGACCCGGCCCTGCGGCGATGCTGAGGACATGACGAAGAACACGGGGAACCAGGGCCGGAAGCCGAGCGTGCTGGACAACTTCAAGCCGCTGCTCATCGATGTGGCGATGCCGCTCGGCTCGTACTACCTCTTCAAGGACGCCCTCGGGATGAGCACCTTCGCGGCGCTCGCCTGGAGCAGTGTCGTACCGGCGGTGCGGACCGTATGGGGACTGGTCAGGGAGCGCAGGACCAACGCGCTGGCGGGTCTGATCCTCGTCGTGAACGTCGTGTCCCTGCTGCTGAGTTTCGTCTCGGGCGACCCGCGGCTGATGCTGGCCAAGGACAGCGGGGTCAGCAGCACGGTGGCCATCGGCATCCTGGTGTCCGTCCGGCTCGGCAAGCCGATGATGACCGCGGGCATGAAGCCCTTCGTCGTGAAGGGCGACGCGGCCAGGGAAGCCGCCTGGCAGCGACTGGTGTCCGGGGCGGCGGCCGAGTCCGCGGCCTTCCGGTCCAGGGAGCGGGCGTTCTCCGTGGTGTGGGGGCTGGCGCTGCTGGCCGAGTGCGTCGTACGGGTCGTGGGTGCCTACACCGTCCCCGTGGACACCATGGTGTGGCTGGGCTCCGTCATCCTGATCGCCGCGATGGGGATCGGGGTAGTGGTCAGCGGGGGGCTGGCTGTCGGGCCGATGGAGCGGATGCTCGCGGCCGAGGTGGAGGCCGGCCGGGTGGAGCGACCCGCGGTGGCCGTCGCCGCCTGATCCCCCGCCGGCCGGCCACCGAGCCGAAGCCGGGCTGGGCCGGAGCCCGGACGGAAGCTGAGGGAAATTCATCTTTGGCTGGATCTACCCAGCGGTAGCCCTGGGCCCTACTCTCGCCGCCATGACTGATGTGCTGCGGCGCGGTAGGGCCTCGCTGGCGTTCAGCTTCTTCGCCCAGGGCGTCGCCTTCGCCCTGCTGGTGACGCGCATCCCGGCCATCCAGGACCGGTACGGCGTCTCCGACGCGCTGCTGCCGGTCTTCCTGGCCGCCGTGCCGGTCCTCGCCGGGGTCGGCAGCGTGAGCACCGAGCACCTGGTCAAGCGGGTCCGGCCCAGCCGGCTGCTGCGCTGGTCCCAGCCGGTGGTGCTGCTGGCGCTGCTCGGCGTCGCGGCGGGCGGGCACGGACAGGTGGCCGTACTCGCCGTGGCGCTGGGCGCGTTCGGTCTGGCGGTGGGCGCGCTGGACGCGTCCATGAACATGCTCGGCGTCAGCCTCCAGCGGTCGTACGGGCGCAGCATCATGCTCGGCTTCCACGCCGTCTACAGCCTGGGCGCGATCCTGGGGGCCTCGCTGGCCTGGGCGGGGGCGCACTGGCACCTCGCGCTGTGGGTGTCGTACCTGCCAGTAGTGGCCGTGCTGTTGCCGGCGGCGCTGGTGGGGAGCCGGTGGTACGTCGACGGGGAGCCCGTGTCCGCTCCGGAGCGGACCGGGGAGCGGGGGAACGTCGTCTTCAAACTGCTGCTGCCGTTGTGCCTGGTGATGATGTTCGCCTACATCGGAGACTCGACCGTGTCCAACTGGAGCGCCAAGTACCTGAAGGACGTGCTGGGCAGCTCGGAGCAGCTGGCGACCGTGCCGTACAACGTGTACATGGTGACCACGCTCGTGGGGCGGGCGATCGGGGACCTCGGGGTACGCCGGTTCGGGGCCGTGGCGGTCGTACGGCTCGGGGCGGTGGTCGCGGCCGGCGGGTTCGCGGTGGTGGCCGCGGCGCCCGGCGCGTGGGCCGGGATGCTCGGGTTCACCCTGCTGGGGCTGGGGTTGTGTGTGCTGGTGCCGCAGACGTTCGCGGCGGCCGGACGGTTGTTCCCCGGGGCCTCGGACGCTGCGGTCGCGCGGCTGAACATCTTCAACTACGTGGGTTTCCTGATCGGCGCTCCGCTGGTGGGCGCTCTCGGTGACGCGTGGAGCTATCGGGGGGCCATGCTCGTGCCGATGGTGTTGGTGCTGGTGACACTGGGGTACGCCAGGTCGTTCGCCGCTCAACCGGACCGATACGGTGGCGGGCATGAGCGGCCGCGCACAGCTGATGTGGGACGAGGCAGTAACGGGCTATGACTTCGGTCGGAACCATCCGATGGATCCGGTCCGGCTGGAGCTGACCCGCCGGCTGGTCGGCGCCTTCGGGCTCGACCGGGAGGTGGAGGTCGTCGCGGCGAAAGCGGCCGGCGAGTCCACGCTCCGGCTGGTCCACCGGGAGGACTACATCGAGGCCGTGAAGGCCGCGTCGGCCGATCCGGCGGGGGCGGACGGCTCGTACGGGCTGGGGACGGTCGACGATCCCGCGTTCGCCGGGATGCACGAGGTGTCCGCGCTGATCGCCGGGCAGTCGGTGGGGGCGGCCGAGGCGGTGTGGCGGGGGGACGCCGACCACGCCGTGAACTTCGCGGGCGGGCTGCACCACGCCATGCCGGGCGGGGCGTCGGGGTTCTGCATCTACAACGACGCGTCGCTCGCCATCGCGCGGCTGCTGGAGCTGGGCGCCGAGCGGGTCGCCTACGTGGACGTCGACGTGCACCACGGGGACGGGGTGCAGGCCGCGTTCTGGGAGGACCCGCGGGTGCTGACGATCTCCTTGCACGAGCATCCCCGTACGTTGTTCCCGCAGACCGGGTGGCCGGAGGAGACCGGGGCGGGCGCGGGGGAGGGGGCCGCGGTGAACGTGGCGCTGCCGGCCGGGACCGGGGACGCGGGGTGGGTACGGGCCTTCCACGCCGTGGTGCCGGAGCTGCTCGCGGAGTTCCGGCCGCAGGTGCTCGTCACCCAGCACGGGGCCGACACGCACTTCGAGGATCCGCTCGCGCACCTGGCGGTCTCGCTGGACGCGCAGCGGGCGGTGCAGGTGGCGTGTCACGACCTGGCGCACGAGTACGCCGGGGGGAAGTGGGTCGCGCTCGGCGGGGGCGGGTACGCGGTGGTGGACGTCGTACCGCGGTCGTGGACGCATCTGGTGGGGATCGCGGCCGGCAAGCCGGTCGCTCCGGAGACGGTGATCCCCGAGGCATGGCGGCAGGACGTGTTCGCCCGGACGCGGCAGCCGGGGCCGTGGCGGATGACGGACGGGTTGTGGCCGGTGTCGTGGGCGTCCTGGGACGAGGGGTACGACCCCGCCGACCGGGTGGACCAGGCCGTGCTGGCGACCCGGCGGGCGGTGTTCCCGTTGCGCGGGCTTCTTCCGTGACGGTCTCCGCGCGGGTTTTCGTCCCTGAGGGGCTCTCCCGCCCACCCGTAGGCCGGCATTAGGCCAACCGTGCGGACTTCCGGCGTTTGCGTCCCGCCCGCACCCCCAATGGGCCACCATCGCATCCGTGTTGACCGCCGCCCGCCTCCGCGCGCATCTGGTGGCCGCCCGGCTGGCCGGGGTGGTGGCGACCTCGCGGGAGGACAGCCTGCGGAGTTATCGGCTGTTCGCCGCCCGGGATCCACGCGTGTTGATCGGGATCGATCCCGAAGGGGCGTGGGGAGTCCGGGACTTGATCGGGTTGATGGCGGAGAGGTGCGGGGTTTCGGCCGACCCCCGGTGCATTTCCGGACCGGATGTGATCGATCCGGAGCGGACGCTCGCCGCGCTGGACGCCTTCGCCGGGCGGATCGGGGAGGTGGCCCGTCGTGGCGCGCCCGTGCTGCTCGGCACCGGGCACCCGCGTCCGCTGCACGGTTTCTACGCCGCTCTCGCGGACGCCTTGTCGACGGCGGGATGTGAGGTTCTCACCCCGGCGCAGGGTCGCTGTGTCGACATATTGACCCGGTTCGGTCTACGCACCCATCGCCTCGACTACGTACGAGGGGTTGCCCTGGTGCGGGAACCGGCGAGCGGGCGCCCCGGTTGTGAGCCGGGCGCCCACAGCCACTCGCCGCTCCCGGTTCGCGTCGCGCTGGACGCCGCGGCGGAGGCCGGCGGGCCGCTGCCGGAGCTGGTGGTCGGGGATCACGGGTGGGTCTGCGGTGCTGGTCAGCTCGGGTTCGAGGCCATCGGTCTGGCAGACACGGATGATCCCGCGCTGTTCGTGGGGGAGGCCGAGGGGCGGGTGTCCGTCGTCGTTCCGGTTGATGACGCAGTGCGGTCTGCTCACTACCGGCCGTTGATCCGCTACGTACTCAATCGCGCGTGTCTGTCACAGTAGGCCGCCGATGGGTGCACCTCTTCCCCACTCGCATCACCCGCCCCTAGTCTGGGGAGTGAGCACGCAACGACGAAGAGTCACCGGAAGGGGAAGCCGGTGGCCGTCGAGTGCGGAAGGTTCAGGTGTGTCATGGCTGCAGCTGGCGAGAGGCCTCTGAACGAGGTTCAGTTCCTTACCGTGGCGGAGGTCGCCTCGGTGATGCGAGTGTCGAAGATGACCGTGTACCGCCTGGTGCACAGCGGTCATCTGCCCGCGATCCGGGTCGGACGGTCGTTCCGCGTCCCGGAACAAGCGGTACACGAGTACCTCCGTGACAGCTATGTGGGGGTGGAGACGGTCTGACGGCGCCCCCTGGGTGACCCGGGGACACCCCTCGATTACGACCTCGGCGCTCGGTTGGGTAGGCTAGCCCCTCGTAGGTCGTGTGGGCCCATGGCGCCCAAACAACCGAGTGATGAGAAGTGAGCGAGGGTAGTCGTGGGCTCTGTTATCAAGAAGCGGCGCAAGCGGATGGCCAAGAAGAAGCACCGCAAGCTGCTCAAGCGCACGCGCGTTCAGCGCCGTAACAAGAAGTAAGCGGCGCCGCGAGAGTGTGGCCCTGTGGCCCCCCACCAGCAGTGGTGGGGGGCCACAGGCATATACCGATGGGGGAATTTCCGTCGCCAGGTGCACTTGGGGTCATCACAGCGCAACATCGACCGGCTAGGTTGGCCGCACACGGGGAACGCGGGATACCGGTTACGCGGGAAGGAAGGCGCTGATCTTGGGACGGATCGTGCTCGTCACCGGAGTCGCCCGGCAGCTCGGCGGCCGGTTCGTGCGGCGGATCCAGCGGGACCCGGAGGTCGAGCGTGTGATCGCCGTGGACGCGGTGCCGCCGGCGCACCATCTGGGCGGCGCCGACTTCATCCAGGCCGACATCCGGCAGCCGACCATCGCCCGGGTGCTCGCCGAGACCGGCGCGGACACGGTCGTCCACCTGGACGTCACGGGCACGGCCCTGGGCGGCGGCAGCCGGGCCACGGTCAAGGAGACCAACGTCATCGGCACCATGCAGCTCCTCGGTGCCTGCCAGAAGTCGCCGGCCGTGCGGCGGCTGGTGGTGAAGTCCAGTACGAACGTCTACGGCTCCGCGCCGCGCGATCCGGCCGTGTTCACCGAGACGACCCCGCCCAAGTCGCTGCCCAGCGGCGGCTTCGCGAAGGACGCCGTCGAGGTGGAGGGGTATGTGCGCGGGTTCGCCCGGCGGCGCCCGGACGTCGCCGTGTGCGTGCTGCGGTTCGCCAACATCCTCGGGCCGGCCGCGGACACCCCGCTCGCCTCGTACTTCGCGCTGCCCGTCCTGCCGACCGTGTTCGGCTACGACCCGCGGCTGCAGTTCGTGCACGAGGACGACGTCATCGAGGTGCTGCGGATCGCCTCGCACGAGCCGCGCCGGGGCACCCTGAACAGCGGCACCTTCAACATCGCCGGGGACGGCGTGCTGTTGCTCTCGCAGTGCTCCCGGCGGCTCGGGCGGCCCACCGTGCCGCTGCTGCTGCCCGCGGTCACCTGGGCCGGCTCCCTTGTGCGTACGCTCGGTATGACGGACTTCTCGCCGGAGCAGATCCGGCTGCTCACCCACGGGCGGGTGGTGGACACCGTCGAGATGCGCGAGACGCTGGGCTTCACGCCCCGCTACACGACGGCCGAGACCTTCGCGGACTTCGCGCGCGGCCAGGGTGCCGGGCTGCTGCCGCCGGAGACCCTGGCGGCGGCCGTCGACCGGGTCGCCGCGCTGACCGCGAGGGCGGGCGGCCACCCCCAGACGCACAGCGCCAACTGAGGAGAGCGGCAACGATGGCGGACGCCAAGGTCATTCCGTTCGACGACGACCGGTCCCGCGGAAGCGCCGCACAGCGCCAGCCGCGGCGGCGCAGCGGGGGGAGCCGGCGCGGTGCGCACGGGGAGCCGGGAGAGATGGGTGCGGTCCAGCCCCTGCCGGGACGGGAGCGGCCGCCCGAGGATGGTCCTGTGAGCCGCGACGAGGAGCCGCTGGAGCCGGCGGAGGCCGAAGGGCGGGACGGCGGCCTGGAGCGGCGGGTGGCGGCCGGGCTGGCCTTTCTGCGGCGCCGGCTCACCGGGGACTACGAGGTCGACGACTTCGGCTACGACGAGGAGCTGACCGACCAGGTCCTGATGTCGCTGCTGCGGCCGGTGTACGAGAAGTACTTCCGGGTCGAGGTGAAGGGCGTCGAGAACATCCCGGCCGAGGGCGGGGCGCTGATCGTCGCCAACCACTCCGGGACGCTGCCGCTCGACGGGCTGATGATGCAGGTGGCGGTGCACGACCACCACCCGGCCGGCCGCCATCTCCGTCTGCTCGCCGCCGACCTGGTCTTCGTGCTGCCGGTGGTCAACGAACTGGCCCGCAAGCTGGGGCACACCCTCGCCTGCACGGAGGACGCGGAACGGCTGCTGGGCCAGGGCGAGCTGGTCGGGGTGATGCCGGAGGGCTTCAAGGGGATCGGGAAGCCGTTCAGCGAGCGGTACAAGCTCCAGCGGTTCGGCCGGGGCGGCTTCGTCTCCACGGCCCTGCGCCAGGGTGTGCCGATCATCCCCTGCTCGATCGTCGGTGCGGAGGAGATCTACCCGATGATCGGCAACGCCAAGACGCTGGCGCGGCTGCTGGGCTTCCCGTACTTCCCGTTGACGCCGACGTTTCCCTGGCTCGGTCCGCTCGGTGCGATCCCGCTGCCGACGAAGTGGACGATCCAGTTCGGTGAGCCGATCCCGACGGACGGGTATCCGCCGGAGGCGGCGGAGGATCCGATGCTGATGTTCAACCTGACCGATCAGGTGCGGGAGCAGATTCAGCACACGCTGTACAAGCTGTTGGTCCAGCGGCGCTCGGTGTTCTTCTGAGGCGTCCGGTGAACGGCATCGAGGGCGCCCCTGCTCGGAAAGGGGCGCCCTCGATGCCGTAGCCGTGCCGCGTCAGTCCGCGTCCTCCCCGTCGATGCCCAGACCCGGGAGCAGGTCGGGGATGAGCGGGGGGATCGTGACGTCCGGCTGGCCCGTGGGGGACTTGCCGGCGGACGGGGACGTGGTGTCGGGCCCGGTCTTCGGCGGGTCGAGCAGGCCGCCCGTGTCGCCGCCGATGAGCCCGTCGCCGCTGCTGCCGGTGGCCGGGCCGCTCGGCGTGCCGGTGCCGGTGTGCTTGCCGGCGGACGGGGTGTTCCCGGCGCTGGGCGTGGTGGACCGGTGGCTGCCGGAGGAGCCGGTGGACGCCGGGCCGGATCCGCCCGGGTGTCCGGCGTCGCCCGGCTGGGCGGGTGGCTGCGGGAGCAGGGACTGCAGCGGGGCGACCTCTTCGTCTATGGCGTCGAAGACCGAGGACACCTGCTGTTTCACATCGCCCAGTTGCGTGGGCAGCCTGTCGCTGAGCGCGCTCCAGGCCTGGCGGTGGGACCGGGAGAACGTGGACAGCGCCTGGATGGGGCCGAGCGAGTCCGGGTCGGCCTCGTACGCCGCGTGGAGCAGACGGTGGCCTTCGGTGACGTCGTGCTGCATCCCGGACAGGGTGCGGCGGATCTCGCCGATGGACTCGTGGTCGAGATGGCCGCCCCGGCCGCGCTCCATCAGCCGTCGGGCCTCGCTGAGGCGGGTGGAGGCCTGGTCGAGGTAGGTCTGGCCGCGCTGGTCGTCGCCGTCGGCCAGGTAGTTGAGCTTGAAGTCCTCGATGCCGCGTTTCAGTCCGTACAGCGAGTCGCCGGGCAGGGCGTCGGAGCTGGCGGCGGCGACCCCGCCGAAGGCCCCGGCGGCCACGCCCACGCTGAGCCCGCCGGCGGCGAGGCCCTTGGTCAGTCTCGTGCGCGGGCGGAGCTTGCCCAGCGGGCTCGCCCGATGCGCGCCCTTGGCCCGTTGGGAGCGTTGTGCCGGTACCGACGCGTCCGCCGCCCCCGTGCCCTCCTGGAGCATGGCCTCCATCGCGGCCACCAGTTGGGCCCGCTGGACGACCTTGACCTCCGGGGCGAGCTGCGGCTTGGGCAGCGCGTCGAGGTCCGCCGCCAGGGCCAGCAGTTCGCCCTGCTCGGTCCGTTCCTCGATGGTCGGCGGTGATCCCGCCGGGCCTACGGACTGCTCGGCCGCCGTGTCCCGGTCGGACTGCTCCTCCAGGGCCTGGGCGAAGGCGTTCGCCCGCCGGTGCGCCGATACGTTCGCGATCACTGGCGGCACCTCCTCTCGTCATGACGGTCGACTCCCCAGGGGGTCCTGAGGGTTGCACGCCCACGGCGCTTCCACACGATCGAGCGATCGCGGTCGGCCGGAACGTGACCACAGGGAGCCTGTATCCCGCACAACGACTGGCGCGGCACTTGGGTTACGGACGGCGGATGACCGGATCAGAAAGGCAACCGACTTTCACGGTAGGTGAGTTGACCGTCGCCCTGGGTCACGTGGATCAGCGGGCGTCGTCCGGCAGCAGCCGGGCGAGGGTGCGTACGGCACGGTACTGGAGGGTCTTGATGGCGCCCTCGTTCTTGCCCATGACCCGGGCGGTCTCGGCGACCGAGAGGCCCTGGAGGAAGCGGAGCGTCACGCACTCCTGCTGCTGGGGGTTGAGCCGCCGTACGGCGTCGAGCAGGGCGGCGTTCGACAGGGACTCCAGGACGGAGTCCTCCGGGGAGCGTTCGACCTCGTTGGCGTCGAGCATCTCGCCGGTGGTGACCTCCAGCCGGAAGCGGCTGGACTTGAAGTGGTCGGCGACCAGGTTCCGGGCGATGGTGACCAGCCAGGCGCCGAAGTCGCGGCCCTGCCAGGTGAAGGTGCCGATCCTCCGGAGCGCCCGCAGAAAGGTCTCACTGGTGAGGTCCTCGGCGGTCGCCCGGCCGCCCACGCGGTAGTAGATGTACCGGTAGACGGTGTCGCTGTACTGGTCGTAGAGCCGCCCGAAGGCCTCGGCCTCCCCCGCCTGGGCGCGTTCGACCAGGTCCATCATGCGGGCGCTGTCGCTGTCGGCGGCCGGGCGGCGGGCGGTGGCCGCGCCGGTGGCCCGCCCCCGTCTGCCGACGGCGGCACTGCCGTCGGCCAGTGCGTAGCACGGGCCGACGGGCGCGGCGGCGGCGAAGGCGGGGACGGCGTACGCGGTGGGGACGAGGCCGCGCAGCGTCTCTTTGACCGTTGCGACTGTTGCGCGCAGCGTAGCCAGGCCCGAGGCGTCAACCCCGACGTGTGGGTACACGGGACTCCCAGAGGCAGAGCTTCCATCACGTGCAGTGCGGGACCTTTCACCCGTCGTAGCGACGGAGGGGTACCGGTTTGCGTCTGAGGAGAATAACGCTTCGTACAGGCACTGCTACACCGAGTTGCTCAAATCACCGATTGCGTCGCATCTGTAGCCGTTTGATGGTGGGTCAAGTTACGCAAACTGATCGCTTGTTGACCGGAAAGAGGCCGTTTTCGGTGAGGAGCGGTGCGTGTTGAAATGGCCGCGGCATAATCCGTGCGCGCGGGGCCGCCATGGCGGCCGGTGGGAGGGCCGGGGCGCGTGCGGGACCCGCCGTGGCGGTTATCGGCGCCGTCGGCTCAGGGCGATCGCCGCCGCCGTACCGCCGGCCACCGCGCCGACCCCGGCCGCCGCCGGAATGCCGACCTTCGCCGCCTTGCGGCCCGTGCGGTAGTCGCGCAGCCGCCAGTCCTTCTCGCGGGCGTGCCTGCGCAGCTTGGCGTCCGGGTTGATGGCGTAGGGGTGGCCGACCAGGGACAGCATCGGGATGTCGTTGTGGCTGTCGCTGTAGGCCGCGCAGCGGGACAGGTCCAGTCCCTCCGCCGCGGCGAGCGCGCGGACCGCCTCCGCCTTGGCCGGGCCGTGCAGCGGCTCGCCGACCAGCTTGCCGGTGTAGACGCCGTCGACCGACTCGGCCACCGTGCCGAGGGCGCCCGTGAGGCCGAGGCGGCGGGCGATCACCTGGGCGATCTCCACCGGGGCCGCGGTGACCAGCCACACCTTCTGCCCGGCGTCCAGGTGGGCCTGGGCGAGGGCGCGGGTGCCGGGCCAGATGCGGTCGGCCATGTACTCGTCGTAGATCTCCTCGCCGATCGACTCCAGTTCGGCGACCCGGTGGCCCTTGACGATCGACAGCGCCGAGTCGCGGGCGTCCTGCATGTGCTCGGGGTCCTCGACGCCGGCCAGCCGGAACCAGGCCTGCTGCCACGCGAACTTGGCGAGGTCGCGGGTCTCGAAGAACTTCCGCTTGTACAGCCCCCGGCCGAAGTGGAACAGCGCGGCGCCCTGCATCACCGTGTTGTCGAGGTCGAAGAAGGCGGCGGCCCTGTCGTCGCCGATCACCGGGAAGTCCGGCTCCTCCGGCGTGGCGCGGGGGGCTTCCTGCGAGGACTTGCGGGCGGCCTCCGCCGAGGCCTCGCCTGCCAACACGCTCCGCGCCGTGGCGGAGCGCCTACGGGGAGTGAGCCATCCGAGAGCGGCCATGTCGTGAGCATAGCCAGTTCGCCCGGCGGTTCCGGCGACCGGAGGTTGGGAGGTTGTGAACTCTGCTCGACCGGGCCGTTAAAGAAGCGATCCGGAACGAGCGCCGAGCGCGCGAGAATGGCCGGTATGAGTCCCCTCTTCCGACGCAAGGCAGAGCCGCGCGCGCGGCTGGTCACCCTCATCCGCAAACCGGGCTGCCATCTGTGCGACGACGCGCAGCTGGTGATCGAGAAGGTGTGCGGCGACCTCGGCGTGCCGTGGGAGCCGAAGGACATCACCGAGGACCAGGAGCTGCACGACCGCTACTGGGAGCAGATCCCGGTCGTCCTCGTCGACGGCGAGCAGCACACGTTCTGGCGCGTGAACGAGGAGCGCCTGCGCCGGGCACTGACCGACTAGTCCAAACCGGTCGGAAAGTCGCTTAGGATCGACGGCGGTTTGGTCTCGGGGGCGGGATTCGTGAGGAGTGTGTGCGGTTTTGCCCCCAGTAACGAAGGAACACCGGTGCGTATGCGCCGGTTCCCGGCGAGGGCGCAAAAGTCGCGTGACCCCGGTCACTTCTGCCGGGCAAATCGGACACCATCTTTGTGCACGCGTTCACAAAGACATAGCCTGCTGTCGACGGGGCGGTCTGGGGACGTATGACCGCCTGCAGCCCCGCTCTACCCGCAGGAGCACCGTGGCAACTGGCCGAACACACCGACCGGCGACCCGTAGCCGAGGGATTCCCGAGGCCACCGTCGCCCGGCTTCCGCTGTACCTCCGAGCCCTGACCGCTCTGTCGGAGCGCTCGGTGCCCACGGTCTCCTCCGAGGAGCTGGCCGCGGCGGCGGGGGTCAACTCCGCCAAGCTGCGCAAGGACTTCTCCTACCTGGGCTCCTACGGAACGCGCGGTGTCGGCTACGACGTGGAGTATCTCGTCTACCAGATCTCCCGCGAACTCGGCCTGACCCAGGACTGGCCGGTCGTGATCGTCGGTATCGGCAACCTCGGCGCCGCCCTCGCCAACTACGGCGGCTTCGCCTCCCGCGGCTTCCGGGTCGCCGCCCTGATCGACGCCGACCCGGCGATGGCCGGCAAGCCGGTCGCGGGCATCCCCGTCCAGCACACCGACGACCTTGAGAAGATCATCAAGGACAACGGCGTGTCCATCGGCGTGATCGCCACCCCGGCCGGTGCCGCCCAGCAGGTCTGCGACCGGCTCGTGGGCGCGGGCGTGACCTCCATCCTGAACTTCGCGCCGACCGTGCTGTCCGTCCCGGACGGCGTCGACGTCCGCAAGGTCGACCTCTCGATCGAACTCCAGATCCTCGCCTTCCACGAGCAGCGCAAGGCCGGCGAGGAGACCGCCGCGGGCGACGGCGCGCTGCCCGCCGCCGCTCCCCGTGGCGTGGCCGCCGACGACTCCGCCGACCAGGGGCCCGACGGGGACGTCCCCGCCGTGATGCCGGCATGAGTCTCCTCGTCGTCGGACTGAGCCACCGCAGTGCCCCGGTCAGCGTGCTGGAGCGGGCCGCGCTGAGCGCGGACGCCCAGACCAAGCTGCTCCAGGACACGGTCGCCGCCGAGCCCGCCGGCGAGGCCGCGGTGCTCGCCACCTGCAACCGCATCGAGCTGTACGCCGACGTGGACAAGTTCCACGCCGGTGTCGCCGAGCTGTCCACGCTGCTCGCCCAGCACAGCGGGGTCGGCCTGGAGGAACTCACTCCGTACCTGTACGTGCACTACGAGGACCGGGCCGTCCACCACCTGTTCTCGGTGGCCTGCGGGCTCGACTCGATGGTCGTCGGCGAGGGGCAGATCCTCGGCCAGATCAAGGACTCGCTGGCCCGCGCCCAGGAGCTGCACACCGCGGGCAAGCTGCTGAACGACCTGTTCCAGCAGGCCCTGCGGGTCGGCAAGCGCGCCCACTCCGAGACCGGTATCGACCGCGCCGGCCAGTCCCTGGTCACCTTCGGCCTGGAGCAGCTCGCCGTCGGGACGCCCGTCACCGACTGGGCCGCGGGCAAGAAGGCGCTGATCATCGGCGCCGGGTCGATGTCGTCCCTGGCCGCCACGACGCTCGCGCGCGCCGGGGTCGCCGAGGTCGTCGTCGCCAACCGCACCTTCGAGCGCGCCGAGCGGCTCGCCGGGATCCTCGCCGAGTCCGACGAGAACGAGGTGACCGCCCGCGCCGTGCGCATGGACGCCGTGGCCGCCGAGCTGACACGTGCCGACGTCGTCGTCTCCTGTACCGGGGCGACGGGCCTGGTGCTCACGGCGGAGGCGGTCGCGCACGCGGTCGAGGGCCGTACCGGCGCCCCCGTCGCCGACACCGGTGCCATGGCCGTCCCGTCGGAGACCGCGCGGCCCGAGGCCCCCGTGCGGCCCACCGGCATCGGCGCCGACGAGAACTGCCCGCTGGACCTGGCCGCCGTACAGCCCGGCTTCTCCGTCATGGGCGAGGCCGCCGTGGCCGGCATGGACGCGGCCACCCTGGAGCAGCACGCGGCCTGGGTCGCGGGAGGCACCGTCGACCGCCGGGAGCGCCGGACGCCCGAGGCGGACGCCGGGCTGATCACCGCGCTCGCCGCGACCGCCGCCACCGTCGGCCGGATCCCCGAGCGGCGCAGGCCCGAGCCGGTCGCCGAGCGGCCCGCGCCCTTCTTCTTCCTGCTCGACCTGGCCATGCCCCGCGACATCGACGCGGCCGTGCACCGGCTGGCCGGGGTCCGCCTGGTCGACATCGAGTCGCTGGCGGAAGCGTCCGCCGACGCGCCGATGGCGGCCGACGTGGACCAGGTCCGGCGTATCGTCTCCGACGAGGTCGCGGCCTTCGGCGCGGCACAGCGGGCGGCGCACATCACGCCGACCGTCGTCGCGCTGCGCACCATGGCCGCCGACGTCGTCGCCAGCGAGATCGCCCGCCTCGACGGCCGCCTGCCCGACCTGGACGAACGCCAGCGCGGCGAGATCCGCCAGGCCGTGCACCGGGTCGTGGACAAGCTGCTGCACGCGCCGACCGTACGGGTCAAGCAGCTCGCGGCCGAGCCCGGCGGCGCCGGGTACGCCGACGCGCTGCGCACCCTGTTCGACCTCGACCCCGAGACGGTGGCAGCCGTCTCCCGGGCCGGGGACAGCACAGACACGAAGGACCGACCGGCATGACTGAGAAGGCGTTGCGGCTGGGGACCAGGCGGAGCAAGCTCGCCATGGCCCAGTCCGGGCAGGTGGCGCAAGCCGTGCGCCAGGTGACCGGGCGGCCCGTCGAGCTGGTCGAGATCACCACGTACGGCGATGTCTCCCGTGAGGCGCTCGCGCAGATCGGCGGCACCGGCGTGTTCGTCACGGCGCTGCGCGACGCGCTGCTGAGGGGCGAGGTCGACTTCGCGGTTCATTCGCTCAAGGACCTGCCGACCACGCAGCCCGAGGAGCTGGTCCTGGCCGCCGTACCGGTGCGCGAGGACCCCCGGGACGTGATCGTCGCGCGCGACGCGCTGAAGTTCACGGACCTGCCGCGGGGCGCGCGCATCGGCACCGGTTCGCCGCGCCGCATGGCGCAGCTGAACGCGTACGCCCGTACCCACGGCCTGGACATCGAGACGGTCCCGATCCGCGGCAACGTCGACACGCGGATCGGATACGTCCGCGACGGCGAGCTGGACGCGGTCGTACTGGCCGCCGCCGGACTGAACCGGATCGGCCGGATCGACGAGGTGACCGACTTCCTGTCGGTCGACACGGTTTTGCCCGCCCCCGGCCAGGGGGCACTGGCGATCGAGTGCAGGGCGGGGAACACCGCCCAAGACGCCGCGCTCGTCGCCGCGCTCGGTGAGCTCGACGACCCGTTCACGCGGGTCGCCGTCACCGCCGAGCGGTCACTGCTCGCCGCCCTGGAGGCCGGTTGCAGCGCACCTGTCGGTGCGCTGGCCGACCTTCTGGCCGACGGGCAGATTGTCAAGGAAATGCGCCTGCGCGGCGTCGTCGGGACGACCGACGGCACCCGCATGGTGCAGCTGTCCACCACCGGTCCCGTGCCCCAGACGCACGACCGGGCGACGGCACTCGGTCGCGAACTCGCCACCGAGATGCTCGCCCAGGGCGCGGCCGGTCTGATGGGGGAGCGAGCACAGTGAGCCCCACCACTCTTCCCGCCGGTCCGGAACACGGGCACGTCACCTTCCTCGGTGCCGGACCCGGGGATCCGGGACTGCTGACTCTGCGCGCCGTGGAGGCGCTGTCGCACGCGGACGTCCTGGTCGCCGAGCACGAGGTGCTCGACGTCATCCGGACGCACGCGCGGCAGGGCGTCTCCGTGGTGCAGACGGACGCGGACTCCGCCGCGGTGTCCCCGCCGGGCACGCCCCAGCTGACGGTCGTTGACGGCACGTCAACACCCGCCGCTGTCCCGGCTCCTGCTCGGGATGCCGCTCATCTTGTCATGGAGGCCGCGCGGGGCGGCAGGCGGGTCGTCCGTGCGGTGTCCGGGGACCCGGGACTGGATACGAACGCGGCGGAGGAAATGCTCGCCTGCGCGGCGGCCGGGGTGCCCTTCGAGGTCGTCCCCGGTGTCGCGGCGGCGGTCGGCGTGCCCGCGTACGCCGGTGTGCCGCTGCGGGACGCGCAGGGCGCGGACGTCCGGTTCGTGGACGCCCGGACCGCCTCCGACCGGTGCTGGACGGAGGTGGGCGCGTCGGACGGCACGGTGGTGGTGTCGACGACCCTGGACTCGGTCGCCGCCGCGGCGGGTGAGCTGGTCGCGGCCGGCCGCAAGCCGGACACCCCGCTGACGGTGACGGTCGCCGGAACGACGACCCGGCAGCGGACCTGGACGGCGACGCTCGGCACGATCGCGCAGACGCTGAAGCAGGCGAAGGTGCTGCCGTCGCCGGACGGCGGCCGGCCGGTGATAGCCGTGGTCGGCGAGCGTTCCGCCGCCGCCCGGCGCGACGAGCTGTCGTGGTTCGAGTCCAAGCCGCTGTTCGGCTGGAAGGTGCTCGTGCCGCGCACGAAGGAGCAGGCGGCGTCGCTCTCCGACCAGTTGCGGTCCTACGGCGCGGTGCCGCACGAGGTCCCGACGATCGCGGTGGAGCCCCCGCGCACCCCGCAGCAGATGGAGCGGGCGGTCAAGGGCCTGGTGACGGGCCGCTACGAGTGGATCGCGTTCACCTCGGTCAACGCGGTGAAGGCCGTTCGGGAGAAGTTCGAGGAGTACGGCCTCGACGCGCGTGCCTTCGCGGGCATCAAGGTGGCCGCGGTGGGCGAGCAGACCGCCAAGGCGCTGGTCGCCTTCGGTGTGAAGCCGGACCTGGTGCCGAGCGGGGAGCAGTCGGCCGCCGGTCTGCTGGAGGACTGGCCGCCGTACGACCCGGTGTTCGACCCGATCGACCGTGTCTTCCTGCCCCGGGCCGACATCGCGACCGAGACCCTGGTCGCCGGTCTGATCGAGCTGGGCTGGGAGGTGGACGACGTCACGGCCTACCGGACCGTGCGCGCGTCGCCGCCGCCGGCCGAGACCCGGGAGGCGATCAAGGGCGGCGGCTTCGACGCGGTCCTCTTCACGTCCTCGTCCACGGTCCGGAACCTGGTGGGCATCGCGGGCAAGCCGCACAACGTGACGGTGATCGCGTGCATCGGGCCGGCGACGGCGAAGACCGCCGAGGAGCACGGGCTGCGGGTCGACGTCATGGCCCCGGAGCCGTCCGTGCACAAGCTGGCGGAGGCGCTGGCGGACTTCGGCATGAAGCGGCGCGCCGCCGCGCTGGAGGCCGGTGACCCGGTGACCCGGCCGAGCGAGCGCCGGCCGGGTGCCCGCCGGAGGCGGTCGACCACCTAGCCCGTCCACCCGTCCACCCGTCCACCCGGAGCTCTTCGCCGAGGGCGGGCGGGTGGTCTGCTGTCCGCCGCCCGGCACGGTGCCCACCCGGCACGGTGCCGATCGGCTACGGCATGCCGGGTTCGGGCCGGTGGGAGGAGCCCGTATCCCGTCGTACGACCTCGCGGAAGCCGTGTGGCGGGCGGCCCGTGAGGCGGAGGACGGTGTCGGTGACGCGGTCCTCGGCTCCGTCGGCGATGGCGCGGTCCATGGCCGCCAGCATCTGCGTGAACTCGGCCGGGATGCCCGCCGTCCGGGTCAGGTGATCCCGCAGTTGCCCGGCGGTCAGCGCGCGGTGGACGACCGGGCGGCCGGTGACCTCGGTGCAGATCCTCGCGATGTCGTCGTAGGACAGCGCTTCCGGGCCGGTCAGGACCAGGTCCGCGTTGGGTGCCCGGTCGGCGGTCAGGGCGGTGGCGGCGACCGCCGCGATGTCGTCGGCGTCGACGAAGCCCACCCGGCCCGTGCCGGTCGCGGACCGGACGACGCCCTCCTCGCGGATGCCGGTGGCGTGCGCGTGGTCGCCGGTGAAGTTCTGCATGAACCACGAGGGCCGCAGCACCGCCCACTCCTCGAACAGGCCGGGCAGCGCCTCGTGGACCGCGCCCACGGCCGGGCCGCCCGCCGGAATGGCCGAGGAACCGAGCAGGACGGCCCGGCGCACCCCGTGGGCGCGGGCCCGCTCCAGGAAGGGCAGCATGACGGCGGCCGGAGCCGGGTCACCCACGGGAGGGACCAGGTACACCCGGTCGGTGCCGGTCAGGGCCGCGTCGTGGCTCGTGGGGTCGTACCAGTCGAAGCGGACCGCGTCGGCGCCCGCCACCGGGCGCGCACGGCGGGACGCCGCCCGCACCCGGTGCCCGCCGGCGACCAGCCGGGCCGCGGTACGGCTGCCGGTGGTGCCGGTGGCACCCGTGACCAGCGTGGTGCCGGAGCCCGTCGCGCCCGTCATCGGGTGCTGCCCGGGAAGTCGGCCGCGGGGTCCTGGACGGCGAGCGGGTTCCAGTAGTCGCGGTAGGAGGTGATGCGGCCGTCCCGGACCTCGACGACCGCGATGTACGTCATGTCGAAGGGGGCGCCGGTGCGCACCAGCCGGCCCACTCCGCGCATCTCCACCACGATGGTCCCCGGCTCGGTGGTCTCGTGGACGCGCAGTTCGGGGAAGTCGTGCAGGTCGATGTGGTCCGGGTAGTCGCGCATGTAGGCGGCGACGGCTTGTCTGCCCTCCAGCCGCCGGGGCCAGCCGTCCGGCGCGAACGGGAACTCCATGACGCCGTCCTCGTCCCACAGGGCGACCCAGTCGTCGATCTTCTTGTCCAGCAGCAGCCGCAGCCCGTGGCGGTAGAGGTCGCCGGGGGCGCGGGAAGGTGTCGCGGACATGGGGGTCTCCGTCTCCTGGGAGTTTCGTAGGATGGCCAATGCGGACCCGGGGTCCGCTTCAATCGAAAATACGGACCCGAGGTCCGGATTGCAATCGGGAGACACCTCATGGCCGAGCGCAAGCCGCGCAAGGACGCCGTGCGCAACCGCGCCGCGCTGCTCGCGGCCGCCGACGATCTCTTCGCGCGCTCCGCGCACCCGGAGGACGTCACGATGGCCGACGTCGCGGCGGCCGCCGGAGTCGGCAAGGCCTCGCTGTTCCGCGCGTTCGGCGACCGCACCGGTCTGATCCGCGCGCTCTACGCAGCCCGGCTGGAACCGATCGAGCGGGCCGTGGCCGAGGGGCCGGCCCCGCTCGGACCCGCCGCCCCTCCGCTGGAACGCGTCCCCGCCCTGCTGGACGCCCTGCTCACCTTCAAGTTCGACAACCGGCACCTCGCGCTGGCCCTGGAGTCGACCATCGGCGCCAGCCCCTACCGGATGGACCACTACGACCGGTGGCACGACCTGCTGCGCGCTGTACTGGCGCGGGTCCCCGGCCTCGGCGACGGCGACTTCGCCGCGCACGCCCTGCTCGCCGCCGTCCGCGCCGACCTGGTCGAGCACCTGGCCGGGGACCGGGGCGTGGACCGGGAGCGGATGCGGGCCGGACTCGCGGCCTTCACGGCACGGGTACTGGGCGTCTGAGGTGCGCGGTGCCCGGCTTCCCGGGCGCCCGAGGGGCCGTTCGGGGCCTGCCGCGTCCGACACCGCGTCGGCAAAGGCGCAGGCCGGGCGGGCGTAGCGTAGAGGGCATGACGAAGTACGGATCCTTCCCCGGTACGCGTCCCCGACGGTTGCGCACCACCCCCGTCATGCGCCGCATGGTCGCCGAGACCCGGCTGCACCCCGCCGACCTCATCCTCCCGGCGTTCATCCGGGAGGGCGTCAGCGAGCCGGTGCCGATCGCGGCGATGCCCGGTGTCGTGCAGCACACCCGGGACAGCCTGAAGAAGGCCGCGCTGGAGGCCGTGGAGGCAGGGGTCTCCGGGATCATGCTGTTCGGCGTGCCGGAGGAGTCCAAGAAGGACGCCCGGGGCACCGTCGGCACCGACCCGGACGGGATCCTCCAGGTCGCCCTCCGGGACGTCCGCGCCGAGGTCGGCGACGACCTGCTCGTCATGTCCGACCTCTGCCTGGACGAGTTCACCGACCACGGGCACTGCGGGGTGCTGGACGCCGAGGGGCGCGTCGACAACGACGCCACCCTGGAGCGGTACGCCGAGATGGCCCAGGTGCAGGCCGACGCCGGCGCCCATGTCGTCGGCCCCAGCGGGATGATGGACGGCCAGATCGGCGTCATCCGTGACGCGCTCGACCAGATCGGCCGCGAGGACGTCGCGATCCTCGCCTACACCGCCAAGTACTCCTCGGCGTTCTACGGCCCCTTCCGGGAGGCCGTCGCCTCCTCCCTCCAGGGCGACCGCAAGACCTACCAGCAGGACCCGGCCAACTGGCGCGAGTCCCTGCGGGAGCTGGAGCTGGACCTCGCCGAGGGCGCCGACATGGTGATGGTCAAGCCGGCCGGCCCCTACCTCGACATCCTCGCCCGGGTCGCGGACGCCGTGGACGTGCCCGTCGTCGCCTACCAGATCTCCGGCGAGTACTCGATGGTCGAGGCCGCCGCCGAGAAGGGCTGGGTGGACCGGGACCGGGCCGTCTTCGAGACCCTGACCGGCATCAAGCGGGCCGGGGCGCGCACCATCCTCACCTACTGGGCCACCGAGGCGGCCCAGAAGCTGAGCCGGGCCCCGTTCACCAGCTGAGGGCGTCGTCCCTCTCCTGCTGCCAGTACGTCACCTTCAGCGAGCTGTCGTAGTAGACGCCCTTGGCAGGCAGGGACGGCGTCGCGGACGGGCCGCCGCTGCTGTTCGGGGTGAGGCCCTGGAAGCCCACCGTCAGCCTGCGGGCCGTCATCCCGCCGGTGCCGCTGCCGTCGGCGGCCGACAGCAGCACGCCCGCGTACCCCGACTCGCCGGGCGCCAGGGAGACCACGGCCTGCGGCTGGGTGCCCCGGTCCGCCTGCGGCACCCACTGCATCTGGTCGAAGCGGAGCACGGGGTAGTACGGCAGCTCGCAGGCCTTGCCGCCGGTGTTCTTCACGGTGATCAGCATGTGGTTGAGGGGCCGGGCGACCGGCTGCGCGGTGACGGTGGTGTTCGCGCCGTCGCACAGCACCACCGAGGTGACGGAACCGCCGGTGCCGCCCCGGGTGCCGCGCGCGGCGGGAGAGGCGCTCGGCCGGGCGCCGGGTGCGCCGGTACGGGCCACGGGTGTCCCGTTCGCCGTACGGCCGCCGGTGCCGGCCTCGGGCGTCCCCGACGCGGCCTTCCCCGTGGCCTTCCCCGGCGCGGTCTTCTCCGCCGACGCCGTCGGGGTCGTCGGCCGGGAGGCGCCCTCGTCCTCGGTGCCGGTCCCGTTGCCGCACGCCGTGAGCGCGAGGGCGGCGACGGCGGTGCCGGTGGCGGCGAGCAGACGGATATGGCGCATTCGCATGGCAAGTCCTCTTTCGGGCTGGGCCGGTTGACGTGCTTGGATGACCACAGCCTGTGGGCGGGTCCGTCCCGGCGGCCAGCAGTGGCCGCGGATCCGGGACGCTGGAACGCCCGCACCGGCTTTGACCTGCGGGAACAGTCCCTCCCTGGAACGCCGGGGTGGGACGAGGGGGGACGGAGAAACGGTGTCGGAAGGCATGCCCGAGAGCGGTTTCGCGGAGCTGCTGCGGGAGTTGAAGGACCGCTCCGGGCACAGCTACGGCACGCTCGCCAAGCGGCTGCACATGAGTACGTCGACGCTCCACCGGTACTGCAACGGGGACGCCGTACCGGCGGACTACGCGCCCGTGGAGCGGCTCGCCCGGCTGTGCAAGGCCACGCCCGAGGAACTCGTGGAGCTGCACCGGCGGTGGGTGCTGGCGGACGCGTGGCGGGGGCGGAAGGAGCCGTCCGCGGCGGCGGTGACGGAACCCGAGCCGGTGCCGGGGCCGGTGGCCGAACCCGAGCCGGTGCCGGTGCCGGTGGCCGAACCCGAGCCGGTGCCGGTGCCGGTGGCCGAACCCGAACCCCGGCCGGCGTCAGAGGCGGCGCCGGCCGCTCCCCGGCGCCGGAGCCGTCGCACTGCCGTCCTCGCCGCCCTGACCGTCACCGCACTGCTCGGCGCCGTGGCGGTCGCGCTGAACCTGCCCGCCGGGCACTCAGGTGACGGGGAGCGGGACGGTCGTGAGGGCCGGGACGGCAAGGGCACCACGGTCACCTGGGGAGCCGCCGCCCGGGACAGCGCGTCGCCGGTGCCGACGGCCGGGAGCCCGGCGCCGCGCCGGTCCGCCACCCGCTCGGCCTCCCCCTCACCCGAGACCCCCGCCGCCCGCGGGGGCACCCCGGCGGACGGCTCGGGTGCCGCCGCCACGGCGGGGCGGACCACAGCCGCCCCGCCGCTCACCGTCACCACCCACCCCTTCAGCTGGCAGAGCCCCTGCTCCCAGCACTACCTGATCGACCGGCCGCCCACCGCCGTCGCCCCGCCGCCGCTGGAGCAGGACGCGCCCGCCTGGGTGGATGTGCACAAGGCGGTCTCGGCGGGGGAGCAGTTCGTCACCTTCACGGTGCAGGGCACCGGCACGGAGACCGTCGTCCTGGAGAAGCTGTCCGTGCGCATGGCGGGCAAGCGGTCACCGCTCGCCTGGAACGACTACGCCATGGGCTATCCCGGCGTCGGCTGCGGCGGCGATGTGCCGACCCGCTCCTTCACCGTCGCCCTGGACGCGATGCGCCCGGCGCCCGTACCGGAGGCCGGGAGCCGGGACTTCCCGTTCAAGGTGAGCCGGTCCGATCCCGAGGTCTTCCACGTCACGGCGGACGCGTCCGCCTACGACGTCAGTTGGTACCTGGAGCTGTCCTGGTCCAGCGGGGACCGGCACGGCACGCTGGTGATCGACGACGCCGGCCGGCCGTTCCGCACCAGCGGCGACAACGGCCGGCCCGCGTACGCCTTCCCGCTCGGCGGCGAGAAGTGGCAACCGGCGTCGCAGGCCGACTGACGTCTCCGGATCACTCCCACCAGAAGGACCAACTCGTGGCGCCGACCAGCTCCTTGGCGTACGCCCCCACGCTCCCCGGGCCGCTCTGCACCACGGAGTTCGGGCACAGGGCGTAGTGCTCGGCGGCCAGCACCTCGGCGTCGTCGAGGGCGGTGGGCGGCGCCGCCACGGACACCACCAGGGCGTCCGGCCCGAGCGCCACCACCCGGACCCCGAACCGGTCCTCCCACGAACGCAGCACCGCGCAGATCCGGGCCACGTCGCCGTCGTGGTCCAGGGTGCCGGTCCAGCCGATCGCCGCCGGTATGTCGGCGGACCGGCGCGCCGGTACGAGGGCCAGGTGCGGCTCCTCGATCCACTCGGCCCACGTGCTCAGGTCCTGGTGCAGCGCGTCGGCGACCTGCGCGGCCCGGCTCTCCGGATCGGCGGCCAGGAGGCCGGCGGACGCGAGCCCCGGCCACTGCGTGCCGAACGGCTCGATCTCCTCGCTGACATGCCCGTCGGTCTCCTCCACCCAGTACTCCGACAGCACGTCCTCGGCCTCGTGGTCCCCCGGGTACGACGCCTCGCCCGGCAACAGCACCCAGTCCTCGACCCCGGCCCGGCAACCGGCCAGATCCACCAGCACCGGCAGCAGCCCGGCACGGGCCGCCGGCGCGCCCAGCGCCTTCCAGGTGCCGGGCGAGGAGGGCTTCTCCGCATGCCACAGCAGGGGCTCGTGCCAGGGTCCGTCGTCCGTCTCGTCCACCAGCCTGCCGGGAGGCAGTCGAAGACCGAGGGAACGCCCACTGGGGTCGGTGGCCAGCTTGGGCAGCGGGTTGGGAAGAGTCGCCATACCGGTGACTGTAAAGCCCGCCACTGACAACGCCGTTGAGCAGCACGGTCGTCGGTGGCGGGCCGGCCGTACGGCCCGGTGTCAGACCAGGGTCGTGATGCAGAACGGGTGCCCCGCCGGGTCCAGCAGGACCCGCCAGCGGTCCGGCTGCGGCTGGGCCTCCGGCTTGGTCGCGCCCAGCTTCAGCAGACGCTCCTCGGCCGTGTCCAGGTCGTCCACGCCCACCTCGATGTGCGCCTGCTTCTCCTGGGCGGGGTCCGGCCAGGTCGGCGGGCGGTAGTCGGCCAGGCGGTTGAAGCCCAGTCCCGCCGCCCCGTCGGTGCCGCCCAGCAGCACGAAGTCGTCGGAGGAGTAGGTGACGGGCAGGCCGAACACCTCGCCGTAGAAACGGGACAGTTCGATCGGGTCCGCACAGTCGAAGGTGACGGCGGCATAGCGGAACGCGGGCGCGGAAGTGGTGTCCGTACTCATGGGGACGACCCTAGGACGTGACCAGGACAGGTTCGGTCCTGGTTGTGAGAGCCGGTGTGGAAAACTTCCGCCCGTGCTCAGCGCCTCCGCCCGTCTGCTCCGCCTGCTCGCGCTGCTCGCCGCCCGGCCCTCGTGGACCTGCGCCGAGCTGGCCGAGCGCATGGCCGTCACCGACCGCACGGTCCGGCGGGACGTCGCCAGACTGCGGGAGCTCGGGTACACCGTCGACTCCGGCGCCGGTCCCTGGGGCGGTTACCGGCTCCGGGCGGGCTCGCGCGTGCCGCCGCTGATCCTGGACGACGAGGAGGCCCTGGCCGTGGCCGTGGGGCTGCGGGAGGCCGCGTTCGGCGGAGCCCTCGGCGGGGACCAGGCCGCGCTGTCCGCGCTGCTCAAGCTGCGGCAGGTGCTGCCGCCCCGGATCGCCGACCGGCTGGGGGAGTGGGACGACGCCCTCGTGCGGCTCCCCTGGCCCGAGGAACCACGGATGCGGCCCGGCATGCTGCTGGAGCTGGCAGCCGCCTGCCGGCGCGGTGAGCGGGCCCGGCTGTCGTACCGCGACGGGCAGGACCGGCACACGGTCCGGGACGTCGATCCGTACCGGCTCGTCCACACCGGCCGGCGCTGGTACTTCGTCGCCCGGGACGTGACCCGGGGCTGGCGGACCTTCCGGGCCGACCGGGTCGAACGGCTCCAGCCCACCGGCCGGCCCGTGGAGATCACCGACCCCCCGGACCCGGCCCAGCTCGTCTCCCGCAACACCGCCAACGGCCCCTACCCGATGTCGGCCACGATCCGGCTGCCGCTGCCCCTGGCGGACGCGCTGCGGGTCGTACCGCCCACCGTCGGCACCCACCGCGCCGACGGCCCGGACGCCACCCTCGTGGACATCGGCGGCCCGGACGCGGACGGTCTCGCCCGCTACCTGCTGGGCCTCGCCACCCCCCTGCGCGTCCTCGCCCCGGACGCCGTACGGGAGGCCTTCGTCCGCTTGGCGCGGGAGCTTGCCGAGGAGAACGCCGCTCAGGGGCCGGCGGAGCGGACAGAAGTCAGCGGGAGCGCTCCGCCAGTGTGAGCATCAGGTGAGCTGACTCGGCCCGCTGGAAGTCCGAATGGGCGCCCGCGGGAGCAAGGCGGGTGAGCCTGCCGCCCCGGTAGAGCCAGCCGGCATCCACATTGACGATGCGGTGGTCCAGTGCCTGCTGGGGATACACGGCGTCCGTGGGGAGCAACCGGGTGGGGAACGGGGGCACCGGAGCGGCACCGGCACCGGAGTGCCCGATGCCGGGAGCTCCTTCGGCGCGCAGATGCCAGAAGCCCGTGGCCCGGTCCCAGCGGGAATGCGTCAGGACGAGAGGCCCCCGGAGCGGCGCGCCCGGGGTCTGCCCGGAGGGAAACAGCCGGGGGAAGTGGCGGACGAACGCGTCGCGGGGTGCGGCCATCTGGAAGATGAGCATGCTGTCGACCGTGAAGGGCTGCCGGGGGTCCCGAGGCGTGCTCCAGCCGAGGACAGGAGGCCGCGGTGGCCGTTCGGCCGCCCGCTGCACCGCCTCGCAAAGGAACCTTCCACCGAAGGAATGTCCCACGAGGTGCAGGTACTGCCCCGAGCGGTTGGCCAGGACCGAGGGGTGGGCCGGATCGGCGCGCCGGTCGTCCAGATAGCCGAGAAGGTGGGCGAGTACGTAGGGTGCCTGGCCAGCGCCCTGGGCGCTCATCGCATGGGCCCGGTCCCGGATCCTGCGGTAACCCTTCAGCGAGGGCAGGCTGGAGGAGGGCCAGCGGACCACCACGCACCAGGGCCGGTAGCCCGAGATCACGCCCGGATACAGTCCTGGCCGGGCGGATCGCAGGTCCAACGCCTGCCGGAGCAGCCGCGCCGCGGTCTGTGTCGCTGTGCCGGGCGCGGTCTGCCAGCCGTGGACGTACACGTATATGTCGCTCGCCCAGGCCGGGATCCGCAGATGGCGTTCCAGATGTTCGCGGATCCTCGGGGCTGGTACCGGCGTGCGGGTGCCCGGTGCCTGGATCCTCCCCTGTTCGTCCAGGTCGATTTCCGCGGGCCGGGGCAAGGGCCTGGGGCTCGTTCGCGTGCGGGTCACGAGGAGAGGTCCAGTCTGCTGTCGAGGCCGCAGTGCAACGAGTAGGTGAGGGCGAGTGGGTTGCGGAAGTCCTCGGCGAAACGGCGCACCAGTCCTCGGCTGATCTCTCCCGCCGTGTGGCCCCCGCTCAGGTAGAGGTTGAGGAACTCGTACGCGTACTCGCTCGCGAAGTCCTGGGGTATCTCGATCTGCGGTCCCAACACGCCGTCGGCGCCGAACTTGATGAGCGCCTGGCCGAGGTGCTCCAACTGGGGAGCGGCCGCCGGCTGCCCGGCGTGGCATGCGTTGAGCAGGACGAACGGCTTGAAGCGGGTACGCGCGGAGTACTTGATGCGGCTGCGCCTGAGTTCGATGCTGTCGGCGTCGATGTGCCGCTCGTCGGAGAGCCGGAGCACCAGGTGCGGGTGGGGCGAACCGTTGTCGACGAAGTGGCCGTGGCACCAGAAGTACATGAGGTCTTCGTCGAAATGCGCACCGGACAACGCTTCCAGGAGTGGGCCGGCCTCGGTGCGCACGGTGAGCCTGGAGCGTTCGTCCAGCAGTTTGCGCACGTCGGGTGCTCTGCCGACTGAGTCCAGCTGGGTGTCGGTGTTGAGGCTGGTGATCGCCTGGGCGCGCGAGCCCCATGGAACGTCGTACATCGGCCATGTGCCGCCGGTCTGTTCGATCTGGTGCCGGTAGCCGAGGAAGGAGCCCCATGGCCCGCCGTGGTCCCTCGGATCCAGGGACAGCATCGGCCAGGGCAGATAGATGTCCGAGTCGAAGCTGATCCGCAGCGACCGCTCGCTGCCCAGGATGTCCGTGAAGAGTGCCCGCAGCGAGCGCTCCTCATGGGTGTCGCCGCCGAGCAGGCAGTCGAGCAGGAAGGACCCCTCCTCCGCCATCTCACCCGTCAACCGGTCCGCCAGGTCGGCGCGAGCGGACAGATCAGCGGACTCGGCGAGCGGGTAGCGGACCTCTCCGTCGATCATCTCCGTGTGGCACACCAGGCGGTCCCGCCACATCGTGCGCAGCCTCGCGGCTTTCCGCACCAGGGCCGGGGCCTTTATTGAAAGGGAGGCACGCGGCGACCGGGTGCGCAGGCGAGGCACGGCCGACCCCAGGATCAGCAGATCGAGATCACCTCCGTGGTCTTGGCGCAGCACGACGCTGAGATCCAGCGGTTCACTGCGCGACGGGTGCTTGTCCGAGCCGGTGCGCTGCCGTGGCAGCACCGTGTAGTCGAGCGAGGGATTGCTGCGTATGTCGACGGTCAGGTCCTGGGGCATGGTCGGTCAGTCTCTCCCCGGGGAACTCGGAGCAGGGGGTACGGGGACGTGGACGGTCGCCTCCAGGTCCTGCAGCACGAAGCCGTACTCCTGGTCGTAGACGGTGAACCGGACGCGATGCGTGCCGGGTTCCTTGGCGGTGAAGCTGAACCGGGCCGGCTCGCCTCCGGCCACGTATTCCTGCGCGGCCGGCTCGATCGCCGCCGCCGTGCGCGCTCCCGCCACCAGCAGCAGCGGCGGCAGCTCCGGCGTCGCCGTGCCCCCGGAGCGTTCCAGCCACACCTCGATGGCCGCTCTCGTTCCGACACCGGGGTTGTCCAGGAGGGTCACGCGGGGCAGCCAGGCGGGTCGCAGCCGGGCCAGCTGGCCGCGGAGCGCCTCCAGGCGCGGATGGTCCGGGCCGAGCAACCGCTCCCAGCGCGTCAGCAACTCGTCGTGGGACGGCTCAGCGTCGTGCTGTCCCGCTTCCGCGCGGACGAACGCCAGCATGGTCAGGCTGTCCAACGTCTCCGGGGCGTCGGGACCGAGGACGTGTTCGCGTCCGTCGTGCACCGCCCGCAGCAGCCGTACGGCTCCCTCGGCATCGCCTGCTTCGGCCATCGCACGGGCCAGATTCTCCGTCCACGTGGGATAGCCGTCGTCGGCGCGTTCCAGACACACCATCACGACCGACCTGGCAAGGTCATCGGCGCTTCCGTCCGCTGCTTGCCGGTGCGCCTCGGCGATGCCCTCGGGAGTGCTGGGAAACCCTGACCGTTCCAGCAGCCGGGCCCGGTCGGCGAGCGACGCGCGCTGGACGACGAGGGCGCCCTCGGGGTCGTCCGCCTGCAGCAGTGCGTAGGCCAGGCCGTCCCGTAACCGGAGCGGGACGCGATGGCAGGGGCCGTACACCCTCGTCGCATCCTCGACGAGCCGTTCGAACCGGGCCACCGCTCGCGTCGGCGGGCCGAACTCGGTGGCCATCAGCGCGAGACAAGCGCGGGCGCGCAGGGTCGTGGGGTGATCCTCCGCCAGGACGGTCCGGCAGTCGCGGAGCAACTCCTCCATGACCGCGATCGCCCGCCAGTGATCGCCCGCGTCCCGGCAGGCGAAGGCCAGATCCACTCGCCATTCGACGGTACTGGGGTGCAGCGGACTGTGCAGCCGAAAACCGTCGGCGGCCAGCGAGTCCAGTTCGCCCACGGCCTCCTTGTAGGCGCCGGAGAGCCTGAGGACCCGAGTGAGCGCATTGCGTGCGCTGAGCACCGTGGGGTGGTCGGCGTCCCGCACCCGTATGAGATCGGCCAGCCGCTCCCTCTGGAGACGGACGGACTGGGCATAGTGCCCTGCCGCGCGGTGGGCGAACGCGAGCCTGCCCCGTGCCGTGAAGGTCAGCGGGTGATCGGGGCCCAGGAAACGGACGCAGTCGGCGACGAGCCGTTCGGACAGGAGGATGGCCTGCGCGGTCTCGCCCGACTGCTGACGCACCAGGGCGAGGGTGAGCCGGGCATCGAGAGTGTCGAGGTGGGATTCCCCCAGTGTGCGTTCCCGGTCCGCCACCACCGCCAAGGCATCGCGCAGGGCGCCGGCGAAGTCGTCGGCGTCGAGCCGGGCACGTGCCAGCCAATACCGTGAGGTGAGAACTTGGGGGTGGTCGCGTTCTTGGAACCGCAGCCGCCGGTCCAACCAGTGCTTACGGACCCGAACAGCCCGTTCGTATTCCGCCGCGCTTCGGCAGGCGCTGGCGAGATTCTCACCAGCGATGATCGTGGCCAGGTGGAGGGGACCCTGGATGCGTTCGCGGTCCGCCACGAGCGCTTCGAACTCGGCGATCGCCCGGCTGTGTTCCTCCGCCAGCTGGTGCGTGAAGGCCAGCCAGTTTCGGGCGAGCAACGTCTTGGGATGGTCCGGATGCCGTAGTCGCCCCCAGTCGTCGACGCTCTGCCGGGAGAGAACCTCCGCCCGCTGGTACTCGCCTGCGTTGCGGCACGCGGCGGCCAGATCATCGCGGGCGTCGAGCGTATCGGGGTGATCGGCTCCGTGCAGGCGTCTCCGGGCGGTCCAGATCGCCTCGAACTCGGCAAGCGCGAGCTGGTACTCCTCGGCGTCGCCGTAGGACAGGGCAAGGTCGCGACGGGCGTCCAGCGTCCGCGGGTGGTCCTCTCCCTTGAGGCGGATCCACCGGTTGATCACGTTTTCGAACAGGGACCTGGCCTCGTCGTGGCGCTCGGCGGCTGCGCAGGTGTGGCCGAGGTTCCCGCAGACCACGAGGGTGTCGGGATGGTCTTCGCCGAACACCCGCCGGTAATCGGCCACGAGTGAGACGAACTCGTCGATCGCGCGCTGGTACTCTCCCGCGTACTTGCGGCAGAGGGCCACCTCGTTGCGTGCGATCAGTGTGGTTCGGCTGTCCGCGCCGTGAAGCCGGAGGCGGTAGCCGAGGACGTCCTCGTAGATCTCGATCGCGCGCCGGTATTCGCCGGCCGACCGGAGCGCCCAGGCCAGCTGGTGCCTGGCCTCCAGCAGAGCGGGGTGGTCGACTCCCTGGACCCGCTGACGGTCCGCGACGAGTGCCTCCCACGCGGAGATCGAACGGTAGTACTCGCCGGCCAGACGGTAGGCCTCGGCGAGCCAGCCTCTGGTGTTGAGGACGTCCTGGTGATCCGCTCCCAGCGCACGCTCCATCTCTTCGAGGAGCTGCTGGTACAGGCTGATCGCCGCGGCGTACTCCTGGGCGGTGGTGTACGCCCCGCCCAGCGCCCGGCGCGTGAGGTACACGTCCTGGTGCCCGGGGCCCAGGACACGCACCTGGTCGTCCACCAGAGCGCGGAACTCGGTGGCGGCACGCTCCGGGTAACCCGCCAGCTGACGGCAGCGGGCCAGGTTCCACCGCGTATCGAGGACTCGCGGGTGGTCGTCACCCATAATCCGGATCCGGTCGCGCAGGAGGCGCTCGTACCGGGCGATGGCCTGATCGTGCTCGGAAGCCGCCTGGTACGCGTAGGCGAGATTCTCGGCGGCGGTCAGTGTGGCGAGGTGGTCCTCCCCCTGGATGCGGATGCGGTCGTCGAGGAGGACCTGAAGCTCCGCGATCGCTCGGGGATGATCCCCGGCTAACTGCCGGGTGTAGGCGAGGGCGTTGCGGGTGGACAGTGTCTCGGGGTGCTCCCGGCCCCGGACCCTGGCATAGTCTTCGACCAGGTGCTCGTATTCCGCTAGCGCTTGCGCGTAGTCCCCGAGGGCCCGATGGGCGTAGGCGACGTCGTAACGGTAGTCGAGCGTGTCGGGGTGATCGGGGCCCTGGCACCGTTCACTGTCTTCGACCAGTGCTGCGAATTCCGGGAGGGCCGCGGCGGGGCCCTTGGCTTCCAGCAGGGCGTAGGCCAGACTCTGGCGGGTCTTCAGTGTTTCCGGATGGTTCTAGCCCTGGACGCGGCCCCGCTCGGCTCGCAGGGCCGTGTAGAGAGAGACGGCCTGCTGTTGGTTGCCCGCCGCCTCATGGGCGGAGGCCAGCCATCCCCTGCTCGTCAGGGTGTCGGGATGGTCGGCGCCCAGGACCCGCTCCCGGTCGGCCACCGCCTGTTCGTACAGTCGCAGTGCCAGCTGGTGGTCCCCGGCCCTGCGGTGGGCGTAGGCCAGGTTGTTGCGGCTGGTGAGGGTGTCGGGGTGGTCGTCGCCGAGGATGCGGCGGCGGTCCGCGACCACGGCCTCGAAGTCCTTCACCGCCTGCCGGTACTGACCTGCCATCTGACGCGCGTAGGCTAGGTCGTTGCGGCTGGTGAGGGTGTCGGGGTGGTCTTCGCCGAGGACGCGGCGGCGGTCCGCGACAACGGCCTCGAACTCGCGGACGGCTGCCAGGAGGTCGCCGGCCTTGCGGTACGCGTAAGCGAGTCTGTGCCTGCCGTCCAGCGTGGACCTCGCGTCTCCGCCCGAGAGCCGCAGGTGGTTGCGGAAGGCTTCCTGGCACAACCGCACGGCCTTGGCCGGGTCACCGGCCTTCGCGTGCAGCCCGGCGAGACGGTCCTGGTCGGCGAGGGTGGCGCTGTCGTCCGACCCCAACAGTCGAAGCTGGTTCTCGACCACGCACTCGACCAGGGGGATGGCCAGCACATGCTGTTCACGGGCGACGAGTTCGTCGGCCGCGCGGCGGTACATCTCCGTTACTTCGTGATGGGGGGTGCTCGACGGCCCGGTCTGCGCCAGCGCCTGGATGTGCGGAAGCCACTGCTGCCAGACGCCCCGTTCCGCCTCACCGTCCATGGCGGACGTGTCGGGGAGCGCCCCGGCCAGAGCCCGTTCGGCACGACCGCGGATGTCGGCCGCCCTTACGGAAGCCGCGGTACGGAGGGTCTTCTGCATCAGCCGGTGCAGTGAGACGGAGTCCCCGCCCATGCTGACCAGGTTGTAGTCGGCCAGCATGTCGACGGCGGTCCGTCCCTCGGCCTCGCTGTCCGCCAACGACGTGAGTACCTGTACCGGGAGCGCCTCGGGCGCGTACCAGGCCAGTGCCATCAACAGTTCCACAGCGACCGGGCAGCGCTCGCCGATCGCTCGCGAACTGGTCAGCCAGATCTGCGTGATGGCACGGTCCAGCTCCTCCGACGGCGTCGTCGCCCTCGGCGCGTCGCCCGCGGTGGCGGCGAGCTTCGACCGGTAGGAGGCGAAGGACATGCCCGTCTCGCGTACGTAAGCCGCGGCCTGTGCCAGGGCCAGAGGCAGATGTCCCAGATCCGACGCCAGCAGGCCCGCCTGTCTCCGCTCCGCCGGGGTCGGGCGGCGAGCGGGGAACGCCACGTCGCACAGCAGGTCGACGGCCAGCCGCGGGGACAGCACGTCGAGGCTCACCAGGTGCGTCCCAGCACGCCATCCGGCTCGCCGCCGGCTCGTGACGAGCTGATGGCCGTGGCCGAAGAGCCGGCTCAGGAATGGGTTGACGTGGAGCGGGTCGTTGACGTTGTCATAGACAATCAGCCAGCCGGGATGGGCCTGCAGCCACCTCACGGCCCACTCGGTACGCTCTCTGGCACCGGCATCCAGCGCCCAGTCGGGGTAGATGCGGACAGCCAGGTCGGCGAGAGCTGAAGCGATGTGCTCCTCGCTCTCGGCAGTGATCCACCACACCAACGGGTAGTCGGTGAGGTGCGTGTGCGCGTAGTGCAGAGCCAGGGTCGTCTTGCCCACACCGCCGAGACCATGAACGGCCGCGGCCTGACAGATCACGCCCGCGCCGGACGTCAGTGACTCACGGAGCCCCTGCAATGCGTCCGTCCGGCCGATCAGACCGTCCTTGGCGGCAGGAAGGTTGTGCAGCCCTGGGGGTGCGGACAACCAGGCGGTGGCCGCCTTGGCCGCGGCCGAGAGCACCACCGCGCGTTCTTCCAGATGAGGATTGCCGCCTGAGTCGATCGGCCGGGCACGCCACAGGGCGGTCGCCCCGTCGGCCTGTCCTAGCAGGCTCTCGGCGGTCAGTGAGCCCTGGGCGGTGATCATCGTGGCCCCCGGATCCGAGTGCCAGCCATGACCGACAGGGAAGTCCCGGGACGAACGGAACCTAATTCAGGTGAGATCACCACGACCAACGAGCCCCCCGATGCCACCGCCCCGTGCCCGCCAGAGTCTCCCGGCGGGCATCAACCGTACTGAAATGGCTGCGAGTTGTCACGACCGATGACCCCGCGCCCCGGGGTTACCGGGACGCGGAGCCTTGTGTGCGCCTCAGAGCTTCTCGGGCGTGCGGATGCCCAGCAGGGCCATGCCCTGGTGCAGGGTGCGGGCCGTGAGGTCGCTGAGGAACAGGCGGTTCTCCGCGACGTCCCGCGGCGGCTGCGGCTTGATGACCGGGCACTTGTCGTAGAACGACGTGAACAGCGACGCGAGCTGGTACAGGTACGCCGCCAGCTTGTGCGGGGCGTACTCCGCCGCCGCCTCCCGCACCGTCTCCCCGAAGGAGTCCAGGTGCAGGCCGAGGGCGCGCTCCGCCTCGTGCAGGCCCAGCTCCGGGTGGGCCGTCGCGCGGACCTCGCCGGCCTTGCGGAGGATCGACTGGATACGGGCGTACGCGTACTGGAGGTAGACGGACGTGTCGCCGTTCAGCGAGACCATCTGGTCCAGGTCGAACTTGTAGTCCCGGTTCGCCGACGTCGACAGGTCCGCGTACTTCACCGCGCCGATGCCCACCTGGGCACCCCGCTCGGCGATCTCCTCCTCGGACAGGTCCTGCGCCTTCTCCCGGACCACGGCCGACGCGCGGTCGATCGCCTCGTCGAGGAGGTCGACCAGGCGGACCGTCTCGCCCTCACGCGTCTTGAACGGCTTGCCGTCCTTGCCGAGCACCGTGCCGAAGGCGAGCTGCACCGCCGTCACGTCGTCGTTCAGCCAGCCGGCCCGGCGGGCGGTCTCGAAGACCATCCGGAAGTGCAGGGCCTGCCGTGCGTCCACCACGTAGAGGAGGGTGTTCGCCTTCAGGTTGAAGACGCGGTCGCGGATCGCCGAGAGGTCGGTGGCCGCGTAGCCGTAGCCGCCGTCCGACTTCTGCACGATCAGCGGGACCGGGTTGCCGTCCGGACCCTTGATGTCGTCGAAGAAGACGCACAGGGCGCCCTCGGAGCGGACCGCGACACCCGACTCCTCCAGCAGGCGGCAGGTCTCGGCCAGCATGTCGTTGTAACCGGACTCGCCGACGATGTCCGCGTCCTGGATCTCCATGTCCAGCTTCTCGAAGACGGAGAAGAAGTAGATCTTCGACTCGTCCACGAACTTCTGCCACATGGCGAGCGTGTGCTCGTCCCCGGCCTGGAGGTCGACCACCCGGCGCCGGGCCCGCGTCTTGAACTCCTCGTCGGAGTCGAACTTCTTCCGCGCGGCCTTGTAGAGGCGGTCGAGGTTCGACATCGCCTCCTCGCCGGTGACCTGGGCGTCCTTGTGGTCCAGCTCGTGCGGGTGCTCGTCCAGGTACTGGATGAGCATGCCGAACTGGGTGCCCCAGTCGCCGATGTGGTGCCGGCGGACCACGTTCTCGCCGGTGAACTCGAGGAGCTGGACGACCGAGTCGCCGATCACCGCGGACCGCAGGTGGCCGACGTGCATCTCCTTCGCCACGTTCGGCTGGGCGTAGTCGATCACCGTCGTACCCGGGTGCTCGGCGAGCGGCACGCCGAGGCGGCCCGTCTCGTCCGCGTACCGCGCGGCCAGGTTCCGCGTGATCGCCCGGTCCGCGATCGTGATGTTCAGGAAGCCGGGGCCGGACACCTCGACGTCCTTGATCACGTCACCCGTCACCACCCGGGAGACGACCTGGGTCGCCAGCTCCCGGGGGTTCGCCTTCGCCTTCTTGGCCAGGGCCAGGATGCCGTTGGCCTGGAAGTCGGCCCGGTCGCTTCGTCGCAGCAGCGGGTCCGCGCCGGCGGCCTCCGGCAGGGTGGCCGAGAGGGCGGACGCGAGGTGCTGCTGGACGTTGTCGCTGAGGGACGTGACCGAGGCCATAGGAGTGGGTGCCGTTCTCCTCGTGGGGATGGATAGACCCAGCCAGTATCCCACGGGGGGTAAAGCCGTTTTCCCGGGCGCGTTCCGGTCTGTGAGAATGGGGTGTCACCCCGTTCAGAAAGAAGGACGTGCCGATCGTGGCTCAGAGCACCGAGACCACCGACTGGGTCTCCCGTTTCGCGGATGAGGTCATCGAGGAGTCGGAGCGCCGGGCCCCGGGCAAACCGGTCGTCGTCGCGTCCGGACTCTCCCCCTCCGGTCCGATCCACCTCGGCAACCTCCGCGAGGTCATGACCCCGCACCTCGTCGCCGACGAGATCCGCCGCCGCGGCCACCAGGTCCGGCACCTGATCTCCTGGGACGACTACGACCGGTACCGCAAGGTGCCGAAGGGCATCGACGGCGTCGACGAGGAGGCCTGGGCCGAGCACATCGGCAAGCCGCTGACGTCCGTCCCCGCCCCCAAGGGCTCGCCGCACCCGAACTGGGCCGAGCACTTCAAGGCCGCGATGATCGAATCGCTGGCCCAGCTCGGCGTGGAGTTCGACGGGATCAGCCAGACCGAGCATTACACCTCCGGTGCCTACCGCGAGCAGATCCTGCACGCCATGAGGCACCGGAACGACATCGACGCGATCCTCGACCAGTACCGCACGAAGAAGGCCCCGAAGAAGCAGCAGCAGAAGGCCGTCGACGAGGCCGAGCTGGAGGCCGAGGAGGGCTCCGGCGCCGCGTCCGAGGACGACGGCAGCTCCGGCTCCGCCGGGTACTTCCCGTACAAGCCGTACTGCGGCAACTGCGGCAAGGACCTGACGACGGTCACCTCCTACGACGACGACACCACCGAGCTGTCGTACACCTGCACCGCGTGCGGCTTCGCCGAGACCGTCCGGCTCAGCGAGTTCAACCGCGGCAAGCTGGTCTGGAAGGTCGACTGGCCGATGCGCTGGGCGTACGAGGGCGTGATCTTCGAGCCGAGCGGAGTCGACCACTCCTCGCCGGGGTCCAGCTTCCAGGTCGGCGGCCAGATCGTCGGCATCTTCGGCGGCAAGCAGCCCATCGGCCCCATGTACGCCTTCGTCGGCATCTCCGGCATGGCGAAGATGTCCTCCTCGCGCGGCGGCGTCCCGACCCCGGCCGACGCGCTGAGGATCATGGAGCCGCAGCTCCTGCGCTGGCTGTACGCCCGCCGCAGGCCCAACCAGTCCTTCAAGATCGCCTTCGACCAGGAGATCCAGCGGCTCTACGACGAGTGGGACAAGCTCGCCGCCAAGGTCTCCGACGGTTCCGCCCTGCCCGGCGACGTGGCAGCGTACACCCGTGCCGTCGGCACCGCCGCCGGTGAGCTGCCCAGGACCCCGCGACCGCTGCCGTACCGCACCCTCGCGTCCGTCGCCGACATCACCGCCGGACACGAGGACCAGGCCCTGCGCATCCTCTCCGAGCTCGACCCGGAGCAGCCGCTGGCCTCCCTGGACGAGGTACGGCCGCGCTACGACAGGGCCGAGGCCTGGATCAACACGCACGTCCCCGCCGACCAGCGGACCATCGTGCGCGACGAACCCGACGCCGAACTGCTGAAGTCCCTCGACGAGGCCTCCCAGCAGTCCGTACGCCTGCTGCTCGACGGACTCGCCGACCACTGGTCGCTCGACGGTCTGACCCACCACGTGTACGGCGTGCCCAAGGTGCAGGCCGGGTTCCCCGCCGACGCCACGCCCAAGGAGCTCCCCGCCGAGATCAAGACGGCTCAGCGGTCCTTCTTCGCCCTCCTGTACCACCTGCTCGTCGGCCGGGACACCGGGCCCCGGCTGCCCACCCTGCTGCTGGCCGTGGGGCAGGAGCGGGTACGGCGCCTGCTCGGGGAGTAAGCGGCACGAAGAAGGGGCCCTCCGCCGGCGGAGGGCCCCTTCTTCATGCCGTCATGCGATGTGGTCCTCTTCCAGCTCCGCGTTGAAGCGGTTCGTGAACCGGTTGACCATGCGGTCGGCGTCACGCGGCGGCAGCGTGATGCGGTACGTCGCCTCCACCGCCTCGCTGAACTGGTGCGGCGTGGGGAAACTGCCGTCGATCGACTTCCGGAAGACCTGGTAGTACTCGTCCTCCGTCGGCTCCGGCTCGGGAACGCCGCCACCCTCCCCCAGCTCGCGCATGCGGTTCGGGCCCACCGGAATCGGGAAGCTGCCGGTCTCCTCGGAGGACGGCTGCTGGAACTGCTCCGGGGGCTGGTCCTCGTACCAGTCCTCGTACTGCTCCTCCGGGGCGTACTGGGGCTCCTGGAGCATGGGGTCGTAGGTGGGGTCGTAACCGCCGTGGTACTCGACCTCCCGGGGAGTCTGGAACCACGGGCTCTGCTCGTCCACCGGGGTGTCGTCCGGCTGCCCGGAGCGCTGGCCGGGCAGCTCGCGCCGCTGCTCGCCGGGAGGTGCCGCCTGCTGGGGAACGGGCGCCGCCCCAGCGGCACGACTGCCCGCGACCACGGCGGGTATCAGGGCCGGCTCGATGCCCGCCGCCGCCAGGCCCGCCGGGGCCGTCTCCGCCAGCGGGACGCCGTACCGAGCCAGCCGCAGCGGCATCAGGGACTCCACCGGAGCCTTGCGGCGCCAGGCCCGGCCGAAGCGGGACCGCAGGCGCGCCTGATAGACGAGGCGTTCCTGCTCCAGCTTGATGACCTGGTCGTACGAACGCAGCTCCCACAGCTTCATACGGCGCCACAAGAGGAACGTGGGCACCGGGGAGAGGAGCCAGCGGGTGAGACGGACCCCCTCCATGTGCTTGTCGGCCGTGATGTCCGCGATCCGGCCGATCGCGTGCCGGGCCGCCTCGACCGCCACGACGAACAGCACCGGGATCACCGCGTGCATCCCGACACCCAGCGGGTCCGGCCAGGCGGCCGCGCCGTTGAACGCGATCGTCGCCGCCGTCAGCAGCCACGCCGTCTGGCGCAGCAGCGGGAAGGGGATACGGATCCAGGTCAGCAGCAGGTCCAGGGCGAGGAGGACACAGATGCCTGCGTCGATGCCCACCGGGAACACATAAGAGAAGTTCCCGAAGCCCTTCTTGATGGCCAGCTCACGGACGGCCGCGTACGAACCGGCGAAGCCGATGCCGGCGATGATCAACGCGCCGGTCACGACCACGCCGATGAGCACGCGGTGCATCCGAGTCAGCTGCAGTGGCGCGGCCACTCGTACTCCCCTCCCATTGCGTGTTGTTGCGCGCAACAGAGTGGCACACGCGTGCGGCGAACGCGGTGCCGGTCAGCCCTCACGGCCCCCGGTCAGCTCTTCTTCGCGGCCGACCCGGACGGAGACGCGCCGGCAGAGGGCGACTTCGAAGAGGTCTTCGAGGGCGACGCCGACTTCGACGGGGACGCCGGCGAACTCGCCTTACCACCAGCCCCGTTGGCCGACGAAACCGACGCCACGACCTCCTTCAGGGCCTTCTCCGCGGCCTTCGTCAGGTCGTCGGCGTCCGGCGTCTTCTCACCCGCGAGGCCGGCCCCGTTGTAGTCGACCGTCACCACCACGTTCTCCACCCGGGCGACGACCGTCTGCTGCTTGAAGAGGCCTTCCTTCTTCTTCAGGTCGTAGCGCACCGCCATCGCCTCCGCACCCGTACCGGACAGCGGTATCGCCTTGGTGCCCTTCGCACCGTCGACCGCCTGCACGTCCTTCACCTGCCGGGCGTAGAACGTGTGCGCCTGGTCGTCGCCGGAACCACGCGAGACGTCCGAGTCGAAGCGCAGCAGGGAGACGTTCAGCCAGCGGAACTGGGAGCCCTTCACACCGTTGTTGTCCAGGCTGTTCCACGAACAGGAAGCACGCGACGACGGCTCGTCCGAGCTGCCCTTCTTGCCGGACTTCGCGGCCTGAGGGACCAGATCGGCCAGCGTCTTCTTCGACAGCACCGCGCACGCGTCGGGAAGCTTGTCGTACGCCGCCGCCTGCACGGTCGGCGACGCGCTCGCCGACGGCTGCGAGCTGCCGGCCCCAGCCGACGCGCTGCTCCCGCCACCGGACTTGGCCTTGGAGTCACCCGAGTCCGACGAGCACGCCGCGGTGATCAGAACCGCGGGAACGGCTGCCGCGCAGACAAGAACGCGGCGAAGGCGCTTGGCTCGCTGGTGTCGCTGGGCACGGTCGTCTCGCTGGGCTGCTCGCTGCATGGTTCCTTCACTCATGACGCTCGGTGTTCGTGCGGGTTCCTGCGGGGCCACGGTACGCGGTGAAGGAGCTGTGCGGTTTCCGTTCGCGCGCTTCGCGGACGGGGACCGGTGGGACCGGTGAGGTCGTCAGCCGCCCAGCGCGTCATCCAGCCGCGAGGCCAGATTACGGGCCCTGTCCTGCATTTCCTTGCTGTCCGGGACCGTTCCCATGGCCATCGGCTGCTCCTCGTACTGGATGGTGACGATGACGTTGGACGTGCGGAACACCACAGTCACCGTCCGCTGTTCGGCCGTCGAACCGGACGTGCTGAGCCGGTCGTCCAGATACGCCTCGTCGCCGAGGTCGAGGAGCGCGCGCGGCTGGAGATCGGTGGGCGCGGCACCGGAGGACGCGTCGGAGGACTCGGAGGAGCCCGACGACACAGGGGAGTTGGAGGAAGACGGCTTCGTCGCACCCGGGGAGGCGGCGCCGCCGGCGGAGCCCTTCGCCGACGAGGAGGAGGACGCGGACGCGGACGAGGACGAGGACGCGGTGGGCGTCGGGGACGAGGTCGGCGGTGCCGAGGAGGTCGTCGGCGCCGGGAGGTCGGCGGCCGTCTCCTTCTCCAGGAACAGCTTCTGCGCCTGGTCGTCGTCACTGACCGTGTTGTCGTACGACACCACGCGCTCGAAGTCGACGGACAGGTGGTCCGTGGCATCGGCCGACTCGACCTTCCAGCGGCAGCCGACCTTGCGATCGGTGTCGTAGGTGAGCGCGGCATCGCCCTGGTACGCCTTGTCCCGCTGGGCCGGGTCGGTGATCTGCTGGATGCCGGGCAGCAGCGCGTCCAGGGCGTCGTGGCCGACCGCGCCGCAGGGCTCGGGGAGCGTGCGGTACTTGCCGGGCTGGGCGGCGGCCGCGGCCGAACCGGCGTCACCCGGGTTGGCGTTGTCCGCCGGACCCGTGTCCCCGGAGCCGCTCGTGCAGCCGGCCAGCAGCGCCGCGAGGAGGGCGGCGGTGCCGGTTACATACGCCTTCCGCTGCACGGTCGGGCTCCTCTCGACGGTGTTCGATCGCTGGTGCTCCAGTGTCCCCGCTGGTTATTCGCTTGCCGTGGCGGGGCGCCCCCTGGAGACAATGTGTATCGCACGCACTGCCGTGGACGCCGGTCCCTTGTCCCTTTTCATCGACCTTGGCGCCGCTTTTGCGTTTTTCCGCTTTCAAGCCTTTTGTTGTCGGTTCCGGGGGAATGAGGAATACATGTCGTACGTGGAGATGCCGGGCGCCAAGGTCCCGATCCGGATCTGGACGGACCCGGCGACGGTCGAGGACGTGGCCCTGCGCCAGCTCCAGAACGTGGCGACCCTGCCGTGGATCAAGGGCCTGGCCGTGATGCCGGACGTGCACTACGGCAAGGGCGCCACGGTCGGCTCGGTCATCGCGATGCGGGGGGCGGTGTGCCCGGCGGCGGTCGGGGTGGACATCGGCTGCGGGATGTCGGCGGTGAAGACGTCCCTCACGGCGAACGACCTCCCCGGGGACCTGTCGCGGCTGCGGTCGAAGATCGAGCAGGCTGTTCCGGTGGGGCGGGGGATGCATGACAGTCCCGTCGATCCCGGGCGGTTCCACGGGGTGGCCACTGCCGGGTGGGACGATTTCTGGGGGCGGTTCGACGGGGTCGCGGAAGCGGTCAAATTCCGTCACGATCGAGCAGAAAAACAGATGGGAACGCTCGGATCCGGCAACCACTACCTCGAAGTTTGTCTGGATCAGTCGGATTCGGTCTGGCTCACGCTGCACTCAGGGTCGCGCAACATCGGGAAGGAACTCGCCGAGCATCACATCGGCGAGGCCCAGAAGCTCCCGCACAACCAGGGCCTGGTCGACCGGGACCTCGCCGTCTTCATCGCGGACACCCCGCAGATGGCGGCCTACCGACATGACCTGTTCTGGGCGCAGGAGTACGCCAAGTACAACCGCATGCTCATGATGGCGCTCCTGAAGGACGTGATTCGCAAAGAGTTCAAGAAGGCGAAGCCGACCTTCGAGCCGGAGATCTCCTGCCACCACAACTACGTGGCGGAGGAGCGGTACGACGGCATGGACCTGCTCGTGACCCGTAAGGGAGCGATCCGTGCCGGCTCGGGTGAGTTCGGGATCATTCCCGGTTCGATGGGCACCAGCTCGTACGTCGTGAAAGGGCTCGGGAACGAGAAGGCCTTCAACTCGGCTTCGCACGGGGCCGGTCGGCGCATGAGCCGCAATGCGGCCAAGCGTCGCTTCACGACCAAGGACCTGGAGGAGCAGACCCGAGGCGTGGAGTGCCGCAAGGACTCGGGTGTGCTGGACGAGATTCCAGGTGCTTACAAGAACATCGACCAGGTGATGGAGCAGCAGCGCGACCTCGTCGAAGTCGTGGCGAAGCTGAAGCAGTTCATCTGTGTGAAGGGTTGACGTGAAGAGGCCCCTGGCGCCAGGGGCCTCTTCATCTGGTCACTGATCGTTGGGCATCGGCACTTGGCCGGTGCGCAGCCGCCATAGACGGAGACTGCAACTCTGACTGGTCCTGCCGAGTGCCTCTGCTGCGGCCATGGGGCTGCTGAGCTTCAACAGGATCCGGTCTTCGTGCTCGGCCCAGCGGCGTGCTGTGTACGCGGCCCTCATGCCGGTGGGACGCGCCCAGGCGGAGAGCGAGTCCGCGGTCGCGCGCTTGCGTTCCAGGGAGAGACAGCCGGGGTAATAGAGGTCAGCCGCCAAACGTTGCGCCAGCTCCATCATGTAGAGGACGTTGTAGACCCCGTCGCGGGCGTTGCGCTTGGCGTTGCGCTCGGCTCCCGTCACCTCCCTGGCGTAGTCGCACAGGAAGGACGCGATCGCACTACTGGCGGTGGTGAGGGATACGAACGGGAACCCCTTGCTGGTGAAGCCGACCGAGCCGTCGGCATCGATCAGGCCGCGAAGATAGTCCCGGTGCGAGAACGCCACGCTCGGTGGACTGATCGCCTCGGACTTGCGGCCGTAAGGCAGACCGAGTTCGTTGATCCTGGTCCTCGCCTCCAGGGAATGCAGGTTCCAGATGGCGGCGGTGTGAGTCGTGGCGAAGTTGGTGGACCGGGTGCGTTCGGTGATGCTGCTCTTGTAGGGAGTCAGCTTCTGGAACTGTCGCAGCAGATCGATGTCCCGAGAGCTGATCTCGACCGCCAGTCGCCCCCGTTTCCGTGACTGGTGAGACAGATGCCCATCCGCCTGCAAGAACCCGAACATGTATGCGTACTCAGGGACCGTGAGGTCCATGAACCGGTGGGCGTTAGGCTCGCAGTCAGCCACAGGGAAGCCTCCACTTCCTTGCTGGTCAGGTCCTCGGCTGGGATGGCACTCCCCGCCGAGGACCGTCGAGTTGATCGTGTGGCGCGAGCCTAGGGCGGATGTTCGTGCGCTGATCGGGTGATCGATGAGGTTCGCCCGTGTGGGTTACGCGTCCCGCCCGGCCCCCGGCTCCAGCGCGTCCAGCCAGCGCAGCAGGCGGGCTCCCTCTCTCGTCATGATGTCGGGGTCGCGGAGGGCGTTGGTCAGGAGGGACATGCCCTGGTAGGCCGCGATCAGGGTGAGGGCGTGGTCGTCGGGGTCGGGGACGCCCCAGGTGCGGAACTGGCCGGCGGTCCAGTCCAGGAGGCGGCGGATCACCGCGCCGGCTTCCGCGTCCAGCGTGCCGTCCGCGCGTTTGTCCAGTTCGACGGCCAGGGTGCCGGTGGGGCAGCCGTGGCGGGCGGCGACCTCGCGCTGGGCGGTCCAGGCCTCGACCAGGGCCTTGAGGCGGTCGTGCGGGGTCGGCAACCGGTCCAGTTCGCCGGTGAGTTCGTCGAGGTGGGCGCGGTGTTCCGCGAGCGCCGCCTGGACGAGTTCGTCCTTGGTCTTGAAGTAGTAGTAGACGTTGCCGACCGGGACGTCGGCCTCGCGGGCGATGTCGGCGAGGGTGGTGCGCTCGACGCCCTGCTGGTGCAGGACCCGGGCCGCCGCCGTCATGAGTCGTTGGCGCTTCTGTGACGCCCGTGCCCGCCGATCCACTGAGTTTGTCACCTGACTGACTATAGACAGCCGGGGGTGGGGCTCTGCTAGCGTCTCAGTTAGTTAGTCAACTTACTCACTGGGGGGTTCGTGATGATCACTGTGACCGGTGCCACCGGGAACGTCGGGCGTGTGCTGGTGGAGCTGCTGGCAGCGGGCGGTGAGGAGGTCGTCGCCGTGTCGCGGCGGCCGGACACCGCGTCGTCCGGGGCCGGGGTGCGGTGGGTCCGGGGCGGGGTCGGGGACGCGGCGAGCATGCGGGCCGCCCTCGACGGTTCCCGTGCCGTGTTCCTGGTCCTGGGGGGCGAGCTGAATTTCCGGGGGGAGAGCCCCGACGTCCTGCTCGATGCGGTCGCGGACGCCGGGGTCGGACGGATCGTGCTGGTGTCCTCGCAGGTCAGCGCCACCCGGCCCGACGCGTCCTCACACGCCCGGCTGCGCGCCCTCGAGGCCGCGGTACGCGCGTCCGGGCGGGAGTTCACCATCCTGCGCCCCGGCGGGTTCGCCTCCAACGCCCTCGCCTGGGCGGGGTCGGTCCGCGCCGAGCGCACCGTCTTCGCGCCTTTCGGCGAGGTCGCCCTGCCCGTGGTCGACCCGGCGGACGTAGCCGCCGTGGCCGCCGCCGCTCTGCGCGAGGACGGGCACGCCGGCCGGGTGTACGAGCTGACCGGGCCCGAGCCCATCAGCCCGCGCGAGCAGACCGAGGTCATCGCGGCGGCCCTCGGCGAGAAGGTGGCCTTCGTGGAGCTGTCCCGCGAGGAGGCGCACGCGGGGATGGCGCGGTTCATGCCGGAGCAGGTGGTCGCCGGCACCCTCGACGTCCTCGGCGCGCCGCTGCCGGCCGAGCGCAGGGCCGCTCCGGATGTGGAGGCCGTCCTGGGGCGCCCGGCCGCGCCCTTCGCCGCGTGGGTCGCGCGCAACCTGCCGGCGTTCGCCTGACGCGGGCCCGGCGTACGGGCCCGTGCGTCACTTCGCGTGCCGCACCGCGTAGATCATGATGAACGCGATGAAGTGGATGCCGAAGAGGAAGTAGGCCAGGAAGTACCAGACCTGGCGTTCGTTCTTCGTCTCCTGCGCCAGGCGCCGCTTCTCGAAGGTGTCCTCCGTCAGGGAGTTCTCGTCCGTCACAGTTCCCGGTGCACCTTCGTGTTGGACGCCTGGGCGCGCGGGCGCAGGACCAGGAGGTCGACGTTGACGTGGCTGGGGCGGGTCACCGCCCAGGTGATCGTCTCGGCCACGTCGTCCGCGGTGAGGGGCTCGGCGACGCCCTCGTACACCTTCTCGGCCCTCTCGGTGTCCCCGCCGAAGCGGGTCAGCGCGAACTCGTCGGTCTTGACCATGCCGGGGGCGATCTCGATGACCCGGACCGGCTGGCCGACGATCTCCAGGCGCAGGGTCTCGGCGAGGACGTGGGCGCCGTGCTTGGCGGCCACGTAGCCGGCGCCACCCTCGTAGGTGCCGTGGCCGGCGGTGGAGGAGACGACCACGACCACGCCGTCGCCGCTCGCGACGAGCTTCGGCAGCAGTGCCTGGGTGAGGTTCAGGGTGCCGATGACGTTCGTCTCGTACATCGTGCGCCAGTCCGCCGGGTCGCCGGTGGCGACCGGGTCCGCGCCGAGGGCGCCGCCCGCGTTGTTGACCAGGACCCCGATCGTCTGGAAGGCGGTGGCGAACTCGTCCACGGCGGCGCGGTCGGTGACGTCCAGCTGGTACGCCAGGGCGGAGTGGCCGGCCTTGGTCAGTTCCTCGGCCAGGGCCTCGATGCGGTCCTTGCGGCGGGCGGTGAGGACGACGCGGTAGCCGGCCGTGGCGAGTTGCCGGGCCGTGGCGGCGCCGATGCCGCTGCTCGCGCCGGTGACGACGGCGATGCGGGAGGCGGCGGACGGTGCGGCGGTGGCCATGGCTGCTCCTGGGCTGCGGCTGGGCGGTCGGTCGAGCGGGTCCGTCCAGCGTAAGTGAGCCTCAGCCGCTGTTTCGCGGCGCCCACATGATGACGGCCATCCCGGCGAGGCAGATCAGCGCCCCTGTGATGTCCCAGCGGTCGGGGCGGTAGCCGTCCGCGACGACGCCCCACAGGATCGAGCCGGCCACGAAGATCCCGCCGTAGGCGGCGAGGATGCGGCCGAAGTGGGCGTCCGGCTGGAAGGTGGCGACGAAGCCGTACGCGCCGAGGGCGAGGACGCCCCCGGTGATCCACAGCCAGCCCCGGTGTTCCCGCAGGCCCTGCCAGACCAGCCAGGCGCCGCCGATCTCGAACAGAGCGGCGACGACGAACAGGGCGGCGGAGCGGAGGATCGGCATGGGGGCAGCTTCGCACGCCGGTTCCGCGTCACCCGGGGGAGGGCGCGTCACCTGTTGGAGGGCGCCTGGCGGATGGCTCGCGTGGCATACATCCGTACGGCAGCCGTGGATACGGCGGTGCGGTCGCGAGCGAGGAGTGGTGAGCGCATGCGGATGCGGGCGTGGGTGTTGTCCGGGGTGTGTGCCGGTGCCGTCCTGGTGCCGGGGATCGCGGTGGCCGCTCCGGTTCCGGAGGCCGACCTCGCATTCCACGGGACCGCGACGATGGACGGGGACCAGGTGGAGGTGGTGCTGACCCCGCGCAACAACGGCCCCACCGCCGTCGCGGACGCCACCGTCCGGCTGCGCTGGTCGGAGGAGCTGGCCGACCGGCAGGAGCTGCCCGCGCGCTGTGCCCGGGAGGACGAGCGGACGGTGCTGTGCGGGACCGGGCCGCTGGCCGTGGACGCGGAGGGGGAGCGGCTGCGGCTGCCGGTACGGCTGCGGGAGCGGCCGTCGGAGCTGACGCTGGAGGTCGACACCGCGTGGAGCGCGGGTGTGACGGACCAGGACCGGTCGAACGACCGGATGACGGTGCTGGTGCTGGCGACCGGGGACTCGTACGCCTTCTGATCTTCCGCTGGCTTCGGTGCCGGTGGTGCCTTCCGTGCCGGCGCCTTCCTCGGCTCAGGCGGGGTTCTCGGCGTCGTAGCGTTCGCGGGCCTCGCGGACCTCGTCGAAGTGGGTCTCGGCCCAGGTCTTCACGGCGGTGAGCAGGCCGGCGAGGCCGGTGCCGAGCGGGGTGAGCGCGTAGTCGACGCGGACCGGGACGGACGGGGTGACCGTGCGGCTGACGATGCCGTCCCGCTCCAGCGTGCGCAGGGTCTGGGTGAGCATCTTGGGGCTGACGCCGGCGATCTTGCGGCCGAGGTCGCTGTAGCGCAGGGGGCCGGTGGAGAGGGCGGCGACGACGAGGCTGACCCACTTGTCGCTGAGCCGCCCGAGGAGCTGGTTGGTGGGGCAGTTGCGCAGGAAGGCGTCGTAGTCGGCGCGGGCCTGTTCGCGGCGCTGGGCGGCGGTCATGGTCGCCATGGACTCTCCTCCGGGTCGGCTACGCACTCTGAGGTAACTACTTACTTGTGGATAGTAGCTCTCCTACGGTGGGTCGTGCGGCCGGAAAAGTGCCGCGGAATCCATCAACTGCCTTATGGCTGAGGAGAGTTGTCATGCGTGCTGCTGTGGTGAGGACGTTCGGCGGTCCGGACGCGGTGGAGATCGCCGAGGTGCCGGTACCGGAGCCGGGGGCCCGGCAGGTGCGGATCAAGGTGGCCGCGGGCGCGCTGAACCCCGTGGACGCCGGGGTGCGCGCCGGGTTCTTCGGCGGGGCCGGCAAGACGCTCGGGCTCGGCTGGGACGCGGCCGGGACGGTGGACGCGGTCGGGGCGGCCGCCGCCTGGCAGGTGGGCGACCCGGTGGTGGCGCTCGTGCCGGGCGTCGCCGATCCGTTGGGCGCGCACGCCGAGTACGTCGTCGTGGACACGGACGCGGTGGCGAAGGCGCCGGCCACCGTGGACGCCGTGCACGCGGGGACCCTGCCGCTGAACGGGCTGACCGCCGTCCAGGCGCTGGATCTGCTGGACCTCGCGCCGGGTGCGTCGCTGCTGGTGACCGGGGCGGCGGGCGCGGTCGGCGGGTTCGCCGTGCAGCTCGCCGCGCACCGGGGGATCGAGGTGACGGGGCACGCCCGGGCGGGCGACGAGGAGCTGGTGCGGTCGCTGGGGGCCGCGCACTTCACGGCCGGGCCGGCCGAGGGGGCCTCGCTGGTCGAGCCGGGGAGCGTGGACGCGGTGCTGGACGCGGCGGTGCTCGGGGAGCCGGCGCTGGAGTGGGTGCGGGACGGGGGCGCGTACACGGGGGTGCGGCCCGGGGCGCACCCCGCGTCGGTGCGCGGGGTGCGGACGGGGGCCGTGGCGGTGACCGCGGACGGGGCGCGGCTCGCGGAGCTGGTCCGGCTGGTCGACGAAGGGGTGCTGACGCTGCGGGTGGCCGAGACGTTCGCCCTGGCGGATGCGGCCAAGGCGCATGCCCGGCTGGCGGAGGGCGGGCTGCGGGGGCGGGTGGTGCTGGTGCCGTAGGGCCGGAGGGGCCGGGAAGGGGCGGTGGAGGGGGCTGGAATACCCGGGGTGTGGTGGCCGTTGGAGGGGTATAGTTGAACGGTCAACAACCTGGAGGGTGAGCGACCATGCAGTTCGGGATCTTTTCGGTCGGCGATGTCACGCCGGACCCCACCACGGGGCGGACCCCGACCGAGCGCGAGCGGATCAAGGCCATGGTCGCCATCGCGCTGAAGGCCGAGGAGGTCGGCCTGGACGTCTTCGCGATGGGTGAG
>NZ_JNWV01000050.1 GCF_000716535.1 Streptomyces flaveolus | reverse complement strand
CCTCCTGACCCCCCTAGCCGCCCACCCCCGCATCCTCGCCGTGGCCGCCACCCGTCGTGCCCCGGACCGGCTTGCCCGGCATCTCGTCACCGTCGCCGATGCCGTGCTGCCTCTGTTGCCTTCCGTGCTTCCTGTCGGCGAGGAGAAACCCTCGGCCGCCCACCGTGCCCGGCTGGCCCTCGCCGAAGCTGCCGGGACGGTGCTGGCCGGCGGCCTGTCCCTGCTCGGCATCGACGCACCCGAACACCTCTGAGGCGCGCGAGCAGATGTGCCCCGGAGAGAGACAGAGAGTCTGAGAGTCACGTCATGAGCCGTTCCGCCCATCCCGCCGGGCCCCGTCACGCCGACGTCCTGCCCGAGGGGCACTACTCCGCGCCGCCCGCCGACCTCAACGCCCTGGACCAGAAGGTGTGGGCCCAGACCGTCTCGCGCGGCGACGACGGCGTGGTCACCGTCTGCGGAATCCCCGTCAGCCGGCTCGCCGAGGAGTTCGGCACTCCCGCCTATGTGCTCGACGAGGCCGATTTCCGGTCCCGGGCGCGCGCTTGGCGTACCGCGTTCGGACCGGACGCCGATGTCTTCTACGCCGGGAAGGCCTTCCTCTCCCGGGCCGTCGTGCGGTGGCTGGACGAGGAGGGCCTCAATCTGGACGTCTGCTCCGGTGGCGAGCTGGCCACCGCGCTGTCCGCCGGGATGCCCGCCGAGCGCATCGCCTTCCACGGCAACAACAAGTCCGTCGCGGAGATCACCCGGGCCGTCGAGGCCGGTGTCGGGCGGATCGTGCTCGACTCCTTCCAGGAGATCGTGCGGGTCGCCCATGTCGCGCAGTCGCTCGGCAAGCGGCAGAAGGTTCAGATCCGGATCACCGTGGGGGTGGAGGCGCACACCCACGAGTTCATCGCCACCGCCCACGAGGACCAGAAGTTCGGGATCCCGCTCGCCGGGGGGCAGGCCGCCGAGGCCGTACGGCGGGCCCTGCAGCTCGACGGGCTGGAGCTGATCGGCATCCACTCCCACATCGGGTCGCAGATCTTCGACATGTCGGGCTTCGAGGTCGCCGCCCACCGTGTCGTAGGGCTGCTCAAGGACATCCGGGACGAGCACGGCGTGGAGCTGCCGGAGATCGACCTGGGCGGCGGGCTCGGCATCGCCTACACCAGTGACGACGACCCTCGGGAGCCGCACGAGATCGCCAAGGCGCTCACCGAGATCGTCACGCGTGAGTGCGAGGCCGCCCGGCTGCGCACGCCCCGGATCTCCGTCGAGCCCGGGCGCGCCATCGTCGGCCCCACCGCCTTCACGCTCTACGAGGTCGGCACGGTCAAGCCGCTCGACGGGCTGCGCACGTACGTCTCCGTCGACGGCGGCATGTCGGACAACATCCGGACCGCTCTGTACGACGCCGAGTACAGCGTCGCCCTCGTGTCCCGCGCGTCCGACGCCGAGCCGATGCTCGCCCGTGTCGTCGGCAAGCACTGCGAGAGCGGGGACATCGTGGTCAAGGACGCGTTCCTGCCCTCGGACCTGGCGCCGGGCGACCTGATCGCCGTACCGGCCACGGGCGCGTACTGCCGGTCCATGGCCAGCAACTACAACCACGTGCTCCGGCCGCCCGTCGTCGCCGTACGGGACGGCGAGGCGCGGGTGATCGTCCGCCGGGAGACGGAGGAGGACCTCCTGCGTCTCGACGTCGGGTGACCCGGACGGCCGCCCCGTGGGAGGGGCCGGAAGATCTGCGGTCCCGCGGTCCCGTACAAATGAAATAGATGTCTCACGATCCGGACGAAGGGTAGAAACTCCCGTCCGGTGAGTGAGACTGGTCCAACCGTAGACGGTAAGAGGAAACGAGGTCGGATGATGCGTACGCGTCCGCTGAAGGTGGCGCTGCTGGGCTGTGGAGTGGTCGGCTCAGAGGTGGCGCGCATCATGACGACGCACGCCGACGACCTCGCCGCGAGGATCGGGGCGCCCGTGGAGCTCGCGGGCGTGGCCGTACGGCGGCCCGCCAAGGTGCGTGAGGGCATCGACCCCTCCCTCGTCACCACCGACGCCACCGCCCTCGTCAAACGCGGGGACATCGACGTCGTGGTCGAGGTGATCGGCGGGATCGAGCCCGCCCGGTCCCTCATCACCACCGCCTTCGAGCACGGTGCCTCCGTCGTCTCCGCCAACAAGGCCCTGCTCGCCCAGGACGGGGCCGCCCTGCACGCCGCCGCCGAGGAGCACGGCCGCGACCTCTACTACGAGGCCGCCGTCGCCGGTGCCATCCCGCTGATCCGGCCGCTGCGCGAGTCCCTCGCCGGTGACAAGGTCAACCGCGTGCTCGGCATCGTCAACGGCACCACCAACTTCATCCTCGACAAGATGGACTCGACCGGCGCCGGGTACCAGGAGGCCCTGGACGAGGCCACCGCCCTGGGGTACGCCGAGGCGGACCCGACCGCCGACGTCGAAGGCTTCGACGCCGCCGCCAAGGCCGCCATCCTCGCCGGGATCGCCTTCCACACGCGCGTGCGCCTCGACGACGTCTACCGCGAGGGCATGACCGAGGTCACCGCCGCCGACTTCCGCTCCGCCAAGGAGATGGGCTGCACCATCAAGCTGCTCGCCATCTGCGAGCGGTCCGCGGACGGTACGTCCGTCACCGCGCGCGTGCACCCCGCGATGATCCCGCTCAGCCACCCGCTCGCCTCCGTGCGCGGCGCGTACAACGCCGTTTTCGTGGAGAGCGACGCCGCCGGCCAGCTCATGTTCTACGGTCCGGGCGCCGGTGGTTCGCCCACCGCCTCGGCCGTGCTCGGCGACCTGGTCGCCGTCTGCCGCAACCGGCTGAACGGCGCCACCGGGCCGGGCGAGTCGGCGTACGCCGACCTGACCGTCTCCCCGATGGGCGAGGTCGTCACCCGGTACCACATCAGCCTCGACGTGGCCGACAAACCGGGCGTGCTCGCCCAGGTCGCCACCGTCTTCGCCGAGCACGGCGTGTCGATCGACACGGTTCGGCAGCAGGGCAAGGACGGCGAGGCCTCCCTCGTCGTCGTCACCCACCGGGCCTCCGACGCCTCCCTCTCCGGGACCGTCGAGGCACTGCGCAAGCTCGACACCGTGCGGGGTGTCGCCAGCATCATGCGGGTTGAAGGAGAGTAACCAGCAATGACCCACCAGTGGCGCGGAATCATCGAGGAGTACCGGGACAGGCTGCCGGTCTCCGACACCACGCCGGTCGTGACGCTCCGTGAGGGCGGCACGCCCCTCGTGCCCGCGCAGGTGCTCTCCGAGCGCACGGGCTGTGAGGTCCACCTGAAGGTGGAGGGGGCCAACCCCACCGGGTCCTTCAAGGACCGCGGCATGACCATGGCCATCAGCAAGGCCAAGGAGGAGGGGGCGAAGGCCGTCATCTGCGCCTCCACGGGCAACACGTCCGCCTCCGCCGCCGCGTACGCCGTGCGGGCCGGCATGGTCTCCGCCGTGCTCGTGCCGCAGGGGAAGATCGCCCTCGGCAAGATGGGCCAGGCCCTCGTGCACGGCGCGAAGATCCTCCAGGTCGACGGCAACTTCGACGACTGCCTCACCCTGGCGCGCGCACTGAGCGAGAACTACCCCGTGGCGCTGGTGAATTCGGTCAACCCGGTGCGCATCGAGGGCCAGAAGACGGCTGCCTTCGAGATCGTGGACATGCTCGGCGACGCGCCCGACATCCACGTCCTCCCGGTCGGCAACGCGGGCAACATCACGGCCTACTGGAAGGGTTACAAGGAGTACGCCGCCGACGGCATCGCCGGCAGGACCCCCCGTATGTGGGGTTTCCAGGCGTCCGGCAGTGCCCCGATCGTGCGCGGTGAGGTCGTCAAGGACCCGTCGACCATCGCCACCGCCATCCGCATCGGCAACCCCGCGTCCTGGAGTTACGCCCTGGCCGCGCGGGACGAGTCCGGCGGTGCCATCGACGAGGTGACGGACCGTGAGATCCTGCGCGCCTACCGTCTGTTGGCCGCGCAGGAGGGCGTCTTCGTGGAGCCCGCCTCCGCCGCCTCCGTGGCCGGTCTGCTCAAGGCCGCCGAGCAGGGCAAGGTGGACCCGGGCCAGCGCATCGTGTGCACCGTCACCGGCAACGGTCTGAAGGACCCCGACTGGGCCGTCGCCGGTGCCCCGCAGCCGGTCACCGTCCCGGTCGACGCGGCCACCGCGGCCGAGCGCCTCGGCCTGGCCTGAGCGCCCGGGGCAGGAGCCGGAGCGGGAGCCGGCGCCGGAGGTTCAGAGCCCCGGTGCCGGAGCCAAAGCACCCCGGTGCCCGAGCCGGAGCGCCGAGGTGCCCGAGCCGGAGCGCACCGGCTCCCGACCCCGAGCGCCGGTTCCGAGCGCTCCGGGTCCGGGTCATCCCTGACAGGGTGCACAGGGGGCTTACGACACGCATCGTGCGCCTCCTGTGCGCCCTATGTCGCCACAGAACCTTCCTTCGATAGTCTGTACTCAACCCCGCCCGTTGCACATGCCCTCGCAGATGGGCGAGCCGCGCCGGCTGCGCGGCCTGGGGGTCTTCCGTACGTATCGAATGTCTTCGACAGTCACGCAGCTCAAGGAGAGTCAACGAGCGATGGCCGGTCCAGCGTTCCGCGCCGCCGCCGTCCGGGTGCGCGTTCCCGCCACCAGCGCCAACCTCGGTCCGGGCTTCGACGCCCTGGGCCTCGGGCTGGGGCTGTACGACGACGTGGTCGTCCGGGTGGCCGACTCCGGGCTGCACATCGACATCGCGGGAGAGGGCAGCGAGACCCTGCCGCGGGACGAGAACCACCTCCTCGTCCGCTCCCTGCGCACCGCCTTCGACCTGCTGGGCGGACAGCCCCGCGGCCTGGAGATCGTCTGCGCCAACCGCATCCCGCACGGCCGCGGCCTCGGCTCCTCCTCCGCCGCCATCTGCGCCGGCATCGTCGCCGCCCGCGCGGTGACCATAGGCGGCGAGGCCCGCCTGGACGACGCGGCGCTGCTGGAGCTGGCCACCGAGATCGAGGGCCACCCGGACAACGTGGCCGCCTGTCTGCTCGGCGGTTTCACTCTGTCCTGGATGGAGGCCGGTGCCGCCCGGGCCATCAGGATGGAGCCGCACCATTCCATCGTTCCGGTGGTTTTCGTGCCCGGGAAGCCGGTCCTGACCGAGACCGCGCGCGGTCTGCTCCCGCGCTCCGTGCCGCACGTCGACGCCGCCGTCAACGCGGGCCGCGCCGCCCTGCTCGTCGAGGCCCTGACCAGGCGCCCCGAGCTGCTGCTGCCCGCCACCGAGGACCGCCTGCACCAGGAGTACCGCGCGCCGGCCATGCCGGAGAGCGCCGCGCTGGTGGAGCGGCTGCGCGCCGACGGCATTCCGGCCGTGATCTCGGGCGCCGGGCCCACCGTCATGGCGCTCGCCGACGCCGACAGCGCCGACAAGGTGTCCCACCTCGCGGGTGAGGGCTGGGCCGCCAACCGGCTGGACCTGGACGTCCAGGGAGCGAGCGTGCTGCCGCTTGCGACCTGACACACGGTTGCCGGATTTGGAGAGGGGGAATGTTTGTTGGATCCGGTAGTGTTAATCTCAAGTCTGCACCCGACCCCACCATGGCGAGGTGCCTCGTGTCCCCGTCCGGGACAGACATTCTTCCGGGAGCCTCCCGCGCCACTCCGTGTTCCTTGCGCCGTACCTGGGCAGTACGTCGTATGCGGGCACTGAGCGGGCCGCCGGGCACGCTTCGGAATCGGTGCTACCACGCCACGTGACACTGGGTGCCACGGCTCGCGGAAGCGCCATCACGCACATTTCTTCCGCCGCTTTGGCGGACCACCGCCCCGGCACGGTTCACAGAAGACAGGACCGTAGCCGGACAGCACAACCGGTCGCCGAGCCAGACAGGCCGACGTCCGCTCCAGGGAAGGACCCTTCGTGAGCGACACCACCGATCTGATGGGCGCACGTGTCGAGGAGACCGCTGCCGCGCCCGCCACGGACGCCTCCGCGCCTGCCACCGGTGCCGGCTCCCGGCGGCGCCGCGGTACCGGCCTCGAGGGCATGGTGCTGGCCGAGCTGCAGCAGGTTGCCTCGGGCCTCGGGATCAGGGGCACCGCGCGGATGCGCAAGAGCCAGCTGATCGAGGTCATCAAGGAGGCGCAGGCCGCCGGGGGTGCCCCCGCCGCCAAGGCCGACGCCGCCGAGACCAAGCCGAAGCGCCGGGCCACCTCCAAGGCCCGCACCGGCGAGTCCGCCGAGAGCGGCGAGAGCGCGGCGAAGAAGGCGGAGGCCAAGACCGAGGCCGCCGCCGAGAAGGCCGTGGCCCAGCAGCAGATCGAGATCCCCGGCCAGCCGGCCTCCGACGACGCCCCGAACGAGCGCCGTCGCCGCCGGGCCACCGCCGAGGCGGGCAGCCCGGCCGCGAACGGCACGGAGACCGTCGCCGCCGAGGCCAAGAACGAGCCCAAGGCCGAGACGCCCGCGCAGCCGCAGGGCGACGCCAAGGCCGACGCCGACGGCGAGGGCCGTGGCCGCCGTGACCGCCGCGAGCGCGGCCGGGATCGTGACCGCGACCGTGACCGCCGCAACAAGGGCGACGACCAGCAGGGCCAGGGCGGCGGCCGTCAGGACCGCCAGGACCGTCAGCAGCAGGGCCAGCAGCAGGGCGGCGGCCGTCAGGACCGCAACACCGGTCCGCAGGACGACGACGACTTCGAGGGCGGCCGGCGCGGCCGTCGCGGCCGCTACCGCGACCGCCGGGGCCGCCGCGGCCGCGACGAGATCGCCGAGCCGCAGCTCGCCGAGGACGACGTCCTGATCCCCGTCGCGGGCATCCTGGACATCCTCGACAACTACGCCTTCATCCGGACCTCCGGCTACCTGCCCGGTCCGAACGACGTGTACGTCTCCCTCGCCCAGGTCCGCAAGAACGGCCTGCGCAAGGGTGACCACGTCACCGGTGCGGTCCGCCAGCCGAAGGAGGGCGAGCGCCGCGAGAAGTTCAACGCGCTGGTCCGGCTGGACTCCGTCAACGGCATGGCGCCCGAACACGGCCGTGGCCGCCCGGAGTTCAACAAGCTGACCCCGCTCTACCCGCAGGACCGGCTCCGTCTGGAGACCGACCCGGGTGTGCTCACCACCCGCATCATCGACCTGGTCTCGCCGATCGGTAAGGGCCAGCGCGGTCTGATCGTGGCCCCGCCGAAGACCGGTAAGACCATGATCATGCAGGCGATCGCCAACGCGATCACGCACAACAACCCCGAGTGCCACCTGATGGTCGTCCTGGTCGACGAGCGTCCGGAAGAGGTCACCGACATGCAGCGGTCGGTCAAGGGCGAGGTCATCTCCTCGACCTTCGACCGTCCGGCCGAGGACCACACCACGGTCGCCGAGCTCGCGATCGAGCGCGCCAAGCGACTGGTCGAGCTGGGCCACGACGTGGTCGTGCTGCTCGACTCGATCACGCGTCTGGGCCGTGCCTACAACCTGGCGGCGCCCGCCTCCGGCCGCATCCTGTCCGGTGGTGTCGACTCGACCGCGCTCTACCCGCCGAAGCGGTTCTTCGGTGCGGCGCGCAACATCGAGGACGGCGGCTCGCTGACCATCCTGGCCACGGCTCTCGTGGACACCGGGTCCCGCATGGACGAGGTGATCTTCGAGGAGTTCAAGGGCACCGGCAACATGGAGCTGAAGCTCGACCGGAAGCTCGCCGACAAGCGCATCTTCCCCGCGGTGGACGTCGACGCGTCCGGCACCCGTAAGGAAGAGATCCTGCTCGGCAACGAGGAGCTGGCCGTCGTCTGGAAGCTCCGCCGTGTCCTGCACGCGCTGGACCAGCAGCAGGCGATCGAGCTGCTTCTCGACAAGATGAAGCAGACCAAGTCGAACGTCGAGTTCCTGATGCAGATCCAGAAGACGACGCCGGCGCCCGGCAACGGCGACTGACGGTTCGTTCCACGGAACAGAAACACAGGCCCGCCCCCGTCCACAGTGACGGGGGCGGGCCTTTTGCGCTGGAGCCCTGTACCCGCACAAGGGCACCGCAAAGGCCGCAAGCGAGATCTTTGCCACAAGGGTCCCGATGGGCACCGGCTTCCAGGCGTGCGATCTCCGGCGCCGAATCCGCAGGTGAGCGCCGTGCTTCCGGACCGAAGCGACTACGCAGCGTGCTCGTCGCCGTACGCGGTGGGCACTGTGCGTTGTGCAACCCTTTCCCGGGTTTCTCCGTCTGACCGGGCGGAGCGACGATGGAGCGGTGACGACCGCGCCTGACCCTGACCTCAGGGGGTAACCGACCTGACGAGACCTAGGAGCGAAGTGGTCGCCGAGAGTACGCCTCAGCCCGCCATAACCGAGCCGGGCACGACCTCGCGCCGCCGGGGCAAGGGCCGCCGCCGCAAGGCGCCCAGCACGGGACGCAAGGTGCTGCGCGCGACCGCCTGGACGGCGGCCGGCGTGGTGGTGCTGGGCGGATCCGGCGCCGGGTACCTGTACTTCAAGCTCAACGGCAACCTCCACAGCGTCGACATCAACCAGGCCCTCGGCACCGACCGGCCCTCGAAGATCGACAACGGCTCCGAGAACATCCTGGTCCTCGGCTCGGACACCCGCTCCGGCAAGAACAAGAAGCTCGGCGGCGGCGCGGACGACGGCAGCGCCCGCTCCGACACGGCGATGATCGTCCACGTGTACGAGGGCCACAAGCGGGCCAGCGTGGTCTCCATCCCCCGGGACACCCTGGTGGACCGCCCCCGGTGCACCGACACCAAGGGCACCGCCCACCCCGCCGCGTCCGGCGTGATGTTCAACGAGGCGTACTCCACCGGTGGCGCGGCCTGCGCTGTCAAGACCGTCGAGTCCATCACCGGCATCCGCATGGACCACTACCTGGAGGTCGACTTCGAGGGCTTCCAGAAGCTCATCGACGACCTCGGCGGGGTCCAGGTCACGACCACCAAGGACATCGACGACCAGCAGAGCCACCTGAAGCTCAAGGCCGGCACCCACACCTTGAACGGCGAGCAGGCCCTCGGTCTGGTCCGCACCCGGCACGGCGTGGGCGACGGGTCCGACCTGGGCCGCATCCAGCTCCAGCAGGCCTTCATCAAGGCCCTCATCGACCAGGTCAAGCACGTCGGCGTCCTCACGAACCCGAAGAAGCTGTACGACCTCGCCGACACCGCCACCAAGGCCGTCACCACCGACTCCGACCTCGGCTCGGTCAACTCCCTGATCGACTTCGCCGGCGGCCTGAAGGGCATCAGCTCGTCCCACATGAAGATGGTGACGATGCCGGTCCAGTACGACCCGGCCAACCCCAACCGCGTCCTCCTGGCGAAGACCAAGGCCCAACTGGTCTGGAACGCCCTGAAGAACGACCGCCCCATTCCGAAGTCGGCCACGGAAGGCACGGCCACGGGTGAGGCGAAGGGCGTCGTCAGCGCCGGCTAGGGGCGCGCAGAACCGCGCGAACGACCCACGGCGACCCCCGGCCGCGCACGGTGATCAAGCGGCTCCCCCTGGGCGAACCCACCGCTCACCCGAGCCGGAATAGAACAACCGCACCCCCGGTTTGGGAAGAAGGCACCAGTCCTGGCAGACTGGTACGTCGGCTCCGGTTCACGCCTCCGCATCCCGCGGCAGCGACCCGGCGCCCTCCCGGAACATAGGAGACACCTTGAAGCGCGACATCCACCCCGCGTACGTCGAGACGCAGGTCAGCTGCACCTGCGGCGCGTCGTTCACCACCCGCAGCACCATCGAGTCCGGCACCATCCGGGCCGAGGTCTGCTCCGAGTGCCACCCGTTCTACACGGGCAAGCAGAAGATCCTCGACACCGGTGGCCGTGTGGCCCGCTTCGAGGCCCGCTTCGGCAAGGCTGCCGCCGGCTCCAAGAAGTAGCGAGCCCCATTTCGCCGGTCCACGGTCACGCCCTCACGGGGGTGTGCCCGGGACCGGCGTTTTTGGTCGCCCGCCCTTCCCTTCACCGCAGTACAGGAGCCCAAGATGTTCGAGGCCGTCGAGGAACTCGTCGCCGAGCACGCCGATCTGGAGAAGAAGCTCGCCGATCCGTCGGTCCACGCCGACCAGGGGAACGCGCGCAAGCTGAACAAGCGCTACGCCGAGCTGACCCCGATCGTCGCCACGTACCGCTCCTGGAAGCAGACCGGTGACGACGTCGAGACCGCGCGCGAGTTCGCGGCCGACGACCCCGACTTCGCCGCCGAGGTCAAGGATCTGGAGAAGCAGCGCGAGGAGCTGACCGAGAAGCTGCGCCTGCTGCTCGTCCCGCGCGACCCCAGCGACGACAAGGACGTCATCCTGGAGATCAAGGCGGGCGCCGGCGGCGACGAGTCGGCGCTGTTCGCGGGCGACCTGCTGCGCATGTACCTGCGCTACGCCGAGCGCGTCGGCTGGAAGACCGAGATCATCGACGCCACCGAGTCCGAGCTGGGCGGCTACAAGGACGTCCAGGTCGCGGTGAAGGCCCGCGGGCAGATCGAGCCCGGCCAGGGCGTGTGGGCCCGGCTGAAGTACGAGGGCGGGGTGCACCGCGTGCAGCGGGTCCCGGCCACCGAGTCCCAGGGCCGTATCCACACCTCCGCCGCCGGTGTCCTCGTGACCCCCGAGGCCGAGGAGGTGGACGTGGAGATCAACCCCAACGACCTCCGCATCGACGTCTACCGGTCCTCCGGCCCGGGCGGCCAGTCCGTCAACACCACCGACTCCGCCGTGCGCATCACGCACATCCCGACCGGAGTCGTCGCCTCCTGCCAGAACGAGAAGAGCCAGTTGCAGAACAAGGAGCAGGCGATGCGTATCCTGCGCTCCAGGCTGCTCGCCATGGCGCAGGAGGAGGCGGAGAGGGAGGCCGCCGACGCCCGCCGCAGCCAGGTCCGCACCGTCGACCGCTCCGAGAAGATCCGCACCTACAACTTCCCGGAGAACCGCATCTCGGACCACCGCGTCGGCTTCAAGGCGTACAACCTGGACCAGGTCCTGGACGGCGACCTCGACGCCGTGATCCAGGCCTGTGTCGACGCCGACTCGGCGGCGAAGCTCGCCGCCGCCTGAGAGCCGTACGCACGCACGAGCACGAGTACGACACGGAGGACTCGCGTGAACCTGCTGCTCGCGGAGGTGGCCCAGGCCACCCAGCGGCTGGCCGACGCCGGCGTGCCCTCGCCGCGCACCGACGCGGAGGAGCTCGCCGCGTTCGTGCACGGCGTGAAGCGCGGCGAACTGCACTCCGTGAAGGACGCCGACTTCGACGCCCGCTACTGGGAGGTCATCGCCCGGCGCGAGCAGCGCGAGCCGCTGCAGCACATCACCGGGCGTGCCTACTTCCGGTACCTGGAGCTCCAGGTCGGGCCGGGGGTGTTCGTGCCCCGGCCGGAGACCGAGTCGGTGGTCGGCTGGGCCATAGACGCCGTGCGTGCCATGGACGTGGTCGAGCCCTGCATCGTCGACCTGTGCACCGGCTCCGGCGCCATCGCGCTCGCCCTCGCCCAGGAGGTCCCGCGCTCGCGCGTGCACGCCGTGGAGCTGTCCGAGGACGCCCTGGTGTGGACCCGCAAGAACATGGCCGGCTCCCGAGTCGACCTGCGCCAGGGCGACGCGCTGACCGCCTTCCCGGACCTCGACGGCCAGGTCGACCTGGTCATCTCCAACCCGCCGTACATCCCGCTCACCGAGTGGGAGTACGTCGCCCCGGAGGCCCGTGACTACGACCCGGAGATGGCGCTGTTCTCCGGCGAGGACGGCCTCGACCTCATCCGGGGCATCGAACGCACCGCGCACCGGCTGCTGCGCCCGGGCGGGGTCGTCGTGATCGAGCACGCCGACACCCAGGGCGGCCAGGTGCCGTGGATCTTCACCGAGGAGCGGGGCTGGGCCGACGCGGCCGATCACCCCGACCTCAACAACCGCCCGCGGTTCGCCACCGCTCGCAAGGCGCTGCCGTGAGCACCCCCCAGTTCTCAACCCCGCAGTACGTGTACGAGGAGGCCAGCTAGACATGGCACGGCGATACGACACCAACGACGCGACCGACCGCGTGACGGGTCTGCGCGAGGCCGCGTCCGCCGTCCGCCGGGGCGAGCTGGTGGTCCTGCCGACCGACACGGTGTACGGCATCGGCGCCGACGCGTTCTCCTCGGAGGCCGTCGCCGACCTGCTCGCCGCCAAGGGCCGGGGCCGCAACATGCCCACCCCTGTCCTCATCGGCTCCCCGAACACCCTGCACGGCCTCGTCACGGACTTCTCCGAGCTGGCCTGGGAGCTGGTCGACGCGTTCTGGCCGGGCGCCCTGACGCTCGTCGCCAAGCACCAGCCGTCCCTCCAGTGGGACCTGGGCGACACCCGCGGCACGGTCGCCGTCCGCATGCCGCTGCACCCGGTCGCCATCGAACTGCTCACCGAGGTCGGCCCGATGGCGGTCTCCTCCGCCAACCTGACGGGCCACCCGGCACCGGAGGACTGCGACGCCGCACAGGAGATGCTCGGCGACTCCGTCTCCGTCTACCTCGACGGCGGCCCCACCCCGGGCAACGTGCCGTCGTCCATCGTGGACGTCTCCCGCGAGGTCCCGGTGCTGCTGCGCGCGGGCGCGCTCTCCGCGGAGGAGCTGCGCAAGGTCGTACCCGACCTTGAGGTGGCGAATTGACGGCCCCTGAAGCGGGGCGTGGCATAGGCGGCGGGGGCTACAGCGCGGAGGAGACGACGACGTTCGGGTTCCCCCGCGACACCTTCCGCATCCTCCACGTCAGCACCGGCAACGTGTGCCGCTCGCCCATCACCGAGCGGCTGACCCGCCACTTCGTCGCGGAGCGGCTCGGCGTACTCGGCGGCGGACTGATCGTGGAGAGCGCCGGCACCTGGGGCCACGAGGGCGCGCCCATGGAGGCCCACGCGGAGACCGTGCTGGCGGAGTTCGGGGCGGACGCCTCCGGCTTCGTCGGCCGGGAGCTGCTGGACGAGCACGTGATCATGGCCGATCTGGTGCTGACCGCCACCCGTGACCACCGCGCCCAGGTCATCTCCATGGGCCATTCGGCGGGCCTGCGCACCTTCACCCTGAAGGAGTTCACCCGCCTGGTCCGGGCGATAGATCCGGCCACCCTGCCGCCGCTGGAGGACGGCGTGGTCATGCGGGCCCGCGCGCTGGTGCGCGCGGCGGCGGCGCTGCGCGGCTGGCTGCTCGCCCCGACCGCCGAGGCGGACGAGGTGTACGACCCGTACGGCGCCCCGCTCACCTTCTTCCGGTCGATCGGCGACGAGATACGGGACGCCCTGGACCCGGTGGTGACGGCGCTGACCGGGGTACCGGCACGGGCGTAGGGCGCGCGGCGATACCGGGCGCCCCGCACGTCCCCGGCCTACATTGGGGATACGTCACCGTCGACCGCCCCGGGAGCCCGCCATGTCGGTCACCCATTCCCTAGAGACCGACGTCTTGCGCCGGCAGGACCCGGCGATGGCCGAGATCCTCCTGGCCGAGCTGGAGAGGCAGTCGACCACGCTGCAGCTCATCGCCGCCGAGAACTTCTGCTCGCCGGCCGTGCTCGCCGCCCTCGGCTCCGCGCTCGCCAACAAGTACGCCGAGGGCTACCCCGGCGCCCGGCACCACGGCGGCTGCGAGCTGGTCGACGTCGCCGAACGCGCGGCCATCGACCGGGCCAAGGAGCTGTTCGGCGCCGAGCACGCCAACGTACAGTCCCACTCCGGCTCCTCGGCCGTCCTGGCCGCCTACGCGGCCCTGCTGCGCCCCGGCGACACCGTCCTCGCCCTCGGCCTGCCCTACGGCGGTCACCTCACCCACGGCTCCCCGGCGAACTTCTCCGGCCGCTGGTTCGACTTCGTCGGCTACGGCGTCGACGCCGAGAGCGGACTGATCGACCACGACCAGGTGCGCCACCTCGCCCGCAACCACCGGCCCAAGGCGATCGTGTGCGGCTCCATCGCCTACCCCCGGCACCTGGACTACGCCTTCTTCCGCGAGGTCGCCGACGAGGTCGGGGCCTATCTGATCGCCGACGCGGCGCACCCGATCGGCCTGGTCGCCGGGGGAGCGGCGCCCAACCCGGTGCCGTACGCGGACATCGTGTGCGCGACCACGCACAAGGTGCTGCGCGGCCCGCGCGGCGGGATGATCCTGTGCGGGGCCGAGCTGGCCGAGCGCGTGGACCGGGCCGTCTTCCCCTTCACCCAGAGCGGCGCCCAGATGCACACGATCGCCGCCAAGGCCGTCGCGTTCGGCGAGGCGGCGACCCCGGCGTTCACCGTGTACGCCCATCAGGTCGTCGCCAACGCGCGCGTGCTGGCCGGTCACCTGGCCGCGGAGGGCCTGGTCGTCACGACCGGCGGCACGGACACCCACCTGATCACCGCGGACCCCGCCCCGCTCGGTGTGGACGGCCGTACCGCGCGCGGCCGGCTGCTGGCGGCCGGTCTGGTGCTGGACTGCTGCGCGCTGCCGCACGGCGACGGACGCGGGCTGCGCCTGGGCACGGCCGCGGTGACCACCCAGGGCATGGGCGAGCCGGAGATGGTGCGGATCGCGGCGCTGCTGGCGGCGGTGCTGCGCGGAGAGACGGAGCCGGCCGCGGCACGGGAGGAGGCACGCGCGCTCACCGGCCAGTTCCCGCCGTATCCCGGCTGAACCGGGGTAGCCGACGGGGGTGCACAGCCACTCGTGCAACCATCGTCGATACCCGGAAGTCCTCATCCATATGCGTCCGTCGCTAGGGTGTGGGGCTGTGATGGCCAGCGAGACCTGTGGGGAAGCCCGTGCGTGAATACCTGCTGACGCTCTGCGTCACGGCTGCGGTGACGTACCTCCTGACGGGGCCGGTACGGAAGTTCGCGATCGTGGCCGGGGCGATGCCGGAGATCCGGGCCCGGGACGTGCACCGGGAACCCACTCCGCGCCTCGGCGGTATCGCGATGTTCTTCGGACTGTGCGCGGGCCTGCTGGTGGCGGACCACCTGACGAACCTCAACGAGGTCTTCGCGAAGTCCAACGAGCCGCGGGCGCTGCTCTCGGGCGCGGCCCTGATCTGGCTGATCGGCGTCCTGGACGACAAGTTCGAGATCGACGCGCTGATCAAGCTGGGCGGTCAGATGATCGCCGCGGGCGTGATGGTCATGCAGGGTCTGACGATCCTGTGGCTGCCCATCCCGGGTGTCGGCAACGTCGCCCTGACCCAGTGGCAGGGCACGCTCCTGACGGTCGCCCTGGTGGTCATCACGATCAACGCGGTCAACTTCGTGGACGGCCTGGACGGGCTCGCGGCCGGCATGGTGTGCATCGCGGCGGGCGCGTTCTTCCTGTACGCCTACCGGATCTGGTACTCGTACGGCATCGAGGCCGCCGCCCCCGGCACGCTGTTCGCGGCGATCCTCATGGGCATGTGCCTGGGCTTCCTGCCGCACAACATGCACCCCGCGCGGATCTTCATGGGCGACTCGGGGTCGATGCTCATCGGCCTGGTGCTGTCGGCCGGGGCCATCTCGATCACCGGTCAGGTGGACCCCGACGCGCTGAACCTGTACGCGGGCTCGGAGAAGGCGGCGGTCCACCAGACGGTCCCGGTGTACATCCCGCTGCTGCTGCCGCTGACGATCATCGCCGTACCGGCCGCCGACCTGGTGCTGGCCATCGTGCGCCGCACCTGGCGCGGTCAGTCGCCGTTCGCCGCCGACCGCGGTCATCTGCACCACCGCCTGCTGGAGATCGGCCACTCGCACAGCCGGGCCGTGCTGATCATGTACTTCTGGTCGGCGCTGATCGGCTTCGGGGCGCTGGCGTACTCGGTCAACTCGGCGTCGATGTGGATCGTGCTGGGCGTGGTCTTCCTCAGCGCGATCGGTCTGGTCCTGCTGCTGCTCCCGCGGTTCACCCCGCGCGTGCCGGTGTGGGCCCAGCGGTTCGTGCCGCCGCGGTACCGCAGGCGGCGCCGGGCTCCCGAGGCCACCGCGGCGGCGGAGGCCGCCACCGCCACGGAAGCGGAGGCTCCGGGAGGCGAGGAGCGGACCCCGGTCACGGCCGGTGTCTCGGGCGTAAACGGGGCGACGGCGGTCAGCGCCAGGTCACGATTCCTCGATCGCCGTTGACGGCCAAGGTAAGAATCTGACTAGAGCATTGCCAACTCGTGGGGGAGCAAAGGCCCCTAATACCAGACAAGTGGGCGCGGTTTTTGCACAGACGCGCACTGTCACTCTCATGTGTGACAGCGAGCACACCCACCAGGTAAAGACCTCATCAAATAGTTTGTGATACGGTTCACGAGAACCCCGGATAGAACCGAAGGACCCGAGTGCGACGGTCCATTGGTGTGAGGTCTCGATCACTCAGCCCGGGACTACGCTCGTCCATGACGACACCCTGCCCCCTGTGAAAAGCGGAGTTGCCGCCATGCCGTCCAATGACGTCCGGAACCTTGCGCAGATCGCTGTGCCCACAGCGGCTGCCGGCGTGATCGCTGTCGCCGTGAGCGCCGCGGTCGCGGGGGGCAAGGGCGCGCTCGGCGCGGTCGTCGGCACGGTGCTGGCCATCCTGTTCATGGGACTCGGCCTCTACGTGCTCCAGTGGACGGCAAAAACGCTCCCGCAGCTCTTCCAGGCGATGGGGCTGCTGCTCTACGTCGCCCAGCTGCTGCTCCTCCTGATCTTCGTCGCTGTCTTCAAGGACACCTCCCTCTTCAACGCGAAGACGTTCGCCGTGTCGCTCGTCGTCGCGACCGTCGTGTGGATGGCCGCGCAGGCACGCGCGCACATGAAGGCCAAGATCTTCTACATCGACCCGGACTCCGCGAAGAGTGAGAAGCCCGAGAAGACAGGGCCGAAGCCGTGAGGGGTAGGGGCGGGATAAAGGCTTGTGAGATCTCCTGCTATCGTCCGGTGCCAACTGCGGCATCGCGGGCGCGGGCATCCGAGCTGACGCCTGCTCGATCGCGAGGCTCGATGCCCCCCAGCCGCCCCCACATCCGTAACACCAGTCCGGTGCCGATCCGCGGCCGTGTGCCGCGCCGACACAACGAGGTTGCCGAACCCATGCGTCACGCCGAAGGAGCCCGCGGTGAGTGCTGACCAGACCCAGCTCGCCTTCGACTGGAGTTGTCGGATCATGTCCGACAACGGGTGTGGCTTCCCGGCTCCGGGCCTGCACTCCTTCCTGTTCAAGCCGCTCGCCACGGTGGGGGGCTTCGAGTTCAACAAGGTGATGCTGCTCGCGCTCGTCACCTCGCTGCTGGTCGTTCTGTTCTTCTCGGCAGCCTTCGGCAAGGCCAAGGTCGTCCCGGGCAAGCTCCAGATGATCGGCGAGGCCGGCTACGACTTCGTCCGCCGCGGCATCGTGTACGAGACCCTCGGCAAGCGCGAGGGTGAGAAGTGGGTGCCGTTCATGGTCTCCCTCTTCTTCTTCATCTGGATCATGAACATCTGGTCCGTGATCCCGCTGGCCCAGTTCCCGGTGTCCTCGGTGATCGCCTTCCCGATGGTGCTGGCCGCGATCGTCTACATCACCTGGGTGGCGCTCACCTTCAAGAAGCACGGCTTCGTCGGCTTCTTCAAGAACGTCACGGGCTACGACAAGTCGCTCGGCGCCGTGCTGCCGCTCGTCATGGTCATCGAGTTCTTCTCGAACCTGCTGGTCCGCCCGTTCACGCACGCGGTGCGACTGTTCGCCAACATGTTCGCCGGTCACCTGATGCTGGTCATGTTCACCGTGGCCTCCTGGTACCTGCTGAACAGCTGGCTGGTCGTGGGCGCCGGTGTGTCGTTCCTGATGACCGTCGCCATGATCCTCTTCGAGCTTTTCGTGCAGGCCGTCCAGGCGTACGTCTTCGTACTGCTGGCCTGCTCCTACATTCAGGGCGCTCTCGCCGAGCACCACTGAGCCGAACCACCCGCCCATCCCCCCAGTCGTCCGGTGGCCAACCCCCACCGGTCCGTAAAAGAGAAGGAAGAAACGGCATGTCCGCTGCCATCGACCTCGCCGCCGGCGTCTCCGGTTCCCTCGGTTCCATCGGCTACGGCCTCGCGGCCATCGGCCCCGGCATCGGCGTCGGCATCATCTTCGGTAACGGCACCCAGGCCCTGGCCCGCCAGCCCGAGGCCGCGGGTCTGATCCGCGCCAACCAGATCCTGGGCTTCGCCTTCTGTGAGGCGCTCGCCCTCATCGGCATCGTTATGCCGTTCGTGTTCGGTAAGTAATCACCCCTTACCTGACACGAATCGACGAAAGGCACTGATGTGATCGCCAACCTGGTACAGCTGGCGGCCGAGGAGACGGAGCAGAACCCGCTCGTCCCGGCTGGTCCTGAGCTGCTCGTCGGCACCATCGCCTTCGCCATCGTGTTCTTCTTCTTCTGGAAGAAGCTGCTTCCGAACATCAACAGGGTTCTGGAGGAGCGTCGCGCGGCGATCGAAGGCGGCATCGAAGAGGCCGACGCCATGAAGGTCGAGGCCCAGAGCGTCCTTGAGCAGTACAAGGCCCAGCTCGCCGAGGCCCGGCACGAGGCCGCGCGCCTGCGCCAGGAGGCGCAGGAGCAGGGTGCCGCGCTCATCGCCGAGATGCGGGCCGAGGGCCAGCGGCAGCGCGAGGAGATCGTCACCGCCGGCCACGCCCAGATCGAGGCCGACCGCAAGGCCGCCGCGTCCGCGCTGCGTCAGGACGTCGGCAAGCTCGCCACCGAACTGGCCGGCAAGCTCGTCGGCGAGTCCCTCGAGGACCACGCCCGTCAGAGCCGTGTGATCGACCGCTTCCTCGACGAGCTTGAGGAGAAGGCCGAGGCCGCGCGATGAACGGAGCGAGCCGCGAGGCCCTGGCAGCCGCACGTGAGCGTCTCGACGCGCTGACGGACTCCACGTCCGTCGACGCCGCGAAGCTCGCGGAGGAGCTGGCGGCCGTCACCGCGCTGCTCGACCGCGAGGCCGGCCTGCGCCGGGTCCTCACCGACCCGGCGCAGCCCGGGGAGGCGAAGGCGCAGCTTGTCCAGCGCCTGATCGGCGGCCAGGTCAGCGGCACCGCCGCCGACCTGGTGTCCGGGCTGGCCCGGTCCCGCTGGTCGCAGCCCCGCGACCTGGTGGACGCGCTGGAGGAGCTGGCGAACATCGCCGACCTTACGGCCGCGGAGAAGACGGGCACCCTCGACGACGTCGAGGACGAGCTGTTCCGGTTCGGCCGGATCGTCTCCTCCAGCACCGAACTGCGCGCCGCGCTCACCGACCGTGCCGCCGGCACCTCGGCCAAGACCGAGCTGCTGCACCGGCTCCTGGGCGGGCGGGCCAAGCCGGCCACCGAGCGGCTGGTGACGCGCCTCGCGACCGCGCCGCGTGGACGTAGCCTGGAGACGGGACTGGAGTCCCTGTCCAAGCTCGCCGCCGATCGCCGGAACCGCATGGTCGCCGTCGTCACCTCGGCGGTGCCGCTGAGCGACGGGCAGCGCGAGCGCCTCGGCGCCGCCCTGACCAAGCTCTACGGGCGTCGGATGCACCTCAACCTCGACGTCGACCCCGAGGTCGTCGGCGGGATCCGGGTGCAGGTCGGTGACGAGGTCATCAACGGCTCCATCGCGGACCGGCTGGACGAGGCCGCCCGCCGCATGGCGAGCTAGCAGCAACTCGATATCTCGAGAAAAGCAGTACGTACTTACGGCCCTGGTTGGGCCGTGCAGAGGATTCCTGGGGGTCGCCCCCAGACCCCCAAAGTGAAACTTCGGGCCCAACAAGGAGAGCAGGGAACCCAGATGGCGGAGCTCACGATCCGGCCGGAGGAGATCCGGGACGCGCTGGAGAACTTCGTCCAGTCGTACAAGCCGGACGCGGCCTCGCGCGAGGAGGTCGGTACGGTCACCGTCGCCGGCGACGGTATCGCCAAGATCGAGGGTCTGCCCTCGGCCATGGCGAACGAGCTGCTGAAGTTCGAGGATGGCTCCCTCGGTCTCGCGCTGAACCTGGAAGAGCGCGAGATCGGTGCGGTCGTCCTGGGCGAGTTCAGCGGCATCGAGGAGGGTCAGCCGGTCACGCGCACCGGTGAGGTCCTCTCCGTCGCGGTCGGCGAGGGCTACCTCGGCCGTGTCGTCGACCCGCTCGGCAACCCGATCGACGGCCTCGGCGAGATCGAGACCGACGGCCGCCGCGCCCTTGAGCTGCAGGCCCCCACGGTCATGCAGCGCAAGTCGGTGCACGAGCCGATGGAGACCGGCTACAAGGCCGTCGACGCGATGACCCCGATCGGCCGTGGTCAGCGTCAGCTGATCATCGGTGACCGCCAGACGGGCAAGACCGCCCTGGCCGTCGACACGATCATCAACCAGCGCGACAACTGGCGCACGGGCGACCCGAAGAAGCAGGTCCGCTGCATCTACGTCGCCATCGGCCAGAAGGGCTCCACCATCGCCGGCGTGCGCCGCGCGCTGGAGGAGAACGGCGCGCTGGAGTACACGACCATCGTCGCCGCCCCGGCGTCCGACCCGGCCGGCTTCAAGTACCTGGCGCCGTACACCGGTTCGGCCATCGGCCAGCACTGGATGTACCAGGGCAAGCACGTCCTGATCATCTTCGACGACCTGTCGAAGCAGGCCGACGCCTACCGCGCCGTATCCCTGCTGCTGCGCCGCCCGCCGGGCCGTGAGGCCTACCCGGGTGACGTCTTCTACCTGCACTCCCGGCTGCTGGAGCGCTGCGCCAAGCTCTCCGACGACATGGGTGCCGGTTCGATGACCGGTCTGCCGATCGTCGAGACCAAGGCCAACGACGTCTCGGCGTTCATCCCGACCAACGTCATCTCCATCACCGACGGCCAGTGCTTCCTGGAGTCGGACCTGTTCAACGCGGGTCAGCGTCCCGCGCTGAACGTCGGTATCTCCGTCTCCCGAGTCGGTGGTTCCGCGCAGCACAAGGCGATGCGCCAGGTCTCCGGCCGCCTCCGCGTGGACCTCGCCCAGTTCCGTGAGCTGGAGGCGTTCGCCGCCTTCGGTTCCGACCTGGACGCGGCCTCGAAGGCCCAGCTGGAGCGCGGCCAGCGCATGGTCGAGCTGCTGAAGCAGGACCAGTACCAGCCGATGGCCACCGAGGACCAGGTCGTCTCCGTGTGGGCCGGCACCAACGGCCGCATGGACGACGTGCCGGTCGCCGACATCCGCCGCTTCGAGCGGGAGCTGCTGGACTTCCTGCACCGGAAGCACCAGGGCCTGATGACCTCCATCAAGGAGGGCGCCAAGATGTCGGACGACACGATCCAGGCGATCGACGACGCCGTGGCGGAGTTCAAGAAGCAGTTCGAGACGAGCGACGGCAAGCTGCTCGGCGAGGACGTTCCTGCCGCTGCCGCCAAGTGACGTAAGGAAGGACCTGACTCATGGGAGCCCAGCTCCGGGTCTACAAGCGTCGCATCCGATCCGTCAGCGCGACCAAGAAGATCACCAAGGCGATGGAGATGATCGCCGCCTCGCGTGTCGTCAAGGCGCAGCGCAAGGTGGCGGCCTCCACGCCGTACGCGCAGGAGCTCACGCGCGCGGTCACGGCGGTCGGTACGGGTTCGAACACCAAGCACCCGCTCACCACGGAGGCGGAGAACCCGAGCCGTGCCGCGGTCCTGCTCCTCACGAGCGACCGCGGTCTGGCCGGCGCCTTCAACTCCAACGCCATCAAGGCCGCGGAGCAGCTGACCGAGCGCCTGGAGCGCGAGGGCAAGCAGGTCGACACGTACATCGTCGGCCGGCGCGGTGTGGCCCACTACAACTTCCGTGAGCGCAAGATCGCGGAGTCGTGGAGCGGCTTCACCGACGAGCCGACGTACGCGGACGCCAAGAAGGTGGCGGCGCCGCTGATCGAGGCCATCGAGAAGGACACGGCCGAGGGTGGTGTGGACGAACTCCACATCGTCTTCACCGAGTTCGTCTCGATGATGACGCAGACGGCGCTCGACGCCCGGCTGCTGCCGCTGCGCCTCGAAGAGGTCGCCGAGGAGGCTCACCCGAAGGGCGAGATCCTCCCGCTGTACGACTTCGAGCCCTCGGCGGAGGACGTCCTCGATGCCCTGCTGCCGCGCTACGTGGAGAGCCGCATCTACAACGCGCTGCTCCAGTCGGCCGCTTCGAAGCACGCCGCCACGCGGCGCGCGATGAAGTCGGCCACCGACAACGCGGGCGAGCTGATCAACACGCTCTCCCGTCTTGCCAACGCGGCCCGCCAGGCCGAAATCACCCAGGAAATCAGCGAGATCGTCGGTGGCGCCAGCGCCCTGGCCGACGCGACCGCGGGGAGTGACCGATAAATGACCACCACTGTTGAGACCGCGACGGCTACGGGCCGCGTCGCCCGGGTCATCGGCCCGGTCGTCGACGTGGAGTTCCCCGTCGACGCGATGCCGGACATCTACAACGCCCTCCACGTCGAGGTCGCCGACCCGGCCAACGCGGGCGAGAAGAAGACGCTGACCCTGGAGGTCGCCCAGCACCTGGGTGACGGCCTGGTCCGCACGATCTCCATGCAGCCGACCGACGGTCTGGTCCGCCAGGCCCCGGTCGTCGACACCGGCGACGGCATCACCGTCCCGGTCGGTGACTTCACCAAGGGCAAGGTGTTCAACACCCTCGGTGAGGTGCTGAACGTCGACGAGCAGTACGAGGGCGAGCGCTGGTCCATCCACCGCAAGGCCCCGAACTTCGACGAGCTCGAGTCGAAGACCGAGATGTTCGAGACCGGCGTCAAGGTCATCGACCTGCTGACCCCGTACGTCAAGGGCGGCAAGATCGGTCTGTTCGGCGGCGCCGGCGTCGGCAAGACGGTGCTCATCCAGGAGATGATCTACCGTGTCGCCAACAACCACGACGGTGTCTCCGTGTTCGCCGGTGTCGGTGAGCGCACCCGTGAGGGCAACGACCTGATCGAGGAGATGTCCGACTCGGGCGTCATCGACAAGACCGCGCTGGTCTTCGGTCAGATGGACGAGCCCCCGGGCACCCGTCTGCGCGTCGCGCTGGCCGGCCTGACCATGGCCGAGTACTTCCGTGACGTCCAGAAGCAGGACGTGCTGTTCTTCATCGACAACATCTTCCGCTTCACGCAGGCCGGTTCCGAGGTCTCCACGCTGCTCGGCCGTATGCCGTCCGCGGTGGGTTACCAGCCGAACCTGGCCGACGAGATGGGCCTCCTCCAGGAGCGCATCACCTCGACCCGCGGTCACTCGATCACCTCGATGCAGGCGATCTACGTCCCCGCCGACGACCTGACCGACCCGGCCCCGGCCACCACCTTCGCCCACCTCGACGCGACGACGGTTCTGTCCCGTCCGATCTCCGAGAAGGGCATCTACCCGGCCGTGGACCCGCTGGACTCCACGTCCCGGATCCTGGACCCGCGCTACATCACGCAGGACCACTACAACGCGGCCATGCGCGTGAAGACGATCCTGCAGAAGTACAAGGACCTCCAGGACATCATCGCGATCCTCGGTATCGACGAGCTCGGCGAGGAGGACAAGCTCGTCGTCCACCGTGCCCGTCGTGTGGAGCGCTTCCTGTCCCAGAACACCCACGTCGCCAAGCAGTTCACCGGCGTGGACGGCTCGGACGTGCCGCTCGACGAGTCGATCGCCGCGTTCAACGCGATCTGCGACGGCGAGTACGACCACTTCCCCGAGCAGGCGTTCTTCATGTGCGGTGGTCTCGAGGACCTGAAGAAGAACGCGAAGGAGCTGGGCGTCTCCTGACTCCGGCACTCGTCTGAGTCGTGAGGGGGCGGGGTGCGTCCCGCCCCCTCATCCACGCCCACTAGAATTGACCCCAACACCCGGCGCCCCTGCCGGGTGGTGACCCGAGGAGCCACTCTTGGCTGCTGAGCTGCACGTCGAGCTGGTCGCCGCCGACCGCCAGGTCTGGTCCGGCGAGGCCACCCTGGTCGTCGCGCGCACCACGTCCGGCGACATCGGCGTCATGCCCGGTCACCAGCCGCTGCTCGGTGTGCTGGAGTCGGGCCCGGTGACCATCCGTACGAGTGAAGGTGGAACGGTCGTCGCCGCGGTGCACGGCGGTTTCATCTCGTTCGCGGACAACAAGCTGTCCCTGCTGGCCGAGATCGCCGAGCTGTCGGACGAGATCGATGTCCAGCGCACGGAGCGGGAACTGGAGCGTGCGAAGGCGGAGGGCGACGCCGTCGCCGAGCGCCGCGCGGACGTCCGACTGCGCGCTGCGACGGCGCGCTGAACCAGCCGCGCTGTACGTTGACGTCACTCAGCCGCGGCCGGCCCGGAGCAATCCGGTGCCGGTCGCGGCTGAGGCAGATGTGGGTGTTTTTTCCGTTTCATTACTCAGTCGTAGAAGCAGTTCTACCTAGGAGACGAGGAGGTCGGTGCCGATGGTCCTCGCTCTGACTGTGTGCGGGATCGCGGTCGCGCTCGTGGTGGTGGGACTGTTCCTGTTCGGGCTGCGCCGGAGGCTGATCCAGCGTTCCGGCGGCACCTTCGACTGTTCGCTGCGCTGGGACCTGCCCGAGAAGCCGGACACGGGCGGCAAGGGCTGGTCCTACGGCGTCACCCGCTACAACGGCGACCGCATCGAGTGGTACCGGGTCTTCTCCTACGCCCCCCGCCCCCGCCGCGTCCTGGAACGCGGCCAGATCGAGGTGGCCGGCCGCCGGCTGCCCGAGGGCGAGGAGGAGCTGGCGCTGCTGTCCGACGCGGTGGTGCTGGCCTGTACGCACCGGGGCACGCGCCTGGAACTCGCCATGAGCGAAGACGCGCTGACCGGATTCCTCGCGTGGCTGGAGGCAGCCCCGCCCGGACAGAGGGTGAATGTGGCGTAGCCGCATTCACCCTCTGGGTGGGGCTCCCCCCGGACGAAGTCTGGGGGGAGCGTCAACGTCGCTTAGTGGTGCTGTTCGTTCCTACAGGTTGCTGCTGATCGCGTTCACCAGTTCACCGTTGGCGGTGTCGCCGCTGAATTCCCAGAAGAACGCGCCGCCGAGGCCCTGGTTCTTGGCCCACGCCATCTTCGAAGCGATGGTGGCGGGGGTGTCGTACGACCACCAGTTGCTGCCGCAGTGCGCGTAGGCGGTGCCGGCGACGGTGCCGGTGGCCGGGCAGGACGTCTTGAGGACCTTGTAGTCCTCGATGCCCTGCTCGTAGGTGCCGGTCGCCGGGCCGGTGGCCGTGCCGCCCGGGGCGTCCTGGGTGACGCCGGTCCAGCCGCGGCCGTAGAAGCCGATGCCGATGAGCAGCTTCTTCGCGGGCACGCCGATCGCCTTGAACTTGGCCATCGCGTCGGCGGTGGTGAAGCCCGCCTTCGGGATGCCGTCGTACGAGGTGAGCGGGGAGTGCGGGGCGGTCGGGCCCTTGGCGTCCCAGGCGCCGAAGAAGTCGTACGTCATCACGTTGTACCAGTCGACGTACTGGGCGGCGCCCGCGTAGTCCGCGGCCTCGATCTTGCCGCCGGCCGAGCCGTCGGCGGTGGTGGCCGCGGTGACCAGGTTGTTCGAGCCGAACTTGGCGCGCAGCGCGGACATCAGGTTCTTGAAGGCCGCGGCCCCGCTGGTGTCACAGGTCAGACCGCAGGCGTTCGGGTACTCCCAGTCGATGTCGATGCCGTCGAAGACGTCGGCCCAGCGCGGGTCCTCGACCAGGTCGTAGCAGGACTGGGCGAAGGCGGCCGGGTTCTTGGCCGCGTCCGCGAAGCCGCCGGACCAGGTCCAGCCGCCGAAGGACCACAGCACCTTGATGTTCGGGTACTTGGCCTTCAGCTGGCGAAGCTGGTTGAAGTTGCCGCGCAGCGGCTGGTCCCAGGTGTCGGCGACGCCGCTGACCGACTGGTCGGCGGTGAAGGCCTTGTCGTAGTCGGCGTAGGAGTCGCCGATCGCGCACTTGCCGCCGGTGACGTTGCCGAAGGCGTAGTTGATGTGCGTGATCTTGGCCGCGGAGCCGGAGGTCACCAGGTTCTTGACGTTGTAGTTGCGGCCGTAGATGCCCCACTCGGTGAAGTAGCCGAGCTTGACCTTGTCGCCGGTGGGCGGGGGAGTGGTGCCGCCGCCGGTGGTGTGCACCTTGACCGCGCCGCTGACAGGGCCGGTCTGGTCGGCGGTGTCCCGGGCCTGCACGGTGTAGGAGTAGTCGGTGCCGGCGGTCAGGCCCGTGTCGGTGTACGACGTGGTGGTGACCGTGGCGACCTTGGTGCCGTCGCGCAGGACGTCGTAGTTCTTGACGCCCTTGTCGTCGGTGGCCGCGCTCCAGGAGAGCTTCACCGAGGTGTCGGTGACGGAGGAGGCGGTCGGGGTGCCGGGGGCGGAGGGGGCCGCGTCGCCGGGGACCGTCGTGCCGTCGCAACTGTCGCCGTTCAGCTTGCAGTTGGACGGGGAGCCGGAGCCCGCGCCGTTGAAGCCGAAGGAGACGGAGGCGCCCGGGGCGAGGGTGCCGTTGTAGGACTTGTTCTTCGCGGTCCAGTGGGTGCCGGAGCCGGTGACGTCCGCGTCCCAGGCGGAGGTGACGGACGTGCCGGAGGGGAAGTCCCACTCGACGGTCCAGGAACTGATGCTGCTGGTACCGGTGTTCTTGATGGTCCACTGACCACCGAAGCCGGTGCCCCAGTCGCTCGTCTTGGTGAAGCTGGCCGTCGCGTTGGCCGCCGCCTGGGCGGGGCTCGCGAGTCCGACCAGGCCGGCCAGGGGGAGCAACAGGGTCGCGAACCCTGCCGCGGCTCTGTGTCTGAAGCGCATGCTGCGCCTCCCTCGTCATCGGGGTGTCAGGGGCATGACTGAGCCTTCATGCCCATGGTGCTGCGAGGGTAGAAAGGTCTGGACCACCCGTCAATAGGTCTGGACCACTCCTGAGCGAGCCCGCGCTGGAGCCCCAACTCCCGGGCGCGAACCACCGCTTGCACCCGGCTGCGCAGCTCCAGCTTGGCCGGCAACCGGCTGACGTGCGTCTTCACCGTGCCCTCCGCCATGTCCAGCCGGGCCGCGATCTCCGCGTTCGACAGGCCCTCGCCGACACAGCCCAGCACCTCCCGCTTCCGCCGGGTGAGGCCCTCCAGCACGGCCGGGTAGGCCTTCGCCTCCCGCGCGGGAGCCGCGGCGGACTCCGCGATCAGCCGCCGGGTCACGGCAGGCGCCACGATCCCCTCCCTCGCGCGCCACCGTCCGCACCGCCTCCGGCAGCTCCCTCGCCTCGGTGTTCTTCAACAGGAACCCGGCCGCCCCCGCCCGCAGCGCCCCGAAGACGTACTCGTCGAGGTCGAAGGTGGTCAGCACGAGCACGTCCGCGAGCCGCTCGGCGACGATCCGCCGGGTCGCGGACACCCCGATCGTGCTCTTCGCCGTCACCGCGATCGACCTGAGGAACGGCGCCGAACCGGACTGGCGGCACGGCCTCGCCGCGGTCTACATCGGCTTCACGGTCGGCCTCGGCCGCTCCACCATCAGGTGGGCGGACGCCCGGGTGGCCCACCGCTTCGCCGGCGGCCCGCCCCCGGTGAGGCCGCCGAAGTGCGGTACGGCCCGCGCCGTCCACGAGTGGAAGGTCGCGGCCCGCTGGATCCTGGCCTCGGCCGTCGCCCTCGCCCTGCTCCAGGGCGCGGTCTGGTACGTGGGCGACGGCGGGGACACCGGTTCGCTGCGGGCCTGGCAGCAGCGCATGCTGTGGGCGATCGGGATCAACGTGGTCATCGCGGCGAGCTACACGTTCTTCCCCAAACGTGAGCCGAAAAGTCTGTCGACACCGAGGCGGGCGCCGGGACATCATCGCCGCGATGACACGCACCGACACGCCTCCCGCCTGGGACGAGCGCACCCAGCTGACCACCTTCCTCACCTACGTCCGCGCCACCGCGCGCGCCAAGTGCGAGGGACTCTCCGACGAGGACGCCGTGAAGGCGATCCTCCCCGGCTCGCCGCTGATGACCCTGAGCGGACTGATCAACCATCTGCGCTGGGTCGAGTACTACTGGTTCCGGGTCGTCTTCCTCGGGGAGCCGGACGAGGGCCCCTGGACCGACGAGGACCCCGACCGCGAGATGCGGATCGCCGTCGACATCCCGCTGTCCCGGCTCCTCGACGAGTACGCCGAGCAGGCCGCGCGGCACGACGACCTCGTCGCCGCGCACGACCTGGACACCAGGGCGCGGATGAAGCGGAAGGACGGCAGCGCGGTGGACCTGCGCTGGATCCTGCTCCACCTCATCGAGGAGACGGCCCGGCACAACGGCCACATCGACATCCTGCGCGAGCAGATCGACGGCCGCACCGGCGACTAGACCAGACAGGCCCTAGCGCTCCCCGCCCGGCACCCACAGCACGTCGCCGGCCTCCCGGTTGGCGCTGCGGGCCAGGATGAACAGCAGGTCGGAGAGGCGGTTCAGGTAGGTCGCGGTGAGCGGGTTCATCGTCTCGCCGTGCACCTCCATGGCCGCCCAGGTGGATCGCTCGGCCCGGCGTACGACCGTGCACGCCTGGTGCAGCAGGGCGGCGCCCGGGGTGCCGCCCGGCAGGATGAAGGAGCGCAGCTTCTCCAGCCGCTCGTTGAAGCGGTCGCAGTCCGCCTCCAGCCGGTCGACGTAGAACTGCTCCACCCTGAGCGGCGGGAACTCCGGGTTCTCCACCACCGGCGTCGACAGATCCGCGCCGACGTCGAACAGGTCGTTCTGGACGCGGGTGAGGACCGCGACGATCTCCTCGTCCAGGCCGCCCAGCGCGATGGCGGTGCCGATCACCGCGTTGGCCTCGTTGGCGTCCGCGTAGGCGGAGATCCTCAGGTCCGTCTTGGGCACCCGGCTCATGTCGCCGAGGCTGGTGGTGCCCCGGTCGCCGGTCCTCGTGTAGATGCGCGTCAGGTTGACCATGTGGCCAGCGTAGTTACGCCCCGGCCGTCCGGAACACCCGTGTGCCCGCCGTCACGGCCAGTACGGCGAAGCCGACGGCGACCAGGACGCCGTAGAGCATGTGCGCGCTCGTGTACTCGCCGACGTACGCGTCGCGGACGGCGTCCACCAGATAGCGGAACGGGACGAAGTGCGACAGCACGTCCAGCCAGGCGGGCGCGAAGGTCATCGGGAGCATCAGGCCGGACAGCAGCATCGACACCATGTTGATCAGCGGGCCGAACTCCTGCGGGGTGCGGACCTTCATGCCGAGCGCGTACGACAGCGACGCGAGCGAGACCGTGAGCAGGGCGACGAAGGCGAAGCCGATCAGGATGCCGGCCAGCGGCGCGCGCAGGCCCATCACCAGCGCGGCCAGCACCAGCAGCACCGCCTGGAAGACGAACACCGTGGCGTCCCGCAGTACCCGCCCGAGCAGCAGGGCGAGCCGGCTGACCGGCGTCACCCGCATCCGCTCCACCACCCCCTGCCCCTTCTCCATGATGACCGTGAACCCGGCGAACAGGGCACCGAACAGGCCGAGCTGGAGCAGTAGTCCGGGGACCAGCACCTGCCAGGAGCTGCCCTGTCCGCCCAGTGGCAGACCGGTGAGCAGCGGGCCGAAGAAGAGCAGGTACAGCAGGGGTGTCAGCACGCCGAAGAGCAGGGCGAAGCGGGAGCGCAGGGACTGACGGAGGTAGCGGCCGTAGACGAGGGCCGTGTCGTGGAGAAGCATTCCGGTCCTAAACGGCGACGGGGGCGGTGTCGGCCGGGGAGGGCCCGCGGCCGGTGACGGCGAGGAAGGTGTCCTGGAGGGTGGCGTCGAGCGAGCCGCCGTAGCGGAGCTTGAGCGCGCCCGGGGTGCCCTCGGCGGCGACCGTGCCCCGGTCGGCGATCACCAGGCGGTCGGCGAGGGCGTCGGCCTCGTCCAGGTAGTGGGTGGTCAGGAAGACGGTCGTACCGTGCGCGTCGCGCAGCCGGCGGACCAGGTCCCACAGGTCGGCGCGGCTGCCGGGTTCGAGGCCGGTCGTCGGTTCGTCCAGGAAGAGCACTTTCGGGCGGTGGGTGAGCGCCATCGCGATGTCCAGGCGGCGCCGCTGACCGCCGGAGAGCGCGCCGGTCTTGCGGTCGAGGAGCCCGGTGAGGTCCAGATCCGCGGCCAGTTCCGCGGCACGGGTGACCGCCTCCGCCTTCGGCAGGCGGTACATCCGGCCCTGGGTGACGAGTTCCTCCCGCACGGTGATCTGCGGATCGACCCCGCCGGACTGGGCGACGTAGCCGCTCACCCGGCGCACCCCGGCCGGATCGGTCGCGAGGTCGTGGCCGGCCACGGTGGCCGCGCCGCCGGTCGGTTTCAGCAGGGTGGTGAGCATCCGCAGGGTGGTGGTCTTGCCTGCGCGGTGCCCTTGCGGGCGGCCTGTGCGGGGGACCGGCGGTCGGGCTCGGCTGGTGCGCCGGACGCCGTCGGCAGGGCGGGCGGTACGGCGGGAAGCAACGCCCTGGTGCACGTGCCGCGCGGTGAGCGCCTCAGCGGGCCAGGAGGGCGACAGCTTCCCCATCCGACGACACACCGGCTGGAGGAAAAGGCTCCGCCCCCCTTCGTCCGTCCTGACGCCGGAGGCGCCTCGCCGAGATCGCGGAGGCGGCGAACGTCTCCGTCAACACCGTCTACAACTACTTCCCCGCCAAGGAGGACCTCTTCCTCGACCGCTCCGTCGGCGTGGCCGACCGGCTCGCGCGCTGGGTCCGGGGCAGGGACGCCGGGGAGTCCGCGGCGTGCGCCGTCCTGCGCGAACTGCGCGGTGAGGTCGAGGCCGTCTCACCCCGGGTCGGCCTGATGGAGGGCTACGACCGCTTCATGCGCGTCATCCACGAGGCCCCGGCGCTGCGCTCCCGGCTGTGGAGCCTCCAGCAGGAGATCCACGACACCCTGGAGGCGGCCCTGCGCGAGGAGACCGGCGCCGGCGCCGACGATCCCCTGCCGGACCTGATGGCCGGTCAGATCTGCTGGATCCACCAGTCCGTCTTCGTCGCCATCGGCCGCGAGATGCTCGCCGGGCGCGAACCGGCCGAAGTGTCACGAGAGGTGCTCGTCCTGCTGGACGACATCGAGGACCTGTTGAGCGACAAGGTCCTCGGCTACGCCGTCCGGGGCGAGCCCTAGCGGAGCGCGCCCGTCCGCACGGCGCCGACGAACGACGACCAGGACCCGGCCGCGAAGAGGAGGGCGGGACCGTCGGGGGCCTTGCTGTCGCGGACGGGGACGGCGGGGGAGAGGTCGTCGGAGACTTCGAGGCAGGCGCCGCCGTCGGGGTTGCTGTAGCTGCTCTTGCGCCAGGTCACGGTGGTCATGTCGATGGCTCGCACGGCACTTCCTCCAACATCCGCAGGATGAACTTGCGCGACTGGGCAGGAGTCAGCGCCTGGTCGCGCATCGCATCGTACGCACGTTGCAGTCGCTCAACTGCGGCATTTTCCTCAACCAGTTCGCCGTGGTACGCGTTTTCCAGGTACGCCACGGGGGTGCCGCTTGTCAGACGTAGGAACATGACGTCGGTGCTCACGAGACCGTGCGGGCCCGAACTGTCCGGCAGTACCTGGAGGGTGATGTTCCGGTGCTCCGACACGTCCAGGAGGTGGTCCAACTGCTCCCTCCACGCCCTGGCGTCGGGCAAGCCCGCGCGCAGCACGGACTCGGCCATGATGGCGCGGAACGGCGGGGCGCCCTCTCCCTCCAGCACCATCCGTCGCCCGGCACGCGCGGTGACCTGCTGTTCCAGCTCTTTGCCCGCGTAGCCGCCAAGGACGAGCAGCTCACGGGCGTATGCCTCCGTCTGTAGCAGGCCGTGCACAGTGCTCACGCCGAAGTGCCACAGGCTCACCGCCTCCGCCTCCAGCGTCATGTACCGCCGGTACTGCTCCTTGAACTGCGTCGGGTCGGCCACGGCCATCTCCCACATCGCCAGCAGCAGTCCGGGCGTTCCGTGGTACTTGTCCAGCGCCTCGGCCACCTCCGGCCCGCCCAGTGTCTCCCCGCTCTCCAGCTTCCTGAAGAGCGAGGGGTCCCAGCCGACCGCCTTGGCCAGCTCCCGCAGGCTCAGGCCCCTGGAGGTGCGGAGCAGGCGAAGTTCCTCCGCGTAACGTCGGCGGGGCTCCTGACTGCGTCCGGTGATCGCCCTGCGCATCGGCACGGGGCACCTCCTTCATGGTCGCCGTGTGACGGTCCGGACGCAGAGCGTATCGACGCGTGCGCGACCGCGGTGCCGGAAGCCGTGGTGCCGTACCGGTACGGTTGACGCTCACTCACCGACCGCGCCCGCCTGGACGCTTCCGTGAGCGACCCGCACGAGGAGCCGTTGCCGGCACGACCGTCGCTTCCCCCGGGTTCCTCGCCGGCCTGTTGCCGACCGCGTGCTGCTGGTACGGCGCAAGCCGGGTGACTTCATGGGCGGCCTGCGGGAGCCCCCTCCGGCAAGGTGGAGGCGGCCACTTCGACTACGCCGACAGCCGCGGCTCGTGAAGCCGCCCTCCCGCCCCGTACCCCTGCCGGTGTGATCTCCGTCAAATGGGACGTGACGCGCGTTACTTACCGGTCACACAGCGGCGCCGGAGCGCTATGGTCCGCCGAGAGGCAGACCTTTCACCGCGTTCATAGGGAGTCGGAGTGGCACGGAAGCTCGCCGTCATCGGGGCCGGTCTCATGGGTTCCGGCATCGCCCAGGTCGCCGCGCAGGCGGGCTGGGACGTCGTCCTGCGTGACGTCACCGACGAGGCGCTGAAGCGCGGCACCGACGGCATCAAGGCCTCGTACGACAAGTTCGTCGGCAAGGGCAAGCTGGCCGCCGAGGACGCCGAGGCCGCCCTCGCGCGCATCACCCCGACCACCGACCTGGACGCCGCCGCCGACGCGGACATCGTGGTGGAGGCCGTCTTCGAGAAGCTCGAGGTCAAGCACGAGATCTTCCGCGCGCTCGACAAGCTCGTGCGCGAGGACACCGTGCTCGCCTCCAACACCTCCGCCATCCCGATCACCAAGATCGCGGCGGCCACCGAGCGCCCCGAGCGGGTCGTCGGCGTGCACTTCTTCTCGCCGGTGCCGATGATGCAGCTCGTCGAGCTGGTCCGCGGCTACAAGACCAGCGACGAAACCCTCGCCACCGCGCGGGAGTTCGCCGAGTCCGTGGGCAAGACCTGCATCGTCGTCAACCGGGACGTCGCCGGCTTCGTCACCACCCGGCTCATCTCGGCGCTCGTGGTCGAGGCCACCAAGCTCTACGAGTCCGGCGTCGCCACGGCCGAGGACATCGACCTCGCCTGCAAGCTGGGCTTCGGCCACGCCATGGGCCCGCTCGCCACCGCCGACCTCACCGGCGTGGACATCCTGCTGCACGCCACGAGCAACATCTACACCGAGTCCCAGGACGAGAAGTTCGCCCCGCCGGAGCTGATGCGCCGGATGGTGGATGCCGGTGACATCGGCCGCAAGAGCGGGCAGGGCTTCTACAAGTACTGAGTCAACCCGCCCACGCACAACCACCCCGGGAGTGTCACTCCCCGGGGTGAATTCGGTATCGGTTCGCTTACAAGCAGCAACCGCACCGCCACCCGAACAGTCAGACGTTGCACAGCACCGTCACCGAGTACGCCAACCGCACTCAACGGGGAGCGCATATGTACATCAGGGGCGACCACGCCGAGCTGGTCGTCGGGGGCCGCCTCGACGTCCGCAGCGCGGCGGACGCCCGTACGGCCCTGCACTCGGCCGTCGACACCGGAGTCGGCGACCTGGTGCTCGACCTGTCCGAACTGGACTCCTGGGACGCCACCGGGCTCGGGGTGATCATGGGTGCCCACCGGCGGGCCGGCCGCTGCGGTCGCCGTCTGGTGCTGCGGGGCGTGCCCCCGCAGATGCAGCGTCTGCTGGTGGCGACCCGGCTGCACCGCATCCTCGCCATCGAGGGCGGTATCGGGGTGGAGTCGCTGCCCCGGGTGTGAGGTACGCAATCCTCACAAGACCGTGACGTCTCGGACCGCGCGGTACCCCGCCCTGTCGGAGACACTGAGGAAAGGTTTAGGGTGCGGTCGCCCGCCGCCTCGCAACCCTCGACCGAGCGGGCCCGGACCAGAAGCGACAGCGCGGTGTGCGACAAGGCCGGGAGGGGCCGCAAACACGGGCACACGACGCTTTTGGGGGGCTTGAACCCATGGACCCGATCGAGCCGATCGACCCGATCAACCCGGGTTCCGCGGAGCACGGCCAGGCGCACGGCCGCCGCCCGCCCCGGGACTCCCTCACCTCCGACTTCGCCGCGGGCCCGGCCGTGCCCGCCCGCATGGCCCAGGTCGTCACCGGCGACCTGCAACTCACCGTCAATCCGGTCGACGGCAGCGAGATAGAGCTCTGTTCACCGGCCGAGCTCCCCGGCAGGCCCCGCAAGCGCACCGCCGCCGAGCGCGCCGAGACGGAACGCGCCGCCCTGCCGCCCGTGCCGCCCGGCCCCGCCCAGCCCGCGCTCTCCCTGCTGGAACGCCAGGACGAACGCGAGCGCCTGGTCCGCCTCCTGGCCCGGGGCCGCTCGGTCCGGCTCACCGGCCCGGCCGGCTCCGGCCGCACCGCCCTGCTCGACCTGGTCGCCGAGGACTGCCTGGACCTCGCCCCCGACGGCGTGGTCCGCCTCAGCGGCTTCCACCGCACGGCCGGCGACCTCCTGCACGACCTGTTCCACGCCGTCTACGACGCCCCCCGTCACCGTCCCGACCGGGACGAACTCCTCGCCCGTGTCCAGGAGATCGGCGCGGTCGTCGTCCTGGACGACCTGGAGTTCGGTGGCGCCGCCCTGGACGAACTGCTCGACGCCACCCCCGAGTGCGCGTTCCTGTTCGCCGCCACCCCGGACGTGCCCGCGCCCTCCGCCGGGTCCGAGGTCGAGGAGGTCTTCCTCAGCGGTCTCGACCGCGCCGCCGGCGTGGAGATCCTGGAGCGGACCGTCGGCCGGGTGCTCACCGAGGAGGAGGCCAACTGGGCGGGCGACCTCTGGTTCGAGTCCGAGGGGCTGCCCCTGCGGTTCGTCCAGGCCGGCGCGCTGCTCCGACAGCGCGACCAACTGCGCGCCAGCACCGGCGCGGTCGACGAGTACGGCGTCTTCGAGGACGTGCGCCTGCCGGCAGACCCGCCCGTGGACCTGGAGGACGAGGTCCCGCTGCCCTCCCTCGGCGAGGCCGCGGGCCCCGCCCCGCTGCTCGCCTCCCGGCTCAGCGCCTCAGCCCGCGCCACCCTCCGCTTCGCCGTCGCCCTCGGCGGTGAGGTACCCCACCAGGCGCACCTGCCCGCGCTGGTCGGCGACACCCACGCGGACGCCGCCCTGGGCGAGCTGGCGAGTTGCGGCCTGGTCTCCCCGGTCGGCTCCCGCTACCGCCTCGCGGCCGGCGTGCAGACCCAGCTGGAGGCCGCCGGGTACGCCGACGACGCATCCGGCCACGCCGACACCGCCGCCCAGCACTACGCCTGGTGGGCCGGCCACCCCTCGGTCACCCCGGAGCGGGTGTGCGCGGAGGCCAACGCGGTGCTGGCCGCGCTCGCCGCCGTCGTACCGCGGACGACCCCGCCCGTCGAGGGCGAGGAGAGCAGCGCCGTACGGCTGGCCCGCACGGCCGCGCCCGCCTTCGCCGCCGGACTCCAGTGGAGCGCCTGGGAACGGGTCCTGCGGTCCGGCGCGGAAGCCTCCAGGCTGTCCGGTGAGGTGACCGAACAGGCCTACTTCCACCATGAGTTGGGCGTCCTGGCGCTGTGCACCGGCCAACTCGACCGGGCCCGCGCCGAACTGGAGGCGTCGAGCGGGCTGCGCGGCGCCCTCGCCGACAAGCGGGGCACGGTCGCCGGCCGCCGCGCCCTGGCCCTGCTCGCCGACCGCGCGGGCGAGGCGCCCGGGCTCCCGCCGGCGCTGCCCGCGGGGGAGGAGCCGGCGGTGGTACGGCAGGAGGAGCGGACGCCGGCGCCGTACGAGACCGGGGTCACCCAGCGGATCTCCGCGCCTCAGCCGCGGGGCGGCATCCGGCGCCTGGCCCGGCGCAACATGGTGGCGGCCGGCTCCGGCGCGCTGCTGGCGGCCGTGCTCGGTACGGTCGTCACGCTCGGCATGACCTCCTCCGACGACGCGGGCCGCAACCCGGCCGGCAAGGTCGACGCCAACCCGTCCGCCGGCCAGGACGTCGGCGACGGCGGCCTGGGCACGGGTCCGACGGACACCGGCGACACCGGTTCGGCCAGCAGCCGGCCCACGTCACCGGGGCCCGACGGCACGTACGGCACGGCGGACGACCCGGCACCGCCCGCCGCCCCGTCCCGCCCGTCGGAGAGCGTCAAGCCGTCCGACTCCGACCCGTCGTCCTCCGGCTCACCGTCCAAGTCCCCGAAGCCGGGAGGATCGAGCGGCGGTACGACGGGGGGCACGACCGGTGGGTCGACCGGTGGGACGACGAACGGTACTACCGGCGGCTCCACGGGTGGCACGACGACCGGCGGCTCGACGACCGGCGGCACGGGCGGTACGACGACCGGCGGTACGACCACGGGCGGGAGCGGAACCGGAGGCTCGACCGGCACGACGGGCGACACCACCGGGAGCACCGGCGGCACCACGGACGGCACGACGAGCGGCGGCTCGACGGGCGGCGACACCGGGGGCACCACGGGCGGCGACACCGGCGGCACGACAACAGGCGGCACGGACGGCTCCGCCGGCGGCACGTCGAGCAGCGCCTCGGCATCGGAAACGGCCCCGGGAACGGCCGACCCGCTGATGTGACCGACGGTGCCCGACGCTCCCAGACCGGTTCGGCACCCCCGGTCGCCGTCGCGGCGGGAAAGCGGGCGGCGGAGCGGGGGTGGGGGACTCCCTTCCCGCTCTGGTGCCTTGAGTGGTCGGGAACTTCCCCTGCGCCGCGGCGGCGCCCCGCCCCGGTCGCCGAGCGCCGTCGTGGCGGGAATGCGGGCGGTGGAGTGGGGGCGCGGCTGAGGAAGGCGTGGGGACCGGGAGGGTCGGCGGGGCTTGCCGTCAGAACAAGCGGAGCTTGTCGTCCTCGATGCCGCGCAGGGCGTCGTAGTCCAGGATGTGGCAGTTGATGCCGCGGTCGGTGGCGAGGACGCGGGCCTGGGGCTTGATCTCCTGGGCGGCGAAGACGCCGCGGACCGGGGCCAGGTGCGGGTCGCGGTTCAACAGGTCGAGGTAGCGCGTCAGTTGCTCCACGCCGTCGATCTCGCCCCGGCGCTTGATCTCGACCGCCACCGTCTGGCCGTCCGCGTCCCGGCACAGGATGTCCACGGGCCCGATCGCCGTCATGTACTCGCGGCGGATGAGGGTGTATCCCTCGCCCAGCGTCTCGATGCGGTCGGCGAGCAGTTCCTGGAGGTGCGCTTCCACGCCGTCCTTGATCAGACCCGGGTCCACACCGAGTTCGTGCGAGGAGTCGTGGAGGATCTCCTCCATCGTGATGATCAGTTTCTCGCCCGCCTTGTTGACGACGGTCCACACGCCCTCGTCCTCGCCCGTGCCCTCCTTCAGCGTGCAGGGCGGCGACATCCAGTTGAGCGGCTTGTAGGCCCGGTCGTCGGCGTGGATGGAGACGCTGCCGTCCGCCTTGACCAGGATCAGTCGCGGCGCCGAGGGCAGGTGGGCGGTGAGCCGGCCGGCGTAGTCGACCGAGCATCGGGCAATGACGAGACGCATGGTCGGCAACGCTACTCGACGCCCGCCGGTGCTCGCGATCCGTCCGCCCAGCTCCCAGTGGATCGCCCCAATTGTCCCTTGAAACTCTTGTTCATCCCTGGCCGATTGTGGGCGTAACGGGATCGGTTCATATACGCGTTCTGCTGGTGTGGTCACCTACGGTTGCCTACCGTAGGAACGGGAGGTTGCGGCTCCTGTACCGAGCGTGTTCGAAATCGCGAACTCCCCTATCTGTCCGGCAACCCCTGCTCTTCGGGGGTGCGAGAGGAGAACCCATGTCGCTCGACGTCTCACCGGCCCTACTCGAACAGGCCGAGCGAGGCGAGGTCGACGAAGCAGCATTCGTCGACTGCGTCCGGACCTCCCTGCCCTACGCATGGGAGATGATCAGCTCCCTGGTGGCCCAGCTGAAGGTGGACGGCGGACCCTTCGCCGACAACCAGACGCCCCCGCCGGACGAGCAGGCGCGCGGTCAGCTTCTGCGTGCGCTCGCGAGTGACGCGATACGCGGCGCGTTGCAGCGGCACTTCGGTGTCCGGCTGGCCTTCCAGAACTGCCACCGCGTGGCGGTGTTCCCGCTGGACGCCTCGGTGGACGAGACGTTGGCCCGCTTCACGTCGGTGCGCAGCCAGTTGCTGAACCAGTCGCCGGAGCTCCGGGACTGCTGACGCGCGGTTCCGGTACGGCCGGGACGGACAGCCACCGGCTTGCCGCTCCACCCGCGGGGGAGGTGCATTGAGGACCGGGGCGGCAAGCCCCCCAGGTGGCTTGCGCGTGGGAGGCCGGTCAGCGCAGCTGGGGCAGCACCTCGGCGCCCAGGCGCCGTAGGTTCTCCTCCGTGGCCGCGAGGTCGCCCGAGCCCTCCACCAGGAGGGCGAAGCGGGAGATGCCGGTGCGCTCCGAGGTCGCCGCGAGCCGGTCGGCGGCGAGCCGCGGGGTGCCCACCGGGTGCAGTCCGCAGAGCAGTTCGGTGTAGGCGTACGGGTCGCGCATCGCGCGCGCCCGTCCGTCCACCGTCACATGGGCGTCCAGGCCCTGCCGCAGCCAGCCGGGCATCGCCTTCAGCAGCGTCTCCGCCGCGTCCGTGCGCCGGTCGGCGAGCTGACAGACCCCGGCGGAGACATGCGCGGCGCCCGCGATCTCCTCGGCCGGCCGGCCCGCCGCGCGGGCGCAGCGCCGCCACAGGGCGACCATCTCGGCCTTCTCCTCGTCCCCGACGTGCATGCCGAGCAGCATGGGCAGCCCGCGCTCGGCGGCCAGCCGTACGCTCGCCGGCGAGGTGCAGGCGAGGACGACCTCGGGGCCCGGGGTGTCCGTCAGGGCCTCCGACGGGCGGGGGACGACCGGCACCTCGCGGAAGGAGTACCGCTCCCCGGAGGCCGCCACGGACGGTTCGCTCAGCCACCGCAGCAGCAGATCGAGCGACTCCGGGAACCCGTGTTCGTACGCCTGGAGTCCCGCGCCGAACACCTCCAGGTCCACCCAGGGGCCGCCGCGCCCGACGCCCAGCGTGAACCGGCCGCCACTGGTCAGATGCAGCAGCGCGGCCTGCTCGCCGAGGGCGACCGGGTGGGCCGTGGGCAGTACGCTGACGGCCGTGCCGACCCGGATGCGGCGGGTGCGGCCGAGCAGCAGCGCGGCCAGGGTGACCGCGGACGGGCATGTGCCGTAGGGCACGAAGTGGTGCTCGGCGAGCCACACCGCGTCCAGCCCGGACCGCTCGGCGACCTCCGCCGAGCGGACGGCCCGGTGCAGGGCCTCCCCGGGGCCCTGGCCCGGGAACTGGGCCGCCAGCACAAAACTTCCTACGTGCATCGCATTTCCTGCTTCCTTGGCTCCGACCCGGAGCTCCCCCACCCGGCATAACCGTCTGACACGTGCCCAGGACACGGCCTCGCCGAAGAGATTTGCGGATTGTCTGCAGAATGGGTCGCCCTGGAGGGGGACTTGTACGGGTTGGTTCCCTACGCGTACCCCACGCGTACCCGCCTCGGTGGCGCGTAGGCTGGATGGGCAGTGCTTCCTGTATAGCCCCGAGAGGTGTCCCGTGTCCCCGCGTCGCAACCGACCGAAGGCAGCCGGATCGTCGGGCCGGAGCGCCGAGGACGACCACGCCGGCCGGTACGGCGGCTGGCAGTCCACGGAGAACTGGCAGGGCGAGGACTGGAGCGTGCGCCATGTCGCCGGGGCCAGCGCGGAGGGCAAGACCTACCGCTGCCCGGGCTGCGACCAGATGATCCCCTCCGGTGTCCCGCACGTGGTGGCCTGGCCGGAGTACGCGGGCGTCGACGACCGCCGGCACTGGCACAAGGCCTGCTGGAACGCGAAGGACCGCCGCACCACGCGGGTGCAGCGGTCCCGTAACGCGCCGAGGTTCTGAGCCGTAGGGCTATCCGCCCCGGCTTCCGTCCGTCCCGGCTCCTACACGTCCCGGCTCTGGAGCAGCGCGTACGCGCCCGCGTACACCGCCGCCGTCACGCCGATCATGATCCACAGCGGGTCCCAGCCGGACGGGCCGGAGTCGGTCAGGGAGTTGGTGTAGAAGACGCCGAGCTGGTTGGGGATCGAGTACTCGACCAGCCACTCGCGCACCTTCTCCAGCGACTCCGTCACCATGAACAGCGCGAGCACCAGCGGCGCGAGCAACACGCCGATCATGATGGTGATGGCGCCCGCCGAGTGCCGGATGACCGAGCCGATCAGCAGCGACAGCAGGCCGAGCAGCGCCATGTAGAGGCTGACGCCGACGGTGGCCTTGATCCAGTCACCGCCGGTCGGGGTGCGGGCGCCGGTGTTCTTCAGCAGGGACGCCAGGACCATGGCCACGAAGCCTGAGGTGACCAGGGTGACGACGAAGGCGACGGCGAAGAACACGATCGACTTGGCGGCGAGCACCCGGGCCCGGCTGGGGCACGCGGTCATCGTCGTCCGGATCATGCCGGTGCCGTACTCCGACGCCGTGGTCAGCACGCCGAGCGTCATGAGGCAGATGCTGCCGAGGAGCAGGCCGAACAAGCCGAACGACAGCGGGTTGTCGCCGCTCAGGCTGTCGGAGCCGGAGTTGGCCTCGACCAGCGTGCCGACCAGCAGGCCGATGCCGACGACGAGCAGGACGAACACGCCGAGCGTCCACATCGTGGAGCGCACCGACTTGATCTTCGTCCACTCGGAGGCCAGCGCGTGCCCGAGGTGGGTGCGCACGACCGGGATGGGCGAGGTGTAGCCGGGGTACGGGCCGCCGGGCGCCGCCTGCCAGTCGGGCGCGGCGGCCTGGGCCTGCGGCATCGGGGGCTGGTGGGTGCTCATCGGGCGTCCTCGGGCTGGGTCGGGTCGGCGGGTGCGGAGGCGGGCGCGGCGGCCGTGCTGGGCGCGGGGGCCGGGGGAGCCGCAGCGGGTGCCTGCTGCGGGGCGGGCGGGGCGGCGGCCGGAGTCGCCTTGGCCAAGACCGGGGGCTGGCCCTGCGGCGCCGAGCCGCCGGAGGGTGCCTGCGCGGCGGGCTGTGCCTGCGGGGCCGGCCCGGCCGGCTGGGCGTACGGGTTGGCCGCTCCCGCCGCGGCCGCCGCTCCGCCGGGTGCCGAACCCGGTGCCGTGCCCGGAGCGCCGTAGCCGGCCGCCGGGGCGCCGCCGTACGGGCCGGCGGGAGGCATCGCGAAGGGCTGGCCGCCCTGCTGGGGCGGCGGCGGGGCGTACCAGCCGTGCTGGCCCTGGCCCGGTACCGGCATGGGCGCCGGGGCGCCGGGCGGCAGCGGCTGCTGGAGGCCCGCCTTCTGGTCGATGGTCGAGCGGTAGTCGACGGCGCCCTGCGTCATCCGCATGTACGCCTCCTCCAGCGAGGCCTGGTGCGGGGACAGCTCCCACAGCCGGACGCCCGAGTCGTGCGCGAGGTCGCTGATCCGGGGCAGCGGCAGTCCGGTGACCCGGAGCGCGCCGTCCTGCTCGGGCAGCACGTGCCCGCCCGCCTCGGTGAGCGCGGAGGTCAGCTTCTCGCGCGACTGCGGCTCGGTGTCGGGCGTGCGGACGCGCGCGAAGTCGGCCGAGTTGGCCGAGATGAAGTCCCGCACGCTCATGTCGGCGAGGAGCTGTCCGCGTCCGATGACGATGAGGTGGTCGGCGGTCAGCGCCATCTCGCTCATCAGGTGCGAGGAGACGAAGACCGTACGGCCCTCGGCCGCGAGCGCCTTCATCAGGTTGCGGACCCAGAGGATGCCCTCGGGGTCGAGGCCGTTGACCGGCTCGTCGAAGAGCAGCACCTGCGGGTCGCCGAGCAGTGCGGCGGCGATGCCGAGGCGCTGACCCATGCCGAGCGAGAAGCCCTTGGAACGCTTTTTGGCCACGTCCTGGAGACCGACGACGCCGAGCACCTCGTCCACGCGCCGGGCCGGGATGCCGGACAGCTGGGCGAGGCTCAGCAGGTGGTTGCGGGCGCTCCGGCCGCCGTGCACGGCCTTGGCGTCGAGCAGCGCGCCGACCTGCCGGGGGGCGTTGGGCAGCTTGCGGTACGGGTAGCCGCCGATGGTGACCGACCCGGCCGTGGGGTTGTCCAGCCCGAGGATCATCCGCATCGTCGTGGACTTGCCCGAGCCGTTCGGCCCCAGGAAGCCGGTCACGGCCCCTGGCCGCACCTGGAAGGAAAGGTTGTACACGGCGGTCTTGTCGCCGTAGCGCTTGGTCAGGCCGACAGCCTCGATCATGCTCCGCACCCATCGAAAGGTTCAGGACAGCGGGGCACACGCCCCCGTAAGGGTTAGGAGGATATCCAGGCGCTGACGGTTCCGCCCAAAAGAAAGTAAAGCCAGAGCATCACGGGACGTGACGACCGTGTCTACTGGGCGTCCCGGCGCTTGAGGAGGAGGTAGCCGCCGGCCAGCGCGGCGATCACCCACAGCGCCATGATCCCGAGCCCGGCCCAGGGGCCGTAGGGCGTGTCGTCGGCCACGCGCGGCACCACCCGCAGGATCCGGCTGCCGGCCTGGTCGGGCAGGAAGCGTCCGATCTTCTTGGTGGCGTCGACGTTGCCGAGGATGTTGGAGATCAGGAAGAAGAACGGCATCAGGATGCCGAGGGACAGCATCGGCGAGCGCAGCATCGCGGCGACGCCCATGGAGAACATCGCGATCAGGGTCATGTAGAGCCCGCCGCCGAAGACCGCCCGCAGCACGCCGGGGTCGCCGATGGCGGCCCGGTGGGAGCCCAGCAGGGCCTGGCCGAGGAAGAACGCGGCGAAGCTCGTCACCATGCCGACGGCGAGCGCGAGCGCGGCGGCCACCGCGACCTTGCCGAACAGGAAGGTGCCGCGCTGGGGTACGGCCGCCAGCGAGACGCGGATCATGCCAGTGCTGTACTCGGTGGAGACGACCAGCACCCCGAACACGATCATCGCGAGCTGGCCCAGGGTCATGCCCGCGAAACTGACGCTTGTCGGGTCGAAGGAGAGCCGCTCCCGCGCGGGCATGTTCGCGAACTGCCGGTTCGACAGCGCGCAGATCAGCATCCCGAGGGCGACGGTGACCACCACGGCCAGCGACAGCGTCCACACCGTGGACGCCACCGACCGGACCTTGGTCCACTCGGACCGGATGACCTGTACGGCCGCCATGGCGTCAGGCCCCCTTCCAGCCGGCGCCCCAGTCCTGCGGGGCGGCACCGGGACCGGCCTGCGCGTGGTACTGAACCGCCTGTGCCGTCAGCTCCATGAACGCCTCCTCCAGCGAGGCCTGCCGCGGGCTCAGCTCGTGCAGCACGAGCCCGTACCGCGCGGCCAGCTCACCGATCTGCTCCGCCTTGCCGCCCTCCACCTCCAGCGCCCCGCCGCCCGCCTCCACGACGGTGATCCCGGCCTGGTGCAGCACGTCGAGCAGCCGCTCGCGCTGCGGGGAGCGGATCCGCACGTACGACCGCGAGTTCGTCCGGATGAAGTCGGCCATGGAGGTGTCCGCGAGCAGCCGTCCCTGCCCGATGACCACCAGGTGATCGGCCGTCAGCGCCATCTCGCTCATCAGATGGCTCGACACGAACACCGTCCGGCCCTGCGCGGCCAGCGACTTCATGAGGTTCCGGATCCAGTGGATGCCCTCCGGGTCGAGGCCGTTGACCGGCTCGTCGAACATCAGGATCCGCGGGTCCCCGAGCAGCGCGGCCGCGATCCCGAGCCGCTGCCCCATGCCGTACGAGAACCCCTTCGCCTTCTTGCGGGCCACGGCGGTCAGCCCGACGGTCTCCAGCACCTCGGCCACCCGGCGCTCCGGGATGCCGTTGCTCTGCGCGAGACAGAGCAGGTGGTTCCAGGCGCTCCGGCCGCCGTGCACGGCCTTGGCGTCCAGCAGCGCGCCGATGTACGTCAGCGGGTCCTTGAGCCGGTCGTAGTGCGTACCGTCGATCCGGACGTCGCCGGCGGTGGGCCGGTCGAGCCCCAGGATCATCCGCATGGTCGTGGACTTCCCGGCGCCGTTGGGCCCGAGGAACCCCGTCACGATGCCCGGCCGGACGGTGAAGGTGAGGTGATCGACCGCCACCTTCTCGCCGTACCGCTTGGTCAGCCCGTCCAGCTCGATCATGCGGCCACGCTAAGACGGGCTCGGGACGGCTGCCACTCGAGCGGGCGCGGTATGCTCCAGCCCCCTTGATCGGCGCGGGGGGCGTCGGGGGCGGGACACGGTGGGGGAGACACAGTGGTCCAAGGCGGCGGACCGCGCACGGGGTGGCGCGGAGTGCGGGCGGGTCTCGCGGTCGTGGCCGCCGGTGCCGCGGCCGGGCTCGCGGTGGAGTTCCACGTCCTCGGCTGGACGTCCGTCCCGGGCGGCTCCTGCGGCGGCCGGTACCGGCCCTGCCCCGACGGCACCACGCCCACCCTCCTCCTGGCCTTCGCACTGACCTTCACCGGCTACATCGCCCTCCTGCTCACCATCGGGAAGTTCACCGACCGGCGCCCCGGCAAGGCCGTGCCCGCCGTCCTCGCCGTCACCGGCGTGCTGCTCGCGCTGTGGCCCGGATGGCAGGCGTACCTGTGGATGCGCGGACCGGTGCTCGACCTCGCCTGGCAGGCCGGCCACGACCGGCCGTCGAGCGTCCGGGCCGAGGGCGTGTGGACCGTCGGCGCGCACGGCTCGACCGTGGTCCGCGTGCGCAGCGACACGCTGGTCGCCTACGACGCCCGCGACGGCGAGGTCCGCTGGACGCTGCGGGCGCCGGTGCGCGAATCGGTGTGCGGGATGAGCGAGGGCCTCGCCGACGGCGTCGGCCTGGTCGCCTTCGCCCGCTACCAGAAACCCTGCGACACCGTGTGGGGCGTCGACACCCGCACCGGCCGCACGCTGTGGCAGCGGAACTTCAAGGGCGTCTCCGCCTTCACCTCCGGCAGCGACGGCCTGCTCGCGGCCGACGGCGACGTGGCCCTCGCGCTCACCGACACCGGGGTGCGCGCGTACGGCCTCACCGACGGCCGGCCGCGCTGGACCACCGAGCTGCGCGGGACGAAGGCCGACGGGACATGCACGCCGAACGTCGTCTCCGCGGCCGGCGGCACCGCCCGGGTCGTGGTCACCTGCCAGGCACAGGAGAAGGGCAGCGGACGGGTGGTGACCCTGGACGCCGCCACCGGCAGACAGCGCGGCAGCCGGGCGCTGCCCGTGGAGAGCCCCGTCGACACGGCCATGGTGATCAGTGCCGAACCGTTCACCCTGCTGCTGGAGGAGCGCGACGAGCGCGGTGTCGCGGCCGTCCTCGCCTACCCCGCCGACGACGGCGACCCGGTGCGGATCCCGCTCTCCGCCGACGACGAGGACCTGATGCTCCGGCAGGTCTCCGGCGAGGGCTTCACGGCACGGCCCGCCCTGCCGGCGACGGTCAGCGGGCACACCCTCGTCGTCGCCACCGCCAAGCCGGGCGGCTACGACGCCGACCACGTCTCGGCCTACGCCCTCGGCGACGGACGGCGGCTGTGGCGCGCCGGGGCGGACGAGGTCGCCGGGCTGGTCTCCACCGGCCCCGACCGGGTGGCCGTACTCGGCGCGAACGGCCGGCTGTGGACCTTCGACACCGGCGACGGGGACCGGATCGGCGAGGACGACGGCGTCATGGTCACCACCAACCGCTTGGCCGCACGCACCCAGCTGCTGCGCGCCGACGGCACCTGGATCGTCGTCAACGGCGAGGGCACGAAGGAACCGCCGCTGTACGGCCTGCGCTAGGCAACGGCGAAGGGGCGGCGGGACCAGGTCCCACCGCCCCTCAGGGGTCGTACGCCTACCCGGACCTTACCGGGACTGCTGCGCCGGAACGCCCCGGGAGATCGGCTCGTCGTCGGTCGACGTGCCGGCCGCGGCCACCGCGGCACCGGTCAGCGTGGCGAGCATCTCGCGGACGTTCGTGAGCTGGGCGTTGATGCTGTCGCGGCGGTTGGTGAGCGCCGCCAGCTCGCGCTCGGATTCCGAACGGATCCGGTCGGCCTTGGCGTTGGCGTCGGCCACGATGTCCTCGGCCTGGCGCTGGGCGGTCTCCACCGTCTGGCGGGCGCGGCGCTCGGCGTCGGTGCGCAGCTTCTCCGCCTCCAGGCGGAGCTGCTCGGCCCGGTGCTCGATCTCCGCGAGGCGCTTCTCGGCCTTCTGCTGACGCGAGGCCAGGTCGCGCTCGGACTGCTCGCGGCGCTTGGCCAGGTTCGTCTCGAAGTCGGCGGCGGCCTGCGCGGCCTTGGCGCGGGTCTCCTCGAAGAGGGCGTCCGCCTCCTCGCGCTTGGACTGCGCGTCCTTCTGCGCTTCGGCGCGCAGCTGGGCCGCGTCGGACTTGGCCTTCTCGACGATCCGGACGCCCTCGTCCTCGGCCTTGGCCTTGCGCTCGGCCGCGTACGACTCGGCGTCGTTGCGGACCTGCTGGGCCGCCGACTCGGCGAGGTCACGGTGCTGCTCGGCCGCCCGCCGGGCCTCCTCACGCAGCTCCTTGGCCTCTTCCTCGGCCAGGCGCAGGATCTTCTCGACCCGCGCGCCGAGACCCGCGTACGACGGCTCGGCGTCCGTGATCTGGGCCTGGGCGTTCTGCGTTTCGAGGTGCAGCTCCTCGATGCGCTTCTCCAGGGCGGTGATGCGGGCGAGAGCGCTGTCACGGTCGGAGACGAGCTTGGAGATACGTTCGTCCACCTGAGCGCGGTCGTATCCACGCCGCACAAGCTCGAAGCCGTAGGGGGAAGTGTCGCTCATGGGGTTCCTGTCGAATGAGACCGGTGAGTGAGGTGATAAGGGGAATCCTAGGGGCCGAAGCGGTGTGTCATCGAGCAGATACGGTTTTGATCTGGAGAATGGCACCCCATTTGGGTGGCTGACCGTCGGACGGCTTGCCAAGGAGTCAGGCAAAGCCCCCAGAACACACCCGAACGTACCTCTTACGCTAGCTGTCTGACGACTTGCCACCCGAACGGGGGGCACCCACCGTGGCGCCCGCCTTGACTCCGTTGTCCTTGCCGGACCCGGGGGCCTCGAAGGACTCCAACGCCTCCAGGACGTCCTGGACCCGGGAGATCTCGGCGTTGATGTCCTCGCGCCGGCGCACCAGGATCTCCAGCTCCCGCTTGCCCTCCTCGACCGTGCGCCGGGCCTCGCGGATCGCCTCCGCCTTCAGCTCCTCGGCCTCCTTGACGAGGCTGGCCTTCTTCTGCTCGGCCTCCTTGAGCAGCCCCTCGGCCTTCTTGACCGCGGCGATCCGCACCTTGCCGGCTTCGGAGTTGGCGTCCGAGACCAGCTCCTTGGCCTTCGCCTCGGCCTTCGCGAGCTGCTCCTCGGCGGCCTTGATGAGCGCGTCGCAGCGGTCGCCGGTGGACTTCATCGTCTCGGCGGCCTCGCGACGGGCCCGCTCGTGCAGCTCCTCGATCTCGCTGGTGATGCGGTCGCGCAGCTCCTCCGCGCGCTGCCGGATCGCGGTGGCGTCCCGGCGGGCGCCGACCAGCAGCTCGTCCGCGTCCGTCCGTGCCTTCTCCACCAGCGAGTTGCCCTCGATGGTCGACTCGGACACGATCCGCTCGGCCTCGCTGCGGGCCGCGCCGACCATCGTGTCGGCCTGCGACTCGGCGTCCGCGGTGGTCTTCAGCGCCTGCTGTTGCGCCTCGGTGAGCAGCTTGTCGGCCTCGGCCGTGGTCTCCGTGATGAGCTTGTCGACCTGCTCGGCCGCCTCCGAACGCCGCTTGTTGGCGTCCTTGCGAGCCTCGTCCAGGGTCCGCTCGGCCTCCTCGCGCGCGGAGTTGACGAGCCGTTCGGCCTCCGCCTCCGCGTCCGCCTTCGTCCGCTGGGCCTCGGCCCGCAGCCGCTCCGCGTGCGCCTGCGCCGAACCGACGGTCGCCGTTCGGCCTCGTTGCGGGCCTCGGTGATGAGGGTGTCGGCCTGGGTGGCCGCGTCGGAGCGGATGCGGTTGGCGTCCTCGCGGGCGTCCGCCCGGGCACGGGCCGCCGCCTCGTTGGCCTCGGGCCGTTCGGCCTCGTTGCGGGCCTCGGTGATGAGGGTGTCGGCCTGGGTGGCCGCGTCGGAGCGGATGCGGTTGGCGTCCTCGCGGGCGTCCGCCCGGGTACGGGCCGCCGCCTGGTCCGCCTCGGCCAGCGTGTCCGACGCCTCGGTGCGCACCCGCTGGGCGTACTCGCCCGCGTCCGCGCGCAGCCGCTCGGCCTCCGCGATGGCCTCCGCCATCGTCCGCTCGGCCAGCGCCTTCGCGGCCTCCGACTCCTCGTTCGCCTCGCGCCGGATCCGGGAGGCGTCCTCGCTCGCCCGCTCCCGCTCGGCGTAGGCGTCGGCGCGGACCCGGTCCGCCTCCTCCTCGGCCTCCCGGCGGGTACGGTCCGCCGCGTGCTCGGCGGCCGAGCGCAGCCCGGCGATCTCCTCCTGCGCCTGCTCGTGCAGCCCGGCGACGGAGTCCCGCACCTGCTGCGCGTGCTGCTCGGCGGCGGCGACCATCTCGGTGGCGCGCCGGTCGGCCTCCTCCACCAGCCGGGTGGCCTCGGCCTGCGCCTCCTCCACCCGCTTGCGCGCGGACGCCAGCAGCTCCTCGCTCTGCTCGCGGGCCCGCTGCCGCTCCTGGTCGGCCTCCTCGCGGGCGGCACCGAGGAGTTCCTCGGCCTCGCGGCGGCGCCGGGCGGCCTCCTCCTGCGCGGCGGCCAGCGTCTCGGACGCCTCGGTGCCGAGGCGCTCGGCGGCGGCCTGCGCCTCCGCGCGCACCCGGTCGGCGGTGTCCTGCGCCTCCGCCTTCAGCCGCTCGGCCTCGGCGGCGGCCTCCGACCGCAGCCGTACGGCGATGGCCTCGCCCTCGGCGCGGGAGGCGGACGCGTCGGACGCGGCCTCGTTCCGCAGCCGGTCGGCCTCGGCCTCGGCCTGCTGCTGGAGCGTACGGATCCGCTCGGCGGACTCCGCGCGCAGCCGCTCGGTCTCCTCGGCGGCCTCCCGGCGGATCCGGGACGCCTCGGCACGGGCGTCCGCCAGCGCCTGCTCCGCCGACGCCAGCCGCTCCTGCGCCTCGGTCTGAAGCCGGCTCAACTCCGCGGCGGCTTCGGCACGACGGGACTCGACGGCCTTCTCGGTCTCCTCGCGCAGCTCCCGCGCGGCCTTCTCGGCGTCCGCCCGGACCGTCTCGGCCTGCTCGCCGGCCTCGGCGCGCAGCCGCTCGGCCTCCTTGCGGGTGCGCTCCAGGGTCTCCTCGGCCTGCCGGCGCAGGCTGGTGGCCCGCTCGATGGCCTCGGTGCGGACCTTCTCGCTGTCGGCGGTCGCGGTCTGCCGCAGTTCGTCGGCATCCGCCTTGGCCTTGGCCAGCAGCTCCTCGGCGGACTTGGCCGCCTCCTCGATCTGCGCCACCGCCTCCCGACGGGCCTCGGCGCGGATCGACTCGCCCTCGGCGACCGCGTCGGCGCGCAGCTGCTCGGCCTCGCCGCGCAGCCGGCGGGCCTCCTCCTGCAGCTCGACCGTCTTGGCGCGGTACTCCTTGGTGTCGTCCTTCGCCGCGCCCTTGAGCTGCTCGGCGATGTCGTGCGCCTCGGCGCGCAGCCGGTCCGCCTCGGCCTCGGCCTCCGAACGGATCCGCTCGGCCTCCTCGGCGGCGGCCCTGGTGGTCTTCTGGGCGTCCTCGGACGCCTTGTTGAGCACGTCCTCGGCGGTCTTGGCCGCCTTGGACAGCTGGGTGGCCGTCTCCTCGGCGGTGATCGAGCGGGCCTTCTCGGCGGCCTCGGCGACGATCTTCTCAGCCTCGGCGCGGGCGTCCGCGACCAGCTGCTCGGCCTCGGACTTGGTGTGCTCGGCCTCCTTGGTGGCCTCCTCGACCAGCCGGGCGACCTGCTCCTTGGCGGTGCGCGTCCGCGTCTCGTTGGCGGCCTCGGCGCTCGCGAGGGCCTTGGCGGCGGCCTCCTTCGCCTCCGTGACCACCTTCTCGGCCTCGGCCTGCGCCTTGCGCAGCGCCTCCTCGGCCGCCGCCATCCGCTCCTCGGCGGTCCGGCTCAGCTCGGCGGCCTGCCGGCGGGCCGCGTCCGACTCGGTGACCGTGGCCGTCCGCAGCTGCTCGGCGTGCTCGGTGGCCTCCTGCGCCTGCGTGGAGGCCGCGTTCAGCAGCCGCTCGGCGTCCGTGCGGGCCCGGCGCAGGATCTGCTCGGCCTCCGCGCGCGCCGCCTCGGCCTCGCTCTGCAGCCGCTCCCGGGCCTCCCGGGTCAGCCGTTCGGCCTCCGCGCGGGCGGCGGTCATCGCCTGCTCGGCCTCCGCGCGGGACTCCTCCAGCAGCCGGCGGGCCTGCTGCTCCGTGCGGGCGCGAAGCTGCTCGGCCCAGGCCACGTTCTCGTTGACGTGCGACTCGACGGTGGCCCTGCGCTCGGCCAGCTCCTGGTCGAGCTGCTGGCGCCGGGTCACCGCCTCCTGGTGCAGCTCGGCCTGGAGCCGCGCGGCCTGCTCGGCGTGCTCCTGGAGGATGCGCTGGGTCTGCGCGCGGGCCTGGCTCAGCTCCCGCTCGGCGTCCTGACGCAACTGCTCGGCCTGCATCTGGGCATTGCGGAGCAACTGCTCGGCCTGGTAGCCGATGTCACCCGCGTCGTACGCGGGCCGGGTCATGAGGGTGCGCCGCGCCTCGTGCAGCTTGGCGCGCAGCACCTCGACCTGGTAGCCGAGGTCCTCGGCGTGCTGGATCGCCTTCTCGCGCTCGGTCCTCAGCCGCTTCATCTCGGCCTCGAACCGAGAGAGGTGGTCGACGTCAGCCGCCGGCTCTCGCTCCTGGCTCTCGTAGCCCCGCACTGCGCGGTCCCATCCGTCCCCTGGTCAGCTTCTCCAACGAGCTCCGTCCATCCGCCGAACGGGGCCCCCGGGGAATGGTGTCAGACAGACGGCGGAGCACGGGCTGCTGCCCCGACGCTCGTCCCCCGAAACCCGGACCCCGGCATGCGGCCGTCCCCGTTTCAGGGACGACCGCCCCCAACCCTACCGGCCCTTATGTACGGGGGTCAGTGCTCAGGTGACTCAACAGGGGCCGAAGTGACCAGTTCTGTCAGAACGCCATGGCAATCCTTGGGGTGAAGGAAGGTGATCCGCGACCCCATCGAGCCCCGTCGTGGCTCGTCGTACAGCACCCGGACGCCCTTGCCGCGGATGTCCGCGGCGTCCCCGTCGACGTCCGCCGTGCCGAAGGCGATGTGGTGGACGCCCTCCCCGTTCTTCGCGAGCCACTTGCCGACCGCCGAGTCCTCGCGGGTCGGTTCCAGCAGCTGGAGGTAGGAGGCGCCGCCGTCCGAGGTCTCGTTGATCTTGAGCATGGCCTCCCGCACGCCCTGCTCCTCGTTGACCTCGGTGTGGAACACCTCGAAGCCGTACGTGGCCCGGTAGAACTCGACGGTCGCGTCGAGGTCGTGGCAGGCGATCCCGATGTGGTCGATTCGCGTCAGCATGGATTCAGTGCAGCGCTCCCCGGATGGTTACGCAACGTGCGCGCGATCACACCGGCGGGCCGGTGACGCCGTGTCCAACCGCTCAGTACATTCGAAGTAAACCCTCGTTCACTCCTCGGCTGTGTGCAGCTGGAAGGGGATCGCACCTCATGTCTTCTGGATCTTCTGGAACGACCAGCTCGGTGATCGTCGCGGGCGCCCGGACGCCCATGGGGCGGCTGCTGGGCTCGCTGAAGTCCTTCTCCGGAGCCGACCTGGGCGGCTTCGCGATCAAGGCCGCCCTCGACCGTGCGGGGATCGGCGGCGACCAGGTGCAGTACGTGATCATGGGCCAGGTGCTCCAGGCGGGCGCCGGCCAGATCCCGGCCCGCCAGGCCGCCGTCAAGGCCGGCATTCCGATGAACGTCCCGGCGCTCACGATCAACAAGGTGTGCCTCTCCGGCCTCGACGCCATCGCCCTCGCCGACCAGCTGATCCGCGCGGGTGAATTCGACATCGTCGTGGCGGGCGGCCAGGAGTCCATGACCAACGCCCCGCACCTGCTGCCCAAGACCCGCGAAGGGTACAAGTACGGCGCGGTGCAGATGCTCGACGCGATGGCCCACGACGGCCTGACCGACCCGTGGGAGAACATCCCGATGGGCGAGTCCACCGAGAAGCACAACACCCGCCTCGGCATCGGCCGCGCCGAGCAGGACGAGATCGCCGCCCTGTCCCACCAGCGGGCCGCCGCCGCCCAGAAGAACGGCCTGTTCGAGGCCGAGATCACCCCCGTGGAGATCCCGCAGCGCAAGGGCGACCCGGTGCTGTTCAGCAAGGACGAGGGCATCCGCGGCGACACCACCGCCGAGTCCCTGGGCAAGCTGCGCCCGGCCTTCGCCAAGGACGGCACGATCACCGCCGGCTCCTCCTCGCAGATCTCGGACGGTGCGGCGGCCGTGGTCGTGATGAGCAAGGCCAAGGCCGAGGAACTGGGCCTGAGCTGGCTCGCCGAGATCGGCGCGCACGGCAATGTGGCCGGCCCGGACAACTCGCTGCAGTCCCAGCCGTCGAACGCCATCCAGCACGCCCTGAAGAAGGAGGGCCTGGAGGTCTCCGACCTGGACCTCATCGAGATCAACGAGGCCTTCGCCGCCGTCGCCGTGCAGTCAATGAAGGACCTCGGCGTTTCCACGGAAAAGGTGAACGTCAACGGCGGCGCGATCGCGCTCGGTCACCCGATCGGCATGTCCGGCGCCCGGCTCGTGCTCCACTTGGCGCTGGAGCTCAAGCGGCGCGGCGGCGGTGTCGGCGCGGCGGCGCTGTGCGGCGGCGGTGGCCAGGGTGACGCGCTGATCGTGCGGGTACCGAAGGCCTGAGACACCGTGGGCCTGATCCCGGTGGTCAGGTCTGATTCCGGTACGTCGGTGAAGTGAACGGAGCTGTGATGCAGGACGTCTCCTCTCTGGTGGCCCAGGCCAGGGAAGGCCGGCCGCGGGCCGTGGCCCGGCTGATCTCCCTCGTGGAGGGGGCGTCCCCGCAGCTGAGGGAGGTCATGGCGGCGCTGGCCCCCCTGACGGGCAACGCGTACGTGGTCGGCCTGACGGGCTCGCCGGGCGTCGGCAAGTCCACCTCCACCTCCGCGCTCGTCACCGCGTACCGCAAGCAGGGCAAGCGGGTCGGCGTCCTGGCCGTCGACCCCTCGTCGCCGTTCTCCGGCGGCGCCCTGCTCGGCGACCGGGTCCGGATGTCGGAGCACGCATCCGACCCCGGCGTCTACATCCGCTCCATGGCGACCCGCGGCCACCTCGGCGGCCTGGCCTGGGCGGCCCCGCAGGCCATCCGGGTGCTGGACGCGGCCGGCTGCGACGTGATCCTGGTCGAAACGGTCGGCGTGGGCCAGTCGGAGGTGGAGATCGCCTCCCAGGCGGACACCAGCGTGGTCCTCCTGGCCCCCGGCATGGGTGACGGCATCCAGGCGGCGAAGGCCGGAATCCTGGAGATCGGCGACGTGTACGTCGTCAACAAGGCCGACCGGGACGGCGCCGACGCCACCGCCCGCGAGCTGAACCACATGCTGGGCCTGGGCGAGGCCCGGGGCCCCGGCGACTGGCGCCCGCCGATCGTGAAGACGGTCGCGGCGCGCGCGGAGGGCGTCGAGGAGGTCGTGGAGGCCCTGGAGAAGCACCGGGCCTGGATGGACGAGCGCGGGATCCTCACGGAGCGCCGGGAGGCCCGCGCGGCCCGCGAGGTGGAGACCATCGCCGTGACGGCCCTCCGTGAACGCATCGGCGACCTCCACGGTGACCGCCGCCTCAGCGCCCTCGCCGAACGGATCGTCGCCGGCGAACTGGACCCCTACCGCGCGGCGGACGAACTGGTCACGGGCCTGACGGAGGCCTGAGGCCGGCGAGCGGACCGCTGTTCGCCGGGGGCTGGGTTCCTCCGGTCGGGGGATGGGCTGGCCGTGGGGCTGGCGTGGGCAAGAGCTGGCGAGGGCAGGAGAAACCCCGCCCGCCGGCAAACCGCGACCCGCCAGCGACCCGCACTGGACCTGTGCCGCGCCGTGGATGAGCTGGTTGCGGGGCTGGCAGAGGGCCGACGGGCGCGGGCGGATCTTCATCGGTCCGCTGGAGCCCCCCGTGCGGCCGATGAGCCGGTCGCTGGGCCGACCGAAGAATCAGGGTCGCCGACGCGGTGATCACGCTGCTACCTTGACCGGCATGTTCCTCTCCTTGGCGTAGAGCGCACCCGGGATCGCGGGGCCGGACAGACGGCCACCGCGCCCTTCGGTGTCCGCCTCTTCCGCCTCTCCCTGAGGAACCCCGCGTGTCCACGCCCCTTTCGCGACCCTCGTACGCCGCCGTCCTGCGCGTCCCGCATGCGCGCCGCACCTTCACCGCAGCCCTGACGGCCCGCCTGTCCTACGGCATGGTGTCGCTCGCGGTGCTGCTGTCCGTCACCCACGCCACCGGGTCCTACGCCGTCTCCGGCACCGTCCTCTCCCTCTTCGGCGCCACAACGGTCTTCCTGATGCCGCTGCGGGCCTCCCTGATCGACCGCCACGGCCCGCGCCGGGTGCTGCCGCCCATGTCCGCGCTGTACGGCGTCCTGCTGAGCGTCCTGGCCGTCCTGACCTGGCGTCCCGGCGCACCGGCGGCGGCCGTCGGACTCACGGCCGCCCTCGCGGGCTCCTGCGCGCCGCCGCTGGGCCCGACCATGCGCGCCCTGTGGTCCGAACTGGTGACGGACCGGGACCTGTTGCGACGCGCCTACAGCCTGGACGGAGTCGCCGAGGAACTGCTGTACGTCTCCGGTCCGGCCCTGATCGCCCTGCTCGGGGGCTTCGCCCCACCGGCCGCCGGAATCCTCCTCAGCGCGGCCCTGAACGCCGGGGGCACGTGCGCCTTCGTCACATCCCCGGCGATGACGGCGCAGCGCCGGACACCTCGGGAGGAGGGCTCCGCCGGGGTCCGGCCCGCGGGCGAGGGGCCCGCCGGCGAAGGGCCTGCCGGGGAACCTGCCGACGGTGAACGGTCTGCAAGGGCAAAGGGCGCCTGGCAAGAGCCCGCCGGGGAGGGCGCCGCCAAGGAGGAGGCCGCCGGGGTGCGGGCCACCGGGGAATCCCCCGCCAGGGCAGAGCTTGCCGGGGCACTGGCCGCCGGGGAACGGCCTGACGGGGAAGAGGGTGCCGGGGCTGCCTCTGCCTCGGGGCTGCCCGTCGAGGCACAGCCCGTCCGGGAACCTGCCGGCTTGGTCCGGGGGCTGTTGCCCCCGGTCGTGGTCGCCCTGGGCGCGGGGCTGGCCCTCAGCGCCGTGGAGCTGCTGGTGATGGCCTTCGCCACGGAACGGTCCTACGACCCCGCCCTGGTCCCGTGGGTGCTGGGCGCGCTCTCGGCGGGCAGTGCGCTGGGCGGTCTGGCCAACGGGGTGGTGCGGTGGCGTACGAGCGCCCGGACCCGGCTGTGCCGGTTCGGGGTGTGCCTCGGCCTGGTGCTCGCGGCAGCGGGCCTGGCCCCCGACCTGTGGACCCTCACGGCGGCCATGGCCTGCGCGGGAGCGTTCATCGCCCCGGCCCTGACGACGGCCTACCTCCTGGCCGACGAATCGGCCCCCGAGAGCGGCCGTACGCGGGCCGGGGCATGGGTGAACATGGCGGTGAACGCGGGAAGCTCGGGCGGGGCGATGGCGGCCGGGTTGCTGATCGGCCGGCTGCCGCTGCCCCTGTGCTTCACCCTGGCGGGAGGAACCGCCCTGGTGGCCGCCGTGGCCGCGGGCGGCCGCGTCACCGGGACGGCGGCGCAAGTGGGTGCGGCGGCATCCCGTCAGCGCCGGGCCGCGTGACCCACCCCCGCCCGGCTACCGCGCCCTGAGCCGACGAGCCCGGCTCAGGGACGACCCCGCTGCCCCCGCAGGTGCTCGGCGATGGGCTTCAGCGCCTTGTCCAGTTCCATCAGCGTGTCCGGCGACAGGAGATCGATGAAGTGCCGCCGCACCGATGCGACGTGATGCGGCGCGACCTTCTTCATCGTCTCCATGCCGTGCTCCGTGAGCACGGCGTACAGCCCTCGGCGGTCCGTGTCACAGTTCTCGCGGCGCACCAGGTTCGCGTTCTCCATACGCGTGATCTGGTGCGACAGCCGGCTCTTGGACTGCATCGTCGCGGAGGCGAGGTCGCTCATCCGCATCCGCACGTCTTCCGACTCGGACAGGTTCACCAGGATCTCGTAGTCGTTCATTGTCAGGCCGAACGGCTGCAGATCCTTTTCGAGCTGGTACGTCAACAGCCTGTTGACCTCCAGGTGGGTGCGCCAAGCGCACTGCTCCGCATCGGTCAGCCAGCGCGTGGCCGTCTCGGTCTCCATGAATGAAGTCTACCTAAGAAGTTGAATGGCGAACTACTTCGGGTGGTGTGACAGTGCGCACGCGTTCGACGTCACACTCCGCAGACTACCGCTCACAGCCCGAAGCGACGCTGGAGGTCCCCCAGCTGTCCGGGAAGGCGCGGTACGCCCGACGATTGCGGACCGTGTCCGCCCGGCGCCGTTCCGCCACCACCCGGCACCCCCGGTTCGGGAGGAATCACCCCCGTGGCCCCCTCGGCCATAAGGGTCTCCGTCGACTGCAGCAGGACCGTCCCGGCGCCCACGAACTCGAACTGGTGCTCCTCCCCGGAGACCCCGCCGAGGCCCGTCATCGCACGCAGACCGCCCAGTACACCCGCCATGTACCCGTGGTCGTAGTGATGGCACGGGGACGGGCAGTCGGCCCACCCGACGAGCGCCTGAGGGTCGACCCGGATCGGAGGTTCCATGAACACCACCGGCCCGTTAGATGCGGCCACAAACTTTCCGGTTCCGATAAGGGTCAGAAAACCCGGCACGATCGACTGCTTGAGCGCGAGACTTGGCTGAAAAGCGAGCAGGTTGCCCGCGCGAATGGTCAAGTTCCCGTCGTCCAGGTCGTAGGAGTTGACGTCGAAGGCCCGGTCGGCCAGCAGCATCTTGCCGGAGCCCTCGGCCACGACCCAGTCGCTCGCGTGCAGTGGCGAATGGAACGACGTACGGACAAGTCGGTCGAGTCGCCCGTGCCCGATGCCGTTGAACTCGATCGTCCCGTAGTAGGCGATCATCTTCCCCTTCTGCAGGAACCACTGCCCGCCCTTCAGCTCCACACAGAAGGTGTACTTGTTCACGCTGTCGTCGGCGGGCAGCGTCATCGGGTCGTACACGACCGGCCCGGCGTCCGGAGTTCCGTAGGTGCTCACAGCTTCTCCTCCGACGCCTGGACGTACACCGTGCCGTTGCCGCTCAGCTCCAGCTGGAAGGCCTCGCCGGAGCCCCGGCCCACCATGTCGCGCCAGCCGAGGGCGGTGGACAGCTTGTTGCGGACGTCGCCGTGGTGGGCGACGTAGGCCTGGGGGTCGACGTGGACCGGGCGCTGCGGGGTGATCGGGATCTCGAAGACGCCGCCGTGCGCCATCACGGCCACCGCGCCCTGTCCCTGGAGCGTGGTCGTGAACAGGCCCTGACCCGTGACCTGGCCCCGCACCATGCCCATGACCCCGCCCTGGGAGCCCATGAACATCGTCCCCTGCCGCAGTGTGCCCTCGAAGGCGAGCAGTCTGTCCGCCTCGACGTAGAGCGTGTCGCCGGCGAGGGTGATCACATGGACGTGGTGGCCGCCGTGCCCGAAGAAGACCGTGCCGCTGCCCTCCACGGTCATCAGGGGGGTCGCCTCGCCCGCCACCCGGCGCCCGATCATCGACATCAGCCCGCCCTGGCCGCCCTGGACGTTGGGCGTGAAGGACACGTCCCCCTTGTAGGCGAGCATCGCGCCGCGCTGACTGAACAGCCGCTGCCCCGGCGCCACCGTCGCCTCGACCATCTTGGAGTTGATCTCTCGGAAGGTCATCTCACAGGTCCCCCGCGATCGTGTTCCGCTCGCTCGGCTGCACGTACACCAGGCCGTCGCCCTCGAAGCGGATCTGGAAGGCCTCGCCGCCGCCCTCCCCGAGGAGCGTGCGGAACGTCACACCGGACTGGAAGGACTGCCGGACGTTGCCCTGGTGGGCCACATAGGCGCCCGGGTCGACGATCAGCGGGTACTGCGGGCTGACCCGGAGCACCACCGCCGGCCCGTCCGAGACGATCGCCGCCTGGCCGTGGCCCTCCACGGTCGTCGTGAACAGGCCGTTGCCCTGGGAGGCCCCGCGCAGCCCCGTGAACGTCGTGCCCGTTCTGAGCCCCGCGTCCGTGGCCAGCAGGTTGCCCGCCTCGACGTAGAGCTTGTCCCCCTGGAGGCTCACCAGGTTGATCTCCGACGCCCGGTCCGCGAACCAGCAGGTCCCGTGTCCTTTCACCTCCATCACCGTCATCTGCTCACCGGTGAGCCGCCGGGTCACCATCCCGCGCAGCCCCTCGCCGCCACCGCTCAGCTTCTTGAAGGCCATCTGCCCGTCGTACGCGACCATCGAGCCGTTCTTCGCCTTCACGGCGTCCCCGGTCATGTCGACGGCGAGGACCTTGCTCCCCTGGAGCCGGAACATCGCCACGCTGTGAAAGTAGCGGCCGGGCGGGTGGACGGAACAGGGCCCATGGGTGGAGACCCACCCTGAGCGGACCCCTAAGGGCGCGGTTTGCCACAATGGGGGAACGCTTGTGCGTGCGTTCACAAACGACTCTCCCACCGAAGGTGACCCGTGGACCTGAAGACAGCCTCCGCCATCCGCCGCCTGCGCCTGGTCTCCGTGCCGGAGGGCATCTCCTGGATCGTGCTCGCGACCTGCACGATCATCAAGTACACGGTGGCCTCCGGTTTCGACGTCGCCCCGGTGCTCGGCCCGATCCACGGCGTGCTGTTCATCCTCTACGTGCTCTTCTGGCTGGACGCCTGGAACCGCACCAAGTGGAACAAGGGCAAGGCCGCCCTCTACTTCGCCTACTCGTTCATCCCCGGTGGCGGCTTCATCATCGAGCGCGCGCTGCGCCGCGAGGCCGAGGACGCCGTCATCGCCGCCCGTGCCCGCAAGGAAGGAGTCGTGAACGCATGATTGTCGCCTTCTCCGTGACGCCCCTCGGCGTCGGTGAGGACGTGGGGGAGTACGTCGCCGACGCCGTGCGCGTGGTCCGCGAGTCGGGCCTGCCCAACCGCACCGACGCCATGTTCACCTCGATCGAGGGCGAGTGGGACGAGGTCATGGACGTCGTCAAGCGTGCCGTCGCTGCCGTCGAGGCGCGCGCCCCGCGGGTCTCGCTCGTCCTCAAGGCCGACATCCGCCCCGGCGTGACCGACGGGCTCACGTCCAAGGTGGAGACCGTCGAACGGCACCTCGCCCAGTAGCGCGACCGTCGGCCGAAACCCCGGTCCCAGGGCCGGGGTTTTCTCGTGCCAGCTCTTTGAGCGACCGCTCAAAACGGTGTACGTTCGGCGCAGACGATTTGAGCAGTCGCTCAAACGGTGCTCACGTGGGGGAACACATGGGTCTCTACATAGAGACGCACATCCGCGCCGACCTCGACGAGCTATGGGCCCGCACCCAGGACCCCGCCCGCCACCAGCGCTGGGACCTGCGCTTCAGCCGGATCGAGTACCTCCCGCGCGCGGAGGGCGAGCCGCAGCGGTTCCGGTACGCCACGCGCCTGCTGCCGTTCCTCACCGTCTCCGGCACCGGCGTGGCCGCCGGCGAGAAGGAACGCCCCGACGGCACTCGCACCTCCGCCCTGCGCTTCGCCTCCCCGCACCCCCTCTCCCTGATCGCCGAGGGCAGCGGCTACTGGCGCTACGTCCCCGACGCCCACGGCGTCCGCTTCCTCACCGGCTACGACTACCGCCCCCGCTGGGGCGCCCCCGGCGCGCTCGCCGACCGCCTGCTGTTCCGCCCGCTCATGGGCTGGGCCACCGCCTGGTCCTTCGACCGGCTCCGGCTCTGGCTGGAGCGGGGCATCACCCCCGAGCGCGCCCTGTACCGCTGGCTGGCCGAACTGACGGTCCGCGCGCTCCTGCTCGCCCTGTGCCTGACCGGACTGGGACGGGGCTCGCTGCCCGGCCCGTCCGGCCCCTTCGCGGACTCGCTGGCGTACCTCTGCCCGCTCCTGCTCCTGCTCGGCATCGCCCTGGCCCTGTGCAAGGCGCCGCTCGCCGGCACCCCGGCCGCCCGCCGCTGCCTGCGCGCCCCAGCCACCCGGACCCGTGCGCCCCGCCTCCTGCGCACCCTGGAGAAGCACGGATGACCTCGATCTTCCAGACCGCCATGGGACCTGGGTTCCAGCGCCTCCACCCTGCCCTGCGGCGCCGCTTCTCGGTGGGTCTGGCCGGCGGCGAGGCGTGCACCGGCCGGGGCGTGATGGACCGGATCTGGCACGGACCGGCCTTCGTGAAACCGTTCCTCGCCCTGGGCGGCACCCGGAACATCCTGGTCCCGCGACCCGGCCGGAACGTCCCCTTCGTGATCGAGAACGTGCCGTACACGGACACCTTCGGCCGTGAGACGGTGAGCTTCGTGCGCACCTTCCACCTGCCCGGCCGCGCCCGCCGCTTCGACGCCCAGATGGTGCTCGGCCCCCGGGGCGACCGCGTCCTCGACTACCTCGGCACCCACCAGCACCTCGCGACCGACCTGCACTTCCAGGCCGAACCCGACGGCTCCCTGCTCATCCGCTCCGGCGCGCACCGGTTCCGGGAGGGCCCGGTGGACGTCCGGGTCCCCGAACTGATCGGCGCGACGGCCCAGGTGCGGGAGTCGTACGACGAGTCGGCCGGCCGCTTCCGCGTCCGCGTGCGCGTGGTGAACCGCTGGTTCGGCCCGCTCTTCGGCTACGAGGGCTCCTTCACGGCGTCGTACACCGACGCCCGCGCCCGTGGTGTACGGCCCGGACTGCGCCCGGTGCGGGAGGAGGCGCGCGCGTGAGCCCGGAGACCGCGAAGGCGCAGGAGACCAAGACCAGGCTGCTGGAGGGCGCGCTGCGGACGCTCACCGAGCAGGGCATCGCCAAGACGTCGGCCCGTACGGTGGCGGCGGCGGCCGGGGTCAACCAGGCGCTGGTCTTCTACCACTTCGGATCGGTGGACGAACTGCTCGCCGCGGCCTGCCGGTACGGCGCGGAGAAGGCCGTGGCCCGGTACCGCGAGCGCCTCGCCGCGGTGGACTCGCTCTCCGAACTCCTCGCCGTCGGCCGCGAGATCCATGAGCGCGAGCGGGCCGGCGGCCAGGTGGCCCTCCTCGGCCAGCTCCTGGCCGGCGCCCCGACGCACGCGGCGCTGGGTCCGGCGACGGCCGACGGCCTGCGGCTGTGGATCACCGAGATCGAGCAGGTGCTCAGGCGGGTGCTGGCGGAGACCCCCTTCGGCGAGTTCGCCGACCCGGCGGGCCTGGCGCGGGCGGTGGCCGCGTCGTTCGTCGGCATCGAGCTGTACGAGGGCGTGGACGAGGCCGGGGCGCACGCGGCGCTGGACGCCCTGGAGCAGCTCGGCGCGCTGGTGGCCGCGGTGGAGTCCCTGGGCCCGGTCGCCCAGCGGGCCGTCCGGCATCACCTGCGGCGGCGGGGACGCGGCTGACAGCCCGGATGGCCGGGGTTCGCGGGCGGGTGCGGGTGGGCGGCGGCTCGTCGCGCCGTTCCCGTCGTTCCTGGTCAGGGGCACCGCCCGGAGCCCTGAGCGCGCGCTGGTGAGCGGCCGGGGACCGAAAGGCGAGACGGAGCTGACCGGCATATGACCGGCCGGTAGGGTCTGATGACGTGCCGAAGCCTCTCAGCCTCCCGTTCGACCCCATCGCCCGCGCCGACGAACTCTGGAAGCAGCGGTGGGGCAAGGTGCCGTCCATGGCCGCGATCACCTCGATCATGCGGGCCCAGCAGATCCTGCTCTCCGAGGTGGACGCGGTCGTCAAGCCGTACGGGCTGACGTTCGCCCGGTACGAGGCACTGGTGCTGCTCACCTTCTCGAAGGCCGGTGAGCTGCCGATGTCCAAGATCGGTGAGCGGTTGATGGTGCATCCCACCTCCGTGACGAACACGGTGGACCGGCTGGTGAAGTCCGGGCTGGTCGCCAAGCGGCCCAACCCCAACGACGGGCGCGGCACGCTGGCCGTCATCACGGACAAGGGGCGCGAGGTGGTCGACGCGGCCACCCGCGACCTGATGGCGATGGACTTCGGGCTCGGGGTGTACGACGCCGAGGAGTGCCAGGAGATCTTCGCGCTGCTGCGCCCGCTGCGGATCGCGGCACACGACTTCGAGGAGCAGTGACCCGGGGCAAGATCTCCCGGAACGGGTGGTTACGCTCGCTCCATGAAAAAAAGCGTGCTGACCCGCTACCGCGTCATGGCCTACGTCACCGGTGTGCTGCTGGTGCTGCTGACCCTCGGCTGCATCGCCAAGTACGGGCTGGACCTCGACGGGGCCGACAGCTTCGTCAAGGTCGTCGGTATCGCGCACGGCTGGCTCTACGTCGTGTACCTGATCTTCGCGTTCGACCTGGGGTCCAAGGCGAAGTGGCCGGTCGGCAAGCAGCTGTGGGTCCTGCTCGCCGGGACCATCCCCACCGCCGCGTTCTTCGTCGAGCGCAAGGTCAGCCAGGAGCTGGAGACCCGGGTCGCCGACGAGGCCCCGGTCGTCGCCAAGGCGTAGCGGGTACCGCCGTACGGATGCCGTGCGGCGGTCTGCCATCGACATTTACTAGGACGTCCAAGTAAATTCGAGGGTATGGACGCTCACGCCATCGAGGAGGGCCGCCGCCGCTGGCAGGCCCGCTACGACGCCGCGCGCAAGCGCGACGCGGACTTCACCACGCTCTCCGGCGACCCCGTGGAGCCGGTGTACGGGCCCCGACCGGGCGACACGTACGAGGGATTCGAGCGGATCGGCTGGCCCGGGGAGTACCCCTTCACGCGCGGGCTCCATCCGACCGGCTACCGCGGCCGCACCTGGACGATCCGGCAGTTCGCCGGGTTCGGCAACGCCGAGCAGACCAACGAGCGGTACAAGATGATCCTCGCCGCCGGCGGCGGGGGCCTGTCCGTCGCCTTCGACATGCCGACGCTCATGGGGCGGGACTCCGACGATCCCCGCTCCCTCGGCGAGGTCGGGCACTGCGGGGTCGCCATCGACTCGGCCGCCGACATGGAGGTGCTGTTCAAGGACATCCCGCTGGGGGATGTGACGACCTCCATGACCATCAGCGGGCCCGCCGTGCCCGTCTTCTGCATGTACCTGGTCGCCGCCGAGCGCCAGGGCGTCGATCCGGGGGTGCTCAACGGGACCCTCCAGACCGACATCTTCAAGGAGTACATCGCCCAGAAGGAGTGGCTCTTCCAGCCCGAGCCCCACCTGCGGCTGATCGGCGACCTGATGGAGTACTGCGCGGCGGGGATCCCCGCGTACAAGCCGCTCTCCGTCTCCGGTTACCACATCCGGGAGGCCGGGTCCACGGCCGCGCAGGAGCTGGCATACACGCTGGCGGACGGGTTCGGGTACGTCGAGCTGGGGCTCAGCCGCGGTCTCGACGTCGACGTCTTCGCGCCCGGCCTGTCCTTCTTCTTCGACGCGCACGTCGACTTCTTCGAGGAGATCGCCAAGTTCCGGGCGGCGCGTCGGATCTGGGCGCGGTGGATGCGGGACGTGTACGGCGCGAAGTCCGAGAAGGCGCAGTGGCTGCGGTTCCACACGCAGACCGCCGGAGTCTCGCTGACCGCGCAGCAGCCGTACAACAACGTGGTGCGTACGGCGGTGGAGGCGCTGGCGGCCGTGCTCGGCGGGACCAACTCGCTGCACACCAACGCGCTCGACGAGACCCTCGCCCTGCCCTCCGAGCAGGCCGCGGAGATCGCGCTGCGCACGCAGCAGGTGCTGATGGAGGAGACCGGGGTCGCCAATGTGGCCGATCCGCTGGGCGGGTCCTGGTACGTCGAGCAGCTGACCGACCGGATCGAGGCGGACGCGGAGAAGATCTTCGAGCAGATCAAGGAGCGGGGGCTGCGGGCTCACCCGGACGGGCGACACCCGATCGGGCCCATCACGTCCGGCATTCTGCGCGGGATCGAGGACGGGTGGTTCACCGGGGAGATCGCGGAGTCCGCGTTCCGCTACCAGCAGGCGCTGGAGAAGGGCGACAAGAAGGTCGTCGGCGTCAACGTCCACACCGGGTCCGTCACCGGTGACCTCGAGATCCTGCGGGTGAGCCACGAGGTCGAGCGGGAGCAGGTGCGGGTGCTCGCCGAGCGGAAGGCGGCGCGGGACGAGACCGCTGTGCGGGGGGCGCTGGACGGGATGCTCGCCGCGGCTCGGTCCGGGGCCAACATGATCGAGCCGATGCTGGAGGCGGTGCGCGCCGAGGCGACACTGGGCGAGATCTGCGGGGTGCTGCGGGACGAGTGGGGGGTGTACACCGAGCCGGCCGGCTTCTAGGCGCCCCTGTCACCGACCTCCCAGGGGGCTCCGCCCTGCTCGGTCGCCTGGGAGGCCAGGCCCAGAAGAAGTACCCGCGTGAAGCTGCGGACCCAGTTCTCGTCCGCCGGCTTGCCGCTGACCAGGGTGCGGTGGACCACCGCGCCCGCGACCACGTCGAAGATGAGGTCCACCGTGCGGGCGGACTCGCGGGGGTCCGGTTCCGGGGGGAGTTCGCCGCGCCGCTGGGCCCGGGCGCGGCCCTCCAGGACCAACCGCATCTGGCGGTCCACGATGGAGGCACGGATGCGTTCGCGCAGGGCGTCGTCGCGGGTGGCCTCGGCGACCACCGCCATCAGGCCGCTCCGGGCCTCCGGGCGGGCGAGGATGGCCGCGAACTGGAGGACGACGCCCTCGATGTCGGCGGCGAGGCTGCCGCGGTCGGGGAGCTCCAGCTCGTCGAAGAGCTCCGCCACGGCGTCCACCACCAGCTCGTTCTTGCCGGCCCAGCGGCGGTAGAGCGTCGTCTTCGCAACCCCGGCCCGGGTGGCGACGTCTCCCAGGGTGAGTTTCGACCAGCCGAGTTCGACCAGAGCCTCCCGGGTCGCGGCCAGGATCGCGGTGTCCGCGGCGGCGCTGCGCGGGCGCCCGGTACGGCTGGCGGGAGTGCGGCTCTGCATCCCTTGACCATAACCGGCGGGATCTGTGCGGTCGTGAGGGAGATCACCGGGGCGTGGTGTCGCGCGGTGCCCTCATGGCATTACGCTACGGGTCGTAGCGAAAGCTCGTGAGGGACGTACACGAGCGACGACCGTCAGGCGTGGGTGGGGACCCGGCGCCGCACATCGTTTTTTTCATCAGGCGCGGGATCGGGGGAGGATAGACGCATGCAGCCACGGAACATGTCCATGAGCGGTGTCGTCGACCTCGCCGCGGTGAAGGCGGCCCAGGAGGCCAAGGCCAAGGCGGAGCAGGCGCGCGCCGAAGCCGCCCGGCAGGGCGGGACGGGGGCCGTCTCCCCGGCCGATCTCGTCATCGACGTCGATGAGGCGGGTTTCGAGCAGGACGTCCTGCAGCGCTCCGCCGAAGTCCCGGTCGTCATCGACTTCTGGGCCGAGTGGTGTCAGCCCTGCAAGCAGCTGAGCCCGGTCCTGGAGCGGCTGGCCGTCGAGTACAACGGGCGCTTCCTCCTCGCCAAGATCGACGTCGACGCCAACCAGATGCTGATGCAGCAGTTCGGGATCCAGGGCATCCCGGCCGTGTTCGCCGTCGTGGCGGGCCAGGCGCTGCCGCTGTTCCAGGGGGTGGCCGGCGAGCAGCAGATCCGGCAGACCCTGGACCAGTTGGTGGCGGTCGCCGAGCAGCGCTTCGGGCTCACCGGCCTGACCGTCGACCCGGACGCGGAGCCGGGCGGTGCCCCGCAGGCCGCGGCGCCCGAGGGGCCGTACGAGGCCGCGCTGAACGCCGCCGCGCAGGCGCTGGACGCCGGAGACCTGGCCGGGGCCGTCCAGGCGTACAAGAACGTGCTGGCCGACGACCCGGCCCACCCGGAGGCCAAACTGGGCCTGGCGCAGGCCGAGTTGCTCCAGCGGGTGCAGGGGATGGACCCGCAGAAGGTGCGCCAGGAGGCCGCCGAGAAGCCGAAGGACGCGCAGGCGCAGATCGCCGCCGCCGACCTGGACCTGGTGGGCGGGCACGTCGAGGACGCCTTCGGGAGGCTCATCGAGACCGTGCAGCGCACCGCGGGTGACGACCGGGAGGCGGTACGGCTCCGGTTGCTGGAGCTGTTCGAGGTCGTGGGCCAGGAGGACCCGCGCGTGGTGGGCGCACGCAGGGCGCTGGCGCGCGCCCTGTTCTGACCAGTCGCTAAACGCCCCGGCTTGTGATGCCGGGGTGAAAGGTTTGCCGACGAAGCGTCGCGGTGGCCGCGCTTTACCAAATCTTGGTAATCGCGGTCACTGTTACTCCGAGTAAATCGAGGCCGTTGCTCTGTCTGGATTCGTCCAGGGATCAACGGCTTTGCTCTGCCCTGTGATGCCACCGAGCGTGGCACTTCGAGACCGGTCGGTCGTCCTCCGGTTATCCCGCCGTTACTAGCCAGTAACGAACCCCCTTGTGCCCGGGCCGAGAATGCACCACGATCGGCGACGCTCGGTCCATTCCCGTACCCCGGCAGCCGGTCGGGTCACCGGGAGACTCTGGGTCCCCACCGAGCAGAGCCGGCGGCAGTGGCGCCGGGTCTAGGGCAGGGGGGTCTTCGCCGGTCGGCGAAGCCTGTCCAGCAGGGTTGTGCGTGATGCGTGTCAGGCGCGACCAGTGGTTGTCGCTCGGGGGTGATCGCCGGTGATTCGGGCGCGGTTCGCGCCGCCGAGCGCGGGCGCTCTCCTTCCCGAGGACGTAGCACTTCTCCCATCCCTGCCCGGCTGAGCCGCTGATTCGGGGCGAGCCCGGGCCAGGAGATGTACGTCCGAGAAGGAGGAAATATGGAGTCCCAGGTGCGTGGCGGGACCAGATGGAAGCGGTTCGCTGTGGTCATGGTGCCCAGCGTGGCCGCCACGGCGTGTATAGGTGTCGCGCTCGCGCAGGGCGCTCTCGCGGCCTCGTTCAGCGTGTCCGGCCAGTCGTTCAAGGTGTCCGCCGACCAGCTCGTCGGCACCGGCTTCTCGCAGTACGGCGCCATCGACAGCGGCTACACGCTGGACGGCAAGAAGACGGCGCACCCGGTGGCCGTCTCGGCGTTCAAGCACGCCGAGATCACCAACCTGTGCCAGTCCGTGGTCACGCCCGACGTGCCGATCTTCGGCAACGTCAGCCTGATCCTGCGGGCCGGCGGCGCGGGCGCCGAGAAGGTCCAGGCCGACAACATCTACATCGACGTCGCCGACCTCAACGCCGACGCGACGTTCGAGAACATCGACATCGGTGTGGCCGCCAAGGACGCCTCCAAGGGTCCGGGCATGAAGGGCGGCGGCGAGCAGGCCAACCCGTACGGGTTCGCCCAGCAGGCCGACAAGGCCACGCTGTCCGACGTGAAGCAGACGGCGTGGGCGACCACCGCCGGAACCTTCAAGCTCAGCGGCCTGAAGATGTCGCTGTCGACGGGTGTCAAGGAGTGCTACTAAGCACTCGCTGACGGGCGGGGGAGCCGGTGGCGCCCCCGCCCGTCCACACTCCGGCCGCGTCCTCACACGTGGCACACATCACCACCACAGCAACGCCGCACCAGGGAGCTGTTTTCCATGAGCGCCGAGACTCCTGCCGCCGCATCCGGCCAGTTCACCCGCCGGAGGCTGCAGTTCCGCGCCTGGCGGGGCACGCGGCCGTTCTGGGCCGGTCTGTTCGTCATGCTCGGTGGCTTTCCGATCATGTACTTCCCGTACGCCCACCTCCAGCTCGGACACCTGACGCTGGCCATGGCGACCACCGCGGGAGCCGGATCCCTGATCATCGGTGTGCTGCTCATCGTCCTGGGCATCAGCCTCTGGTTCCAGAAGCACGTACGGACCTTCGCGGGCGTCGCCGCGATCCTGCTCGCGCTGGTGTCCATCCCCGTGTCCAACTTCGGCGGCTTCGTCATGGGCTTCCTGCTCGCCCTGGTCGGCGGGGCGCTGGCCGTGGCCTGGGCGCCGGGCACGCCTCCGCAGGAGCAGCCGCCGGCCGAGGCCACCCCGGACGAGGGCGGTGCCCCCGACACGGCTCCGCTGCCGCACCAGGGCACGACCACGGCGGCCGACGCGGGCCCGGCCGGGCCGTACAAGGCGCCGTGGGAGAACGACCTGTCAGGAACGAGCCCGGCCAACGGGGCGAACGGGAGGCACAGTGCCGGCTGACGAGGTGACCCGCGGGACCGACGTGGACGGGTCACGCGCGAGAACCGGGCCCCGCCACGCGGCCCCCAGAAAGCCGCTGTTCACCAGGTTCCACATGCCGGCCGGCAAGGCGATAGCCTCGGTGGCCATGCCCACGGCGGTGCTCATGGGCATGGGCTTCACCTCCACGCTCGCCCTCGCCGACAACAACGGCAGCCCGTCCCCGTCGACGTCGGCGAAGAGCCTGACGGCCGACGAGTACAAGGACTGCGTCAAGGCGCTGGACGACGGCACCAAGGACCCCTCGGCCTCGCCGTCGCCGTCCGCGTCTCAGAGCACGCCGGCCTCGCCGTCGCCGTCGGAGACCACCGGGAGCGGGAAGACACAGGAGCCGGGCGGCACCTCTTCGTCGGATTCAGGTTCCGACGACAAGGACACGCCCGAGCCGACCGCGACCTCGGGGTCCTCCGACTCCGGTTCGGACTCCGGCTCCGGCTCCGGCTCCGGCTCCTCGGACTCCGGTTCGGCGGGCTCCGGTTCGGGCTCGGATACCGGTTCGGGGTCGTCTTCCGGTGGTGACACGACCACGCCGACGCAGACCCAGAGCGGCGGGAACGTCCTCGACACCATCGGCGACACCCTCGGTGACCTCCTCACCGGTGGCGACAAGGACTCCGGTACGTCGTCGCAGACGCCGGCCCCGACTCCGTCCGCGTCGCAGTCGTCCGCCGCGGACACCACGGACACGTCGTCCAAGGACACCTCGTCCGGCGGCGGCGAGGAGTCCGGCGGCACCTCCGACACCGTCAAGGACACGGTGAAGAAGGCCACGGACACGGTCAAGGACACCGTCGAGGGCACCGCCGGCACCGTCTCCAAGACGGCCGGGGACGCCACCAAGGCGGCCGGTGACGCGACCGCGTCGGCCACGCCGAGCCCGTCCGCGAGCGAGTCCGCCTCCGCCGACGACTGCCCGGTGGCCACGGACGACGAGGGCGGCGTCGACAACAAGGTGCCGGTGGCGGACGACCCGTGGTACCTGAACGCCAGCTCCCTGCTCCTCAAGGGCGCCAACTACCAGGGGATCGTCGAGGTGAAGACGGCCAACGGCACCACCAAGAAGGTGCTGAAGTACGTCATCTCCGGCGGCACCGACATCGGCGACCTGCACCAGACGGTGAAGGACAAGCAGGCGAACAAGACGTACCACGTCCAGGCGGCCAAGGGCTCGACGTCCACCATCACCGGCGGCGACACGGTGATGTACACCGAGAGCATCTCGGGCAACCTGTTCGGGCTGATCCCGGTGACCTTCAGCCCCGACAGCCCGCCCCCGCTGAACATCCCGCTGATCTACTTCACCAACGTCAAGGTGGTCCAGGCGGCGCAGTTCGGCGGCAACCTGCACGTGCCCGGCATGCACGTGTACACGACCGACTGAGCGGTCGTACAAGCCGGTTCGGGAGCCGCACAACGCCAAGGGCGCCCCCTGTCCCAGGGGGCGCCCTTGGTGCCGTTCAAGACCCTTGCGGGACCGGTCAGTTGCTCATGGTGCCCACGTGGTGGACGCGGAGCATGTTGGTGGTGCCGGGGACCCCGGGGGGCGAGCCGGCGGTGATGATGAGGGTGTCGCCCGTCTCGAAGCGGCCGAGCCGGGCGATCTCCTGGTCCACCAGGTCGACCATCTCGTCGGTGGTGTTCACGAACGGCACGACGTGCGACTCGACGCCCCAGCTCAGGGTGAGCTGGTTACGGGTGCCCTCGTCGGTGGTGAAGGCGATGATCGGCTGGGTCGCGCGGTAGCGGGAGAGCCGTCGCGCGGTGTCGCCGGACTGGGTGAAGGCGACCAGGCCCTTGCCGCCGAGGAAGTCGGCGATCTCGCAGGCCGCGCGGGCCACCGAACCGCCCTGGGTGCGCGGCTTCTTGCCCGGCACCAGCGGCTGCAGGCCCTTGGAGAGCAGTTCCTGCTCGGCCGCGGTGACGATCTTCGACATGGTCTTGACCGTCTCGATCGGGTAGGCGCCCACGCTGGACTCGGCCGACAGCATGACCGCGTCGGCGCCGTCCAGGATCGCGTTGGCGACGTCGGAGGCCTCGGCGCGGGTCGGACGCGAGTTGGTGATCATCGACTCCATCATCTGGGTCGCGACGATCACCGGCTTGGCGTTGCGCCGGCACAGCTCGATCAGGCGCTTCTGCACCATGGGGACCTTTTCGAGCGGGTACTCGACGGCGAGGTCACCGCGGGCGACCATCACGCCGTCGAACGCCATCACGACGTCCTCCATGTTCTCCACCGCCTGCGGCTTCTCCACCTTGGCGATGACGGGGACACGGCGGCCCTCCTCGTCCATGACGCGGTGGACGTCGTGGACGTCCTTGGCGTCCCGGACGAAGGACAGCGCGACCAGGTCGCAGCCCATGCGGAGGGCGAAGCGCAGGTCCTCGACGTCCTTGTCGCTCAGCGCGGGCACGTTGACTGCCGTGCCGGGCAGGTTGATGCCCTTGTGGTCGGAGACGACACCGCCCTCGATGACGATCGTCTTCACCCGCGGGCCCTCGACGTCCAGGACCTTCAGTTCGACGTTGCCGTCGTTGATCAGGACCTGGTCGCCGCGCGAGACGTCGCCCGGCAGCCCCTTGTACGTCGTACCGCAGATGTGCTTGTCACCCGGCACGTCCTCGGTCGTGATGACGAACTCGTCACCGCGTTCCAGCTCGACCGGACCCTCGGCGAAGGTCTCCAGGCGGATCTTCGGGCCCTGCAGGTCGGCGAGGACGCCGATGGGACGGCCGGTCTCCTTGGAGGCGGCCCGGACGCGGTCGTACCGCGCCTGGTGCTCGGCGTGGGTGCCGTGGCTGAAGTTGAACCGGGCCACGTTCATGCCCGCCTCGATCATGGCGACGAGCATCTCGTGGGAGTCGACCGCGGGGCCGAGAGTACAGACGATTTTCGAACGGCGCATGGGGCGATCCTATCGGTTTGTTTCGCTACGGAATATTCCGTCTGGCGGAAGATACAAATGAGTGCCACACCGCTCAGGTGCTATTCAGTTGTTCTTTCCGACCAGTGCGTAGGTCTGCGTCGCGATCTCCAGTTCTTCATCCGTCGGCACCACCGCGACCGCCACCCGGGCGGACTCCGGCGAAATCAGCCGCGGACCGCCGCCGCGTACGGCGTTCCGCTCCGGGGCGACCGCCAGGCCCAGGCCCTCCAGCCCCGCGATCGCCGCCTCCCGCACCGGTGCCGCGTTCTCGCCGACCCCGGCGGTGAAGGCCACCGCGTCCACCGTGCCGAGCACGGCGTAATAGGCGCCGATGTACTTCTTGATCCGGTGAATGTAAATGTCGAAGGCGAGTGCGGCCTCTTCGTCGCCCTCGTCGATCCGGCGGCGGATCTCCCGCATGTCGTTGTCCCCGCACAGACCGAACAGACCGCTCCTCTTGTTGAGAAGAGTGTCGATCTCGTCCATGGACATATCCCCAACCCGGGCCAAATGGAAGATGACGGCCGGATCCAGATCACCGGATCGCGTACCCATCACGAGCCCCTCCAAGGGGGTCAGTCCCATGGAGGTGTCCACGCAGCGGCCCTTCTCCACCGCGGAGGCGGAGGCGCCGTTGCCCAGGTGCAGCACGATCACGTTGACCTCGGACGGGTCCTTGCCCAGCAGCCGCGCGGTCTGACGCGAGACGTACGCGTGCGAGGTGCCGTGGAAGCCGTAGCGGCGGATGCGGTGGCGGTCGGCGATCTTCGGGTCGATCGCGTAGCGCGCCGCCGGCTCCGGCATCGTCGTGTGGAACGCGGTGTCGAAGACGGCGACCTGGGGCAGGTCGGGGCGGAGCGCCTGCGCGGTGCGGATGCCGGTGAGGTTGGCCGGGTTGTGCAGCGGGGCGACCGGGATCAGCCGCTCGATCTCGGTGAGCACCTCGTCGTCGATGACGGTGGGCTCGGTGAAGAACATCCCGCCGTGCACCACCCGGTGGCCGATCGCGGCCAGCTCGGGGGAGTCCAGGCCCAGGCCGTCCCGGGTCAGCTCCTCGGCGACCGCCTTGAGGGCGGCGTCGTGGTCGGCGATCGGCCCGGTGTGCTCGCGGGTGTCGCCGCCGGTGAGGCAGGTGTGCTCGATGCGGGAGGTCTGCTCGCCGATGCGCTCGACCAGGCCCACCGCGAGCCGGCTGCTGTCCCGCATGTCCAGGAGCTGGTACTTGAGCGAGGAGGAGCCGGAGTTGAGGACGAGGACACGGGTGGGGGAGGTCACTGCTGGGACGCCTTCTCGCTGGGGGTCTGGGCGGGGCTCTGGGCCTGGATCGCCGTGATGGCGACGGTGTTGACGATGTCCTGGACGAGCGCGCCCCGGGACAGGTCGTTGACCGGCTTGCGCAGACCCTGGAGCACCGGGCCGACGGCGATCGCGCCGGCCGAGCGCTGCACGGCCTTGTAGGTGTTGTTGCCGGTGTTGAGGTCGGGGAAGATCAGCACGCTGGCCTGCCCGGCGACCTCGGAGCCGGGCAGCTTGGTGGCGGCCACGGAGGGCTCCACGGCCGCGTCGTACTGGATCGGGCCCTCGATCTTCAGGTCGGGCCGGCGCGAGCGGGCCAGCTCGGTGGCCTCGCGCACCTTGTCGACGTCGGCGCCCGACCCGGACGTACCGGTGGAGTACGACAGCATCGCGATCCGGGGCTCCACGCCGAACCGGGCGGCCGTGGTCGCCGACTGGATGGCGATGTCCGCGAGCTGCTCGGCGTTCGGGTCGGGGTTGACCGCGCAGTCGCCGTAGACCAGCACCTTGTCGGCGAGGCACATGAAGAACACGGACGAGACGATCGACGCTTCCGGGTTGGTCTTGATGATCTCGAAGGCCGGCCGGATGGTGGCCGCCGTGGAGTGCACCGAGCCCGACACCATGCCGTCGGCCAGGCCCTCCTGGACCATCAGGGTGCCGAAGTAGTTCACGTCCGACACGACGTCGTAGGCCAGCTCCACCGTGACGCCCTTGTGGGCGCGCAGGGCCGCGTACTTCTCGGCGAAGGCGTCGCGCAGCTCGGAGGTGGCCGGGTCGATCAACTGGGTGTCGCCGAGGTCGATGCCCAGGTCGGCGGCCTTCTTGCGGATCTGGTCGACCGGGCCGAGCAGGGTCAGGTCGCACACGCCCCGGCGCAGCAGCACCTCGGCCGCGTGCAGCACCCGCTCCTCGGTGCCCTCCGGCAGCACGACCCGCCGCTTGTCGGAGCGGGCCTGCTCCAGCAGCTTGTGCTCGAACATCATCGGGGTGACCCGGTCGCTGCTCGGCGCCGAGACCCGGCGGGCCAGGTCGGTGGTGTCGGCGTACCGCTCGAACAGGCCGAGCGCGGTCTCCGCCTTGCGCGGGGTGGCCGCGTTCAGCTTGCCCTCCAGGGAGAACAGCCGCTCGGCGGTGGGGAAGCTGTTGCCGGACACCGAGAGCACCGGGGTGCCGGGGGCGAGGCGGGCGGCGAGGGTGAGGATCTCCTCGCTCGGCACCTCGTTCAGGGTGAGCAGCACACCGGCTATCGGCGGGGTGCCGGCGCTGTGCGCGGCGAGCGACCCGACGACCAGGTCGGCGCGGTCGCCCGGGGTGATGACCAGGCAGCCCGGGGTCAGGGCGCCGAGGAGGTTCGGCAGCATCGCGCCGCCGAAGACGAAGCCCAGCGCGTCCCGGGCGAGTCCGGAGTCGTCACCGAGGAGCACCTTCGCGCCGAGGGCCTGGGCGATCTGCGCGACCGTCGGGGCGGACAGGGCGGGCTCGTCGGGGACCACGTACGTCGGTACCGGCAGCCGGTCCGCGAGCCGCTCGGCGATCTCGTCGCGGTCCTCGCGGGCCACCCGGTTGGCGACCATGGCGAGCACGTCGCAGCCGAGGCCGTCGTAGGCGCGGTAGGCGTTGCGGGTCTCGGCCAGCACGGACTCGGCGGACTGCCCGCGGCCCCCGACCACCGGGATCACGGACGCGCCGAACTCGTTGGCGAGCCGGGCGTTCAGCGACAGCTCGTCCGGGAGCTGGGTGTCGGCGAAGTCGGTGCCGAGGACCAGGACCACGTCGTAGTCCCGGGCCACCAGGTGGAAGCGGTCGACGAGGGCGGAGACCAGCTCGTCGGTGCCCTGTTCGGCCTGGAGCGCGGAGGCCTGGTGGTAGTCCATGCCGTAGACGGTCGCCGGGTCCTGCGAGAGGCGGTACCGGGCCCGCAGTAGCTCGAACAGGCGATCCGGGCCGTCGTGGACGAGCGGACGGAACACTCCCACCCGGTCGACCTGCCGGGTCAGGAGTTCCATGACCCCCAGCTCCACGACCTGGCGTCCGTCACCGCGGTCGATCCCGGTCACGTACACGCTGCGCGTCACGTGTCCACTCCGTTCCTCATGTCGCTTTCATGGCCTCTGCGGCATAAAAATCGCTCACCGAGGTGAGCAGAACCCTCTTGACAATACCCTTGTCGAAGGATAAGGCGCCCGTCAGGATCTCAATGGCTCGACGGACGTGAAAGAATCGACAGCGGCTCACCGGCACCGACAGCGAGCAGGAGACACAGCACGATGCGCATCGGAGTTCTCACCGCAGGCGGCGACTGCCCCGGCCTGAACGCCGTGATCCGGTCGGTCGTGCACCGGGCGGTGGCGCAGTACGGCGACGAGGTCATCGGTTTCGAGGACGGTTACCGGGGTCTGCTCGACCGCCACTACCGCACCCTCGACCTGGACGCGGTCAGCGGCATCCTGGCCCGCGGCGGCACCATCCTCGGCTCCTCCCGGCTGGAGCGCGACCGGCTGCGCGAGGCCTGCGAGCGGGCAACCGACATGGTCGAGGAGTTCGGCATCGACGCGCTGATCCCGATCGGCGGCGAAGGCACCCTGACGGCCGCCCGGATGCTCTCCGACGCCGGCCTCCCGGTCGTCGGCGTGCCGAAGACCATCGACAACGACATCTCCTCCACCGACCGCACCTTCGGCTTCGACACGGCCGTCGGCGTGGCCTCCGAGGCGATGGACCGCCTGAAGACCACGGCCGAGTCCCACCAGCGGGTGATGGTGGTCGAGGTCATGGGCCGGCACGCCGGCTGGATCGCCCTGGAGTCCGGCATGGCCGCCGGCGCCCACGGCATCTGCCTGCCCGAGCGGCCCTTCGACCCCGCCGACCTGGTCAAGATGGTCGAGGAGCGGTTCGCCCGCGGCAAGAAGTTCGCCGTCATCTGCGTCGCCGAGGGCGCCCACCCCCTGGACGGCACCATGGACTACGGCAAGGGCGATATCGACCAGTACGGCCACGAGCGCTTCCAGGGCATCGGCACCGCGCTGGCGTACGAGCTGGAGCGGCGCCTGGGCAAGGAGGCCAAGCCGGTCATCCTCGGCCACGTCCAGCGCGGCGGCGTCCCCACCGCGTACGACCGGGTCCTCGCCACCCGCTTCGGCTGGCACGCCGTCGAGGCCGCCCACCGGGGCGATTTCGGCAGGATGACCGCGCTGCGCGGCACCGACATCGTGATGGTGCCCCTCGCGGAGGCCGTCACCGAGCTGAAGACCGTGCCGAAGGACCGGATGGACGAGGCGGAGTCGGTCTTCTAGAACTCCTCAAGGGCTCCTGGTCTCCACGCCCTTCCAGAAGGTGTCCACGATCCGGTCGAGGAACTCCTGGCCGGACGCGCCGGCGCTCGTGCTGCCGCCACCCCAGCTGAGGGTGGCGGCCATGTGCCCCTGGTAGTCCTGGTGCAGTTCCTGGAGCACGGCTTCGAGGACGCCGGTGTCCACCGGGGCCAGTTTCCGCACCGGCCGCACATAGGCCTGCCAGCGGGTGGTCACCGCGCTGTGCAGCAGGTCGGCGAGTTTCGCCTCACGGCCGGTGACGGCGACGAAGTCGGGCAGCGCGAGATCGAGGACCTGGGCGAGCGCGGCCGACTGGCGTTCGTTGCCGCGCCACTGACCGCTGTCCTCCATGCGCAGATACCCGCGCAGGTCCATGCCGACGGCGCGGGCCACGTCCTCGGCCGCGACGGCCCGGGCGACGCGATGCTCGCGCAGGGTCCGCGGGCGGCCGAGGAGTTCTCCCGGAGAACACCACAGCACGCCCGCGAGAGCGGTCAGTTCCGCATTGCCCGGGGTGACGACACCGCGTTCCCAGGCGATCACCAGATCGGGTGTGACGTACGGCAGCCCGTACGAGGCCCGCATGCCGTACGCGACGTGCTCGGGGCCCATGCCGAGCGCGGCGCGCAGCCGGCGGGCCGCGGGGGCGCTGAACGGAGGAGCTGGGGGTTGGCGCACCCGGCACAAGCTAGGGGTGCGGTGACCGGATGGCTACGGTCCGTTCGGCCAGGATCACGGATTGTCGGAACGCACAGTTCCGGCCGTTCGGCAGGCAACGGACGGAACACCTCCCCGGCTCACGCGTCGACCGCCTTCCGGTTCAGCCCTTGACCGCGCCGCCGAGCGCGAACCCGCCGCCCAGCCGCCGGGCCACCAGGACGTACAGCAGGATCACCGGCGTCGAGTAGATCACCGAGAACGCGGCGAGCTGGCCGTACGCCACCATGCCCCGGTTGCCGAAGAAGTCGTTGATGCTCACCGAGGCCGGCATCTGCTCCGGGGTGAGCAGCAGCATGAACGGGACGAAGAAGTTCCCCCACATCATCACGAACGAGAACACGGTCACGACGGCGAGCCCCGGCCCCATCAGCGGCAGCACGATCCGGACGAGGGACTGGGCCGCCGAGGCCCCGTCCGTCCAGGCCGCCTCCTCCAGCTCCGTCGGCACGCCGTCCATGAAGTTCTTCATCAGCCAGATCGCGAAGGGCAGTTGGGAGGCGGCGAAGAAGAGGATCGTGCCCTGGAGGGTGTCGATGAGGTTCACCCGGACGAACAGGGCGTACACCGGCACCATGATCGCCGTGATGGGCAGGCTCGTCGCGAACAGGATCGTCAGCAGGAACGGCCGGTTCAGCCGGGACCGGAACCGGGACAGCGGATACGCGGCGAGGGCGGCGCAGCCGACGGTCAGCGCCGTGGCGCCCCCGCACAGGATGAGGCTGTTGAGCAGCGGGGTGTAGGTGATGTCGGGAGTCAGGATCGCGTGGAAGTTGGCCAGGGTGAGGCCGTCCGGGACCTTGACCCGCAGGCCGGCGTGCGGGTCCACGGCGGACAGCAGCACCCAGGCGAGGGGCAGCGCGAAGGCGGCGGCCACCGCCAGCAGCGCGACATCGGCGGCGAGCCGCCGGGAGGCACGGTTCCGGGCCATCAGACCTCCGTCCGCAGCAGCCGCAGATAGACGACGGAGAACAGGGAGCCGACGACCAGCAGGAGCAGGGCGACCGCGGTGCCGTACCCGATCATGCTGTTCTGGAACGCCTGCTCGTACATGAACAGCGGCAGCGTCTGGCTCCGGTCGCCCGGCCCGCCCCGGGTCATCACCCAGATCAGGCCGAAGACGGAGAGCGTCTGAAGGGTGTTGAGCATGAGGTTGGTGCCGATGGAGCGCCGGATCATCGGCAGCGTGACGTGCCACAGCCGCCGCCAGCCGCCGGCGCCGTCCACCTCGGCGGCCTCCATGATCTCGGCGGGAATCTCGTCCAGCGCGGCGGAGTACACGAGCATCGAGAACGCCGTCCCGCGCCAGACGTTGGCGAAGGACACCGCGAGGATGGGCAGTGTGAACAGCCAGTTCTGGCGGGGCAGGTGGAGCCAGTCCAGGATCGCGTTCAGGGTGCCCTCGCGCCGGAAGAACGCGTAGAGCAGGAACCCGGCGACGACCTCCGGCAGCACCCACGCCGTGACGACGACCGCGCCGGTGAGGGTGCGGACGGGCTTCGACGCACGCTTCATCAGCGCGGCCAGCGCCAGCCCCAGCGTGTTCTGCCCGACGAGCGAGGACAGCACCGTGAACACCAGGGTGAGCCAGACGGCGTTCACGAACGCGTCGTCCCGGAACGCCCGGCGGAAGTTGGCGAAGCCCACGAAGGAGGAGTGGGCCTGGCCGGTCAGCTGGAGGTCGGTGAAGGCGATCCAGACGCAGTAGGCGATCGGCCCGGCGAGGAACAGCAGCAGCAGGATCAGGGCGGGGGCGACCGGAAGGACCCGGACGGCCGGGTTCCGGCGCCTCACTTCCGGACCACTTGGCCGCCGGTGACGTCCTTGAGCGTGGCGTCGTACTCGCTCGCCGCCTTCTCCACGGACAGGTCACCGGTCGTGACCCCCTCCATGGCCTCCTGCACGGCCGTCGACACCCTCGGGTACGCCGGGTACGCGGGCCGGTAGTGGGTGCTCGCCACCAGGTCGGTGAAGAACTTGATGCCGGGCTGGGCGCCGACGTACTTCGGATCGGCGGCGACGTCCTTGCGTACGGCGATGCCGGAGTTGGCGATGTACCACTTGCGGGCGTTGTCCTTCGTCTGCATCGTCCGGACGAAGTCGAAGGCGAGGTCGGGATTGGCCGCCTTGGCCGGGATGGACCAGGTCCAGCCGCCGGACATGCTCACCTTGCCGGGCGCCTGCCCGGCTTGCGTCGGCATGGCCGCGAGCCCCAGTTGCCTGGACCAGTCCGGCCACTCGTGCCCGCTGCCCGGCAGCCAGGCCTGCGGCAGCCAGGAGCCGTCGAGGGCGATGCCGAGTTTGCCCTGGGGGAGGAGCTCGCCGTTGACGGTGGTGTTGAAGTTCGGGTCGAGGGCGTCGGACACCTCGGGCCCGAGCTTGTCCCGGTAGACGGTCTCGACGAACTTCAGCGAGTCCTTGAAGCCTTGGGACTCGGTGATCCACTTCTTGCTGCCGCTGTCGTACAGGGGATCCTGGCTGCCGTCGCCCGTGCCGTACAGGAGCATCTCGAAGCCCTGCATGGTGGCCCGCTCGCCGGCCGGCTTGCCGGTGTAGACGTTGAGCGGGATGACGCCGGGGACCTTCCGCTTGATGGTGCGGGCGGCGGTGAGGATGTCGTCCCAGGTCTTCGGCTGCCAGTCCAGCGGCAGCCCGGCTTTCTTGAACACCCGCTTGTCGAACCACAGCCCGCGGGTGTCGGTCCCGTCCGGGACGCCGTACGTCTTCCCGTCCTGGCCCTTGGCCGCCGCCTTCGCGGTGTCGATGAACTGGCGCCAGTCCGGCCACTTGGCGAGGTAGGGGTCGAGCGGCTTCAAGTACCCGCTGGTGATGTCGGAGTTGATGAGGAAGGTGTCCTCGTAGACCAGGTCCGGGGCGGTCCTCGGCGAGCGCAGCATCTGCTGGAGCTTGGTGTAGTACTCCGAGTCCGGCGCCTTGATCGGCACGAACTCGACCTTCTTGCCGGGGTACTGGTGCTCGAACTGCTTCTTGATCCCGGCGAGGTAGGTGTCCATCACCTTGACGGAGTTGTCGGTGGACTGCTTGTACGACACCTTGATCGTGTCCGGGCTGCTGCCGGAACCACTGCCGCACGCGGTGAGGGCGGTGGCGGCGAGGGCGGCGGTGAGGAGGAGGGGGAGGGGGAGGCGACGGGAGCGGGCGGCGGAGAGGCGCACGGGCATGACCTCCTGAGCACACGTGGGGGTGGCGCGGAGATGACTGCCGTGTGAAGGTAAGAGGAGTGGTCTAGTCAGGTCAATGTGTCTGCGGGGATTGATCCTCGGCGGACTACAGGAGATGGTCCGCCTTGCCGGCCTTGATGTCCCGGATGAGGGCGCGGAGGGCTTCGCGGGAGTCGGTGAGGTAGTGGTCCTCCTGACCGGAGACGGCAATGTAGGCGTTGCCTTGGGGGTCGGTGCCTATGCGGAAGCAGTTGTTGCCTTCGGCGCAGAAGGGTTCTTCCCAAGTGATGTCGGACATGGTGTTCCTCCCCGGGGTCAGAGTTGGCGGGCGATGGCGTGGATGAGTTCCCGTGAGTCATCCGGACTCAGCGTGTGGGCGTGCCACCAGTCCATGTGGGCTCGGTACTTGGCCAGCTGAGCCTCGGAGTGGTTGAACTCGCCGCCGTGGGCGGAGTCCAGTTGCACGGTGTCGAGCTGGGGAACGGCTCCGTGGGCGTAGAGCACCGCGTGTCCCGCGCCGGGGAAGGCGCCGGCCTCCACGGGGAGCACGCGGATCTCGATGTTGGGGCGCTCGGAGACCGCGCAGATGTGCAGAAGCTGCTCGCGCATGGCACGGCGTCCGCCGAACTGCATGCGCAGGGCCCACTCGTGCACGTACGCGACGTAGTTGACGGGCGCCGGCTGCTCGCGGTCGAGCACCTGTTGCCGCCGCAGGCGCTGTACGACACGGAGTTCGACCTCTGAGGAGGGCAGCGGCGGTAGCGCGGCGGCGAAGATGGCACGGGCGTACTCGGAGAGTTGCAGCAGGCCGGGGATGTGTACGGTCTGATAGCTCCGCAGCCGCGTGGCGAACCACTCCAACTCGGCTACGTCCAGGAGGCCTTGGGGGGAGCGCGCCTTTGAACTGCTGCCACCAGCCCTTCTGGCCTGTGTCGGCCATGGCGGCCAGCGCCTCGACGTACGCCTCGTCCGCGCAGTCGTAATTGCTGGCGAGTATCCGGACCCGTTCCGGTGAGGTGGCGCGGACTCCCGACTCCATGTTGGACACCTTCGTGCGGTCCAGTCCCAGCAGCCCGGCGGCGTACTCCGTGGTCCGCCCGGCCGCGAGTCGCATCCTGCGCAGTTCGGCGCCCAGGCGTCTCTGACGTTCCGTCGGCGCGGGCCTTGTCGGCATCGATGCCCCTTCCCGGCGAGTCGGAGCCAGTGTGCACTGCGTGGGGGTGCGGGTCCAATTCCAGGGCGGCAATGAATGGAAGTAGGTGGCACGTGTGCCACTGCGATGCCTACAGTTGGTGACGAGCCGCTTACAGCGAGACAGGCCACGGGTGCCCGTCGAGTCGTCGGCTCGTTCGCAACCACCCTCACCCGTACCTGTCTAAGGAGTCACCGTGTCCGCGCCCGTCACCGTCTCGGCCTGTCGGCTCTCCACCGGCGAGCTGCAGGCACCGCCACCGGCTCCCGCCGCGCTCGCCTACAGCCTGACGCTGCCCGCCGGACCTACCAGCCCCCGCGTCGCCCGAGCGGCAGCCCGAGTCGTCCTGCATACGCACGGGCTGGCCGACATGACGGACGCGGTGGTCCAGGTGGTGGCCGAACTGGTCGCCTGCGCCTGGAAGTTCACCCCCGACAGTGAGGTGTACCTGTCCCTGCGGTACCGGGACGGCGACGTACGGGTGATCGTCTACGACGGACACCCCCGGCACACCCATCCCCGGCTGGCAGCGGCCTGCGACACGCGGAGGCGGGCGGCGCTGCGCGTGCTCGGGTGCGTGGTGCGGGCGTGTGACGGGGAGTGGGGCTTCGGAGAAGCGCGGGAGCCCGGGGGCGGGACGCGGATGTGGGCGGTGGTGCCGTGGCGGGGGGCCCGGGGGTATGCGGGGGCGGGGTGAGGCGGGCTGTCAGTCCAAGAGTTCGGCGGTGCGGGACTCGTGGGCGAGGGCCAGCCTGTGAAGGGTCTGTCCCTCGCCGTACCAGTCCTCGAACAGGTGTCGATGGCCCCTCCACCCGGCCCGCCGACGTCAGGGCGAGACCGAGGCCGTCCCGTGCGCTGGCCTCGCGGCGGCGTACGCCCGTCGCGCGGCCAGGTTTCTGCCCCGCACGGCACGGGTGGGCCCGCCCGCTCTCACCGCCCCTGCGGAACCCACCGGTACACCAGCTCCGGCCTCCCCACCTGCCCGTACAGCGGACTGCGGCCGGCCCGTCCCGCCTCCACCAGGTGCTCCAGGTAACGGCGCGCGGTGATCCGGGAGATGCCCACCGCCTCGGCCACTCCGGCCGCCGTCAGCCCCTGCGAAGACGCCTCCCGCAGAGCGGACGTCACCCGTTCCAGCGTCGGTCCGCTCAACCCCTTCGGCAGGGCCGCCGGCGACGGGGCGCGCAGGGTCGCCAGCGCGCGGTCCACCTCGTCCTGGCCGCTTGCCTCGCCCACCGCCGCGTGGAACTCGGCGTAACGGACCAGCCGATCCCTCAATGTCGCGAAGGTGAACGGCTTCAGGACGTACTGGACGACGCCCAGGGAGACTCCCTCCCGCACCACCGCCAGGTCCCGCGCCGACGTCACCGCTATCACGTCCGCGTGATAGCCGGCGGCCCGGAGGGAGCGAGCCAGTTGCAGGCCGTGCACATCCGGCAGGTGGAGGTCCAGCAGCAGCAGGTCCACCGCCGTGCGGTCCAGGATGCGGCGCGCCTCCGCGCCCGTGTGGGCCTTCCCGACCGCGACGAACCCCGGTACCCGGCCGACGTACATCACGTGCGCGTCCGCGGCCACCGGGTCGTCCTCGACGACGAGGACGCGGATGGGCTGCTGCTCGTTCGTCATCCGGCGCCACCCGTGGACGTGCGCAACGGCAACCGCACCTCGAACACCGCTCCGCCCTCCTCCGCCTCGGCCACCGTCAACGTGCCGTCGTGGCGGTTCACCGCCTGCCGGACAAGGGCCAGCCCGAGTCCCCGCCCGCCGGGTTCGGCCGGCTTCGTGGAGAAGCCTCGCTGGAACACCAGGTCGGCATGGGCGGGGTCGACCCCCGGGCCGGTGTCCGAGACGCGGAGCACCACTTCGGCGGCCGTAGCGTACGCCGTCACCGTCACCCGGGCCCGCACGCTGCCCTGCGCCGCGTCCACCGCGTTGTCGATCAGGTTGCCGAGGATGGTCACCAGGTCGCGGGCGGACAGGCTCTCCGGGAGCAGGCCGTCGTCCAGCCGGCTGTCCGGTGAGACCACCAGCTCCACGCCCCGCTCGTTCGCCTGCGCGGTCTTGCCCAGCAGCAGCGCGGCCAGCACCGGCTCGCTGACCGCCGCCACCACCTGGTCGGTCAGGGCCTGCGCCAGCTCCAGCTCGGCCGTGGCGAACTCCACGGCCTCCTCGGCCCGGCCCAACTCGATCAGGGAGACGACCGTGTGCAGGCGGTTCGCGGCCTCGTGCGCCTGCGAGCGCAGCGCCTGGGTGAAGCCCCGCTCCGAGTCCAACTCGCCCATGAGGGACTGGAGTTCGGTGACGTCCCGGAGCGTCACGACCGTGCCCCGGTGTTCGCCGCCCGACACCGGGGACGTGTTCACCACCAGCACCCGGGACGCCGTCAGGTGCACCCCGTCCACCCGGGGCTCCGAGGACAGCAGGGCGCCCGTCAGCGGGGCGGGCAGGCCCAGGTCGACCACCGAGCGGCCGACCACGTCCTCCTCCGGGCCGACGCCCAGCAGTTCCCGGCCGCCGTCGTTGATCAGTGCCACCCGGTACCGGCCGTCCAGCATCAGCAGCCCTTCGCGGACCGCGTGCAGCGCCGCCTGGTGGTAGTCGTGCATCCGGCTCAGCTCGGTGGCGTTCATGCCGTGGGTGTGGCGGCGAAGCCGGGCGTTGACCACGTACGTGCCGACCGCGCCCAGCAGCAGGGCCACGCCCGCCACCCCGAGCAGGGCCGCGACCTGGTCCTGGACCCGGGCGCTGATCGTCTCCACCTTGATGCCGGCGCTCACCAGGCCGACGATCCGGCCGTTGTCCGAGATGGGGGTCACGGCCCGGACGGACGGGCCGAGGGTGCCGGTGTAGGTCTCGGTGAAGGTGCGGCCGTGCTGGGCGGGGCCGATGTTGCCGAGGAAGCGTTTGCCGATCTGGTTCTTGTCGGGGTGGGTCCAGCGGATGCCGGACGGGTTCATGATCGTCACGAAGTCGACGTTGGCGTCCCGCATGACCTGGAGGGCGTACGGCTCCAGCCGGGCCGTGGGGTCGGGGGTGCGGATCGCCTCGCGGACCGAGGGGGAGTCGGCGATCGACCGGGCCACCGCCGTGGCCTGGCGGGCGGCGGCGTCCTCGGCCTGCCGCTGGTCGCTGACGTAGGTGAACAGCGCGTACCCGGCCACGACCACCGCTATCAGCACGGCCTGCATGGCGAACAGCTGGCCGGCCAGGCTCCGGGGCCGAGGGAGGGTGGGAACGCGCATGTCAGCAGTGTGCCTCTCCGGTCAGGCGTGAACTAAATGAACGGAAGGGTGACCGCCCTCACAGGCCGGGAGATAGTCACGGCATTCCCCTAAACGCCCGGACGTGAGCCGCACGCCGGTTGTTCACCGACGAAGACGTCAAGGAGGGCAGTCGTGGCCGCCAGCACTTCCGATACGGCACCTGCCGCACCCCGCGTGAAGCGGGACCGGACCCATTACCTGTACATCGCCGTCATCGTGGCGGTCGCGCTCGGCATCGCCGTGGGGCTGATCTGGCCCGATGCCGCGGTGGAGCTGAAGCCGCTGGGCACCGGGTTCGTCAACCTGATCAAGATGATGATCTCGCCGATCATCTTCTGCACGATCGTGCTCGGCATCGGTTCGGTGCGGAAGGCCGCCAAGGTCGGCGCTGTCGGCGGTATCGCCCTCGGCTACTTCCTCGTGATGTCGCTCGTCGCGCTCGCCATCGGGCTCGTCGTCGGCAACGTGCTGCACCCGGGGGACGGGCTGCACATCACCAACGCCATCAAGGCGACCGGGCACGACCAGGTGTCCCCGGACGCGCTGCCGCCCGTCGACTTCGTGCTGTCGATCATCCCCACCACGTTCGTCTCCGCCTTCACCGAGGGCCAGGTGCTCCAGACGCTGCTGGTGGCCCTGCTCGCCGGGTTCGCGCTCCAGGCCATGGGCTCGGCCGGACAGCCGGTGCTGCGCGGCATCGAGCACATCCAGCGGCTCGTCTTCCGCATCCTGGCCATGGTGATGTGGGCCGCGCCGATCGGTGCGTTCGGCGCCATCGCGGCGGTGGTCGGTTCGGCCGGCGTCGACGCGCTCAAGAGCCTCGCCGTGCTGATGCTCGGCTTCTACGTCACCTGCTTCCTGTTCGTCTTCATCGTGCTCGGCGCGCTGCTCCGGGTCGTCGCGGGTCTGAACGTCTTCTCCCTGTTCAAGTACCTCGCCCGGGAGTTCCTGCTGATCCTGTCGACCTCTTCGTCGGAGTCCGCGCTGCCGCGGCTGATCGCGAAGATGGAGCACCTGGGTGTCAGCCGGCCGGTCGTCGGCATCACCGTGCCGACCGGGTACTCGTTCAACCTGGACGGCACGATGATCTACATGACCATGGCGTCGCTGTACATCGCGGACGCGCTGGGCACGCCGATGTCGGTCGGCGAGCAGATCCCGCTGCTCCTCTTCCTGCTGCTGGCGTCCAAGGGCGCCGCCGGTGTCAGCGGCGCGGGCCTCGCCACCCTGGCCGGCGGTCTGCAGTCGCACAAGCCGGCGCTGGTGGACGGGGTCGGGCTGATCGTCGGCATCGACCGGTTCATGAGCGAGGCGCGGGCGCTGACGAACTTCGCGGGCAACGCGGTCGCGACGGTGCTGGTCGGCACCTGGACCAAGGAGATCGACAAGACCCGGGTGCGGCAGGTGCTGGCCGGGGAGCTGCCGTTCGACGAGACCACGCTGCTGGACGAGGGCGCCGCCGGGGTGAAGGAGGTTCCCGAGCCTCGGGAGGACGGCGAGAAGGAACTCGCCAAGGCCTGATCCACCATGGAAGTGCCGGACGTCCGGCCCCGCCTGAACCCGGGCCGGGCGTTCGGGTCGCGCCGCCGGGCGGCTGAGGCTCCCCCGTAACTCAGCCGCCCGGCTTCTGCTTTTCTCCGGGAGATCCACCCCCGGGTGCTACGACACCCCGGCCACCAGCTCGGTGGCCCGTGAGGCGGGTACGCCCGCCGCGGTCAGGACGGCGACCGTGGCGGAGCGGCCCGCCTCCTCCGCTGCCAGGAGTCCGTCGTTCACCGCCTCCATCACCGCGAACAGCATCTGCTCGTGCACGTACGCGAGGGCCGGCGCGGGCAGCGGGGAGCTGAAGGCGCCTTCGTCCAGGCCGCGCTGGAGGAGGCGGATCTTGTTCTCGCGCAGGGGCGCGAGACGTTCGCGGATGCCCTGCACGGTGACCGTGCGCTGGGCCAGGGCGATCAGCAGCCGGTAGCGGTCGGCGACCGGCCACAGGGCGAGCACCGAGCGGGCCACGGCCTCCGCCGGGTCGGTCGCTCCGGCACGGGCCCGCGCGTCCGCGTCCGCCAGCGCCTCCACGGCTCCGTCCACCAGGGTGCTGATCAGCGCCTCCCGGTTGGGGAAGTGGCCGTAGACCGTCCGTCGCACGACCCCCGCCGCGCGTGCGATCTGGTCCATGGAGGCGTCCGGATCGCGCAGCAGTTCGGCGAGGGCGACGTCGAGGATGCGGCGCCGGTTGGCGTCGGCGCGGCTGGTGTTACCCGTGGTCATGGCGGTCATTGTCCCTCCCCGGAGGTTTGCCGGGCGTCTTCCGGTCGACTTGCACAGTGTTGTGCAGCGACGTACATTGCACATGGTTGTGCAATTGCACGCCGCTGTGCAAGTCCCGTCGCGTACCCGAGGAAGGCGACCCCTGCCATGCGACTCGTCATGACCGAACCGGTCGAAAGGACGGACCGCCCCTACGCCCGGCGGTGGTGGGCACTGCTGGTGCTCTGCCTCAGCCTGCTGATCATCGTGATGGCGAACACCGCCCTCACGGTCGCCGCGCCCGACATGACCGAGGACCTCGGGCTCTCCAGCGCCGACCTGCAATGGGTGATCGACGGCTACACCGTCCCCTACGCGGCGCTGATGCTGCTGCTCGGCGCGATCGGCGACAAGTACAGCCGGCGCGGGGCGCTCGTCCTCGGCCTGGTGGTGTTCGGCGGCGGCGCCGTCTTCGGGTACCTCGCCGACAGCGCGGCCACCGTCATCGCGGCGCGGGCCGTGATGGGCGTCGGCGCGGCGCTGATCATGCCGGCCACGCTCTCCCTGCTCGCCGCGACCTTCCCGCGCGCCGAGCGCGCCAAGGCCATCACGCTGTGGACCGCCACCGCAGGGCTCGCCATCGCCGCCGGCCCGGTGGTCGCCGGCGCCCTGCTGCGCGACCACGGCTGGTCCTCGACCTTCCTGATCAACGTGCCCGTCGCGGCCGTCGCGATCGTCGGCGCCTTCGTCCTCGTACCGCCGTCCCGGGCCGGTCACCACGACCGCGTCGACCACGTCGGCGGGCTGCTGTCGGTGCTCTGGACCGGCGCGCTCGTCTACATGATCATCGAGGGTCCGCACTTCGGCTGGGGCGTCAAGGCCGTCGCGGCGGCGGTGGCCGCGGGCGTCGGCCTGGTCGCCTTCGTGCTGTGGGAGCTGCGCCACCCGCGCCCGATCCTGGACGTGCGCCGCTTCGCCGGCCGCCGGTTCGCCGGCTCCAACCTCGCCGTCGCCCTGTTCTTCCTGGCCGTCTTCGGCGCCTTCTACTACCTCACCCAGCACCTCCAGTTCGTCCTCGGCTACGACGCCCTGGAGACCGGTGTGCGCATGCTGCCGCTCGCCGGCGCGGTCTTCGTCGGCTCGGCCCTGACCGGCTGGCTCACCCCGCGCGTCGGCATGAAGTGGACCGTCAGCGCGGGCATGGTCGGCGGTACGACCGCCCTCGCCCTGCTCACCCGGGTGGACGCGGGCTCCACCTACGGCGACTTCGTGGCGCCCCTGATCATCCTGGGCCTCGCCATCGGCCTCGCCCTGTCGCCCTGCACCGACGCCATCATGGGCGCGTTCCCGGAGTCCGAACTCGGCGTCGGCGGCGCCGTCAACGACACCTCGCTGGAACTGGGCGGCTCGCTCGGCATCGCCCTCCTCGGCTCGCTGCTCGCCACCTCCTACGGCGACCACCTGTCCGACGCCACCGCGGGCAGCAAGCTCCCGCCGAGCGCCCTGGACACCGCGCGGGACTCGGTCGGTGCCGGGTACGCCGTCGCCCAGGGCATCGGCGAGAAGGCGCAGCAGGCCGCCGCGCGTGCCCAGCAGGCCGGCGACCCGCAGCAGGCCGCGCAGCTCAAGCAGCAGGCCGGTGAGCTGGCCGTCGGCGCCCGGCAGATGGCCGACGCGGTGGGCTCCGCCTTCTCCGACGCCGTCGCGCACACCAGCCTGGTCGGCGCGGTGATCCTCGGTCTCGGCACCGTCCTGGTGGCCGTCCTGCTGCCGCGCCGCGAGGCCGGCACCACGGAGGCCGCGACCGAGGAGAAGGAGCTGGTGGACAGCGCCGCCGGCTGACCGACTCCTCCGCACGGCCGTCGACGTGCCGTTCCGGACCAACCGGAACGGCACGTTCGCGTACGGCGTCCCTACGGGTGGCGTCGGTACGAGTGTGGAGGCATGGGGGATGAAGATCGACTGGGACCGCAGGACCTGCGCGCGCAAGGGCCATGTGACCTACGCGCCCGACGACCCCCGGCTGCGGATCCGGCTCCACGCGCGGACCGCGCACGGGGACGTCTGGCGGTGCCTGCGCTGCGGTGACTTCGTGCTCGGCGAGCCGCACGGCTCGGGACCGGCCGCCGACGCGCCGCTGGTGCCGCGCGGCAAGGTGCTCCGGGACCTGTTCGTCCTCCGCTTCCTCGCCGTCGAGCGGGCCGTGCGCGGGGTGTTCATCGTGCTGGTCGCGGTCGCGGTGTGGAAGTTCAGCAACAGCCAGGACGCGGTGCGCCGCCTGTTCGACGAGTACCTGGACGTCTTCCGCCCGGTCTTCCGGCATTTCCACTACGACCTGGACCACTCGCCGGTCGTCGGCTCCGTGCAGAAGGCGTTCGGTTACCGGCACTCCACCTTGGTGCTGGTGGCCGGGCTGCTGTTGGCCTACGCGCTGATCGAGCTGATCGAGGCGGTCGGCCTCTGGTACGCCAAACGCTGGGCGGAGTACCTGACGGTGGTCGCGACGGCCGCCTTCCTGCCGCTGGAGATCTACGAACTCACCGAGCACGTCAGCTGGCTGAAGATCACCACCCTCGTGCTGAACATCCTCGCCGTCCTCTACATCGCCCTGGCCAAGCGGCTCTTCGGGCTGCGCGGCGGACGCCGGAAGTTCGAGGAGGAACGGCGCAGCGCCTCGCTGATGGAGGTGGAGGAGTCGGCGGGTCTGGCGCACGCCTAGGGCCTGTGGTCTTGCCTTGACGCCGACGTCAACCCCTACCGTCGTGGACATGCGCATCGGCGAGCTGGCCGCACGGGCCGGGACCACGACACGCACCCTGCGGTACTACGAGGCCCGGGGGCTGCTGCCGGCCCGGCGTGACGGCAACGGACACCGCACCTACGACGAGGACGACCTCAGGCTGCTGCGGCAGATCCGCACGCTGCAGGACTTCGGGTTCGACCTGGAGGAGACGCGGCCGTTCGTGGAGTGCCTGCGGGCCGGGCATCCGGAGGGCGACTCCTGTCCGGCCTCGCTCGTGGTCTACCGGCGCAAGCTGACCGAGCTGGACGCGCTCATCGGGCAGCTCACGGCGGTGCGCGAGACCGTCGCGGGGCAGCTCGCGCGCGCCGAGCGGGCGCGGGACGAGCTGTCCGCCGACGCGCTGGTTCCGGGGGGTCCGGAGCCTCTGTGCGAACTGGGAGGGCGGGAGCGATGACGAAGGCGGCGGGTGTGCCCGAGGTGGGGGACGCGGACTTCGAGAAGGAGGTGCTGGCATCGGACCGACCGGTGCTGGTGGAGTTCACGGCGGACTGGTGTCCGCCGTGCCGGCAGATGGCGCCGGTGCTGAGCGCCCTCGCCGCGGAGGAGGGGGAGCGGCTCAAGGTCGTCCAACTGAACGTGGACCACAATCCGGGGACCACGAACGCGTACAAGGTGCTGTCGATGCCGACGTTCATGGTGTTCCAGGGCGGTGAGCCCGTGCGGTCGATGGTGGGGGCCCGGCCCAAGCGACGCCTCCTGGAGGAGCTGGCCGACGTGCTGTAAAGCGGCCCCGCCCACAAAAAATCCCCTGAGCAATTGCGCTCGGGGGATTGCTGTGCGTATATTCAATGATTCGTGACTTCATTTCGGAGGGGTCACGAAGTAATTTACTGAGCACAGTATATCCGGGCGGGAGCGGAATTGTCAAACACCGACTTTCCAGACGATGAAATCCGGCACGAACAGGAATTCATCGACGGACTGTACGCGCGCGTGGACGTGCTGCGCGGCGAGGCCGAGACCTCCGTCGCCGACGCGCTCGCCCAGGGCGACAAGCCCATGCAGGCCCGCCTGGAGCGGGACATCCTCGTCGCCGAGCGCTCGGGGCTGCTCGCCGCGCTGAACGCCGTCGACGGCTCGCTCTGCTTCGGCCGGATCGACCTGACCGACGGCACCAAGCACCACATCGGCCGGATCGGGCTGCGCGAGGACGACGCCGAGCGCACGCCGGTCCTCGTCGACTGGCGGGCCGACGTCGCCCGTCCCTTCTACCTGGCCACCGGCCACACCCCGATGGGCCTGCGCCGCCGCCGGCACATCGCCTCCGAGGGCCGTACGGTCACCTCCCTGCACGACGAGATCCTCGACCTCGGCGACGCCACCCGCACCGGGCACGAGGACCCGAGCGGCGACGCCGTCCTGCTGGCCGCGCTGAATTCCGCCCGCACCGGCCGGATGAGCGACATCGTGCAGACCATCCAGGCCGACCAGGACCGCATCATCCGGGCGCCGCACCGGGGCGTGCTGGTCGTGGAGGGCGGCCCCGGCACCGGCAAGACCGCGGTCGCCCTGCACCGCGCGGCCTATCTGCTGTACGAGTACCGCGAACTGCTGGCCCGCCGCGCGGTCCTCATCGTCGGCCCGAACCCGGCCTTCCTCGGCTACATCGGCGAGGTGCTGCCCTCCCTCGGCGAGACCGGGGTGCTGCTGGCCACGGTCGGCGAGCTGTTCCCCGGCGTGAAGGCCACCGCCGCCGACACCCCCGAGGCCGCCGCCGTCAAGGGCCGCGCCGGCATGGCCGACGTGCTCGCCGCCGTCGTACGCGACCGGCAGGCCCTGCCCGACCCGGTCATCGCGATCGAGCACGACCGCGAGGTGCTCATGCTGGACGACGGCCTGGTGAACGTCGCCCGCGAGCGCACCCGCGCCGCCAAGCTGCCCCACAACGCCGCCCGCGAGTACTTCGAGGGGCACATCCTCAACACGCTCACCGAGCTGTACGCCGAGCGCGTGGGCACCGACCCCTACGACGGCAGCAGCCTGCTCGACCCCGCCGACATCACCCAGATCCGCGACGAACTCGCCGAGAACCCCGAGGTCTGGGACGCCATCGACCGGCTGTGGCCCCGGATCACCCCGCGGCGGCTGGTCGCCGACTTCCTCGCCGAGCCCGACGGCTACCTGCCGAAGGAGGACGCCGACGCGATCCGCCGCCCGGTGACCCGCGCCTGGACCGTCGCCGACGTCCCGCTGCTGGACGAGGCGGCCGAACTCCTCGGCGAGGACGACCGGGTGGCACGCGCCCGCGCCGAACGCGAACGCGAGACGCAGGTGGCCTACGCCCAGGGCGTCCTGGACGTCTCCTACGCCTCCCGGACCTACGAGTTCGAGGACAAGGAGGACGACGACCCGGAGGCCTCCGAGGTGCTGTCCGCGCACGACATCATCGACGCCGAGCGGTTCGCCGAGCGGCACGAGGAGGCCGACCACCGCAGCGCCGCCGAGCGGGCCGCCGCCGACCGCACCTGGGCGTTCGGGCACATCATCGTGGACGAGGCGCAGGAGCTGTCGCCGATGGCCTGGCGGCTGCTGATGCGGCGCAGCCCGACCCGCTCGATGACCCTGGTCGGCGACCCCGCCCAGACGGCCGAGGCGGCCGGCGTCGGCTCCTGGGCGGACATCCTCACGCCCTACGTCGAGGACCGCTGGGAGCACACCCGCCTCGGCGTCAACTACCGCACCCCCGCGGAGATCATGGACCTGGCGGCCGCCGTGGTCCGCGCCGAGGACCCGGACTTCGAACCGCCGAGCTCCGTCCGCTCCACCGGCGAACGCCCCTGGGTGCGGCGGGTGACCGACGACCTGCCCGGCGCGGTCGCCAAGGCGGTCGCCGAGCTCACCCCGGCGGAGGGCCGGCTCGCGGTGATCGCCCCGCGCGACCTGCACCGCGCCCTGGCCGCCCGCCTGGACGGCGTCACGGCCGGCGCCGAGCCCGACCTGACGCGGACGGTCGTCCTGCTCGACCCCCGGCAGTCCAAGGGCCTCGAATTCGACTCCGTCCTGGTGGTGGAGCCGGGCGCCTACGGCACGAGCGACCTGTACGTCGCCCTGACCCGGGCCACCCAGCGGCTCGGCGTGCTGCACACGGGGCCGCTGCCGGCGGGGCTGGCCGACACGGAATGACGCTGGGGACGGCGAGGGCCCGGGGCGGCAGCCGCCGGGCCCCCGCTCCCCCCGAACGCCTTTCCTCACGAGCCGGACGGGTCGCTTGCGTGCCGTTCCTCCGCGGTGCCGGGCGTCTTCCGCAGGTCCATGTCCCCGGCCGACGTCAGCCCCTTCTCGGGATGCGCTCGGAAGGCCGCCGTCCACGCCGTGGGCGGGCAGGAGCGGCCGTTCGGGTGCCGCTCGCCCAGCCGCGCCCGCGCGCTGTCCCGGACGACGACCCGGCCGTCCTTCCTGGACGTCACCGTGAGCCGCACCGGCACCGGGCCCGCGCCGATGTCGTCCGGCAGCCGCACCGACACCGTGGCGAGCGGGTCCCCGGGGTCGCCGGACGCCCGCTGCTCGCACGTGCCGTCCACGCACAGCCGTACCGTCACCGCGTCCCGCTGCTCGCCGAAGTCCGCGGGCCGCCACAGCACGGCGACGCCCGACTCCATGTCCGCCTGGGTGCACGCCCTGCCCTGAGCACAGCCCGTCAGGGCCGCCACCGTGCCCAGAGCCACCACGACCCGCCGCATGTCCTCCCCCTCCGCCCCACCGGGCGCCGAGCGTAGGCGCGGGGCGGGGCGGAGGGCAAAGGCCGGGTCAGGCCGGGCGCAACCACACCGTCGCCAGCGGGGGCAGGGTCAGCCGGATGCTCGCCGGGCGGCCGTGCCAGGGCTGGGGCTCGGGCTTGACGACGTCGGGGTGGGTGACGTCGCCGCCGCCGTAGCCGGCCGCGTCGGTGTTGAGGACCTCCACCCAGGCCGGCACCTCCTCCGGCACCCCGAGGCGGTAGTCGGGGCGGACCACCGGAGCGAGGTGGGAGACCGCGAGCAGCGGGGTGCCCTCGGCGTCGTGGCGCAGGAACGCGAAGACGTTGTCGTCCGCGGCGTCCCCGGTGATCCACTCGAAGCCCGCCGGGTCGGTGTCCCGCTGCCACAGCGCCGGGGTCGCCCGGTACACCGCGTTCAGATCCCGGACGAGGTCCCGCACGCCCCGGTGGTCCGCCTCCGCCCCGTACGCGGGGTCGAGCAGCCACCAGTCGGGGCCGTGCGCCTCGGACCACTCGGCGCCCTGGGCGAACTCCTGCCCCATGAAGAGGAGTTGCTTGCCCGGGTGGGCCCACATGAAGGCCAGGTAGGCGCGGAGGCCGGCGCGCTGCTGCCACCAGTCGCCGGGCATCTTCGACACCAGGGACCGCTTGCCGTGGACCACCTCGTCGTGGGAGATGGGCAGGACGTAGTTCTCGCTGTACGCGTACACCATCGAGAACGTCATCTCGTGGTGGTGGTACTTGCGGTGCACGGGGTCGTGGCTCATGTACTGGAGCGAGTCGTGCATCCAGCCCATGTTCCACTTCAGGCCGAAGCCGAGCCCGCCGAAGCCGCTCGGACCCCTGTGGTGGGTCGGCCGGGTCACGCCGTCCCAGGCCGTGGACTCCTCGGCGACGGTCACCACGCCCGGGCAGCGCCGGTACACGGTGGCGTTCATCTCCTGGAGGAAGGCCACCGCGTCCAGGTTCTCCCGGCCGCCGTGCTCGTTCGGCGTCCACTGGCCCGGCTCGCGCGAGTAGTCCAGGTAGAGCATCGAGGCGACCGCGTCCACGCGCAGCCCGTCGATGTGGAACTCCTCGCACCAGTACACCGCGTTCGCGACGAGGAAGTTGCGCACCTCGCGCCGGCCGAAGTCGAACTCCAGCGTGCCCCAGTCGGGATGGGCGGCCCGCAGCGGATCGTGGTGCTCGTACAGCGGCCGCCCGTCGAACTCCGCGAGCGCCCAGTCGTCGCGCGGGAAGTGCGCCGGCACCCAGTCCATCAGCACCCCGATGCCGGCCTGGTGCAGCTTGTCCACCAGGTACTTGAAGTCGTCGGGGGTGCCGAGCCGGGCCGTCGGGGCGTAGAAGCCGGTGACCTGGTAGCCCCAGGAGCCGCCGAAGGGATGCTCGGCGACCGGCATCAGCTCGACGTGGGTGAAGCCCAACTCCTTCACATAGGCCGGGAGTTGCTCGGCGAGCTGGCGGTAGGTCAGTCCGGGGCGCCAGGACGGCAGGTGCACCTCGTAGACCGAGAAGGGAGCCGCGTGCACCGGGGTGTCCGCCCGGTGCGCCAGCCACTCGTCGTCGCCCCACTCGTGGTGCGAGGCGTGCACGATCGAGGAGGTCGCGGGCGGGACCTCGGTACGGCGGGCCAGCGGGTCGGCCCGCTGGGTGCGCGAGCCGTCCGGGCGGGTGATCTCGAACTTGTACAGCTCGCCCTCACCTATCCCCGGCACGAACAGCTCCCAGACCCCGGTGCCGCCGAGCGAACGCATCGGGAAACCGGTGCCGTCCCAGAAGTTGAACCCGCCGGTGACCCGCACGCCCCGCGCGTTCGGCGCCCACACCGCGAACCGGGTGCCGGTGACGCCCTGGTGGGTCGTGACGTGCGCGCCCAGCGCCTGCCAGAGCTGCTCGTGCCGGCCCTCGCCGATCAGGTGCAGGTCCAGCTCGCCGAGCGTGGGCAGGAAGCGGTAGGCGTCCTCGGTCTCGTGCACCGTGCCGTCGTACGTCACCAGCAGCCGGTAGACGGGGACCTCGGTGAGCGGGAGCAGGCCGGAGAAGAAGCCGTCGCCGTCGTCGTGCAGCTCCGCCCGCAGCTCGCCCGAGACCACGGTGACCGCCCGCGCGTACGGGCGGAACGCCCGGAAGGCGACCCCGCCCGGCACCGGGTGCGCGCCCAGCACGGAGTGCGGATCGTGGTGGGTGCCGTGCAGCAGCCGTTCGCGGTCGCCGGCGTCGACGGCCGGGGACACGGCGACCTCGGCACGGGGCGCCGCTGCCTGCGGGGGAACCGCCACGGCGGGCACCGGCGCCGGCGGCGGGGTGTCCACGGCGGGCGGCGGCGCCTGCGCGGGGACCTCCTGCGCCGGCGGCTTCCGGGCGGCGGTCTTCTTCCTGGCCGCGGATTCCTTCTTGGCCTTGGATTCCTTGTGTCCCTTGGGGGTCACGGACGAGCCTCCTGGTCGGGCAGGGCGAGGCGGCGCACCGCGCTCAGCGGTACGGGGAGCCAGTCGGGCCGGTGCCGGGCCTCGTAGACGACCTCGTAGACCGCCTTGTCGGTCTCGTAGGCCCGCAGCAGCACCGGGTCGGTACGCGGATCGCGGCCGGCCACCTCCGCGTACCCGGAGCAGTAGGCGGCCCGGCAGGTGTGCGCCCAGTCCGGGGCGGGCGGGGTCGCCGAGTGGGCCGCGTAGTCGAAGGAGCGGAGCATCCCCGCGATGTCCCGCACCGGCGGCTGCGGCATGCGCCGCTCGGCCAGCGGCCGGGCCGGCTCGCCCTCGAAGTCGATCAGCGACCACGCGCCGGACGGCGAGCGCAGGCACTGGCCGAGGTGCAGATCGCCGTGGACGCGCTGGGCGGTCCAGGTGCGGCCCTCGGCGGCGAGCGTGCCGAGCGCCTCGTACGCCGAGCGCAGCCCGCGCTCGTACGGCCGCAGTGCCGGCACCGCCTGCACGGCCGCCGCCAGCCGCTCGGTCATGCCGTCGACCAGCGACTCCAGCTGGGCGTGGCCGAGGGTGACCGTCGGCAGGGCCCGGGCGAGCGCGGTGTGCACCTCGGCGGTGGCCCGGCCCAGCGCGCGGGCCTCGGCGGCGAAGTCCTCGCCCTTGGCCAGTTCGCGCAGCGCCAGCTCCCAGCCGTCGGCCGCGCCGCTCACGAACGGCTGGAGCACGGCCAGGACGTAGGTGTCCGCCGCCACGTCGGCGTGCAGCCAGGCCGTCGGCGCCGGCACCCGGGGACAGCCCTCGCGGGCCAGGGCGAGGGGGAGCTCCAGGTCGGGGTTGACGCCGGGCACCACCCGGCGCAACAGCTTCAGGATGAACGTATCTCCGTAGACCACCGACGAGTTGGACTGTTCGGCGGTCATCAGCCGGGCCACGAGGCCGGGCCGGATCTCCTGCGCCGGGTCCCGCTCGAAGCGCAGCCCGCCGATGCGGGCCTGGGTGCGCAGGGCCTCCAGGAGCACCTCGGCGGGCCGGGTGTCGTACAGGGCCTCGTACACCGTGCGTCCGGCGAGCGGGCCCTCCGTCACATGTCCGATCAGCGCGGGCGCCAGCCGGGGGGGCAGCGCCTCGCGCACGCCTATGAGGAGCTGGTAGCAGTCGCCGGGGTGCGGCGGGGCGCCGGGCACGGCGGGCTGGTGGACCCGCACCAGCAGGTGGTAGAGGCCCAGCCGGCCGTCGGGCGGCAGCAGTTCGGTGACGGACACGGGGGTGAACCCGGTGACCGGGCGCCCCTTGCCCGCGAACCAGCGCTGCCGGGGCAGCCAGGTGCGCAGCACGGGGTCGAGCGAGGCCAGGAGGGAACCGGTGGTGCCGGAAGAGGTGACCGTTTCCGCCATGGGCGTCACGTCCTTTCCCCGGGGGGCGTCGGGGTGTTACTGATGCGTGCCCCGGGTGGGACGGTGGAAACGCCGCACCGCCCCACCCGGGCCCGCGCTATACGGGTTCCCGCCGCAGCCGGAACCAGTAGAAGCCGTGTCCCGCGAGGGTGAGCAGGTACGGGTTCGACGACGGCAGCTCGGTGTAGGACCCCAGTCCGAAGGCAGGATTCTGCTTGCGGATCTCGATCATGCGGCGGGTCCAGTGCAGCAGGCTGGAGGGTGAGGCCATGGACGCCTCGACGTTGGTGACCTGGTAGCCGTAGACCGGGTCCATGATCGCGGGCAGGAACAGGCGTCCCGGGTCACAGGACGAGAAGCCCGCGTTGCGGTCGGGGGTCCACTGCATGGGGGTGCGGACGGCGTCGCGGTCGCCGAGCCAGATGTTGTCGCCCATGCCGATCTCGTCGCCGTAGTACAGGATCGGCGAGCCGGGCAGGGAGAGCAGCAGGGCGGTGAACAGCTCGATCTGGTTGCGGTCGTTGTCGAGCAGGGGCGCGAGGCGGCGGCGGATGCCGATGTTGGCGCGCATCCGCGGGTCCTTGGCGTACTCGGCCCACATGTAGTCGCGTTCCTCGTCGGTGACCATTTCGAGGGTCAGCTCGTCGTGGTTGCGCAGGAAGATGCCCCAC
>NZ_JNWV01000049.1 GCF_000716535.1 Streptomyces flaveolus | reverse complement strand
GAACAAGTGCCTGGACGTCACCGACAACAACTCCGCCAACGGCACCCGGATACAGATCTGGAGCTGCACCGGCGGCGCCAACCAGAAGTGGAACGCGCCCGCGGCCGGCGGCGGCACCAGCCCCTCGGCGCCGATGGCGGTGGCGCCGTACCTGTACAACGGCTGGGGCAGCCCGCCCGACCCGACCACCATCACCCAGGCCACCGGCGTCAAGTGGTTCACGCTCGCCTTCGTGCTGAGCAACGGCTACTGCAATCCGCAGTGGGACGGCAGCCGTCCACTGACCGGCGGAGTGGACCAGCAGACGGTCAACACCGTGCGGGCCAACGGCGGTGACGTCATCCCGTCCTTCGGCGGTTACAGCGGCAACAAGCTGGAGAGTTCCTGCTCCAGCGCCGGCGAGCTCGCCGCCGCCTACCAGAAGGTCATCAACGCCTACGGTCTGAAGGCGATCGACATCGACCTGGAGGCCGACGCCTACAGCAACGGCACCGTCCAGCAGCGCACGGTCGACGCGCTGAAGACCGTGAAGGCCAACAACCCCGGTCTGAAGGTCTACATCACCATCGGCACCGGGCAGAGCGGCCCCGACACCAGCCTCATCAACCGGGCCGCCGCCTCGGGGCTGACCGTCGACGCCTGGGCCATCATGCCGTTCGACTTCGGCGGCGCGGGCCAGAACATGGGCAACCTGACCGTCCAGGCGGCCGAGGGGCTGAAGAACGCGCTGAAGAACGCCTACCACTACAGCGACGACCAGGCCTACCGGGACATGGGCATCTCGTCCATGAACGGCATCACCGACCAGAACGAGACCGTCACCGTGGCCGACTTCCGCACCATCCTCGCCTACGCCCAGCAGCACCACCTGGCCCGGCTGACCTTCTGGTCCGCCAACCGGGACCGTCCCTGCACCGGTGGGCCCGCCGACAGCTGCTCCGGCGTCAGCCAGTCCGCCTGGGACTACACGCGGGTCTTCGCCGGCTACACCGGCTGACCGCCCTGGCCCCGGGACCGGCGGCGGGCACCGCCAGGACGGCCCGGGGCCCTCGCGGTGACCTCACGGGAGGCGATCGACGCGCTCGACGCCTCCCGTTTCCGGCTCTCCCGGCGCCTTCCGCGTCATGGCAGAGGCCGTCCACAAGGCGCCCGCGGGGCCAAGCACCCCGGCCGCCGGGCATCCCAAGCCGGACCTCCCCGTACACGCCCGGTGCTACGTCCATCCGCCCTCCGTCCCCGGCACCCGGGGCGCCGCACGGACCGGGAAACCCGGTGGAGGCGTCACCCGCGCCGTGCCTAAGGTCGTGGAATGAGTACGCGAACCTTCCGCATCACCGTCCGTGGCGCCTTCGACGCCCTCACCGACGCCCAGCGCGCCGCCCTGCTGGCCGACGCCGCCGAACACGACGTCCTGCGCGCCGCCTTCACCCCCGAGGGCACCCTCACCTACGACGTCGCCGCCCGGCCCGCCTTCGTCTTCCGCTTCTCGGCGACGGGAGAGAAGGAGGAGGACATCCTGGAGGCGACGGAACGGGCCGAGGAGACGGCGAAGTCCTGGCTGACTGCGCGCGGCTACGGCTTCAAGCACCTGCGGACCACCGCCGAGGACCTCTCCCAGGCTCCCCTGGGCAAGCGGCAGCGCCGCGCCGCCCGTACGACCGGCTCCTGACCCACGCCATAAACTTGAGCACTCAAGGACAAGGCAAGGGATGTGAGGGAGTGGGCCGTGAGTGAGGGCCTGGACGCGGCGCTGCGCCTGGTACGGGCCCAGTCGGCGCTCGTACGACGCTTCGACGCCCGGCTCGGCGGGCTGCACGGCGTCAGCCTCGCCGACTTCACCCTGCTGCTGCGGCTGGAGCAGGCACCGGGCGGCCGGATGCGCCGGGTGGACCTCGCCGAGGCACTGGGACTGACCGCCTCGGGCGTGACGCGCGGGCTCGCTCCGCTGGAGCGGATCGGGCTGGTGACCCGGGAGACGGACGCCCGGGACGCGCGTGTGGCGTACGCGGCGCTGACCGGGACGGGCCGGCATCGGCTGGCGGAGATGCGGGCCACGGCGGAGGAGACCGCCGCCGAGGTCTTCGCCGGCCCGGCGTGGCCCCCGGCGGACGTCGCCCGCCTCGCGGACCTGCTCACCCGTCTCGGCGGTACGGGTCTGACGGGCCGCTGAGTTCGCGCCGCCCTGCTCAACTCGTCGTGACGCAGCTCACTTTGACTCGCCCGGTATCCAGCCCTGGCGGCGCAGTACGGCCGACACGTCCGGCGCCCGGTAGTGCTCCCCCTTGAGCACCTTGCCGTCGGCCCGGCGGGCGACCGTCCCGTCCGGGCCTCGCTTGCTCATGTTGGCGCGGTGGATCTCGGCGATCACCTCGTCGAGGTCGATGCCGTGTACCAGGGCCGTGCCGTACGCCACGTACACCACGTCGGCCAGCTCGTGCGCGAGCCGGTCCAGCGGCCCCTCCACAGCGACCTCGGCGACCTCAGCGGCCTCCTCGGCGAGCAGTTCGCCGCGGTGCGCGGCCAGCTCCGGGTCCACCTCCGTCGGCGTGCTGCGGGCGTCGAGGCCGAAGGCGTGGTGGAACTCACGGACGAGGTGGGCGGGTGACGTGCTCACACGGTCGGCGGGCGAAGTGGTCATACGGCGACTGTAACGGCGGCCACTGACAACGCCCCTCGCCCCGTGCGGACCACCGCGGCATCCGCTCCCCGGTCCCGAGAGTGACCCCGGCCCTGGTCAGTGCCACGCCTCGCCTGGCAGGATCGCCGCATGTCCAAGGTGTTCCCCCGGCTCGGCAGGCGCCGAGCGCTGCAGGGCTCGGCCGTCGGTGCCGTCGCCCTCGCGCTGCTGCTGTGGTGGCTGCTGCCCTTGGGCGAGAAGCCGCCGAGCGGGACGATCGTGTTCAGCACCGGTACGCCCCGCGGGGTCTACCAGGAGTACGGCGAGCTGCTGCGCACCGAGCTGGGCAGGGACATGCCGGGCCTGAAGGTGAAGCTGCTCAACAGCGCCGGCTCGCAGGAGAACGTCCAGCGGGTGGCGACCGGGCAGGCCGACTTCACCATCGCGGCGGCCGACGCGGTGGCGACGTACGAGCTGCGGCACGGCAACGCCGTCGGCCGGTTGCGCGGTGTGGCCCGGCTCTACGACGACTACGTGCACCTCATCGTCCCCCGCGACTCCGACATCCGGAGCATCGCGGACCTGCGGCACAAGCGGGTGGCGACCGGACTGCCCGATTCGGGGGTGCGGCTGATAGCCGACCGGGTGCTGCGGGCCGCCGGCATCGACCCGCACAAGGGCATCACGCCGGTCGCGGACGGCATCGACACCGGGCCCGCGCGGCTGCGGGACGGGAAGATCGACGCCTTCTTCTGGTCCGGCGGCCTGCCCACGAAGGGGCTGGTCGCACTGGCGAAGCAGGATGGGTTCCGGTTCCTGCCGATCGACGACACCCTCGTCACCCGGCTGCACGAGCAGGGTGAGGGCGCGGGCTACTACCGGACAACGAACATTCCCGAGTCGGCCTACCCGCAGGTGCAGCAGGGGGCGCAGGTGCCGACGATCGCCGTGTCCAACCTGCTGATGACCCGCACGGACGTGGATCCCCGGCTGACCGAGTGGGTGACCCGTACGGTGATCAAGAGCCGGGACGACATCGGCGCCCATGTCCACTCCGCCCAACTGGTCGATCTGCGGACCGCCATCTACACCGACCCCCTGCCCTTGCAGGAGGGCGCCCGGCGGTACTACCGCTCGGTGAAGCCGTAAGGGTCTTTCCGTCGCCCTTGGCGGAGCCTAGGAGGCGGCGTCCGTGGCGCCCCCGCCGGTCTCGGCGTGCCGGGGCACCCGGACCGTCACCCGCAGCCCCCGCGGCTCGTGGTGGGCGTAGTCGATCGAGCCGCCGCCCGCCGCGAGGAGCGCGCGGGTGATGGACAGGCCCAGGCCCGAGCCCTTCACGTTCTGGTGCCGGCCGCTGCGCCAGAAACGGTCGCCCACGCGCGCGAGTTCCTCGTCGGTGAGGCCGGGGCCGGTGTCCGTGACGACGACGGTGGTGGTGTCGCCGTCGGCGGCGACGGTGACCGCGACCGTACCGCCCTCCGGGGTGAACTTCACGGCGTTGTCGATCACCGCGTCCAGGGCGCTGGACAGGGCGATCGGGTCGACCCAGCCGGTGGTGGGCGGGCAGTCGCCGGTCAGCCGGACGCCCTTGGTCCGGGCGGCCGGCGCCCAGGCGGCCACCCGTTCCTCGGCCAGCGCGCCGATGTCCGTCAGCACGAGGTCGGCGTCGGCGTGCTCGGCCAGCGCCAGGTCGAGCAGGTCGTCCAGGACCTGCGCGAGGCGCTTGCCCTCGGTGCGGACCGAGGCGATCTCCTCGTTGCCCTCGGGGAGTTCGAGGGCGAGCAGTTCGATGCGCAGCAGCAGTGCCGCGAGCGGGTTGCGGAGCTGGTGCGAGGCATCGGCGACGAAGGCGCGCTGCTGCTCCAGCACGGCCTCGACGTTGTCCGCCATCTCGTTGAACGAACGGGCCAGCCGTCTGAGTTCCGGCGGCCCGCCGGCGACCACGACGCGGGACTTGAGCCGCCCGGTGGCTATGTCGTGCGTGGTGGCGTCCAGGACCCTGACCGGCTTGAGCACCCAGCCGGTCAGCCGGAGCGCGGCGCCGACGGCGAGGAGCATGGCCGCGATCTCACCGGCACCGATGACCAGCCAGCCGCGCAGGATCCGGGAACGCAGCTGCTCGGTGGGCGAGTCGGTGACCACGACGGCGACGACATCCCCGTCCCGGATCACCGGCGAGGCGACGACGAGCCGGCTGTGCTGCCAGGGCCACGCCTGCGGCGGATCGTGGCTGCGCCGGCTGAGCAGCGCCTCGTCGAACGCCCTGCGTACCTGACCCGTGCTCGGGACGAACCAGTCTCCGGGCGCGTTGGCCATCGCCTCCGTACGGTTGCGGTAGAAGACGCCCGCGCGGATGCCGTAGACCTCGTAGTAACTCTCCAGTTCGCTGCGCAGGCTCTCCCGGCGCTCGTCCGTGGTGGTGCGGCGGGACCCGCCGGGCCCGTCGGTGACGAACTGGGCGAGCGCCGCAAAACGCGCCGTGTCGTCGATCCGGTCGACGACGACCCGCTGCTGCTGTGCGGCGGCCACGCTGACGGCGAGCGGGACGCCGAGCGCGAGCAGGACGGCCGCCAGCAGGACGATGAGCAGCGGGAGGAGACGTGTGCGCACCCGTCCCCGCTAGGCGGCCGGGGCGACGAGCCGGTAGCCGACGCCGCGTACGGTCTCGATCAGCGCGGGCATCCGCAGCTTGGCGCGCAGGGAGGCGACGTGCACCTCCAGGGTGCGGCCGGTCCCTTCCCAGCTGGTGCGCCAGACCTCGCTGATGATCTGTTCGCGCCGGAAGACCACGCCGGGCCGCTGGGCGAGCAGGGCGAGCAGATCGAACTCCTTGCGGGTCAGTTGGACGACCGAACCGTCCACGCTGACCTGGCGGGTGGGCAGTTCGATCCGGACGGGGCCGAGGAGCAGGGCGCTCTCGCCGCCCGTCGCCGGGTCCTCGTGCGCGGTGCGCCGGCTGACCGCGTGGATCCGGGCGAGCAGTTCCCCGGTGTCGTACGGCTTCACGACGTAGTCGTCGGCGCCCAGGTTGAGCCCGTGGATGCGGGAGCGGACGTCGGACCGCGCGGTGACCATGATCACCGGGGTGCTGGTGCGTTTGCGGATCTTGCCGCAGACCTCGTAGCCGTCCTGGTCGGGCAGGCCGAGGTCGAGCAGGACGACACCGAATCCGTCGCCCTCGGGGACGAGCGCCTGGAGGGCTTCCTCGCCGCTGCGCGCGTGGGTGACCTGGAAGCCGTGCTTCGCGAGGACGGCCGACAGCGCCGCGGCGACGTGGTTGTCGTCCTCGACGAGGAGCAGTCTCATCCCGGCCCCCTCCGGTTCGGCGGTCGTTCGGTCTCGGTTCGCGTCGGGCTTGTAGGTCACGCGCACGCGCGCGTGCACCATGGCAGTGACGCTGATGGACAAGGACGGCGTCAAGAGAGTTCCGGTTGCCCGTCGCTTCCGTTATCCGGCCGATACGCGCACCGGCGACAAGTGCTACGACATGTGTCCGATTGCTATCGGATCGTGATGCTCAGATCTCCCTCAGATGTGATGACGCAGGTCACAGCCCCTCACTACTGTCCTCGGAAACCGAGGAGGACGGAGCCTGAGAGCGATGACCAATGTATCGGTGGCCAAGGAAGATGTGGCCACGTCCGACGAACTGGTCGTCCTGAGGAGCGTCAACAAGCACTTCGGCGCGTTGCACGTGCTCCAGGACATAGATCTGACGATCGCCCGCGGCGAGGTCGTCGTGGTCATCGGGCCCTCCGGGTCCGGGAAGTCGACCCTGTGCCGCACCATCAACCGCCTGGAGACGATCGACTCGGGCACGATCACGATCGACGGCAAGCCCCTGCCGCACGAGGGCCGCGAGCTGGCGCGACTGCGGGCGGACGTCGGCATGGTGTTCCAGTCGTTCAACCTCTTCGCGCACAAGACCGTGCTCGAAAACGTGATGCTGGGCCAGGTCAAGGTCCGCAAGGCCGACAAGAAGCAGGCCGAGGAGAAGGCCCGGGCCCTGCTGGACCGGGTCGGCGTGGGCACGCAGGCCGACAAGTACCCCGCCCAGCTCTCCGGCGGCCAGCAGCAGCGGGTCGCGATCGCGCGGGCGCTGGCGATGGGCCCGAAGGTCATGCTGTTCGACGAGCCGACCTCCGCCCTCGACCCCGAGATGATCAACGAGGTCCTGGAGGTCATGCAGCAGCTCGCGCGCGAGGGCATGACGATGATCGTGGTCACCCACGAGATGGGCTTCGCGCGGTCGGCCGCGAACCGGGTGGTCTTCATGGCGGACGGCCGGATCGTCGAACAGGCCACGCCCGACCAGTTCTTCAGCAACCCGCGCAGCGACCGGGCCAAGGACTTCCTGTCCAAGATCCTGCACCACTGACGGCACCTCCGGGCCGCCCGGACTGCCCGGCCGACGCTCCGCACGGCCGCACCCGTCGCCCGGCCGCACGCCCGCCCGGTCCGCAGCACCCCCTGCCTCAGGGACCCGTACCTCACCACTCAGAAGGATGTTCACCATGAAGCTCCGCAAGGTCACCGCCGCCTCGGCCGTCCTCCTCGCCCTCTCCGTGACCGCCACCGCCTGTGGCGGCGACAAGAAGGACGACGGCGCCGATTCCTCCGGCGGTGGCAACAAGATCACCATCGGCATCAAGTTCGACCAGCCGGGCATCGGCCAGAAGACGCCGCAGGGTTACTCGGGCTTCGACGTCGACGTGGCCACCTATGTCGCCAAGAAGCTCGGTTACAACGCCGACCAGATCGAGTGGAGGGAGTCGAAGAGCGCGGACCGCGAGACCATGCTGAAGCGCGGTGACGTCGACTTCATCGCCGCCTCGTACTCGATCACCCCGGAGCGCCAGAAGCTGGTCGACTTCGCCGGGCCGTACCTGCTGGCCCACCAGGACGTGCTGGTCCGCGCGGACGACAGCAGCATCAAGTCGCCGGCCGACCTGAACAACAAGAAGCTGTGTTCCGTCACCGGCTCCACCTCGGCGCAGAACGTCAAGGAGAAGCTGGCGCCCAAGGCGCAGCTCCAGCAGTACCCGACGTACTCCGCGTGCCTGACCGGCCTGCAGAACAAGGTGATCGACGCCCTGACCACGGACGACTCGATCCTCGCCGGCTACGCCGCCCAGTCCCAGTTCAAGGGCAAGTTCAAGCTCGGCGGGCTGAAGATGACCAACGAGAACTACGGCATCGGCGTCAAGAAGGGCAGCGACCTCAAGGACAAGATCAACAAGGCGCTGGAGGCCATGGTCTCCGACGGTTCCTGGGATGCGGCCGTGAAGAAGAACTTCGGCCCGGCCGGCTACAAGAACGAGCCGGCTCCGAAGATCGGCGACATCAAGAGCTGAGGCAACGCCCGGTGGGTGCGCCGTCCGTGAGGGCGGCGCACCCGGGCATCCCTACACGCGAAAGCGCGGGAGATCGTGTTCGACTTTCTTGACGGTTACGACGTACTGGGCGCCTTCTGGACGACAGTGCAGCTCACGCTGCTGTCCGCCGTGGGCTCCCTGGTCTGGGGCACTCTGCTGGCCGCCATGCGGGTGGGCCCGGTACCGCTGATGCGCGGTTTCGGCACCACCTACGTGAACATCGTGCGGAACATCCCGCTCACGGTGATCATCCTGTTCTCGTCGCTCGGCCTCTACCAGACGCTGAACATCACCCTCGCCGGGAAGGACACCGACACGATCAACTTCCGGCTCGCCGTGCTGGGGCTGATCGTCTACACGTCGGCCTTCGTGTGCGAGGCGATCCGGTCCGGCATCAACACGGTGCCGGTCGGCCAGGCGGAGGCCGCGCGGGCCATCGGCCTGAGCTTCTCCCAGGTGCTGTTCCTGGTCGTGCTGCCGCAGGCCTTCCGGGCAGCCGTCGGCCCGCTGACCAACGTCCTGATCGCCTTGACGAAGAACACGACCGTGGCGGCCGCGATCGGCGTCGCCGAAGCGGCCCTGCTCATGAAGGACATGGTCGAGAAGGAGGCCCAGCTGCTGCTGATCTCCGCGATCATCGCCTTCGGATTCTGCTGCCTGACCCTGCCGACCGGTCTGATCCTCGGCTGGGTGGGCAAGAAGGTGGCGGTGAAGCGATGAGCTCGGTCCTCTACGACGCCCAGGGACCGCGCGCCAAACGGCGCAACATCCTCTACACGGCGCTCTTCGTCGTCGCGTTCGCGGCCGTCCTGTGGTGGGTGTACTCGTCCCTGGACGAGAAGCACCAGCTGGACTGGGCGCTGTGGAAGCCGTTCTTCAGCGGCTCCGAGGCGTACACCACGTACATCTGGCCCGGCCTGCAGAACACCCTGAAGGCGGCGGCCCTGTCGATGGTCATCGCGCTGCCGCTGGGCGCCGTCCTCGGCATCGCCCGGCTCTCGGACCACATATGGGTGCGGGGCCCGGCCACGGTCGTGGTCGAGTTCTTCCGGGCGATCCCCGTCCTGGTCCTGATGATCTTCGGCAACGAGCTGTACAGCCAGTACACCGACGTCAGTTCCGACGACCGTCCGCTGTACGCGGTCGTGACCGGCCTGGTGCTGTACAACGCGTCGGTGCTCGCCGAGATCGTCCGCGCGGGCATCCTCTCCCTGCCGAAGGGCCAGTCCGAGGCGGCCATGGCGATCGGCATGCGCAAGAACCAGGTGATGCGGCTCATCCTGCTGCCGCAGGCGGTCACCGCCATGCTTCCGGCGATCGTCAGCCAGCTCGTGGTCATCGTGAAGGACACCGCGCTCGGCGGCGCCGTCCTCACCTTCCCCGAACTGCTCGCCTCGGCGAACACGATGAGCGGCTACTACGGTGCCAACACCATCGCCTCCTTCACGGTGGTGGCCGTGATCTTCGTGGCCATCAACTTCTCGCTGACCTCGTTCGCGAGCTGGCTGGAGGGCCGGCTGCGACGCGGCAAGAAGTCGACCGGGGCGGTGCTCGGCGTCGACGAGACCGTGGACATCCCCGGCCACGCGGGCACGGGAACCGCGGCCTGACGTCCGGTCAGACCCGAATGCCTCACCCGGGGGCAGTGGCATGATCGCCACTGCCCCCGGTCGCTTGACGCAAACTCTGCCAATGGGTTGCATACGTTGTGTGATCGTGCACCCCGCTTCACCTTCCTGTTCACTTGTCTCCGTCAAGGCATCGCCGCGAGCAGGGGGCGCCACACCGTGGACCCGGTGATCATCGTCGGAGCGGGGCCCGTCGGGCTCACGCTCGCCCTGGCGCTGGCGCGTCAGCAGGTGCCGTCCATCGTGCTGGACGAGGGTGTCGGCAAGGACGAGCCCCGTCCGGCACGCACCGTCGTCCTGCGCGAGGACACGGCCGCCCTGCTGGAGCGGCTGACCGGGGCAACGCTCGCGGAGCAGGGCGTGCGCTGGGCCAGCTGGCGGTCCGTCAGGCGCAAGCAGGTGATGAGCGAGGTCGCCTTCGCCGAGACCGAACCCGCGCCGCTGCACATCGCCCAGCACGTGCTCACCGGCCTTCTGCGCGGGGCCATCGCGGCGGAGCCCCTGGTGAAGACGGCGGCGGAGAGCCGCCTGGACGCGATCGAGCAGGAGCGTTCCGGCGTCACCGCGCGCACGCGCGGCCCCGAGGGCACCTGGTGGCGCGGCAGTTATCTGGTGGGCTGCGACGGTGCCCGCTCGACCGTGCGCAAGCTCCAGGACATCCGCTTCCCGGGCCGTACGGCGGTGGAGCGGCACGCGGTCGCCGCGCTGCGCACGGAACTTCCGTGGGAGGGTCACGCGTTGCTCCATCGGATGCCGCCGTGGCGGTCGTCCGGGCCCTCGGCCGGGGAGGTGACCGCCCGCCCCCTCCCGGACGGCGTGTGGCGCCTGGACTGGCTGCTGCCACCGGGCAAGGACCTGGTCACCCCCGAGATCCTGCTGGCCAGGATCCAGGAGACCCTCACGGGCTGGACGGGCAGCACCACCCCCGTGTACGAGCTGCTCGACACCGGCGTCCACACGGTGCACCACCGCCTAGCCCGCCGGTGGCGCGCCGGCCGGGTCTTCCTCGCCGGGGACGCGGCCCACCTGCTCGGCGCGCTCGGCACCCAGGGGCTCGACGAGGGCCTCAGGGACGCCGACAACCTCGCCTGGAAGCTGGCCGCGGCCTGGCACCACGGCCCGCACGAAGCCCTGCTGGACAGTTACCAGACCGAGCGGCGCGCGCTGGTCTCCGCCCGGCTGCGCGCCGCCGACCAGGCCCTGCCGGTGCTGCGCGGCGGAGGCGGTCTGCGCCACATCGTCCCGGGCGCGGCCCGCAGCCACGACGCGCTGCTCACCGACGGCCATCTGGGCCGCGGCCCGCTGGGTGCGCCCGGCACGTACGCCGACTCGCCGCTCGCACCCCGGCGACTGGAAGGGGAGATCCCGGTCGACACCCCGCCCGGCGCACCGGTCGCCGACGTCCGGGTCACGGCGGAGGACGGGTCCTTCGTCCAGCTGCACGACCGGCTAGGCCGTGGCGCGCTGCTCGTCGTGCTCATCGCGCCCGGTACGGGTGTCTGGGACCGCAAGCACTGGATGTCCGCCGGGGTGATGCCCCGGCTCGCGGCCGCCGTGACCGCGCTGCCGCACCCCGCCGAGCTCCTGGTGGCCGAGAGCTACCCGGGAGCGCCGGCGCACAGCGTGCTGCTCGTCCGCCCCGACGGGCACCTGGTCACCGCACTGAGCGGGGTCCGCCCGGCCGACCTGTACGCGGCGGCCGAGGCGACGGTGGGGGGCGCGGTGCGGACGCAGGAGACGGAGCAGAAGGAGGAGACGAAGAGGGACAGGGAGAAGGAGAGGAAGGCGGCGGCGGAGGCCGGCTCGGGCGCCCGCTGACGGCGGGCCCGCTCGTACACCGACGGTGGATCCCGGCGACGGCTCCGACGCGCGCCGACCGCGCTCCGCAGGTGACTCCCGTACGCGCCGACCACACGCCCTCGCACCCCGTCCACAGGGTGACACTCGGTTGACCGCGGTGCGGCAGCAGTGCTGTACTCCGGATCGTGACCGACACCTGTGTGCGCCTGTGGCGGAGGGTCCATATGGACCTCGTCCGCTATGCGGGCTGCGTGTGTCGCCCGTCCTGCTGAATTCGCACCCTCTTCTCTTCCCGGGCGCCGTCGCGCGCCCGTTCCGCGAACGCTCCTCAGGACGGTGTACGTGTCTGTCCCCTCCCCCTCTCCTTCCCTGCCCGCGTCCGTCTCCCCCACCACCGGCCCGGCGCCCACCCAGGCGGACCTCCTGGACTTCGTCCGGCGTACGGCGGCCGACGCCGAGCTGATCGCCTCGCTGCCGCTCGATCCGGAGGGCCGCACCTGGGTGCGGCTGCGGGGCCCCGGCGGCAGCGAGGCCTGGCTGATCGGCTGGCCGCCCGGTACCGGCACCGGCTGGCACGACCACGCCGACTCGGTCGGCGCCTTCCTCACCGCTTCGGGCGAGCTCACCGAGAACTCCCTCGCCGCCCGGCTGCCCACCGACGGCTGGAAGACCCTGGAACTCACCGAGGGGGTGGACCGCGTACGCCGGCTGCCCGCCGGACAGGGCCGCGCCTTCGGCCGCCACCATGTGCACGAGGTCCTCAACGAGTCCCGCGAGCGACACGCGATCTCCGTCCACGCCTACTACCCGCCGCTGCCCCGGATCCGCCGCTACAGTCGCACGGGCCAGGTACTGCGCCTGGAGCAGGTCGAACGCCCGGAGGACTGGCAGTGAGCGGCACGATCGAGCAGCCGGGGACCACGGGTGTGGCGGTGGAACGGCCGCTCGGCATCGACGAGTTGCTGGAGCGCGTGCGAGCCGGCTACCGGCGCGTCGAGGCACGGGAGGCGCATGAGGCGGCGCAGTCCGGCGACGCGCTCCTGGTCGACATCCGGTACGCCGCCCTGCGCGACCGGGACGGACTCATCCCCGGCGCCGTCGTGGTCGAGCGCAACGAACTGGAGTGGCGACTCGACCCCCAGGGCAGCCACCGCCTCCCCGAGGCCACCGGACACGACCTGCGGGTCGTGGTGATCTGCAACGAGGGCTACGCCTCCAGCCTCGCCGCCGCCTCCCTCCACCAGCTCGGCCTGCACCGGGCGACGGACCTGGTGGGCGGCTTCCAGGCATGGCGCGCGGAGGGCCTGCCGGTGAACCCGGCGACGCCGTAACCGGTGCCGAGCGCCCCTGACCGGACATCCGCACGTCCGAGGGGCCCGTACTACTCCTTCGCCGTGGCCGCGGTCACCGCCCGCACCCGGAGCGCCGCGCGCCCCGGCACCGCACTGGCGAGGAGCGCGAGGAGACCGGCGACCGCGACGACGCCGACGTAGAGCAGCGGGGTGACCGTCGGGGCGGGCCGGCCCGTCATGCCGACGCTGAACGCGGTGAGCACGGCGAGGGCGATACCGCTGCCGACCGAGGTGGCGAGGAGCAGGACGGACAGCGCCTCGGTGCGCAGCATGCGCAGCACCTGACGGCGGGTCGCGCCGGCGAGGCGGAGCAGTGCGAACTCCCGACCACGGTCGGCGACCGACATGGCGAGCGTGTTGACGACGGCGATGGCGGTGAAGGCCAGGACGAGCCCCATGGCCAGGTAGTTGACCTCGGCGTTCGTCTGCTGCCGATCGGCCTGGAGGGCGTCGGCGGCGGCCGGCGAAAGAATTCTCAGTCCCGGGAACTCACGGAGAGTAGTCGCGAGTTGTGTCTGTGTACGGGTCGTGCGGACGAGGACGGAGGAGGCGAGCGGGTTGTCGACGTGGCGGGCCACGAGGTCGTGGGCGAAGGTGAGGTCGCCGAAGCCGAGACCCCGGGCGTAGACGGCGGCGACGGTCAGCGTGGCGGGCGTGCCGTCGCCGAGCGTGAGTTTCAGGGTGCTTCCCGGCTTCAGATGCCGCTGCTCGGCGGCCAGTTCGCTGACGGCGACAGTGCCGGGGCCGAGCCGGTCGAGAGAGCCGGCGGTGACCTCCGGGTCCCAGGTGCGGGTCAGGCCCGCGGGGGTGACGCCCTGCGCGGGGTACTTGTCGAGGCCGACGCGCACGGTCGTGCGGACCACCTCGGTGACGGTGTCATGCCGTGCGCGCAACCGCTGGGCGGCCTCACCGGGGATGCCCGGCCCCTGGGCGGTGACGACCCAGTCGGCCCGGACACCCTCGCGGACCTGGGCGCGGGCGGCGTTGCCGAGGGTCTCCTGGACGAACAGGACGGTGCAGGTCATGCCGACGAGCAGGGTGAGGGGGGTGACGACGGAAGCCATGCGGACGGCGTTGCCGCGCAGGTTGGCGGTGGCGAGCCTGCCGTCGTGACCGGTGAGCCGGAGCGGGCCGGCGAGCAGCAGCGCGGCGCACCTGACCAGGAGGGGACCGAGCAGGGCGACGGAGGCGGACAGGACGACGACGGCGAGGAACGTCACGGGAGTCGAGGCGGGCTCGGTACGCAGGGAGGTGAGGACGGCGACGAGGACGACTCCGCCGGCGAGGAGTAGCAGCCCGGCGGCGACGCGGCCCCAGGCGAGCCTGGTCCGCTCTGTCCTGGCTTCGGTCAGGGCCTCGGCCGGGCGGATCCGGGCGATCCTGCGGGAGGCGATCCGGGCCGCCGCCCAGGCGCCGAGGAGAGTGGCGGCGAGTGCGGCGAGCGGCGGGAAGACACTGACGGTGTGTTCGAGCGTGGCGGGTACGGCGCCCAGGGCGACGAACCTCGCGTGCAGCCATCCGCCCAGCGGCAGCCCCAGCAGTGCGCCGGCCGTGCCCGCCGCCGCGCCGACGATCAGCGCCTCCCGGCCGAGCAGTTTGCGGATCTGCCCGGACGTGGCGGCGATGGCCCGCAGCAGGGCAAGTTCGCGGTGGCGCTGCTGGACGGTGAGCGCGAAGGTGCCGACGACCACGAGTACCGCCACCAGCAGCGAGGTGCCGCCCATGGCTCCGCCCATGCTGACCAGCCGGGTGCGGGCCGCGGCCGCGTCCAGGAACTCGACGGGCCCGCGGGCGTCTCCCGTGCTGACCTGGGCCGTGGTGCCGTGCAGCGCCCGCGCCAGGGCCCGGCGCACTCGCTCGGGGTCCGCCCCCTTGGCCGGCAGCACACCGAACGCGGTGACCTGCCCGGGGTGCGCGGCCAGCCTGCGGGCCTCGCCGGCGGAGAAGAACAGGGACGTCTGGTGGCGTACGGCGGTGGCCGGGGTGGCGATACCGGTGATCCGGTAGGTGCGCGGGGCCTGGGTGGACTGCACGGTGAGCCGGTCGCCGGGCCGCAGCCGGGCCCGCGCGGCGAGGCCACCGTCAATGACCACGTCACCGGCGGCCTGGGGGGCTCGGCCGGTGGTCAGTCGGTAGGGGGTCAGCGCGGCGGAGTCCCAGGCATGGCCGTAGGCGGTACGGCCGCCGGTGCCGGCTGGAACCAACGGCTGGGCTGGGAAGGTGAGTTCCGGGACGACCTGCGTCACTCCCGGGGCATGGGCAAGCGTGCCGTACAGGTTCTCGGGCAGCCAGGCGCGCTCGGCGATGGGCTTCGCCTTGTGCTTGACCTTGGTCTTGCCCTTCTTGTGCTTGACGGTGGTCATGTGCACGTACTGGTCGGCGGAGACCACGACGGGAGCGGCGGCGTAGCGCTCGGTGCGGATGGTGCCGCGCAGGCCGGTGTCCAGGAGGGTGCCGCAAGCGGTGATCAGAGCGGCCGCGCACATCAGGGCGAGGAAGGCGCCGAGAAATCCCGCCTTGCGGGCGCGGACTGTCTGCAGGGCGTAACGCAGCATCATGGGGACGGGCTCTCTTCTGTTGTACGCAGCGGTTGTGTCGTGCGCGGGGCGCACGTACAGACTCGCCGGTGCGGGGTGGGAGAGCACTGCGGTGGCCCGGCGTCTCCCGACGGGGGCCACCCCTACCATCCACGGCGGGGGTCAGCCCCACCTCGGGGCGCCCGTCACAAGCCTCCCGTCCCGGGGAACTGTCACGCCCACATCGGTCCCGAAGAACGGTCGCGTCTCCGCCCCCCGCGGTGCCGCCTCACCCCTCCGTTCCGCGGTGCCGTCTCGCCCCTACGTCCTACGGAGCCACCTCACTCCTCCGCCCCCCCGGAGCCGCTCGCCCCTACGTCCCACGGAGCGCCTCGCCCCTCCGTCTCTGAGAAGCAGTCAGAAGCGCTCGCCACGAGAACCCGTCAGAGCCTCCGTCCCCGAGGATCCATCAGAGCCCCCGTCCCCGAGGACCCGTCAGAATTCCCCCTCCCCGAGGAACTCCGTGTCCTCGCCCTCTTCCTCCAGGGCCTGGCGGACGACCCTGAGGGCCATGCCCTCGGGGTAGCCCTTGCGGGCGAGCATGCCCGCGAGCCGGCGGAGCCGCTTGTCCCGGTCGAGGCCACGGGTGGCCCGCAGTTTGCGGGCGACGAGTTCACGGGCGGTCGCCTTCTCCTGCTCGGAGTCGAGCCGGGCGACCGCGTCCTCGATCAACGCCGAGTCGACGCCCTTGGTGCGCAGTTCCCGGGCGAGCGCGCGGCGGGCGAGCCCCCGGCCGTGGTGCCGGGACTCCACCCAGGCGTCCGCGAAGGCGCCGTCGTCGATGAGCCCCACCTCCTCGAAGCGTGACAGCACCTCCTCGGCCGCTTCCTCGGGGATCTCCCGCTTGCGCAGGGCGTCCGCGAGCTGCTTGCGGGTGCGCGGGGTCCCGGTGAGCAGGCGCAGGCAGATCGCCCGGGCCCGCTCGACCGGGTCCGCTGAAGACTCCCCCCGCTCGTCCCTCGCCGAGGAAGGGGCGCCTTCGTCCTCACCGGGCCCGGACGCGTCACCGAACCCGCGCCGCCGGCCACGCCCCCGGCGGCCGCTGCGCGCTCCCCCGGACCGCCCGGACCCACGACCGCCGAGCGAACCACCCCCGTACGGCTCGCCGCCCTCGTCTCCCGGGTCCGCGGCACCGCCGTCACCGTCGTGGCCGCCGGTCCCGTGGTACGGATCATGTCCGCCGTACGCGGCACGATCGTGGTACTCGTCGTGCCCGCCGTACGCGCCGAACCCCTCGTCCCTGTGCCCGCCAGGCCCGTGTCCGTCGTCACCGTCCGGTGCGGAGTCCGGGTGGCCCCCGGTGCCCCTCCCCCGTGGGGCACCGGGGGTGGCGTACTCGTACTCGGCCCAGTCGGTTCGTCGTGTCACGGGTCAGCTCTTGGCTGCGGCGGCCTTGGGCTTGGTTGCCTTGGCGGCTGCCGGGGCGGGTACCGACTTGGCGGGGTCGTCGGCCGCCGCGGTGGTGACCGCCGCGTCGCCGCCCGGCTCGGCGGCGGGCTCCTCCGGCCGGACTCCCACGCCCAGCTTCTCCTTGATCTTCTTCTCGATCTCGTTGGCCAGGTCGGGGTTGTCCTTGAGGAAGTTGCGCGCGTTCTCCTTGCCCTGGCCGAGCTGGTCGCCCTCGTACGTGTACCAGGCGCCGGCCTTGCGCACGAAGCCGTGCTCCACGCCCATGTCGATCAGACCGCCCTCGCGGCTGATGCCCTGGCCGTAGAGGATGTCGAACTCGGCCTGCTTGAAGGGCGGCGCGACCTTGTTCTTGACGACCTTGCAGCGGGTGCGGTTGCCGACCGCCTCCGTGCCGTCCTTCAGGGTCTCGATGCGGCGGATGTCGATGCGCACCGAGGCGTAGAACTTCAGCGCCCGGCCACCGGTCGTGGTCTCCGGGGAGCCGAACATCACGCCGATCTTCTCGCGGAGCTGGTTGATGAAGATCGCGGTGGTCTTGGACTGGTTGAGCGCGCTGGTGATCTTCCGCAGTGCCTGGCTCATCAGGCGGGCCTGCAGACCCACGTGGCTGTCGCCCATCTCGCCCTCGATCTCCGCGCGCGGGACGAGCGCGGCGACGGAGTCGATGACGATGAGGTCCAGGGCACCGGAGCGGACCAGCATGTCCACGATCTCCAGGGCCTGCTCGCCGTTGTCCGGCTGCGACAGGATGAGGTTGTCGATGTCGACGCCGAGCTTGCGCGCGTATTCGGGGTCGAGGGCGTGCTCGGCGTCCACGAAGGCGACCTGGCCGCCGGCCTTCTGTGCGTTCGCCACGGCGTGCAGGGTCAGGGTCGTCTTACCGGAGGACTCCGGTCCGTAGATCTCCACGACACGGCCGCGCGGCAGGCCGCCGACACCGAGGGCGACGTCGAGGGCGGTCGACCCGGTCGGGATGACCTCGATGGGCTCCTTCGACCGCTCGCCCATGCGCATGACCGCGCCCTTGCCGAATTGCCGTTCAATCTGCGCGAGCGCGGCGTCGAGCGCCTTCTCGCGGTCGGTTCCTGCCATGGGTTCCACCCGGTTTGCTTGAGTCGATCGCTTCACGTCAAAGACGCTAACGCCTGCCACTGACAATGCGCCCCGACGCAGGCCCAGCCTGTGGATAACCGAGGGACATCTACCCGCGAATCGGGATGAAATCCCCAACCGAAAGCCTCGCCTGAGCCTCCATAAGAATGGATGTTCGATTTTCGTGTCAAGCGCGCCACACGGCACCGGCCGGGGCCTCCCGGGGGGGAGGGCCACGGCATCCGCGGGGCCGACCACGGCTCCCGTGAGGCAGCGGCCAGGGCTTCCGTAGGGTGGGCGGAGATGCACGACGACGACCTGACGCGGGCCCTGTTCCACTCCCTGGACAGGCTGCCCGGACCGCACCACCTGGAGCACCCCGACGGCTTCGACCGCGCCGGGGCCCGGCTCCGGGCGGCGAGGCTGCGGGACCGGCTCACCCGGGACTTCGGCCGGCCCTGCCGGCTCGACGAGGGCGTCCAGGACGCGAGCTTCTCCTTCTCCGTGGACATCCCGGCCGAGGCGACCGGGGCCGGGGTGCTCCTCGCCGTGCGGCTGAGCAACTACGGCGATCTGGCGGTGGTCATCACGCCGACGCCCGGCAGCCATGACGACCTGGACGACGCCGTGCGCGACCGAGCGCTGTCCGAGGCGGACCGCGACCGGATCACGGCCGCCCTGTCCGACCTGGGCTACCGACTGGTTCCCCCACGGCTGCTCCACCGGCCGTACGACGGTGTGACCTGGCTCGCCGACGAGAGCCACGCGACCTGGTGGACGCGGTTCTTCGACCACCTCTGACACGAGCCGGCCTGCTCCCGGTGACGTACCGCGAGAGTCTCCAGCCGGACGACGACCGCGCGAGCCGCGCCCGGAAGCCTTGCCCCCATGAAGAACCCGCGTGCCGCCGTCGACCGCCTCTGCCACACGACGGGGCTGCTCCTCGTCCTGTCCGGCCTCGTCCACCTGGTGGTGTTCGCGGTCGACGGCGGCCCCTGGGACGGTCCCGTCTCCTGGCGCAAGCCCGTCACGTTCGGGCTGTCCTTCGGAGTGACGCTGGTCGCGGTCACGTGGGTCACGGCGTACCTGCGCACCGGTGACCGGCTGCGCTCGGTCCTGCTGCTGGTCTTCGCCGCCGACTGCGTGGCGGAGGTGGCCGGCATCACCCTCCAGGCGTGGCGCGGGGTGCCCTCGCACCTGAACCGGGAGACACCCTTCGACACGGTGGTGTCCATGATGCTCGCGGTGGGCGGCGGCGTCCTGATGGTCCTGCTCACCGTCTTCGCCGTCTCGTCCTTCCGGCACCGGCCGACGGGCCCCGCCGGCATGCCGCTCGCCGTGCGTTCCGGTTTCGCGCTCCTGCTGGTCGCGCTGGCCTCCGGTGCGGCGATGATCGCGCGCGGGGTCGTCCTGACCCGGACCGGCCATCAGGAGGCCGCCTATCACTCGACGGCTCCGCTCAAGCCACTGCACGGCGTGAGCCTGCACGCTGTCCTCGTCCTGCCCCTCCTGGCCCGGCTGCTGTCCCGCACGGAGTGGAGCGAGCGGACGCGCCGGCGGATCGTGGCCGTGGCGGTGGGCTGCTACACGGCGGCCGTCACCGTGGCCGCCGCGTGGGCGGTCCTGACGTACTGAGGCGGTGACGTAGGGGGCGGTGCGGTCGCGCCGGAAACAGGACCCGTTGGGCGATGTCAGCCAGGAAGCGTACGTCGGCCGGCGCCCGCGGCCGACGCGGTGGGCGGCCAGGATCATGCCGAGGACGCCGACCAGGCCGGTGCAGACGTAGGAGGCCACGTAGTGGCGGTCCCACAGACAGCCGACCTCACGGCCCGCGCAGCAGGGGTACCGGCCAGGACTCTTTGCAGGACGGCGGCGAACACGGTGGCGCCGACGACGACCGGGCCCTGGGCGAAGGCGGCCACGAGCGGGCAGGGCGATCAGCAGGAAGCTGACCGGCCACTCAACGGGCGTAGCGGGTTCCGGCAACAGAAGGGCCGCGACGTACAGGACGGGTGGCCGCCACATCCATGCCGGAGCAGCCGACAACTGCGTCCGCGCGCAGCCAGGCCGCTACGGCCGCTGTTCCTCGCCGGAGCGTCGGCCGGCCCAGGCCAGGCGCACGCGCGTGAGCATCCCGGGACCGCCCGGCCCGTTGCCGCGGCGCCCGTGTACCCGGGGGTCGTCCGTGACGGCGTACCGCTTCACGTACGCCCCCAGGAACGCCTGGAGCGTGGCCACCGCCGGGATGGCGATCAGCGCGCCGACGGCGCCCAGCAGCGCGGTGCCCGCGACGACCGAGCCGAAGGCGACCGCCGGGTGGATGTCGACGGTCTTGGCGGTCAGCTTCGGCTGGAGCATGTAGTTCTCGAACTGCTGGTAGATCACGACGAAGATCAGCACCCAGAGCGCGTACCAGGGGTTGACGGTGAACGCGATCAGCATCGGCAGCGCGCCCGCGAGGTACGTGCCGATGGTGGGGATGAACTGCGAGACCAGGCCCACCCAGACGCCGAGCACGGGCGCGTACGGCACGCCGAGGGCCTCCAGCAGGATGTAGTGCGCGATGCCGGAGATGAGCGCCATCAGGCCGCGCGAGTACAGATAGCCGCCCGTCTTGTCGACGGCGATCTCCCAGGCGCGCAGCACCTCGGCCTGACGTGCGGGCGGCAGGACGGAGCACAGGGCGCGGCGCAGCCGGGGGCCGTCGGCGGCGAAGTAGAAGGAGAACAGCGTGACCGTCAGCAGCTGGAACAGCCCGCCGAGCACCTGGGCGGAGACGTCCAGGACTCCGGCCGCGCTGTTCTGCACGTACTTGCGCAGCCAGTCGGAGTGGAGCAGGCCCTCCTGGATGTCCACCCGTCTGAGCTCCGTGTGGAAGGTCTGGTTGATCCAGTGGATGAGCGAGTCGAGGTAGCCCGGGAAGCCCTCGATCATCTTGATGATCTGGCCGGCCAGCATGGACCCGAGCAGGGTGACGAACCCGGCGGCGAGGACGGTCAGCCCGAGGAAGACGAGGAAGGTGGCGAGCCCCCTGCGCATGCCACGGGCCGCCATCCGGCTGACCGCGGGCTCGATCGCGAGGGCCAGGAAGAACGCGATCAATATGTTGATCAGGAGTCCGGTCAGCTGGTGGAAGGCCCAGCTGCCGAGCTGGAAGGCGGCGATCAGCGCGAGCGCGAGCACCATGGCGCGCGGCAGCCAGCGCGGCATCCGGCCGCCCGGAGCGACGGCGCCGGAGACCGGGGGCCGGCCGGGCGGGGTCGCAGCGGCCGGTGCTGCCTGCCCGTGGGACGGTTCGCCGTCCTCGGGAGTGGGTGCCAGGGAGTCCTCGTTGGGTGCCACGCGCCCAGTCTCGCCCACGCCACCGACAACCGGTGCCCCGCGGCGATCTTCGTGACAGATCAGTGCCGTACCGTCGACTTCTTCACCGGCAAACCCGACATTCCGGTCGACGTGTCAGCGCGGCCGACGTGTCAGCGCTTCTCGCCCGGTACGTCCATCACCGCGCAGACCACCCGCCACACGTCCTTGGCCTCCCAGCCGGCGTCCAGCGCCTGGTTCACCGTGCGTTCGCCCAGTTCCGACATGACGTGATCGCGCGCGAAGGTGTCGGCGTACCCCGGACCGAAGTGTTCCGCCATCCGCTGCCAGAAGACCGTCAACCGCATGACTCCAGTATCCCGCCCCTGGGGGTGGGCCCTGCCCGGGAGCGCCTGCCGAGACCGCTTTCCGCCCTACGGTCTGACGCATGGCCGAAACAGGAGCTTCCCCACTCCCCTCCACGCCCCCGGCGCGCTCCCCGCTCTTCCGCGCCGAACAGTTCGTGTGGCTCACCGCGCGCGTGCTGGAGCAGCATCTCTTCGCGTACCACTTCCTGCGCGGCAGCCCGGAGGCGGTGGAAGCGGCACTGGACGCCTACCGCAACGAGGACGGCGGCTACGGGCACGCGCTGGAGCCCGATCTGCGCGGACCGGTCAGCCAGCCCCTGCACACCGTGCACGCCCTGCGCGTGCTGGACGCCATCGGGCGCTGCGGCGGCCAGCGGGTGGAGCGCGTGTGCCGCTACCTGACCTCCGTGTCCACCCCGGACGGCGCCCTGCCGGCGATCCACCCCGGTCAGCGCGGGTATCCGACGGCACCGTTCATCCCGGTCGTCGACGATCCGCCCAGCGATCTGCTGGCCACCGGGCCGGTGGTCGGGCTCCTGCACCGCAACGAGGTGTGGCACGCCTGGCTGTTCCGGGCCACCGACTTCTGCTGGCAGTCGGTGGAGTCCCTGGAGAAGTCCCATCCCTACGAGGTGCAGGCCGCCGTGACCTTCCTGGACGCCGCTCCCGACCGCCCGCGCGCGGAGGCCGCCGCCGACCGGCTGGGCCGCCTGGTGCGGGAGCAGCGGCTCGCCGCGCTGGACCCGGACCGGCTCGACGCGTTCCCGGTCGCGTCCGGCTATGCCCCGGGCGAGCACCACTTCCCGCACGACTTCGCCCGGACTCCGGACTCACTCGCGCGCGCGTGGTTCACGGACGACGAGATGGCGCGCTCACTGGATCACCTGGCCGCCGGGCAGGAGGAAGACGGCGGCTGGCCGGTCCGGTGGCGCCGGTGGGCACCGGCGCCCGCCCTGGAGGCGCGCTCCCTGGTGACGATCGAGGCCCTGTGCACCCTGCGGGCCTACGGCCGCTTCGTGGGCTGAGCGGCACTGCGCGCGGGCAGGGTCCGCCCGTCGGCGGGCGGCCCTGCCGCTCAGCCACGGCCGGCCGCCTCACGCGCGGGCCGCCCCCGCCGACTCGCCTCCGACCCGCGTCACCCAGCGACGGCCCGTACGCCCGCCGTCACCACCACGGCCGCCGCGACGACCAGCAGGAACGGCGCACGCAGCACGAGTGCCACGGCCGCCGCCGCGAGCCCGGCGGCCCGGGCGTCCAGCACCAGCGTGTGGCCGACGGCGAACGTCTGCTGGGCCGTCAGCGCGGCGAGCAGGGCGACCGGCAGCAGGACGGCGAGCCGCCGCACGTACGGCCGCTCCACGGCGTGTGCCGGGACCAGCAGGCCGACGAGCTTGACGGCGTAGCAGCCGAGGGCGGTCACGCCGATCGCGATCCAGGTGTTCACCGGTTCTCCTCCGAGCCGTCCGGACCCTCCTGTCGGGTACGGCCCCCGCGCCGCCCCTCCGCAAAGAGCGCCAGCGGGGCCGCCAGTGCCGCCACCAGCACCGGCACGCCGGCCGGCAGGACGGGCAGCAGACCGAGGCCCAGCAGGACGGCGAGACCCGCGACCGCACGCTCGGTGGTCGTCTTCAGCATCGGGGCGAGCAGCGCCAGGAACACGGCCGGCCCCGCCGCGTCCAGGCCCCACGCGCGCGTGTCGCCGATCGCCCGGGCACCCAGGGCGCCGAGCAGCGTGGTCAGGTTCCACAGCACGTACAGGCTGAGCCCGGTGACGGTGAAGCCGAGCCGCGCGGCCCGCCGGGTCGGCTGGGCCAGGGTCACGGCGGTGGTCTCGTCGATCACCCACTGCGCGGCGAGCGGCCGTACCGCGCGCGGGAGGGCGAGAAGCTGGGAGAGCCGCAGCCCGTAGAAGGCGTTGCGCACGCCCAGGAAGAAGGCGCCTGCGGCGGCCGTGAACGGGTTGCCGCCGGCGGCGAGCGCGCCGACCAGGGCGAACTGGGAGGCCCCGGTGAACACCAGGAGGCTGAGCGCGCAGGTCTGGAGCAGCCCGAGTCCGCTGCCCGCCGAGGTCACTCCGAAGGCGAATCCGGACAGGCCCACGGCGACGCCGACCCCGAGGGCGTCCCGTACGACGGCCGCGTCCGGCTTGTCCGCGCCGTCGGCGGTCTGGTTGGTGAGTGCTATGTGCTGTGCCACGCCCCGGACGGTACGGGCGTCCGTCAGCCCACGTCTTGTACGTTCTTGCGCTCGACCAGCCCGGCGCGCTCCTCCAGTCCCGCGGGCGTTCCCGGCCCGGTGCGCTCTTCCAGCCCGGCGCGCTCGCGCTGGTACGCGCCCGGGGGCACGCCGACGATCCGGGCGAAGTGCCGGTTGAGGTGGGGCTGGTCGGTGAAGCCGACGGCGACGGCCGCCTCGGCGGGGGTCGTACCCGCGTCCAGCAGCAGCCGTGCGTGGCGCACGCGGGCGTCGGTCAGCCAGGTGTGCGGCGGCATGCCGTAGGCGTCGCGGAACGCCCGCAGAAGGGCGAACGGGCTGGTTCCGAGGCCGGCGGCCAGCTGTTCCAGGGTCGGCGGTGCGGCCATCCGTTCCTCCAGCACCGCACGCGCGCGTGCCGCGATCCGCGTGCCGGCCGTGCGAGGCCGCCGCTGCGGCAGGGGGCCGCCGTTCAGCCGCAGCAGTCTGGTCACGGCGACCCGCAGGAGCGTGTCGGCGGCCAGTGCGTTGCCCTCGTCGGCGGCGCGCAGCACCTGGTGCACCAGGCGGACGGTGTAGGGGTCGTCGAGGACCGGGCTGACGAAGCCAGGTGCTCCCCGGAGGGTGGTGGTCTCGGCGGCGATCGCGGCGACCACGTCCGGCGACGGGTACAGGGCGCCGTACCGCCAGCCCTCGGGGACGCCGGCCCGGCCGGTGTGGGGCGTGTCCGGGTTGACGAGGGCGAGCGCTCCCGCACCGGCGGAGACGTCGGAGCCGCGGTGGTGGAAGACCTCGACGCCGTCGGCGATGGCCGCGATCACGAAGTTCTCGTGGGTGTGCCGGATGAAGGTCTTGCGAATGTACCGGGCCCGCAGCAGGTCGACCCCGGGCAGCTCCGCGTACCGCCAGTGCCGTGCCCGCTCCGCTGAACCCGCCATGAAACCCATTGTCCGCCGCGCCCGCCCTCCCACCGACTCCACTCGGTCCCGGCCGGTTCCGCACGGCCAGTCCCGGCCCCGCCCGACACCGCAGGCCGAGCACAGCCCCCGAGCCCCCGCCCCACCCGACACCGCAGGCCGGTCCCGGCCCCACCCGCACGCTCGGCTCGGCTCGGCTCGGCTCGGCTCGACAGCAATCAGCACCGACCACCGCCCTCGCGGCACCCCGCCCGATCCCCAAGCACGCCCACTGCCCTCCTCGCGGCCCGCGCCACCGGCCCACCCCTCGGCACGCCACGCACAAGCCCCGCGCTCGTCCCGTTTGCCCAGGTCAGGGCAATTGTCAGTGGGTGGGTGCAGGATGGACGCATGGTCAGCTCCGCACACCGAGCCCTCGACGGCTTCTCCCCCGCGACCCGCGGCTGGTTCACGGGGGCCTTCTCCGCGCCCACCGCGGCTCAGGCGGGCGCGTGGCAGGCCATCCGGGAGGGCTCGGACGTGCTGGTGGTCGCCCCGACCGGCTCCGGCAAGACGCTCGCCGCGTTCCTCGCCGCCCTGGACCAACTGGCCTCGGCCCCGCCCCCGGCCGACCCGAGGAAGCGCTGCCGGGTGCTGTACGTGTCCCCGCTGAAGGCCCTGGCGGTCGACGTCGAGCGCAATCTGCGCAGCCCGCTGACCGGCATCCGCCAGGAGTCCGTGCGGCTCGGCCTGCCCGAGCCCGAGGTCAGGGTCGGCATCCGCTCCGGCGACACCCCGGCCGCCGAGCGCCGCGCCCTGTCCACGCGCCCGCCGGACATCCTGATCACCACTCCCGAGTCGCTGTTCCTGATGCTGACGTCGGCCACGCGCGACGCGCTCACGGGCGTGGAGACGGTGATCCTGGACGAGGTGCACGCGGTCGCGGGCACCAAGCGCGGCGCGCACCTCGCGCTCTCCCTGGAGCGGCTCGACGAGCTGCTGCCCAGGCCCGCCCGCCGGATCGGCCTGTCGGCGACCGTGCGCCCGGTGGACGAGGTGGCCCGGTATCTGTCCCCGCGCCGCAAGGTGGAGATCGTCCAGCCGGAGTCCGGCAAGGAGTTCGACCTCTCGGTGGTCGTCCCGGTGGAGGACATGGGCGAGCTGGCGGGCGCCCCGGCCGCCGACGCCTCCGAGGGCGGGGAGCGGCCGTCGATCTGGCCGCACGTGGAGGAGCGGATCGCCGACCTGGTCCAAGCCCACCGGTCCACGATCGTCTTCGCCAACTCCCGCCGTCTCGCGGAGCGGCTGTGCAACCGGCTCAACGAGATCGCGTACGAGCGGGCCACCGGCGAGACCCTGGACGAGCACCACTCCCCCGCCCAGCTGATGGGCGGCTCCGGCGCGGCCCAGGGCGCGCCGCCGGTGATCGCCCGCGCGCACCACGGCTCGGTCTCCAAGGAGCAGCGTGCCCTCGTCGAGGAGGACCTCAAGGCCGGGCGGCTGCCCGCGGTGGTGGCCACCTCCAGCCTCGAGCTCGGCATCGACATGGGCGCCGTGGACCTGGTGGTGCAGGTCGAGTCCCCGCCGTCGGTCGCCTCCGGCCTCCAGCGGGTCGGCCGCGCGGGACACCAGGTCGGCGCCGTCTCCACCGGTGTCGTCTTCCCGAAGTACCGGGGCGACCTGGTCCAGGCCGCCGTGGTCACCGAGCGGATGCGCACGGGCGCGATCGAGTCGCTGAAGGTGCCCGCGAACCCGCTGGACGTGCTCGCGCAGCAGCTGGTCGCCATGACGGCACTGGACACCTGGCAGTTCGACGACCTGCTCACCATGGTCCGCCGCGCGGCCCCGTTCGCCTCGCTGCCCGAGTCGGCGTTCACGGCCACGCTGGACATGCTGGCGGGCCGCTATCCGTCGGACGCGTTCGCGGAACTGCGCCCGCGCGTGGTGTGGGACCGCGTCACCGGCGAGATCACCGGCCGCCCGGGCGCCCAGCGCCTCGCCGTCACCTCCGGCGGCACGATCCCGGACCGTGGTCTGTTCGGCGTCTTCCTCGCCGGTTCCGACCCCAAGAAGGGCGGCGGCCGGGTCGGCGAGCTGGACGAGGAGATGGTGTACGAGTCCCGGGTGGGAGACGTCTTCACGCTGGGCACGAGTTCCTGGCGGATCGAGGACATCACGCGCGACCGCGTCCTCGTCTCGCCCGCGCCGGGCGTGCCCGGCCGGCTGCCCTTCTGGAAGGGTGACCAACTGGGCCGGCCGCTGGAGCTGGGCCGCGCGGTGGGCGCGTTCCTGCGCGAGGTCGGCTCGCTGCCCAAGGACGACGCCCGGCTGCGGCTGCTGGCGGCGGGCCTGGACGCGTGGGCGGCGGACAACGTGCTGTCGTACCTGGACGAGCAGCGCGAGGCCTGCGGCCACGTACCGGACGACCGCACGATCGTCGTGGAGCGGTTCCGCGACGAGCTGGGCGACTGGCGGGTCGTCGTGCACTCGCCGTTCGGAGCCCAGGTCCACGCCCCCTGGGCTCTCGCCCTCGGCGCCCGCCTGTCCGAGCGGTACGGCATGGACGCCCAGGTCATGCACGCCGACGACGGCATCGTGCTGCGCCTGCCCGACGCCGATTTGATGGGCCTGGACCTGCTCGACCGCGAGCCCATGAAGGCCGGCACCGAGTTCGACAGCGACCAGGCCCCGGTCGGCGCGGCCGACGTCGCCTTCGACAAGGGCGAGGTCGACCAGATCGTCACCGACCAGGTCGGCGGCTCGGCGCTGTTCGCCTCCCGGTTCCGCGAGTGCGCCGCCCGCGCGCTGCTGCTGCCGCGCCGCAATCCCGGCAAGCGCACCCCGCTGTGGCAGCAGCGCCAGCGGGCGGCGCAGCTGCTCCAGGTGGCGAGCGAGTTCGGGTCGTTCCCGATCGTCCTGGAGGCGATCCGCGAGTGCCTCCAGGACGTCTTCGACGTCCCCGGGCTGGTCGAGCTGATGGGCGACATCGAGTCCCGCAAGGTGCGCCTCGTCGAGGTGACCACCCCGGAGCCGTCCCCGTTCGCCCGCTCCCTGCTCTTCGGGTACGTCGCGCAGTTCCTGTACGAGGGCGACTCCCCGCTGGCCGAGCGGCGTGCCGCCGCGCTGTCGCTGGACTCACGGCTGCTGGCGGAGCTGCTGGGCCAGGCGGAGCTGCGCGAACTGCTCGACGCGGAGGTGCTGACCGAGCTGGAGCGCGAGCTTCAGTGGCTCACCGAGGACCGCCGGGTCAAGGACGTCGAGGGCGTCGCCGACGTGCTCCGGCTGCTCGGCCCGCTGACCGACGCGGAGCTGGTCGCGCGGGGTGCGGACCCGCAGTGGGCGCGGGAGCTGGCCGGGGCCCGCCGGGCGATCAAGGTACGGATCGCGGGCGCCGACCACTGGTCGGCCGTCGAGGACGCGGGCCGGTTGCGCGACGCGCTCGGCACGGCGCTGCCGGTCGGTGTCCCGGAGGCGTTCACCGAACCGGTCAAGGACCCACTGGGCGACCTCCTCGCGCGGTACGCCCGTACGCACGGCCCGTTCACCTCGGCCACCGCGGCGGCCCGGTTCGGCCTGGGCGTGGCGGTCACCGAGGGCGCGCTGCAGCGGCTGGCCGCGGCCGGCCGGATCGTGCAGGGCGAGTTCCACCCGGCCGGCATCGGGCAGGAGTGGTGCGACGCGGCCGTGCTGCGCCGGCTGCGCCGCCGTTCCCTGGCGGCCCTGCGGCATGAGCTGGAGCCCGTGCCGCCCGCCGCGCTCGCCCAGTTCCTGCCGCAGTGGCAGCACATCGGCAGGGGCCACGGTCTGCGGGGCGTCGACGGACTGGTGCGGGCCGTCGAGCAGTTGCAGGGTGCCTCCGTGCCGGCCTCCGCGCTGGAGAAGCTGGTCCTGCCCTCCCGGGTGGCGAACTACACGCCCTCGATGCTGGACGAGCTGACCGCCGCGGGCGAGGTGGTGTGGGCCGGAGCGGGCGCCCTGCCCGGCAAGGACGGCTGGGTGTCCCTCTACCTGGCGGACGCGGCCCCGGTGCTGCTCCCGGCGCCGCACCCGCTGGAGCTGACCGCGCTCCACCAGTCGGTCCTCGACGCCCTGTCCGGTGGCTACGGCCTGTTCTTCCGGCAGATCGCCGACCAGGTCCGCGCCACCATGCACCCCGACGTCACCGACCCGCAACTGGCCGACGCGCTCTGGGACCTGGCCTGGTCGGGCCGGCTCACCAACGACACCCTGGCGCCGATGCGCTCGCTTCTGGGCTCCGGCCGTACGGCGGGCTCGACCGCCCATCGTGCCAAGCGCGCCGTCCCGCGCGGGCGCTACGGCTCCCTGACGGCCACCGCGCGCACCGCCTCCCGCACCGGCCCGCCGACCGTCGCCGGCCGCTGGTCACTGTTGCCCGCGGCCGAGCCGGACGCCACGGTGCGCGCGCACGCGCTGGCCCGCACGCTCCTGGACCGGCACGGCGTGGTCACCCGGGGCGCGGTCGCCGCGGAGGGTGTCGAAGGCGGCTTCTCGGCGGTATACCGGGTGCTGTCGGCCTTCGAGGAGAGCGGTCAGGCCCGGCGCGGTTACGTGGTCGAGGGGCTGGGCGCGGCCCAGTTCGCCATGGACGGCGCGGTGGACCGCCTCCGCGCGGTGGCGAACGCCCGCGAGCGAGCGGAGGGCCTGCCGGCCCCGTCCCGCCCGCAGGGCTTCGGCGTCCCTGGCGGTGTGAACGGCTTCGGCGCCGGCGATGCCGTGAACGGCTTCGCCGGGCCGGGCCACCCGAACCCGTTCGACGGGCCCGCGGGGCCGCCGCTCGGGCTCGGCGGACTGCCCGACGGTCCCGGCAGCCCCACCGGCACCCCGCACGGCCACACGCCCCCCGGCGCGTTCGACGGAGCCGAGGGCGGTTTCGGCCATCCCGGACTGGACGGCGACTTCACCTGGCCCCCGGAGGACGCCTCCGGCGGCGACGGCGACCCCTCGGCTGCCCGCGACCTCGCCGACCCGTTCGCCTCCCCCGGCTACGGCGGCCCCCGCGGCGGCGGCTCCACCCACTACGGCTCGAACGCCTACGGCGCGGCCCCGTACCGCGGCTACGGCAACGGCCGGCCGGGCACAGCCGCGCCCGATTCCCGCGCCGTGGTCCTCGCAGCGGCCGACCCCGCGAACGCCTACGGCTCCGCGCTGCCCTGGCCGGAGCCGCCGACGGGAGCCGGGCACAAGCCGGGCCGTAAGGCGGGCTCGCTGGTCGTCCTGGTGGAAGGCGAGCTGACGGTGTACATGGAGCGCGGCGGTAAGACGCTGCTGGCCTGGCCGACCGCCCCGGACACGGCCGCGACGGACGACCCTCGCCTGCGTGCGGCCGCCGAGGCGCTGGCCGCGGCAGCCCGCGCGGGCTCGCTCGGCACGGTCACGGTCGAGCGGATCAACGGCGCCCAGGCCCTGACGTCCCCCATAGGCACCCTCCTGGAGGCGGCGGGATTCGTGGCGACACCGCGCGGCCTGCGCCTGAGAGCGTGAGGCACAGTTCGCCGGGCAGCGGGGCCGGCCGCGACACGGGGCCGGCCCCTTGGTCCCGGCACAGCCGCTGCCCCCGCGCCGCCTCCACCACGCGATGCCCGCGCCCGATCCCCGCACCGCCCCGCGCGGGCCATCGACCCGCACCCATGCCGCCCACGCCCCCTTCCAACCCCCACCCCGCACCCCCGTGCCCGCTCACTCCACCGTGGCACCCTTGACCCATGCCCGAAGGTGACACGGTCTGGCAGGCTGCGCGGCGGCTGCATGAGGCCCTCGCGGGCAAGGCGCTGACCCGCAGCGACTTCCGCGTGCCGAAGTACGCGACGGTCGACCTGTCCGGCCGCGGGGTGCTGAGCACGATCCCGCGCGGCAAGCACATCCTCACCCGGTTCGAGGGCGGCCTCACCCTGCACACCCACCTGCGCATGGAGGGCGCGTGGAAGGTGTACGGCACGGGCGAGCGCTGGCGGGGCGGGCCGGCGTACCAGATCAGGGCGGTTCTCGGCACCGCCGACCGTACGGCCGTCGGCTACCGGCTGCAGGTCCTGGAGCTGCTGCGCACGACCGAGGAGGAGCGGGTCGTCGGCCACCTCGGCCCCGATCTGCTCGGCCCGGACTGGGACCCCGAGCGCGCCCTGGCCAACGTCCTCTCCGACCCGGCCCGCGAGCTCGGCGAGGCCCTGCTGGACCAGCGCAATCTGGCCGGCATCGGCAACGTCTACAAGAGCGAGCTGTGCTTCCTTCTCGGCGTTACCCCCTGGCTGCCGGCCGGGGCGCTCCCCGCGGACCTCGCCCGGCAGCTCCCCGGGCTGGCCAAGCAGCTACTGGAGACCAACCGCGACCGCCCGGTCCGGCAGACGACCGGCTTGCACCGGCACGACCTGTTCGTCTACGGCCGCGCACCCCGCCCGTGCCTGCGCTGTCACACCCCCGTGCGGGTGGCGGACCAGGGCGACGGCTCCCAGGAACGCCCCACCTACTGGTGCCCCACCTGCCAGACGGGCCCCGCCCCCGCACCCGGCACGCCCCAACGCTGGCGCGACAAGTACCCGCGCCGCACCGGCTGACCGTCCGGCCTGCCCCCTCGGCGCCGTGGATACGCGCCCTCACTCACGCCGGCGTACGCAGCCGCGTCCCGGACCCCATCACGCACCGCTGATTGACGGGTCGTCAGAAACGCTCGTACCGTCCCCTCATGACCCTCACCGCGTACGACCTCAGCGGACGCGCCGCCTTCGTCACCGGAGCCGCCGGTGGCATCGGGCGGGCGTCCGCCGTACTGCTGGCCGAGGCGGGTGCGACAGTGCACTGTGCCGACCGGGACGCCGACGGCCTGGACGGCACGGCGGCGCTGATCGAGGACCGCGGCGGCAAGGCCCGTATCCACGTCCTCGACGTCACCGACCGGGCCCGGCTGGGCGAGGCGGTCCGGTCCTGCGGCCGGCTGGACGTGCTGGCGGCGATCGCCGGAATCATGCACAGCAGCCCGGTGCTGGAGACCCGCGACGAGGATCTCGACCGGGTGCTGGACGTCAACTTCAAGGGCGTGCTCCACGCCTGCCAGGAGGCGGCCCGGCTGATGCTCGCCCACCGGACCCGCGGCAGCATCGTGACCATGGCCTCCGGCGCGGTGGACACCGGCGGCGCCGGACTGCTCTGCTACGGCGCGGCGAAGGCGGCCGTGGTGCAGCTCACCAAGACGCTGGCCACCGAGGTCGGCCCGCACGGCATCCGGGTCAACGCCGTCGCGCCCGGCTGGATCCGCACACCCATGACCGACCGGCACGACCGCGAGGCACAGGCGCACACCGAGGCCGCGATGACCCGGATGACCCCGCTGGGCCGGGTCGGCGAGCCGGACGACGTCGCGCACGCGGTGCTGTACCTGGCGTCGGACGCGTCGGCGTTCATGACGGGTCAGATACTTCGCCCGAACGGGGGCGTGGCGATGCCTTGGTGACATCCCCCGCCCGCCAGGCGGCCATCCAGCGCCCCGGGTGCACGGCGCCGGTCGCGCGCCCCTTGGGCACACAGTGCACGGGCAGCAGGCTCAGCCCCCAGCCGCCGGCGGCGACGGCCCCTTCCAGGACGCCCGCGCCCTCCCCCACGGCGATCCGCAGCACGGCCCACCACCACACCGCTCCCAGGCCGAGCGCCAGTCCCCAGCGCACTGTCCGTCCCGCCATGCCCACCATCACCTCCAGCCGGACGCTAGACCGCCGCCCCGACCGCACGGGAGGCGCACTGAGGGCTCACGGGTGCAGCGCCGGGAGGCAAGCAGCCCGCCCGGCGTTCACAGCGGCCTCGCCGCCCAGGACACCGGCCCCGGCCGCACCGACCCGGGTGCCACCGTTTACGCGTTCTCCGCCTGGAACATCCAGTGGTGTTTCTCCAGATCCGCGGTGATCCCGATGAACATGTCCTGGGACACCGGGTCGGGCTCCCCGGTCGCCTCCACCCGCTCCCGCATCCGGGTGATCACCGAGCCCAGCGCGTCCACCATCGCCCCGACCGCGTCCGTGTCCTTGATCCATCCGGCCGGGGTGGTCTTGATGCCGCTGCTGGAGGCCACCGTGCCGGCTCGTCCGTCGGGCGGTATGCCCAGGGCCGAGGCCCGCTCGGCCACCGTGTCCATGTGGGTGCGGGCGGAGTCGACCACCTCGTCGAGTTGGAGGTGGACGGAGCGGAAGCGCGGGCCGACGACGTTCCAGTGGATCTGCTTGGCGACCAGGGAGAGGTCCACCAGGTCGACGAGGGCGCCCTGGAGCGCCTCGGACACGGTCTTCAGGTCTCCGTCGGCCAACGGGCTCTTCACGACGTACATCCGTTTCCTCCGGTGTTCAGGCGCTGTCACGTCCCTCCCACGATGACCGCACCTCACACCACCGGCAAACGGGCGCAGATCGCTTCCAGAGCGACGAAAAGCCCCGGCCGGCTCCCCAGGTCTCCCTGGAGAAGCCGGCCGGGGCTCAAGCCGTCTCGGATCTTGACCCGCAGCGGGATCGCTTCACCCGGAACAGGGTCGAGTCACCCGCGACCGGATCGCTTCACACGCATCCGGATCGCTGCGCCGTGTCCAGGTCGTTCACCGGTATCGGAGCGTCACTCGTCTCGGATGGTCAGACCGCGTACGCGAACCTCAAGCGGCGACGACGTCCACCGCTTCCGCGGGCGCCTTGATGGTCACCCGTTCCGGTGGCACACCGGTCACCGACACGGAACCCAGCATCGGCCGGACCGGCGTGGGTACCGGTTCAGTGGCCCGGGCGGACTGGGCCAGTTCGGCGAGCGCCAGCTCGTCGCTCACCTCTCGCATGAGTTCCGACATCCGTACGTCCAGCGCGTCGCAGATGGCGGAGAGCAGTTCGGAGGAAGCCTCCTTCTGCCCCCGCTCCACCTCGGAGAGATAGCCGAGTGAGACTCGGGCGGACGAGGAGACTTCGCGCAGAGTACGGCCCTGGCGTTGGCGCTGCCGACGCAGCACGTCACCCAGCAGGCGACGGAGCAGAATCATCGGTGGCTCCCTCCTCGGACCGCGTAGCCGCATCCTTCTCGCCCCACCGTACCGCCTTGCGCCGCGGCCGTGCGGGGAGCGATGTCGTGTTCACTCAGGGCTGCAAACATCAAAACCCCCCGTTCCGTTCCGTATCCTGTGCCCGCTCATTCCCAGTCTGTTCGCCCGCAAGCTGCTCCAGGAGCACTGCGAGTACGCTCCGTACACTCTCCATACGAATTTCCGCACGGCTGCCGTTCAACCGCAGAGCCTCGACTTTTCCGCCACCGGCAGAACCGGCCCGGGCGGCAAGGGGTCCGTCGACGGCCACGAAGACCGTCCCGACGGGCTTGCCGTCCTGCGGATCGGGGCCGGCGACCCCGGTGGTCGCGATGCCCCAGTCGGCGCCCAGAACCTTGCGGACTCCGGCCGCCATCTGGCCCGCGACCTGCGGATCCACCGCTCCGCGCTGGGCCAGCAGGGTGGCGTCGACGCCCAGCAGCTCATGTTTCAGTTCGGTGGCGTAGGCGGTGATCGAGCCCCGGAACACCCGGGAGGCTCCGGGTACCCCGGTGATCTCCGCCGCTACCAGGCCACCGGTCAGCGACTCCGCGACGGCGAGGGTCTCGCCCCTCACGGTCAGTAGTCGCACCAGTTCGGTGGCCCGCGAACTCACGCTTCCGTCTCCTCCAACGCTGCGGCACGCTCGGCGATTCCCCGCCGGCGCAGCACAATGGCTTGTCTTACGTAGTCGAGGCCCGTGACGACGGTGAGGACGACCGCCGCGGCCATCACCCAGAAGCGCAGGGTGGCGAGCCACCCGGTCAGGGCCAGGACGTACATCCCGACGGCGACGCCCTGGGTGAGCGTCTTCAGTTTGCCGCCCCGGCTGGCGGGGATCACACCGTAGCGAATGACCAGAAAACGCAGCAGGGTGATGCCGAGTTCCCGGCCGAGGATGACGGCCGTCACCCACCACGGCAGATCGCCGAGGCCGGACAGACAGATGAGCGCCGCACCCATGATCGCCTTGTCGGCGATCGGATCGGCGATCTTCCCGAAGTCGGTGACCAGGTTGTAGGTGCGCGCCAGATGCCCGTCGAACAGGTCGGTGATCATGGCGATGGCGAAGGCCGCCCAGGCCAGGGAGCGCCAGGCCGGGTCATAGCCGCCGCCGGCCAGCATCAGTGCCACGAAGCCGGGCACCAGGACCAGCCGGAGCATCGTCAGCAGATTGGCGACGTTCCAGACGCTCGCCTGGTTGACGGCCGCGGCCGCGATCTTCCCGCCACGCGGGGACTTGCCGCCCTCGGGGGCCGTGGCCGCACCCGAAGCAGAACCGGAGACCTCGGACGGGTTTCCGCCGTCGGCAGCGGCGGCGGAGCCCCGGGCGCCCTGCGCACCGGAGGAGCCGCCCGCGGCGGATGCCGGGACTCCGGTCATCTGCCCGCCTCCTCACTACACGCGAGCGAGCCGGTCAGCGGCTCGGCCACCAGGTCGACGCCCTCGGTGCCGACCACCTTCGCCTCGACCATACGTCCGACGCTCAGACCCGCGCCGCTCGTGAGGAGCACCTGGCCGTCGGTCTCCGGCGCCTGGTGGGCGCCGCGGCCGTAGACGCCCTCCTCCTCGTCCACGGACTCCACCAGGACCTGGACGGTCTCGCCGACGCGCTCCTCGGCGCGCTGCGAGACGAGTTCCTCGGCGAGCCGGGAGATGTGGGCGAGGCGCTCGGCGACGACGTCCTCGTCCAGCTTGTTGTCGTACGTCGCCGCTTCCGTGCCCTCCTCGTCCGAGTACCCGAAGACGCCGATGGCGTCCAGCCGGGCGCCGGTCAGGAAGCGCTCCAGTTCGGCCAGGTCGGACTCGGTCTCACCGGGGAAGCCGACGATGAAGTTGGAGCGCACACCGGCCTCGGGGGCCTTGCTCCGGATCGTGTCGAGCAGTTCCAGGAAGCGGTCGGTGTCGCCGAAGCGGCGCATGGCGCGCAGCACGTCGGGCGCGGAGTGCTGGAAGGACAGGTCGAAGTAGGGGGCGACCTTCGGGGTGGAGGTCAGGACGTCGATCAGGCCCGGGCGCATCTCGGCCGGCTGGAGGTAGCTCACCCGGACCCGCTCGAGGCCGTCGACCTCGGCCAGCTCCGGCAGCAGGGACTCCAGCAGGCGGATGTCGCCGAGGTCCTTGCCGTAGGAGGTGTTGTTCTCGGAGACCAGCATGATCTCCTTCACGCCCTGCTCGGCCAGCCAGCGGGTCTCGTTCAGGACGTCGCTGGGGCGGCGGGAGATGAAGGAGCCGCGGAAGGAGGGGATGGCGCAGAAGGAGCAGCGCCGGTCGCAGCCCGAGGCGAGCTTGACCGAGGCGACCGGGGCACCGTCCAGACGGCGGCGCAGCGGTGCCCGGGGGCCCGAGGCGGGCGCGACGCCCTCCGGGAGGTCGGCCGGGCCGTGCCCGGGCAGCGCGACGGACGCGGCCGACTCCTGGCGTTCGGCGGGGCTGATCGGCAGCAGCTTGCGCCGGTCGCGCGGGGTGTGGGCGGCGTGGATGCCGCCGGACAGGATGGTCTGCAGGCGGTCCGAGATGTTCGTGTAGTCGTCGAATCCGAGGACACCGTCGGCTTCCGGCAGCGCCTCGGCCAGCTCCTTGCCGTACCGCTCGGCCATGCAGCCCACCGCCACGACGGCCTGGGTTCTGCCGTGGCTCTTGAGGTCGTTGGCCTCCAGCAGCGCGTCGACGGAGTCCTTCTTGGCGGCCTCCACGAAGCCACAGGTGTTGACCACGGCGACGTCGGCGTCCGCGGCGTCCTCGACGAGCTGCCAGCCGTCCGCCTCCAAACGGCCTGCGAGCTCCTCGGAATCCACCTCGTTACGAGCGCAGCCGAGAGTGACGAGTGCGACGGTACGGCGTTCAGGCATGGGCTCAAGACTACTTTGTCTCACTGACAGCCCACGTCGACGGGGTTGGCCGATTGTGGCCGACTCCGTCACACAACCGTCGCGCCGCGCCCCGCGTCAGCCCGCGACCGGGTCGCCCTTGGTGTAGGTGAGGCGCTCCACCGCGCCGGGCCGGAAGGTGTCCTCGATCTTCTTGCCGTTGACGTACAGCTCGATCGCACCGGCGTCGCCGAGGATCAGGTTGATCTTGGAGCTGTCCTGGAAGGTCTTGGACTGGCCCTTCTTCAACAGCCCGTCGAAGAGCATCCGGCCGTTGTGGTCCTTGGCCGAGATCCAGCTTCGTCCGTTGGGCGCGCTGACCTGGACGGTGACCTTGTCCTGGGGCGCGGCGGCGATGGCGCTGTCGGAGGGCTCGCCGGTCGGCGCGGCGGGCTTGTCCTTCTTGGGCGTGGGCGAGGCGGACTTGCCGGGGGTGGGCGTGAGGCCGTCGGCGACCTGCGACTTCGCGTCACCGGAGTCTCCGCCGCCCTTGAACGCGGTGAACCCGACGAACCCGATCACGACGACGATCGCGGCGACCATCGCGGCGGTCCAGTTCGGGCCGCGCCGCTCGGGCCGGATGCGCTCCGCCTCGAACAGGGGTGCGGCGGGGGTGGGCGCGGGCCGGCCGCCGTGCTCGGCGTCGTACTGGGCGATCAGCGGTTCGGGATCGAGGTGGACGGCCCTGGCCAGCGTGCGGATGTGTCCACGGGCGTACACGTCACCGCCACAGGGGGCGAAGTCGTCCGCCTCGATGGCGTGCACGATGGCGATACGGACACGAGTGGCACTGCTGACGTCGCCCACGGTGAGCCCGGCCGCGATCCGCGCCTGCTGCAGCGCGCGGCCCACAGAAGGTCGGGCTTCCTGGGACTCGTCTCGGAACGGACGCTCGTCTTCAGGGGAGTTGCCGATGGACACGGGGGCGCCTTTCGAGCGTGTAGCCACCTGTGCTGGAAGCTCAGTCTAGGGGGGGTACGAAAGGGTGGGACAACCGGACGGTAGGACATTTGTGCGCCATCGGAATGGACGGACAATCCGATGGTTCGACAGGCTGGTACCCCATGATGGGGCGCCTACCTGTCCTTTCGCTCAACTGGACGTACGACAAAGGGAAACGGTTGCCCGCCGGTGGCTAACGGGTGGGTCACGGCGGTCCCGCCACCCGGCGTAAACCGCGTCCGCCGAACGGCCCTTCGCGCCTCACCCCTCCGACTCCCCACGGATCACGGCGAGCACACCGTCCAGGTCGTCGGGCTTCACGAGGACGTCACGCGCCTTGGAGCCCTCGCTCGGCCCCACGATGTTGCGGGACTCCATGAGGTCCATGAGCCGCCCGGCCTTGGCGAAGCCGACGCGCAGCTTGCGCTGGAGCATGGACGTCGAGCCGAACTGGGTGGAGACGACCAGCTCGGCCGCCTGGCACAGCAGGTCGAGGTCGTCGCCGATGTCCTCGTCGATCTCCTTCTTCTGCTTGGTGCCCACGGTGACGTCGTCCCGGAAGACCGGCGCCATCTGCTCCTTGCAGTGCCGGACGACGGCCGCGACCTCCTCCTCGGTCACGAACGCGCCCTGCATACGCGTGGGCTTGTTCGCGCCCATCGGCAGGAACAGGCCGTCACCCTTGCCGATGAGCTTCTCGGCGCCGGGCTGGTCGAGGATGACCCGGGAGTCGGCCAGCGAGGAGGTGGCGAAGGCCAGCCGGGAGGGCACGTTGGCCTTGATCAGACCGGTGACCACGTCGACCGACGGGCGCTGGGTGGCGAGCACCAGGTGGATGCCGGCCGCGCGCGCGAGCTGCGTGATGCGCACGATCGCGTCCTCGACGTCCCGCGGGGCGACCATCATGAGGTCGGCCAGCTCGTCCACGATCACCAGCAGGTACGGGTACGGCTGCAGCTCGCGCTCGCTGCCCTCGGGCGGCTTGGCCTTGCCCTCGCGCACCGCACGGTTGAAGTCGTCGATGTGCCGGTATCCGTAGGCGGCCAGGTCGTCGTACCGCAGGTCCATCTCGCGGACCACCCACTGCAGCGCCTCGGCGGCCCGCTTGGGGTTGGTGATGATCGGCGTGATCAGGTGCGGGATGCCCTCGTAGGCGGTCAGCTCCACGCGCTTGGGGTCGACCAGGATCATCCGGACGTCCTCCGGGGTCGCCCGCATCATGACCGAGGTGATCAGGCAGTTGATGCAGGACGACTTGCCGGAGCCGGTGGCGCCGGCGACCAGCATGTGCGGCATCTTCGCCAGCGAGTGCATGACGTACCCGCCCTCGACGTCCTTGCCGAAGGCGACCAGCATCGGGTCGTCGTCCTCCGCCGACTCCGCGAGACGCAGCACGTCGCCGAGGTTGACCATCTCCCGGTCGGTGTTCGGGATCTCGATGCCGACCGCGGACTTGCCGGGGATCGGGCTGATGATCCGCACGTCGGGGCTGGCCACCGCGTACGCGATGTTCTTGGTGAGCGCGGTGATCCGCTCGACCTTCACGGCGGGGCCGAGTTCGACCTCGTAGCGGGTGACCGTCGGGCCGCGGGTGAAGCCGGTGACGCGCGCGTCGACCTTGAACTCGGTGAAGACCTGGGTGAGCGAGGCGACGACGGCGTCGTTGGCCGCGCTGCGGGCCTTGCCGGGGCCGCCGCGCTGGAGCAGGTCCAGGGAGGGCAGCGCGTAGGTGATGTCGCCGGAGAGCTGGAGCTGCTCCGCGCGCGCGGGCAGGTCGCGGGGCTCCTCCGGGGCCTTCTTGGTCAGGTCCGGGACGGAGCCGGTCGTCAGCTTCTCCTGCTTGGGACGGGCCGCCGGGACCGGCGCGGGAGCAGGAGCGGGAGCCGGTTCGGCGGCGGGCGCCGGCGCGGGCACCGGCGTGGTGTCCTCCCGCTCGCCCGCACTCACCCCCTGGGTGAGGTCGGCGACGAGCGGGGACGGCGGCATGCCGTGCAGGACGGCGCCGTCGAGCGCGGCGGCGGCCGCCGCCGCGACGTCCACGGCGTCCATCTGCCGCTGCAGGTCCGGCTGGGGCACCGCGGAACGCCTGGGGCGCCCGCGGCGCTGCGAGAGGGCCTCCTCCTCGGCGCCGTCGGGGTCGTACGTCTGCGGGGCGGCTGAGCGTCTGCGGGGGCGCGCGGGCGTCGCCTCGCCCCACTGCTCGTCGTAGTGCTCCTCCCCGAACTCGTCCTCCTCGGGGTCGCGCAGCACGCCCAGGTGCACGCCGAGCGTCCGCAGCCGCTGCGGGATGGCGTTGACCGGGGTGGCGGTCACCACGAGCAGTCCGAAGACGGTCAGCAGCACCAGCAGCGGTACGGCGAGGACGTCGGTCATGGTGTACGTCAGCGGGGTGGCCGCCGCCCAGCCGATCAGGCCGCCGGCGTCCCTTATGCCCTGCATGCCGTCGCTGCGCGCGGGCGAGCCACAGGCGATGTGGACCTGGCCGAGGACGCCGACGACGAGCGCGGACAGGCCGATCACGATCCGCCCGTTGGCCTCCGGCTGCTCCGGGTGCCGGATGAACCGTACGGCGATCACCGCGAGCAGTATCGGCACCAGCAGGTCGAGCCGGCCGAAGGCGCCGGTGACCAGGATCTCGACCAGGTCACCGACGGGCCCCCGCAGATCCGCCCAGGTACCGGCGGCGACGATCAGGGCGATGCCGAGCAGCAGCAGCGCGACGCCGTCCTTACGGTGGGCCGGGTCGAGGTTCTTCGCGCCCTGCCCTATGCCGCGGAAGACGGCGCCGACGGCGTGCGCCAGGCCGAGCCAGAGGGCGCGCACGAGCCGGTACAGGCCACCGGTCGGGCTGGGCGCCGGCTTGGCGGGCGCGGCCTTCTTCGCCGAGACCTTCTTGGCGGGCGCCCTCTTGGCCGGGGCTTTCCTCGGGGCGGCCTTCTTCGCCGGAGCCTTCGCGGGAGCCGCCGCCTTCTTGGCGGGCTGCTTCTTGGCTGCGGAGGGACGTGAGGCCATGGTGTGAGGTTACCGGGGGAGACGACAACGGACACGTGTGCCCACAGCTTCACCCGTTCGTGTCGTGCCTGCGGAGGCCCGGAACTGACGCACGCTCATCCGCGACCCGGTCGCGGCGCACGTCAGTTCCGCGCGTACGTCCGTTCCGCGTGGGCTCAGTCCTGCGTGTACGTCAGCTCTGCCGGTTCGTCAGTTCTGCGAGGGCACCGAGGCACCGGCGCCGCCCGCGCCCGGCTCCAGGGCGTCGAGGGCGCGGCGCAACCCGGTGAGTTTGCGCTCCAGATGGGCCGCCGTGGCCACCGCGGCCGCGTCCGCGGAGTCGTCGTCCAACTGCTTGGACAGCGCCTCCGCCTGCTCCTCGACGGCCGCGAGCCGCGCGGACAGCTCGGCGAGGAGCCCTGCCGACTCCTTGCCGGCGGATCCGCCCTTGCCACCGCCCTCCAACTGGAGCCGCAGCAGCGCCGCCTGCTCCCGAAGCTGGCAGTTCTTCATGTACAGCTCGACGAAGACCGAGACCTTCGCGCGCAGCACCCACGGGTCGAACGGCTTGCTGATGTAGTCCACCGCGCCCGCCGCGTACCCCCGGAAGGTGTGGTGCGGGCCGTGGTTGATCGCCGTGAGGAAGATGATCGGGATGTCCCGGGTGCGCTCGCGCCGCTTGATGTGCGCGGCGGTCTCGAACCCGTCCATGCCCGGCATCTGGACGTCCAGCAGAATGACCGCGAAATCGTCCGTGAGCAGCGCTTTGAGCGCTTCCTCCCCGCTCGATGCCCGCACCAGCGTCTGATCGAGCGCAGAGAGGATGGCCTCCAGCGCCAGCAGATTCTCCGGCCGGTCATCGACCAGGAGGATCTTGGCCTTCTGCACCATGGCCCGCCCTCCTCGCCCCGGCGGTACACCGGGCGCCGCCCCAGGGGACGACTCCCTTTCGCCGCCCGTCCTTGTGCCGGTCATCGTAGCCGCACCCCGCCTGTCGACACACCCTGTCACCGCGATGTCACTGTGCACATAGCGGAAACGCGGCGAGACCCCGTATGGTTCCCGGAATCCGGGATTCCCGCGCGTACCCGGCCTTCATCATGCAGCAACTCCCGGGGGCCGCCGGAGGTTCCCCCGGCGTTCACCGCGCACCCGTCCGATCCGCTCACCGCGGTCACTCCGCGGTCATCCACTGACGCATCACCGACAGCAGGTGATCAGGATCGACCGGCTTGGTGACATAGTCGGAAGCGCCCGACTCGATCGCCTTCTCCCGGTCGCCCTTCATCGCCTTCGCGGTGAGCGCGATGATCGGCAGCCCCGCGAACTGCGGCATCCTGCGGATCGCCGTGGTCGTCGCGTACCCGTCCATCTCGGGCATCATGATGTCCATCAGGACGACCGCCACGTCGTCGTGCTGCTCCAGCACCTCGATGCCCTCGCGGCCGTTCTCCGCGTACAGCACCGACAGGCCGTGCTGCTCCAGGACGCTGGTCAGCGCGAACACATTGCGGATGTCGTCGTCGACGATCAGCACCTTCTCGCCGCCGAACCGCACCGCGCGGCCCTGCGGCGCGCGTTCCTGCTCCGGCACCGCCGTCCACTGCTCGGACAACCGCTGCCCGTCCTCCGGCAGGCTCCGCCGCCGGCGCCTGAAGAGCGCGGCGGGGCCGTTCTGCGTCTCCCGGTACGACTTCACCTCGGCCGGCGTCTCGATCTCCACCGCGGACAGCTCCGAGGACAGATGCGCCTCCGAGGCGACCAGATCACCGGCCTCCAGCGCGGCCACCGACTGCTGGTAACCCTGCGGCGGCAGTTCGCTCGGGTGCAGCGGCAGGTAGAGCGTGAACGTCGAGCCACGCCCCGGCTCGCTCTGCGCGTGGATCTCACCGCCGAGCAGCTGCGCGATCTCCCGCGAGATCGACAGGCCGAGGCCGGTGCCGCCGTACTTGCGGCTGGTGGTGCCGTCCGCCTGCTTGAACGCCTCGAAGATCACCCGCATCTTGCTGGCCGCGATGCCGATACCGGTGTCGGTCACCGAGAACGCGATCAGCTCGCCGCCCGGATCACGCAGGGAACCGGCCTCCAGCAGCTGCTCCCGGATGGACTGGGGCACGCTCGCGCCGGCGGGCCGGATCACCAGCTCCACCGATCCGGAGTCGGTGAACTTCACCGCGTTGGACAGCAGGTTGCGCAGCACCTGCAGCAGCCGCTGCTCGTCGGTGTGCAGGGTCGCCGGCAGCTCCGGCGAGACCCGTACGGACAGGTCCAGGCCCTTCTCCGCGGTCAGCGGCCGGAAAGTGGCCTCCACGTAGTCCACGAGCTGGACGAGCGCGATCCGCGTCGGGGAGACGTCCATCTTGCCCGCCTCGACCTTCGACAGGTCGAGGATGTCGTTGATCAGCTGGAGCAGGTCGGAGCCCGCGCCGTGAATGGTCTCGGCGAACTCGACCTGCTTGGGCGAGAGGTTGCCCTCGGCGTTGTCGGCGAGCAGCTTCGCCAGGATCAGCAGCGAGTTGAGCGGGGTGCGCAGCTCGTGCGACATGTTGGCGAGGAACTCGCTCTTGTAGCGCATCGAGACCGCGAGCTGCTCGGCACGCTCCTCCAGGACCTGCCGGGCCTCCTCGATCTCGGTGTTCTTCACCTCGATGTCCCGGTTCTGCCGGGCCAGCAGCTCGGCCTTCTCCTCCAGTTCGGCGTTGGAGGCCTGCAGCGCCTTCTGCCGGTTCTCCAGCTCGGCCGACCGCTCCCGCAGCTGCTCGGTCAGCTCCTGCGACTGCTTCAGCAACTGCTCGGTCTTGGTGTTGACCGAGATGGTGTTGACGCTGGTGGCGATCATCTCGGCGATCTGGTTGAGGAAGTCCTTCTGGATCTGCGTGAAGGGCGTGAAGGACGCCAGCTCGATCACACCGAGCACCTTGCCCTCGAACAGCACCGGCAACACGATGACCTGCGCGGGCGGCGCCTCGCCGAGCCCGGAGGAGATCCTCAGATAGCCGCTCGGCGCGTCCGAGACCAGGATCGTGCGCTTCTCCTGCGCGGCCGTGCCGACCAGCGCCTCACCGGGCCGGAACGACGTCGGCATGGAGCCCATCGAGTAGCCGTACGAGCCGAGCATCCGCAGCTCGTAGTCGTCCTCGCCGTTGCCGACGCCCTTGCCCTCCATGAGCGGCATCGCCACGAAGAACGCGCCGTGCTGCGCGGACACCACCGGCGTCAGCTCGCTCATGATCAGCGACGCCACGTCCTCCAGGTCCCGGCGGCCCTGCATGAGCGCCGAGATCCGGGCCAGGTTGCCCTTGAGCCAGTCCTGCTCCTTGTTGGCGATCGTCGTGTCGCGCAGGTTGGCGATCATCTTGTTGATGTAGTCCTGGAGCTCCTGGATCTCGCCGGACGCGTCCACGTCGATCTTCAGGTTCAGGTCGCCGCGGGTCACCGCGGTCGCCACGCGCGCGATGGCCCGCACCTGCCGGGTCAGGTTCCCGGCCATCTCGTTCACGGACTCGGTGAGGTCCCGCCAGGTGCCGTCGACGTCACGCACGCGTGCCTGACCGCCCAGCTGTCCTTCCGTACCCACCTCACGGGCCACCCGGGTGACCTCCTCGGCGAAGCTGGACAGCTGGTCGACCATCGTGTTGATCGTCGTCTTCAGCTCGAGGATCTCGCCGCGGGCGTCAATGTCGATCTTCTTCGTCAGGTCACCCTTGGCGATGGCCGTGGTGACCATGGCGATGTTGCGCACCTGCCCGGTCAGGTTGGACGCCATCTGGTTCACCGACTCGGTGAGGTCCTTCCAGGTGCCGGCCACCCCCGGCACGTGCGCCTGGCCGCCCAGGATTCCGTCCGTGCCCACCTCGCGGGCCACCTTGGTGACCTGGTCGGCGAACGAACTCAGCGTCTTCACCATGGTGTTGATGGTGTCGGCGAGCTGCGCGACCTCACCGCGCGCCTCGATCGTCACCTGCCGCGTCAGGTCACCATTGGCGACGGCCGCGGCCACCTGGGAGATGTTCCGCACCTGCATGGTCAGGTTGTTGGCCATCAGGTTGACGTTGTTGCTGAGGTCCTTCCAGATGCCCGTGACACCCGGTACGTGCGCCTGGCCGCCCAGGATGCCCTCCGTGCCCACCTCACGGGCCACCCGGGTCACCTGCTCGGCGAAGCTGGAGAGCTGGTCGACCATCGTGTTGACCGTCGTGACGAGCTCGAGGATCTCGCCCTTCGCGTCGACAGTGATCTTCTTCGACAGGTCACCCTTGGCGACCGCGGTGGTCACCTCGGCGATGTTGCGCACCTGGATCGTCAGGTTGTTCGCCATGAAGTTCACCGACTGCGTGAGGTCCTTCCAGGTGCCGGAGACACCCTGCACCTCGGCCTGACCGCCGAGGATGCCCTCCGTACCCACCTCACGGGCCACCCGCGTGACCTCCTGGGCGAACGACGACAGCTGGTCCACCATCGTGTTCAGGGTGTTCTTCAGCTCCAGGATCTCCCCGCGCGCGTCCACGGTGATCTTCTGGGACAGGTCACCGCGCGCCACGGCGGTGGCGACCTGCGCGATGTTGCGCACCTGGGCCGTGAGGTTGCCGGCCATGCCGTTCACGGAGTCGGTCAGGTCACGCCACACACCGGCCACACCGGGCACCTGCGCCTGCCCGCCCAGGCGGCCCTCCGTACCCACGTCCCGCGCGACCCGGGTCACCTGGTCGGCGAAGGCGGACAGCTGATCGACCATCGTGTTGATCGTGTTCTTCAGCTCGAGGATCTCGCCCCGCGCGTCGACGTCGATCTTCTGGGACAGGTCACCGCGCGCCACGGCCGTCGTCACCTGGGCGATCTGCCGCACCTGGGACGTCAGGTTGCCGGCCATGAAGTTGACGGAGTCCGTCAACTCCTTCCACGTACCGGAGACGCCGTCCACCCGGGCCTGACCGCCCAGCCGGCCCTCCGTACCCACGTCCCGGGCCATCCGCGTGACCTGGTCGGCGAAGCTCGACAGCTGGTCCACCATCGTGTTCACGGTGTTCTTCAGCTGGAGCATCTCGCCGGACACGTCCACGGTGACCTTCTGCGAAAGGTCTCCGTTGGCCACCGCCGTGGTCACCTGGGCGATGTTGCGCACCTGCCCGGTGAGGTTGCGGAACGCGGTGTTGACGGAGTCCGTCAGGTCCTTCCACGTGCCGGCCGCGCCCGGCACCTGCGCCTGGCCGCCCAGCTCACCCTCGACACCGATCTCCCGCGCGACCCGCGTCACCTCGGCACCGAACGCCGACAGCTGGTCCACCATGCCGTTGACGGTGTTCTTCAGCTCCAGCATCTCGCCGGCCACGTCCACCGTGACCTTCTGCGACAGGTCACCGCTGGCCACCGCCGTCGTCACGGCGGCGATGTCCCGCACCTGCGTGGTCAGGTTCCGGAAGACCGTGTTGACGGAGTCCGTGAGGTCCTTCCACGTGCCCGCCGCGCCCGGCACGTTCGCCTGCCCGCCGAGCCGCCCCTCCGCGCCGACCTCGTTCGCCACCCGCGTGACCTCGTCCGCGAAGATCCGCAGCGTCTCGGTCATCTGGTTGATCGTCTCGGCGAGCTGCGCCACCTCACCGCGCGCCGGCACCGTCACCTTCTGCGACAGGTCACCGTTGGCGACAGCGGTCGTCACCTGAGAGATCCCACGCACCTGCGCGGTCAGGTTGCCCGCCATCGTGTTGACGGAGTCCGTCAGCTCCTTCCACACGCCGGCCACCTCGGGCACCTGCGCCCGGCCGCCCAGGATGCCCTCGGTGCCCACCTCCCGGGCCACCCGCGTGACCTCGGACGAGAACGCCGAAAGCTGGTCCACCATCGTGTTGACGGTGTTCTTCAGCTCCAGCATCTCGCCGGCGACATGGACGGTCACCTTCCGCGACAGGTCGCCCTTGGCGACCGCCGTGGTCACCAGGGCGATGTCCCGCACCTGAGCGGTCAACCGGTCCGCCATGGTGTTGACGGACTCGGTCAGGTCCTTCCACGAACCGGACATACCGCGCACCCGGGCCTGGCCGCCGAGCTTGCCCTCGGTACCGACCTCGCTGGCCACGCGCGTGACCTCGTCCGTGAACGTCGACAACTGGTCGACCAGGTTGTTGACGGTCCGGCCGACCTTCAGGAACTCGCCCCGCAGCGGATGCCCCGTAGCGCCGTCCGGCGCCTGCGTCCGCAGCTCCATCCGCGGCGACAGATCGCCCTCGGCGACCGCCGTGAGCACGCGGCCGACCTCGGAGACCGGCCAGACCAGGTCGTCCACCAGCGCGTTGGAGTTGTCGATGGCCGTGGCCCAGGAGCCCTCACAGGCTCCCGTCTCCAGCCGCTCCGTGAGTTTTCCCTCACGCCCCACCATGCGCCGCACCCGCGACAGCTCACCGGTCAGATGCAGATTCCGGTCGGCCACCTCGTTGAAGACGGCCGCGATCTCCGACATCACGCCGTCCCCGGAGACCGTGAGCCGCTTGCGGAAGTTCCCGTCCCGCATCGCCAGGAGAGCCGCCAGCAACCGGTTCAGGGCAGCCGTGTCCACCGTGGTGGTGCCGCCGCTCCTGCCCAGGGACGGTTCGCCTTTCGCGCGCGTCCTCGTGCCTCGCGTCGCCGCGCCAGACTCCACTGTGTCCCTCCCGGAGGGGTAGACCGTTACTGCTGTGCTCGGCCGCGTCGGCCCCGGCCTGCCGGTCATCGGCATACCGGTTACTTCCGCGTACCGGTTACTGCTGCGTATTTCTGCCAGACGAGATCCGGCCACACCAGGGGCTGCTGCCCGCCGTACACGCAACACACGCAGCCCGACCCGACCTTCATCAGAAGCTTGCCCAGTGTTTCACCCCGGCCGAACCCGGCCATAACAGTTCGGCAGCTTCGCACATCGTCCGCACACCCTGGGGGCGTAAACACCGGCGACCGGCATCCGCTCGGACCGCGAAGGTAAGTAACCTTGCATGCGGCTGTCCAGCCGCACCGGTCCGACCGGTCTGGGCGGTGGCACGAGTACGAGCGGGCATCGGAGGGGCGGCCGGACACCATGACCACCGGACTGATCCCCGGGGGACAGCCCCCGGAGCCACAGCCGACGGGCGAGCTGATGCCGCAGCAGCGGAGCGAGCCGGCCGGCCACGCAGCCCTGCATGTCGACAACCGGCCGAGGAGTTCTGTGATCACCGCGCGCGCGGCTGCCAGTTTCGAGCCCGTCGGACGATCGGTCGCGACCGCCCGGTCCTTCGTCCGCGACACCCTCCAGGGCTGGGGGTTCGCCGACATCGTCGACGACGCGGTCGTCCTCACCAGCGAGTTGGTGACCAACGCCGTCGTCCACGCGGGCACGCACGCGGAGGTGCTGTGCCTGCGCACCGAGGACGGCGTGCGCATCGAGGTCTCCGACCGCTACCCGGAGCGCGAGGTCCCCCTCCAGAGCTCCGCCGTCGCCATGAGCAGCCCCGACCGCGAAGGCGGCCGCGGCCTCCAGCTCTGCGCGGCCCTGGCCGCCCGCTGGGGCGTGGACTACACCCCCACCCACAAGAACGTCTGGTTCCACCTCCACCTCCCCGAACGCCCGGTCGGCACCCGCACCGCCGGCCCGGCCCTGCCCGCCGACCTCCTCCCGCTGGCCGACGGCCGGGTCCGCGTCGCCGTCCTCCAGGTCGACCGGAAGGGCAACGTCAGCGCCTGGAACGAGGACGCCGAGGAGCTGTTCGGCTACCCGGCGTCCGAGGTCATCGGCAAGCCCCTCACCGACCTGGCCGCCTGGCCGCACACCCCGGGCACCGGCACCGGCATCGCCGAGGCCCTCCAGCTCTCCCGCTGGGAGGGCACCTACGGCATCCGCGGCACCGACGGCCGCGTGGCCCAGGTGTACGCCTCCCACCTCCGGGTCCGCGACACCGGCGGCGAACCCTCCACCGTCTGCCTCCTCGTCCGCGACCACGAGCGCGCCGTCCTGCAGACCCCGTCCCGCGTCCCGGCCACCGACCCGGCCCCGTCCGCCGACGGGCAGAACACCGACCCCTTCGAGGTGTTCATCGGCTCCCCCGCCCCGGACGACCTCGACGGCCTCCTCCAGCGCACGGTGGAACGCGCCCGCGACATGCTCGACGGCGACTCCGCGTTCCTCCTGCTCGCCACCGACGACGAGACGGAACTGGAGGTCCGCGCCTCCACCGGCCTGCCCTCCGCCCGCCAGCGCTTCGCGCGCGTACCCGTCGAAGCGGGCCCCGGCCGCTACGGCTCCGCCCGCATGCCCGCCGTCCACGACGACCTCGCCGCCGTCCCCGGTGCCGTACCGCTGCTCGCCGGAACCGGCATGCGCTCCGTCGTCACCGTCCCGCTCAAGGTCGAGGGCCGCCTCACCGGCTCCCTCGGCGTCGCGGCGGAGGCACCCGGCCGGTACACCAACGAGGAGGCGCTGCGCCTGCAGTTCGCCGCCGACCGCATCGCCCTGGCCGTCGAGTCGGCCCGCCTCGGCGAACTGGAACGGCTGCGCCGCGGCTCCCTGAGCTTCCTGGTCGAGGCCTCCGACCTGCTGGCCGGAACCCTGGACCGCGACCAGACCCTCGCCCTGATGGCCCAGATGACGGTCCCGACCCTGGCCACCTGGTGCGCGGTCTACACGATCGCCGACCAGGCCTCCGAGCCCTACCTGTCGTACGTCCTGCACGAGGACGAGGAACTCATCGACGGCATCAAGTCGTTGCTGTCGAAGGTCCCCCCGCCGGACCCGGTGCCGACGCCCGGCGCCCGCGTGTGGACGGCCCCCGGCGAGGTCGCCCACCAGGCCGCCCTGCGCACCTCCATGCGCAGCCTGGGCCTGGCCGGCGGCCCCACGCACCAGATCGCCTCCGGCATCGGCCCGACGCTCGCGACGGCCTCCGCGGTCGGCGGTGAGACGGTCGTCCTGCCGCTCGTCGCCCGCAACCGGGTCATCGGCATGCTGACCCTCGGCAAGCCCACCGACGAGCACTTCCGCCAGGAAATCCTGGAACTCGCCGAGGACTTGAGCCGCCGGGCCGCCCTCGCCCTGGACAACGCCCGCCTGTACTCGGAGCGCACGGCCATCAGCCAGTCCCTCCAGCGCAGCCTGCTCCCGCCGGGCCTGCCGCAGATCGACGGCGTCGAGGTCGAGGTCATCTACCGCGCGGCCGGCGAGGGCAACGAGGTCGGCGGCGACTTCTACGACCTCTTCCCCATCGGCGACGGCGCCTACGGCTTCGCGATCGGGGACGTCTGCGGTACGGGCCCCAACGCGGCGGCGGTCACCGGCCTGGCCCGGCACGCCCTGCGCCTGCTGGCCCGCGAGGGCCTGTCCGGCCCGGCCGTGCTGGAGCGCCTGAACTCCGCGATCCTCGACGAGGGCGACCGCAGCCGCTTCCTGACCCTCCTCTACGGCGAGATGCGCCCGCAGGAGGACGGCAGCGCCGAACTGAAGGTGGTCTGCGCCGGCCACCCGCTCCCGCTGCGCCTGCGCCAGGACGGCACGGTGCTCGCCGCGGCTGAACCGCAGCCGCTGCTGGGCGTCATCGAGGACCTGGAGCTGTACGAGGAGACGGTCACCCTCGACCCGGGTGACGTGCTGCTCTGCGTCACGGACGGCGTGACCGAACGCCGGGAGGGCTCGCGCATGCTGGGCGACGACGGCCTCGCCGACGTCCTCACGACGTGCACGGGTCTGACGGCGGGCGCGGTCGCGGCACGCATCATGCGCGCGGTGGAGCGGTTCGCCTCCGACGCTCCGTCCGACGACATGGCGATTCTGGCGATGCGGGTCCCGGGAATCCACAAGGACGCCTGAGGGAGCACGAAAAGGCCCCACCCGTAAGGGTGGGGCCTTTTTTCTGGAGCCCCCAAACGGAATCGAACCGTTGACCTTCTCCTTACCATGGAGACGCTCTGCCGACTGAGCTATAGGGGCCTGTCGTTTTCGAGGTTTCCCTCGCGGCGACGAAGAAACTGTACCCCGAGCAGGCCCGAGTTCCCAAATTCGTACGGTGCCCGGTCAGAGCCCGGTCAGAAGGCGGGCTGAAGCAGACCGCCCAGGGCGTTGCAGGCGGACACGATGCGGTGCATCTCCCGCTTGGTGAGCGCGGCGTCCACGGGCAGCGCGAGCGTTTCGTCGGCGGCGAGCTCGGTCTGCGGCAACGACATGCACCGACGGAACTCCGGCAGCCGGTGCACGGGCGTCTTCACCGGCACCCGGCACTCGACTCCCTTGGCCCGCACGGCCCGCGCGAAGGCGTCCCGGTCCGGCCGGCCGTTCCCCGGTACCCGCACGACGTACTGCTGATAGGTGTGCCCGTCCCCGCCGTCCGGCGTCCGTACGCCCTTCAACTTGGCGTCGAGATAGGCGGCCCGCTGCCTGCGCTGCGCTATCTCGTCGTACGGCGCCTCGGACTCGCCCTGCTCCAGCACCAGCAGCCCGTGCCGCTGCCCGAGCGCGTGCAACCGCCCGATGTCGGCCCGCCGTCCGAAGCGGTGGACGACAACCACCGCGGCGGTACGGGCGGTTACGGCCGCCTCGACCGCGTCCGGGTCGAGGCAGTAGGTCACGGGATCTATGTCCGCGAACACCGGGAGCGCGCCCGCCAGCGTCACGGCCTCGGCGACCTCGACGTTCCCGAAGGCCGGTACGACGACCTCGTCACCGACTCCGACGCCGGCGGCCCTGAGCATTGCTGCAGTTCCCATGTCTGGGATGCTGGGCTCGCAACGTGAACGACACGTTACGCACAACGGAAAAAGGCCGGACCCTGAACCGAAATTCAGGATCCGACCTTTTCAAAATTTGTTCGGCGGCGTCCTACTCTCCCACAGGGTCCCCCCTGCAGTACCATCGGCGCTGTGAGGCTTAGCTTCCGGGTTCGGAATGTAACCGGGCGTTTCC
>NZ_JNWV01000048.1 GCF_000716535.1 Streptomyces flaveolus | reverse complement strand
CGCCAACCTCGGCGGGCACACCGGCACCCCGTGGTTCGAGCTGGAGGACGGGTGCCGGTTCTTCGACCGCCACCTGAAGTGAGGCCGGGCCGTCCGGCGGTCGGCAGACGGCGGCACCGGCCGGCCGGGGTGGCTCCCGGCCGGCCGGTGCGCAGGCCGGTACAGGTCCTGAAGAAGCTGGAAGTCCTGCGGGTACGTGCCGCTCAACGCCCCGGTGGCAACCCGGCGTCGGCGTCGGTGAGTCCGGCGAGGCACATGGTGCGCCGTACCGCACAGGGCCCGTTGGTTTCTCCGGCAACGGCGAGCCGATCGGGCGGACTTATTTCACCTCTGGTCACTCGCGGTTCGGTGCCCCCCGCGCTTGCCCTACTGTGGCGTACCGCGTCCGGCGCGACGGGGGAACTGCTCGGGCGCGGCGGAGCGATGGCGGGCATCCACCGGGGACTGCTCGACGTCATCCAGAGGGAGCCCGGAGCCGTGCCGACAGGCCGGGACTCGGGCGTGAGAGGGAGAACCAGGGATGAGGACCACCCTGCCGATCGGCCTGGGCGAGCGGACCGAGATCGAGGCCTACGCGGACTTCGTCACCGGCGCGCCGCCATCCGTGCGGGACGCGCTCGGCATCGGCTCCCGGCGCTTCGGCCCGGCGGTCGCGGTGGCGGTCCGGGAGAGCCGGAGCCGCTTCTTCGACCGGGCCGGCGGGTTCGGCGCGGAGCAGCCGGTCACGGCGGAGACAGTCGCGGAGGTGTGCGACTTCTACCGTGAACAGGGCGTGGCCCAGGGCTCGTTGATGATCGCACCGGCACTCTTGCCGCGGGACTGGGCCGCGACCGCCGCACGGCACGGCCTCACGGAGGGGAACCGTCTGGTCAAGCTGGCGTGCGACACGGAGAAGACACCGGGTGCGACCGACGGCGTCGCGGCGCTCGCACCCGGTCTGCGTGTCGGCCCGGTCCAGCCCGACCAGGCGCACGAGTGGGCCACGGTCATGATGACCACCTTCGGTCTCACCGAGCCCGCCGCCCTGACCGACATGGCCGCGTCATGCGTCGGCAGGCCCGGCTGGCGGCAGTACGCCGTCTGGGAGGACGAGCGGATCATCGCGGTCGCGAGCGTCTTCCTCAACGGTGACTGCGCCGACATGTTCGGCGCCGCGACCCTGCCGGAAGGGCGCCGTCGCGGCGCCCAGTCCGCACTGCTCACCGCACGTGCCCGGGCCGCCCGGGAGGCGGGCTGCCGATGGCTCGTCGCCGAGACCGGCACGGAAGGCCCCGGCGACCACAACACATCCCTGCACAACATGCTGCGCGCCGGTTTCGAGCGGCAGTACGAGCGGGTCACCTGGGTCTGGCACGCCCAGGCCGCCTCGGCCGCATGACGCCCGGGGCGGCTTCGGCACACGCGTCCGTGACCGCCACCGTCGCCGTGCCGGCCGTCACCGTCCCCGGCCCTGCCCGACGGGCGCGTCCTCGGCGCCCGCATCCCCGTGGAGCAGAGCTTCGAGGGAGGCGGTGAGGTCCGCGGTGAGTTGTTCCGTGCTCATCTCCGCCAGCGCCCCGGCGCGTACGACGTACCGGCTGAACGTGACGCCGACGAGCAGAGCGGCGACGAACGGCAGCCGGTGCCGCAGGTCGTGCTCGTCCAGGAGCCGGCGGTACACCTCGTCGGTACGTTCCTGCATCGCCATGTACAGGGCGGCGGCACTGCCGGTGTCGTCGGCGGCGCTGCGCAGCAGTGCCACGAACGTGTCGTTGCCGTCGGCGCTCTCCATGCGATGGACGTAACCGCGGGCGATACGGGCCGGAAGTGGTTCACGGGTGTCCTCGGCCAGGACGTCGACGTCCCGGGTGCCCGGGACGGCCGCCAGGAACAGGCTCTCCTTGCTGCCGAAATGGCGCAACACCGATCCATGGGTGACACCGGCACGCCGGGCGATGTCCCGCAGGGTGGCCCGGTGGTAGCCGCGCTCGGCGAAGGCCTGCGAGGCGGCCTCCAGAATGGCGCGGCGGTGCAGTTCCGGGTTGCGCGTACGGCGGGGCGGCGCGGGCGGGTCGGTGTCGGGTGCGGCCATGGGCCGAGCCTACCGTCGCGGTCGTTGCCGTCGCCGCCTGCTTCCCGCCTGGTCAGTGCAGTTCCGTGAGGGTCCCGAGGCGGGCGAGCGGTTCGCCGCCGGGCAGCGCGATAGGCGAGTGCACCCGCCCGCGTTGAAGTTCTCCAGTCGGAGGACTCTGGTACCGCGTCGCTCCCGCCAGGATGTGAGGTAGACGTGGGGCGGACCTCCGCCACCGTGGTGGTCACGGTCTCGGTGTACCCGTCGGGCAGTACGCCCCCTCCGTCGACGACGTGAGGGCCTTCGTCGCATCGGCGACGTAGTGCATCCCGAAGGGGAGGATGCTACGGACCGGAAGCGCGAGCAGGCCACGCGAGCGGACGGGCGCCGGCGCAGATCGTGCGGGGGGACGGCGAGCGCGAGGCCGGGGAAGCGGTCGAAGAGCGCGGTGAGCGCGATGCCCGTCTCCATCCGGGCCGGCGGGGCGCCGAGGCAGTAGCGGATGCCGTGTCCCAGCGCCAGATGCCCGGTGGCGTCCCGCCCAGGGTCCAGCCGGTCGGGGTCGGTGGACCGGCCCCTCCTCGCGCAGCCGGCCGTAGACGGCGTGGGGGACCCGGAACAGCTCACCGGGATCAACGACGGGCGCCGGGGTGGGCGTTGGGGTGCTCATCGCGACAGCTGAGCAGATCCGGGGCGCGCGCCGGACGCGCCTCGCGGACGGCCGCGCTCCCGGCCCGGTGCGGAGTCGGCGCCCCGCCACCACGGGCTGACGGTCCGCGGGCCGGTTACGACGCGATCCCGGGGGGAGCCCCGGAGACCCGGCCGCCTCCCGGCCGTGAGGCAGGGGCGGCCGGACGTCCTGGGCAGCGGCCCTCGCCCCTGAGGCACCGTCGGCGCTCCCGGAGGCGGATCGGCACCGACGGCACGCCACCGTCGGGCCGTGCACGGATCCCCCACGGATCCGGCGCGCGCGCAGTCTTGCCGCTCGTGGTGCGGGCGCTCGGCATCCCGGAGAACGCTCCGCCCGATCGGGCAGCGTTGTGGCCTTGTCGCGCACCCCGCCCACCGACCCCGTCGAGGCGGCCTCGCGCGAGGTCGGGTCCGCGCGCCGACCTGTCCGGTCTGGGTGATGTGAGCTGAAGCGGCGGGCGAGACCGTTTGACAGAATGAAAATGACCGACCATATTGGAGTAGTGCGCCGCACACACGGCGTCCATCGACGGGGCTGGGGAGGGTGCCGTGATCTAGCGGCCCGGCCGAGTCCCCTGCCTGCACGGATCCGGCCGCCGGGAGATCCAGCGGACGGTCGGAACCGTCGACATGTGCGCGTATGCGCGCGACCGGTCACCGCCGACCTCGTGGCCGGGTCGTGCGCCCTCCGTCGGCACCGGGCCTCCTTGCCGGCCGGTACGCGTGCGGGGGCCCGGCCCGGCGGCCGGGAGTTCGGCTCGACGGTCCATGCATCCCGCAGCGCGCCGACCCGTCGCATGCCCGCCGTCCGCACGACCCGTACGAGCAGCACGACCCGCACGACCCGCACGACCCGTACGAGCAGCACGCAGAAGACACGAGCCGACCATGACCGGGCCGGCGCCGCGGAACGGTGCGGGAAGCGGTGGCCGGAGAGCGGAGTCGGTGGCGAGGAGAGATGCACGATGACAGGGTTGTCGCGCGAGTCAGCTGATCAGGCCGTCCAGTTCTCCGTCCTCGGACCGGTGCGGGTCTGGCGAGGCGGCGGCGAGCTGTTGCTCGGCCCGAAGCAGCAGCGGCTCATCCTCGCCGTGCTCCTGGCGCGTGCCGGCCGGCCCGTCTCGATGCACGAGTTCATCGACCTGCTGTGGGACGGTGATCCGCCGTCGAGCGCGACCAATGCGGTGCACCGGTACGTCGGAGCACTGCGCCGGCTCCTGGAACCGGACCTGCCCGCCAGGTCGCCCGGGCGGTGGCTCGCCCGGCAGGCGGGTGGGTACCTGCTGCGCGCCGACGCCGGCTGCCTCGACCTGCTGAACTTCCGGTCCCTGGTGGACCAGGCACGGCAGGCGGACGCTGCGGGCGACCCGACGGGCTCCGTGGAACTGTTCACCACCGCCCTGGGCCTCTGGCAGGGGCGGTGCGCGGCGGACCTCGAACCGGTCAGCGCCAGCCACCCCGCCTTCGTCATGCTGGAGCACGAATACGTGTCGGTGGCGTGCGCGGCGGCGGACACGGCGCTGCGCTGCCGTCGTGCCGAGGCGGTGCTGCTGCCGTTGCGGCAGGCGGTGGAGCGCCATCCGCTGGACGAGGCGCTGCTGGCGCGCCTGCTGCTGGCGCTGGCCTCGAACGGCAAGCAGGTCGAGGCCCTGGCACTGTACGAGGAGATCCGGCAGCGGTTGGCGGGGCAACTGAGCATGGACCCCGGCGCAGAGTTGCGGGCCGCCCACGAGCGGATCCTGCTGCACCGCTTCGACACCGGCACGCCCGCGGAGACGGAGGAGGACGCGGGAACCGCCGCCTACGGCCCACCGGCTCCCGCCGGTTCGGGACCATCCCCCGCGCCTTCGGTGAGGACGGCGCGGCCGGCCCAGTTGCCCCCCGGCCTGCCCGGATTCACAGGGCGTAAGGACGCGCTCGCGCAGGCCCGCGCCCTGGCCGCGCGGGGCGGGGGCGCGCTGCGGCTGCTGGCCGTGGACGGCATCCCCGGCATCGGCAAGACCGCCCTGGCCGTGCACTTCGCCCACCAGGTCGCCCGCGACTTCCCCGACGGACAGCTCTACGCCGACCTGCGCGGCTTCGCCCCCGACGGCAAACCCGCCGACCCCACCGACATCCTCCAGGGCTTCCTCGACGCCCTGGGCGTCGCCCCCCGGCGCATCCCCGCCGCGACCGGCACCCGCTCCGCGCTCTACCGCAGCGTGCTGGCCGACCGGCGCGTCCTGGTCGTCCTCGACAACGCACGCGACCTCGCCCAGATCAGACCCCTGCTGCCCGGCACCGGCACCTGCATGGTCATCGTCACCAGCCGCAGCCGCCTGACCGCACTGGCCGCCGCCCACGGAGCACACCTGCTCACCCTCGACGTCCCCTCCACCGCCGAAGCGACCACCACCTTCCTCGAACGCGTCCGCACCAGCCGTCCCGACGCCACCCCCGAGGAGATCCGCCCGCTCGTCGAACGCTGCGGCCGCCTCCCCCTCGCCGTCGCCATGGTCGCCGCCCGGGCAGCCGCCTACCCCGAGCGCACCCTCCAGGACATCGGTCTCGAACTGTCCGCCGGCGACCACAGCCTGGACGGCTTCACCGACGACAACCTCGACAACGACGTACGAGGCGTCTTCTCTTGGTCCTACCGCACACTCGGCCCCCAGGCGGCACACCTCTTCCGGCTCCTCCCCCTGCACCCCGGACCCGACGTCACCGCCGCCGCGCTCGCGAGCATGGCCGGCATCCCCCCGCAGGAAGCGGTGCAGGCCGTGGGCGAACTCGTACGGGCCAGACTGCTGAGCGTGCGCGCACGCGACCGTTACCGGGCCCACGACCTGATCCTCGCGTACGCCGCCGAACTGGCCGTCCAGCACGAGCGGGACCGGCCGGCCGCCCGGTCCCGCATGTACGGCCACCACCGCCAGACCACGCACACCGCGAACCTCGTGCTGCGGCCCGGCCCCCGGCCGGCCGCTCACGCGGCGCCGCTGCCGTCCGTGACGCCGGAGCCGCTGGCGGACACCGCCGCGGCGACGGTCTGGTACACACGGGAACGGCCGGTACTGCGTTCTGTGGGGGAGACCGCGGCCGCGCACGGCAACAGCCGGACGGCGTGGAAACCAGGGTCTTGCGGAGGTGCCAGCAGCGCATGTGATGGCGGCACGACTGGGCCGCCACCATGCGTGCCGCCCTGGGAGCGGCGCGCAAGGCCGACGACGTGGAGGGCATGGCGCGGACCCGCCACGGCCTGGCCGGCGCCCTGCGCTGCCTCGGTGACGTGCCCGGTGCGATGCGCCACCTGGAACACGCACGTCACCGCTTCGGACAACTGGCGCGCCACCACCGACTTGGCGCACGTCCTGAGGAAGGCCGGCGTCGTGTACAACGCCCAGGAGGACCACGTCCGAGCGCTGCGTCACATGGAATCGGCCTCGGATCTGCTGAGCGGACCCGAGCCGCGGCACCCCAAGGCCGCGACTCCGGCCGACACCGCCATGACGCGTGTGGAACTCGGAGGTCCGGAGGAGTCCCTGCGGCTCGCGCGCACCGCTGTATGTTCCGCGACCTGCGTGACCTCAGCGGGGAGGGAGTGCTGATGGCGCTCGGCGACGTACGGCTCGACGCCCGGGACGTGGCGGGAGCCCGGCGCGCCCGGACCGACGCCCTCAGAGGCCTGGACGACCCGGATGTGCCGCTGGCAGCCCAGGCCGGGGAGAAACTGGCACGACTGGACACGGGGAAGGAGCAACGGGGAGCGGCATCGGTCATTTGACCATCCGAAGGTTCACGAGCCGTGCCGGGGCCGCCGCCGACGGCCCCGGTGAGCCTTCGACGGACCCGGGTCCGTCCTCGTCGGCGTCGGGCACCCGGGGCACCGCGAGGGGCGGACCATGTGTGCCGCCTGCCGCGCGGGCCGCGCTGTGGACCGGGGTTTGAGGAGTTAAGTCGTTAGACGGATTCGGCCGTGTCCACTGTCGGGAGACGGTGAGTGTGTCGCCCGGCGGTGCGGTTCCCCCGCTCCGCCTCACACCCGAAAGGCCACACCATGCCCTACATCACCGTCGGCCAGGAGAACACCACCGACATCGACCTCTACTACGAGGACCACGGCACCGGACGACCCGTCGTCCTCATCCACGGCTACCCCCTCGACGGCCACTCCTGGGAGAAGCAGACCACCGCCCTCCTCGAAGCCGGCTACCGCGTCATCGCCTACGACCGCCGAGGCTTCGGCCAGTCCAGCCAGCCCACCACCGGCTACGACTACGACACCTTCGCCGCCGACCTCAACACCCTGATCGAAACCCTCGACCTCCACGGCGCCACCCTCGTCGGCTTCTCCATGGGCACCGGCGAAGTCGCCCGCTACCTCGCCACCTACGGCTCCGCCCGCATCACCAAGGCCGCCTTCCTCGCCTCCCTCGAACCCTTCCTCCTCAAGACCGACGACAACCCCGCCGGCGCCGGCGACCAGGCCTTCTTCCAAGGCGTCTCCGACACCGCCAGGAGCGACCGCTACGCCTACTACACCACCTTCTACAACGACTTCTACAACCTCGCCGACAACCTCGGCACCCGCATCAGCGAAGAAGCCGTCCGCAACAGCTGGAACGTCGCCACCCGCGGCAGCGCCCACGCCGCCTGGGCCGCACCCCTCAGCTGGCCCACCGACTTCCGCAACGACATCCCCCAGATCGACGTCCCCGCCCTCATCCTCCACGGCACCGCCGACAACGTCCTCCCCATCGACTCCACCGCCCGCCCCTTCCACAAGGCCCTCCCCCACGCCGACTACGTCGAGATCGACGGCGCCCCCCACGGCCTGCTCTGGACCCACGCCGAAGAAGTCAACAATGCCCTCCTCACCTTCCTCGCCAAGTAGTCACCGCCGGTGCCACGGTGGCCCACCCCGCGATCCGGCGGTGCGGGCCACCCGGGCACACCGCCGAGCCGTCCGCAGCCGGCGAGGGCGGGAGCGCGGAACACCCGCGTGGTCTGTCGTCGACCACGTCGAATGACAGATGTCAGGGACGTCGCGCGTGTCCAGGTCGGAACGGTCCCGCTGCGAGCAAGTTCCCGCCCTCCTGGTCGTGCGGTCCCGCCGGCGGCCCGGCGGCCTCGGCGACGGGCGGGAAGGCCGGCGAACGAACCGGAGACACGGCATGAAGCCGGACACCCACCCACCCATGCGGCGCGGCCAGTGTCGGCTCGTGTGCCGGGTGTCCCTCATCGGCGACGCACGCCCGAGCCGAAGGGAGGAACGAGACGGTGACGACCACATCCCTCCCGTACCGCGGCACGTGGGCGGGCGCGGCCCCGCGTCCCTCCTCGGCCCCGGACAGCGCCCGGCACGCCGACGCGGCAGGCAGGGGTGGTGGCCTCGACACCTGCTGGCGCGTCCTCGGCCGGGCCGCGCGGGGCCAGGGTGCCGCGGTGGTGGTGCGGGGCGAGGCCGGAACCGGCAGGGGCACGCTTCTGCGAAGCGTCGCGGACCGGGCGGTCGGCAGCGGCTGGCGGGTGCTGCGCGTGCCGGGCGGCGACGCGCGCGCCAGGGGTGCCTTCGGCGCCTTCGAGCCCCTGGCCGATGAACTGCTCGGCCTGGCCGTCGGACTGCCCGACCCGCTGCGCGCGGCTCTGCGGAGGGCGCTGCGGGGAGATCCGGCTCCGGACGCGCCGTCGACGGACGCGGCCCCGCGGCAGGTGCTGGCGTCCGCGGCGCGGCGCGGTCCCGTCCCGGTGGTCGTCGACGACTGCCACCTGCTCGAACCCGCCCCGGTCCGGGCCGTCACGCTCGCCACCAGCCGTCCGCCGGGCACGGCCGTCGGCCTAATGGCGGCCATCGCGGTCGGTGCCCGTGACCCCTTCCACGGGTGCGAGGTCACGGAGGTGTTCACCCGGCTGGGAGCCACACCCTGGCAGGAGTCCGCGCGTGCCGCACTGCGGGCGGTCGGCGTGAGTCTTCCCGGCCCGGGCGCCGTCCCGCACAGGGACCCGGGGCGCTCCGCCCTGACCGCTCACGAACTGCGGATCGTCCGGAGGGCCGCCCGCGGGCTGTCCGACCAGGAGATCGCGGACCAGCTGGCCGTCTCGCCGCGGACGGTGGCTTCCCATCTGTACAAGGTGTTCCCGCGACTGGGCATCAGCTCCCGGCGGGAACTCGACCGCGCATCGCAGGAACTCGGTGATCACACATGACACGAAGTGCCGTCGAGGCACCGGTGCGGGAGCGTCCGGGTTCGGCCGGCCGGTTCCGTCTGACGTCCGTGCCGGAGGCGCCGGTGAGGAGGGCCCCCGCAGGGGTCGAGGAGCCGGACGCCCGGCCGGTGACGCTCACCGTGACGGCGAGCGACGTGCTCACGGAGGAGGGCGCGCAGGCCTACCTCCGTACGGCGTCGGGTGTGCGCGTGGTGCCCTGGGAGGACCGGCACGGAGCGGACGTGGCGCTGGTGCTGGCGCACAAGGTCTCCCTGGCGACGCTCCAACGTGTCGAGGAGGTCGCCAGGTCGGACCAGGGGCGGGGGCTGCCGGTGCTGCTGGTGGTGGACTCGATCAGCGAGCGGCACCTGTGGTACGCGGTCGACCGCGGAGTGGTGGGTGTGCTGCTGCGCGGCGAGGTCGGTTACGCCGACATCGTGCGGGCGAGCCGCAGGGCGCTGCGGGGGGAGTCACCGCTGCCGCCCACCCTGGTGCGCGCCCTGGTCGAGCGCCTGCGCTCGCTGCCCGGGCACCAGCCGGGCTCGTCCGACCTGTCCGCCCGGGAGGTGGACGTCCTGCGGCTGCTGGCCGAGGGGTTGAGCACCGCGGAGGTGGCGGGGCGCCTCAACTACTCGGAACGCACGATCAAGAACGTGCTGCACGACGTCATCACCCGGCTGGGCCTGCGCAACCGGACGCAGGCGGTGGCCTACGCCATCCGCAACGGCGCCCTGTGAGAGCCGGACCGTGGACGGAGGGCCGTCGGGGCACGCTGTCGGGCGCGCCCCGACGGAGCCGGGGTGTTTGCGTACCGTCGCCGTCGAGCGCGAGGCCGATGACGAGCCGATGGCGCCTTGTGCTCCGACGGCACACCCGGCCGGGACGACCGCTCGCGGACGGCGGGCCGTCAGGTCGTCGAGTGGCACGCGGAGGCGGTGTGCGAATGTGCGGCGGACCATGGGCTCGGCGCACGCCCGGCCGGCTCCGCGACATCCCCGGTCAGCGAGCGCCGGAGCTCCCCGGCAGGATCACGCCAGAGCACTGGCGCACTCCCCTGCCCGCGCAGGCGGCGCCTGCAAGCACTTGCTTACGACCCACCAGGCTTCGGGTACGGCCCGGCCGGCGGGCTGTCGTACCAGCGGACCGGCTGGCAGCCGGGCATGAGCCACCGCACGGTCGCGAGCCACCTGTCGCATGTCTTCGCCAAGACAGGCGTCACCTCACGCAAGCACCTGCCCGCGGCGCTCCGCGCCTGACACACGCGGGAACACGGCAAATCACCGCCTTGACAAGGACAGTTCGGTGAAGAAACCCTGTCCTCTGGAATGTGTACCCCTCAGACACCCGGGCGTCACCGCTCGCCGAGCGGATCGTCACCCGGTGTGGGGCCGGCGCGGAAGCGGGAAACACGTATGACCGACTGGCACAAGACAGCGTGCAGCCTCTGCTACGTCAACTGCGGTCTTGAGGTCGCGATCGACGGGCATACGATCACCCGCGTACGCGGCGACAAGGAGAACCCGCGCACCCGGGGCTACCTCTGCCAGAAGGCGCAGCGGCTGACGTGGTACGGCGACCACCCGGACCGTCTCACCACCCCGCTGCGCCGCCGCCCCGACGGCGGCCACGAGCCCGTGGACTGGGACACCGCGCTGACCGAGATCGCGCGGCGCCTGCGGGACATCCGGGACACCACCGAGCCGGGAGGCCCCGGGGCGCTCGCCTACGTCGGCGGCGGGGGCCAGGGCAACCACTCCGGTGGCGCGTACGGGAACGCGCTGATGAGCTGGATGAACTCCACACGGTTCTTCGGCGCCCTGTCACAGGAGAAGACCGGGGACTTCTGGGTCAACGGCAAACTGTTCGGCGGGCAGGTCTGCCACACGTCCGAGGGCGTCGAGGAGTGCGACCTGCTGGTCGCCATCGGCTGCAACCCGTGGATGGCGCACGGCTTCAACCGTGCCCGCAACGAGGTGAACGCCATCAAGAACGACCCCGGCCGGAAGATGATCGTCATCGATCCGCGGCGCACCGAGACGGCGGAGGTGGCCGACGTCCACCTGCCGTTGCGGCCCGGAACCGACGCCTACCTGCTGGGGGCGATCCTCGCCCTCGTCGTACGGCGCGGCGGCGCGGACGAGGCGTTCCTGCGGGCACACACCGAGGGTTACGAACAGGTCGCCGACGCCCTGCTGCGCATCCCCGTGGACGAGTGGATCGCCCACGCCGAGGTGGAGCGGACGGAGGTGGAGCGGGCCGTGGAGCTGATCCTGGCCGCGCGGGCGATGACCGTCCGCGTCGAACTGGGCGTCCAGCAGGGGCGCAACTCCACGCTCAACAGCTACCTGGAGAAGCTGCTGTACCTGGTCACCGGGCACTTCGGCCGGCCGGGCACCAACGCCCTGCACTCCTGGCTGATCCCGCTGTGGAAGGAGTCCCGCGGGGAGCGCTCGCAGATCACCGGGTTCGAGTACATCGGCGGGTACCTGCCCATGAACACCCTGGCCGAAGAGGTCCTCGCCGACCATCCGCACCGGGCCCGTGCCGTCTGGGTGGACTCGTCCAATCCGGCCAACACCGCGGCGGACACGGCGTCCGTCGAGCGCGCCCTCGCGGCATGCGAACTGTCGGTGGTCGTCGACATCGCCTACACGGAGACGGCGGCGCTGGCCGACTACGTACTGCCCGCGGCCTCGCAGCACGAGAAGTGGGAGTGGACGTTCTTCGACTTCGAGTGGCCGACGAACTACTTCCAGCTCCGCCGGCCGCTGTTCGCCCCGCTGCCGGGCACCCTGGTGGAGGCCGAGATCTACACCCGGCTCCTGGAGGAGCTCGGCGCCCTGCCGGACCGGGCGGAGCTCGAACGGCTCACGGAGCTGGCCCGCACCGACCGGCCGAACCTGCTGCGGCACGCCGCCGCCGTCCTGCGCGAGGCCCCCGGCACCGCCCCCGCGCTGCTGTACCGCACGCTCGGCCGCACACTGCCCGAGGGCGCGGCCTCCGCGGCGGTCCTGTGGCCCGGCTGCCACTCCGCCGCGCGCCGGCTGGGACCCGCCGTCCAACGGGCGCTGGGCAGCGAGGCGTCCGGGACAGCGCTCGGCGAGGAACTCTTCGACCGCGTCCTGCGGTCACCGAGCGGTCTCGCCTTCAGCGCGCACGACTACGACGAGGTGTGGAGCCTGATGCGCAGCGAACGCGTCACGCTCGCCGTGCCGGAGCTGCTCACCTGGCTCACGTCCCTGGACCCGGCCGCCGACCGTCGTGATCCCCGTTTCCCGCTGTCCCTGGTCAACGGTCAGCGCCGCAGCCACAACGCCAACCAGATCCTGCGCCCGCCCGCTTGGCGCAGGACCGACCCGGACGGCGCGCTGCGCGCCCGCGCCGAGGACCTGTCCGCCGCCGGTGTCGCCCCGGGCGACTGGGTGGCCGTGGTGTCGAGGACCGGACGCCTGGTCGCGCTGGCCGAAGCCGACGAGACGCTGCGGGCCGGGCAGGTGGCCCTGCCCCACGGTTTCGGCATGTCGGTCCCCGACGGCCGCGGTGGGCGTGTCACCAATGGCCCGCGGATCAACCTGCTCACCGACGCCACCGACCGTGACCCGATCGCCGGCACGCCGCACCACAAGGACGTGCCGGTACGGCTGGAGCGGCCGACGTCCGAGGAACGGGAGAGCGCCCAGCGGGACAGCGACCGCGTGCGTGCGCTGATGGACGCCTGACCGCCGGCGGTGTCGCGGGCCCGGCACGGCACGGGCCCGCGTCCTCTGTCGACGAGACGAGTCCGGCGAAACGAACATACGCTGTACGCCGGGACATACACATCTCTTCCTCCCCTCATCCGCCGGGATCTGAGCACCCGTCGAGGTGTGTTCGCCGCCCTCTGTGCCGAGCCGGTACCGGCCGCCCGGGGCAGGGTTCTCCTGCTGCCGGGCTACACCGAGGACAAGGAGGACTTCCTCCCGCTGCTGCCGCTGCTGTCCGAGGCCGGCTACCGGGCCTTCGCGGTGGACCTGCGTGGCCAGAACGAGACGGACGGCGGCCATGACGCGACGGCGTACCGGCGGGAGGAACTCGGCCAGGACGTCGTGGCGCTGGCCGAGGCGCTCGGCACCCGACCGCATCTGGCCGGCCATTCCATGGGCGGCCAGATGCGGTCGGGGCGCCGCGCTCGCCGCACCCTCGGCGTTCGCGTCCCAGACGCTGCTGTCCTCGAGGCCCGGGCGGGTGAGGGAGCAACGCGGAGCGCAGGTGAAGCTGCTCACCGGGCCACTCACCACGATGACGATGGAGCATGTGTGGCAGGCCCTGCGGCAACCGCGTGCCGCATCGTCCGGCGCCGAGGAGCGTCGCGCGCTGGCTGCGCACCAGCCGCACCCAGCTGCTGGCCACCGGACGGAACCTGCTGGAGGAACCCGACCGGACCGCGGAACTGGCCGGGCTGAGCGGGCTGCCGGTGGACGTGGTGCACGGCGACCGGGACGACACCTGGGCACCGGCCCTGCTCGCGGACATGGCACGCCGGCTGGACGCCCGGCACACCGTCCTGGCGGACACGGGGCACTCACCGCACGTGGAGCGCCCCCGGGCGACGGCGCGGGCGATGACGGGCTTCTGGGACGGCGACCCGATCACGGCGACGGGGCGGTGAGCGGCAGGGTCGTGAGCGGCGGGGCGGTGAGCGACGAGGCTCCCCCGGCCGCCGGGGATCTCACCGCCGGTCAGGCATCCGTGGCCGGAGCGGTGCCGGGGCGCAGCCAGGGGGACGCGAAGTCCACGTGTGCGGGGCCGAGTCCGTGGGGCTCGTCGGTGTAGAACCGCAGCCGGACACCGTCGGGGTCGGAGACCACCAGGAGATGGCCGACCAGGGCGACGATGACCGGTGAGTGGGGCACGCCGAGCGTGTCGAGGTGACGGATCCAGCCGTCGAGTTCCGCCCGGCCCGTCACCGTGAAGGTCAGCGGGTCGAAGCCGGCCAGCCGTCCGGCGGTCGCCGGGTCGAGACGCAGTTCCACGGGCACGTCCACACCGGGGACGTCGAGGATGACGGCGAACAGCTGCCCGTCCCGGGTGACGTGGTCGTACTCCGGGATGCGACGTGCGCCCAGGACGGAGCCGTACCAGGCGATGCTCCGCTCCAGATCGGACACGGGAATCTTGATGTGGTGCAGGCCCCGCACCACGGGTCGGGCGGACATACGAAACACGCTCCTCGGATGTACGTGCCCCGCTGCCGGGGGCACCATCGAACATACTCCGGACGTGTGGGGCCGTTCGTGCAGCGAAACTGTCCTCGCGTGCACATGTGCGCCGCCGGAGCCGCACACACGAGGCGATCCGTCGCCCGGCGGTGTGACCCGGTGGCATTCTTCGGGCATGGCAACCTCATTCCCCGAGATCGGTGATCGTCCCGACGATCTCGCCACCGCCGCCGAAGTGCGGCTGGACGACGGACAGCTCGCCCGGGCCGCCCGGTACGCGACCCGCGAGGAGGTCCGGGCGGGAGACGTCCTCTACCAGGTGGAGGACGACTCGGTCGACCTCTTCCTGTGCGGGACGGCGACGCTGGAGGCGGTCATCCCGTCCTCGGAGGGCGGTGACGGGCACCTCTTCATGACGCACGGCCCCGGCCAGTTCGCCGGCGAACTCAACCTGCTCACCGGACAGCGGCGCGGGCTGACCGTACGCGTCGCCACCGGCGGCACGATCCACCGGGTGCGGCCCGCGGCCTTCCGCCGGCTGATGGCCCAGGAGACCGAGCTGTCCGACCTGCTCCTGCGCGCGATCCTCGCCCGGCGCCGGCTGCTGCGCCAGGCGACGCAGCAGACGCTGCGGATCGTCGGCGACGCCGGAACGGCCGAGGGCCTGGCCATGCGCACCTTCCTGGACCGTCAGGGCGTGCCGCACCGGTGGCTGGACAGCGGTTCCCCGCAGGGTGCGGACGCGATGCGCTCGTCCGGTCTCGCCGAGGAGGACCTGCCCGCGGCGCTGTCGTCGCGCGAGGCGACGCCCCGTGTGACGCCGGGCGTGCTGAGCCAGCAGCTCAATCTCGCCTACCGCCGTACCGGACGCGGCTCGGCCGACCTCACCGTCGTGGGTGCAGGTCCGGCGGGGCTGGCGGCCGCGGTGTACGGCGCCTCCGAGGGGCTGGAGACGGTGCTGCTGGACGGGGTGGCCGTCGGCGGCCAGGCCGCCACCAGCGCACGTATCGAGAATTACCTCGGTTTCCCCTTCGGGCTCAGCGGAGCCGACCTGACCGCGCGTGCCGCCGTACAGGCGCTGAAGTTCGGTGTGCGCATCGCCAGTCCGTGCGGCGTCGTGGGGCTGAGCACCGAGGGCCGCGACCACGTCGTGACCCTGGTGGACGGAACCCGCGTCGAGACACGGGCGGTGATCGTCGCGACCGGAGCGGAGTACCGGGCGCTCCCCCTCGACGGCTGGGCGGAACTGACCGGCTGCGGCATCTACTACGCGGCCACCGACCTGGAGGCACACGCGGTCGCCGGCCGGCCGGTCGCGGTGGTCGGCGGCGCCAACTCCGCGGGCCAGGCCGCCCTGCACCTGGCCCGGTACGCCTCCGAGGTCACCCTGGTGGTACGGGGAACCGATCTGGGCGCCCGCATGTCCGCGTACCTCGTGGAACGGATCGTGAACGACCCGCGGATCACCGTGCTCACCGGCACCGAGGTGACGGCGCTGCACGGCCGGCCGCACCTGGACGGAGTGTCCCTGACCACCCGGGACGGGGGCACCGGGGCACGCTGTATCGACTGCGCGGGCCTGTTCTGCTTCATCGGGGCCCGGCCGGCGACGACATGGCTCGGTGGAGTGGTCCTGGACGCGGACGGGTTCGTGCCGACGGACCGGCAGTTGCCGGCGGCGGACCTCGGACCGCGCTGGAAGGAACTGGGGCGCGAGCCACTGCCGTACGAGACCAGCGTGCCCGGCGTATTCGCCGCCGGCGACGTGCGGCTGGCCTCGATGAAGCGGGTCGCCGCCGCGGTCGGCGACGGCGCCAGCGCGGTCCGCTCGGTCCACCAGTACCTCGCGACGCTCTGAGACGGCCACGGCCGGTCCTCGCCGGGCGAGAATGCGGGCATACGTGATTCCCACACCGGCCCCGAGCCGATGGCCCCGGTTCGGGCTCCCTGGTTGGTTGCCGTAGTGGGCAGGCTTCTACAGGATGGAAACCAGGCGCTGATCCTCCCGACCTGACCGCCTGCCGACGAGCGAGCACTACGCCGACGAAGTCGTCGTCGATGCCGGCGTGGGCCAGCGAGCCGCCCAGCGCACCGCTGCGTGCGCCCACGGCGGCACGAAGAAGATCAGACCGAACAGCGTGCCGCAGGACACGGCAGGGAAGAAGCGGGCCGGAACGCGCCGAAGGTACCGGTCCGGGTCGGCTCCGCAGCAGTTCGTCCGGGACGTCCGTACCGAGGAAGTCGAGGAGGGCGGCGAGTTTCCGGTCGAGCTCAGGTCGCCCGGTGTCCGGCGCGGCGGAAGAGGGGGGGTGCGCCGCGTTCTTCTCGAAGATCATGAAGCCGTGCGGGGCCGCCGAGTCGATGAGCGCGGTGATCTCGGTCCAGGAGGCCGTGCGGATCAGGGACTCCAGTCCTCCTCCGGCGAGGCCGATCCACAAGTGCCCCGGTCGGCGCGGCCGTCACGTGCCGTTCACCTCGTCGAAGGATCTGAGCGCGTCGCGCAGGGCGGCGCGGGAGGTGATGCCCAGCTTGGGGAACACCCGGTAGAGGTGGGCGCCGGCGGTGCGGGGCGAGATGTTGAGCTGCCGGCCGATCTCCTTGTTGGACAGGCCGCTCGCCGCGAGTTCCGCGATACGGCGCTCCTGTGCGCTCATCCTCACGCCCGTCCTGGCGTCCGCGACCCCGACGCCCACGCCGGCCGCGCGCAGTTCGTCCCGCGCGCGCTGCGCCCACAGCGGTGCCTTCAACTGCTGCTCGAACAGTTCCAGCGCCACGCTCAGCTGGACGCGCGCGGCGGTGTACTCGCGGCGCCGGCGGAGCCACTCGCCGTACCACAGCCGGACACGGCCGTATTCGAAGGTCCACAGGGAGGCGTCCGGGACCGCGAGGGCCGCCTCGTACAGCGCGCCCGCCTCGTCGTCGGGCGCGGCGACCGCGGCGGCCGCGGCGAGGATGACCGCGTGGTGCGGTGAGATGGCGTCCAGACGCGCCTGCCGGCCCGCTTCGACGTGTGCGCGAGCCGCCTCGGTCCGGCCGGTGCGCATCGCGGACTCCACGAGGTCCAGGAACACGCGCGAGAAGTGGGGGAAGTGCGAGGGCAGTTCTCCCGGCGGGGTCAGCGCGGAGGTCAGCAGGTAGGCCTCCTCGAAGTCCCCGCGGCCGACCGCGGCGCGGGCCCAGGTCTCGTTCACGGTGGACATCAGCAGCTGCATGCGGCGCGGCTGGGCCCACGCGGTGATCGTGTCGCAGTGCCGGCGCAGCGCTTCCTCGTCTCCGCGGCCGGACGCGACCATGGCCAGCCCGTACGTGAAGATGATGTGGATGAGGTGGTACTCGTGCTCGGTGGCGTCCGCGAAACCCTGGGACGCGATCGTCTGGACCTTGTCCCACTCCCCCCGCATGAACGCCTCGTGGGTCCTGGCCACCACGCCGAAGCGCAGGCTGTCGTACGCCCGGTGCCCGACGGCCTCCCGCCACACGCCGTCGTAGTACGTGAAGCAGTCCAGGTACATGGCCGTGTAGATCAGCCAGGTGACACGCCACAGAGGTGTGTCGGGGGACAGTGCGGCCGTCGCCTTGTCCAGTCGTTCCCGCACGTCATGAGCGGTGCGCGCCGGGTCGGCGACGCAGTCGAAGCACATGCGCGCGGACTCGGAGACCCGGTCTAGCGCGCGGTACACGGGTGGCCACAGTTCCGCACGGCCGCCCCACACCGCCGCGTTGAGCAGGACGTAGAACGCGTCGTCGAACGCGTCCGCGTCGGTCGGGACGGTGTTTCCGCGCGCCGCCTCCATGGCGGGGGGCAGGATGCGGTAGACCGCGTCGATGTCTCCTTCCCGGTGGAACTGCACGTAGCCCGCGGCTGCCGCGCCACGCAGTGACTCCGTGGTCTGGCCGGCCAGTTCGTGGGCCGTTCCCAGGAGTCCGGCGATGCCGGCGGCGAAGGCGGCCTGCTCCAGGCGGCGGGCGCGTTCGGTGGGGTCCTGGCTGAGTTCGGCGGCACGCCGGTACGCCGTGGCGCCCTCCGCGGCGCCGCCACGGGCCACGGCCCGCTCCGCGGCACGGGTGAGTTCGACGGCGACCGCCTCGTCGGGGTCGTCCGCGGCGTGGGCGAGATGCAGGGCACGCCGTTCCGGCTCCGCCTTCAGGACCTCGGCCAGCGCACGGTGCGCGGCTCTGCGGCGTCCGGCCGGGGACAAGTGCACCACGCACGAGCGGACCAGGGGGTGCCGGAAGGTGACCTGCTCCGCGACGTGGTCGACACGGACCAGCCCGGTGCGCTCGCTCGTCTCCAGCAGTCCCTCGTCCCACTCCTCGCCCCCCGCGCCGAAGGCCGCCCGGATGTCCCCCAGATTGCCGGGGCGCTCTCCGTCCAGGGCCGTCAGCAACAGGGCGAAACGTGTCACGGAGCCGAGCTGCCGGACACGGTCGGCGAACACACTCTCCAGCCGGCTGTTGAGCGGCAGGTTCGCCGGCAGGGCTTCGGCGCCGTCCCGCTGGGCCTCGGTGAGCTGGCTCGCCAGCTCCACCAGCGCGAGCGGGTTGCCTTCCGACTCGTCCAGCAGGCGCCGCCTGGTCGTCTCGGCCAGCCCCGGGTGACTGCTGTCGAGCAGCGTCAGCGCGTCGGGGGCCGGCAGCGGTCCGACGTCGAGCACGCGCAGGCCCGTGGGATCGAGGAAGCCGTGTGCCGCGCTGCGCGCGGCCATGATGAAGGCCGCCCGGCAACTGCCGAGCCTGCGGGTGATGAACGTCAGCACCTCGGCGCTGGAACGGTCGATCCAGTGCACGTCGTCCACCACCACGCACAGGGGCCACCGCCTGGACGCGGCCTGGAGGAGCGCCAGCGCCGCCGCCGAGATGGCGAAGCGTCCGGGCGCCGAGCCCTCACGGATGGAGAGCGCCTGTTCCAGCACGCCGCTCTGGAAGGCCGGCAGCCCCGCGAGGTGGTCGAACAGCGGATAGAGGAGCTGGTGCAGCGCGGAGAACGCAAGTTCCTGTTCGCTCTCGACCCCGACGATCTGGAGCACGCGCGCCCCGCCGGAGCGGGCGCGGGCGGTCACGGCGTCCAGCAGCGCGGTCTTCCCCACCCCGGGGTCGCCTCGCAGCAGCAGCGCCGCTCCCTCGTTCTCCGCCTCGACCAGCAGCGCTTCCAGTGCACGCAACTCGGACGTACGGCCCACCAACGACAACGTTCCTCCCACGCCGGAGGGCGGTTACCCCTGCCGGCGCTCATATGGTGGCTGCCGGCGGACGGGTGACGCATCTGTCGGTCGACTGGTATCGGCCGCGTGAAGGGCCGCCACACCTTGCAGTCGCCCTCGCCGCTGGGCCGGTCGGTGCGGCAGGGCGGCGACGGCCTCTGGAGCCCGCCCGCGATGTCTCGGGCACGCCCGCGCGGACGGGTTGTGGAATCAATCTGGAATGTCTTCGCTTTTTCTGCGGAAATTCTTGATTACCCGGAAGGGCGACCTGCGACGCGTTCTTGACTTCCCCATGAAAAGGAAAAACCCGGCCCTACGGTATTCCGTGATAACTTCCGGGTAATTGCCAGGAGCCGGGAGGAACAATGGTCCGTGGACGCGGGGACGAGGACCCACTGGACGGGATCATCGGGCGCGAGCCGGAGATATCGCGTGTCCTGCGAGGCCTTTTCCCGGAGCGGGTCGAGGAGGCGGGCGCCCTCCTCCTCGTGGGTGAGCCCGGCATGGGCAAGACCACGCTGCTGCACGCCATGAGGGCGGAGGCGGGCCGCCGCGGGACCGTCCTCGGCTGCGCCGGCAGCCAGGCCGAGCGAACACTCGCGTACGGCGCCCTCCACCAGTTGCTGAGACCCACCCTGGACCACCTGCCCCAGCTGCCGGCTCCGCAGCGCGCTGCCCTCTCCCGCGCCCTCGGCATACAACACGCGTCCGCCCGTACCACCGAGGCGGACGGCGGTGACGGGCGGCTGCTCGTCGGACTCGCGTCCCTGAACCTGCTGCTGGCTTCCGCGAGCCACCGCCCGGTCACGATCGTCGTGGACGACCTCCAGTGGCTGGACGACCCTTCCCTGGACACCGTGCTGTTCGTCGCACGGCGCCTCGCCGGCGAACCGGTGGGCCTGCTGGCGGCGGTGCGCGGCGACGGCACGTGCGCACCCGGGTGGCCCGATTTCGAGCCGGTTCCGGTCGGGCCCTTGTCCGAGGAAGCGGCCGGACGCTTGCTGGACGCGCAGCCCGTGGTTCCGCGGGGCCGGTTGCGCGGGCAGCTGCTGCGGCTGGCGGCGGGCAATCCGCTGGCGTTGGTGGAGCTGGCGCGAGACGCGGCGGAACGGGGCTTCCCGGGGTGGGACACGGCGGTGGGGGCGGGATTCCCGGTTCCGGCCCGGCTGGAGAAGGCCTACGCGGAACGGCTGGACGGACTGCCGGAGGCGACACGGCGGGTGCTGTTGTTCGCGGCGGCCGCGGACGGGCCGGACATCCGGGCGGCGCTGTCGGCGGCGGCGTCGGTGCCCGGCGGCGGCGCCGAGGCGTGGGCGGCCGCGGAGGACGCGGGACTGGTGCGTCTGATGAGCGGAAGGGTCGCGTTCCTGCATCCGCTCATGCGGTCCGTGGTGTACGGGAGGGCGTCGTTCGCGGAGCGCCGTGAGGTGCACCTGCGGCTGGCCGACGGGCTGGCGGAGGATCCCGACCGGCGGGCGTGGCATCTGGCCGCGGCGTCCCTGGCACCGGACGAGTCGGTCGCGGGCGCGCTGGTGGCGACGGCGGACCGGGCACGCCGACGGGGCGGCTATCGCGTGGCGGCGGCGGCACTGGAGCGCGCGGCGCAGTTGAGCGAGCAGGGGTGGTCGCGGGCACGGCGGTTGCTGGACGCCTGCGAACTGGCCACGCACGCGGGCGAGCCGTGGTGGGTCGAGGCGCTGACGGGCGAGGTGGCCGCGGCCACGGACGACACCGGGATGCTGGCCGAGGCGGCGTTGCACCGGGGGTGGGCGCTGGCGTCGACGGGCCGGCAGAGGGCCGCGCTGTCGCATCTGCTGCCGCTGGCCGCCGACGTGATGGACGCCTCGCCGGTGACGGCGCTGGACGCGGTCAGTCACAGCGCGGTGGTTCTCTACTGCAGCGGTGACGAGGCATTCCGCCGGCAGGCACGGGGGTTGCTGGCACGTATTCCGGGTGACGTGGGCAGCCCGTACGAACAGGTGTGGGCACGTGCCTGCAGTGATCCCTTCGGCGACCGTCGCGGTGCGCTGGCGTCGCTGGAGCGCGCCGCGGCCGAGGCGGACGACGTGCCCGGACGGCTGAGCGTGCTGGGGAGCGCGGCCTGGATGCTGGACGAGACGGCGCTGGGGGTGCGGTTGCTGAGCCGGGTGATGGAACGTCTGCGCACGGTGACGACCGCAGGCTCCAGCGCCATGGTGGGACAGGCGCTGGCGTTGGCACAGTTCGACGCGGGGGCGTGGGAGGCGGCGTGCGAGTCCGCCGAGGACGCGCGGCGGGTGGCGGAGGAGAAGGGGATGGAGCCGGCGGCGTGGGTGGCCGTGTACGTGAGCGCGATGGTGCTGGCGTTGCGCGGGGAGGACGCCCGGGGGCTGATGGCGCGGGCCGTGCGGGGGCTCGACATGTCGGAGAGCCGGGCCCTGGGTGTGCGCATGGCGATGGTGCGTGCGGCGGTGGCCGCCGCCGAGGGCGATCACGCGGTGGAGTTCGAGTTGCTGCGGGGGCTGTTCACGGCGGATCCCGAGCCGCGGCCGGTGCACTACCACTGCTCCCTCTACGGGGTGGGGGACCTGGCCGCCGCTGCCGTCCGGGTGGGGCGGCCGGCGGAAGCGGTGGCGGTGGTCGACGCGGTGGAGCGGTGGGTGGGCGAGGGGATGTCGTCGCGCCTGCGGCTGATCGTGGGGCGGGCACGGGCGTTGCTGTGCGAGGGGGAGGATGCTGAAGGGCTGTTCCGTACAGTCGTGGGGGACCCGGTGGGAGAGCAGTGGCCGTTCGAACGGGCGGTGGTGTCGCTGGAGTTCGGTGAGTGGCTGCGCCGCAGGCGTCGGATGAGCGAGGCGCGGGCCGAACTGTCGCGGGCTCTCACGGTGTTCGAGCGGTTGAAGGCGCACCCGTGGGCGGAGCGGACGGCGGGCGAGCTGCGGGCCTGCGGGGTGCCCGTGCGGGACGCGGAGGGCGGTTCGGGCTCGGTGGAGCGGCTGACCCCGCAGCAGTTGCAGATCGCGCGGCTCGCGGCGGCGGGGCTCACCAATCGGCAGATCGGCGAGCGGTTGCTGCTGTCCGCCCGTACCGTGGGCTTCCACCTGTACCAGGTGTTCCCGAAGCTGGGAGTCAGCAGCCGGACCCAGCTCCACGACGCGCTCAGCCGCGCCGGGATGCCATCGGAGCGCACACCTGACCACGCGTCCGGCACCGGGACCACGCCCGCGACGCCTCCCGTCGCCGCCCCCGGCGCGACGCCGTCACGGCTGGTGAGCCGGGGGTAGCGCACACGCGCGGACACCGGCGTACCGGGTGACACGGTCACGTCGGCGACGGCTCCCGTCCGAACAGGTAAGTCAAACAACGGATCACTCCGGACGGTGAGGAGGAAGGAATCGGGGGGCGAGGGCGCCCCGCACCCCACGTCGCGCCTTCTCGGGTGACATGTCGTCACCCGGCCGAGTTCCGAGGCGCGGCGGCCGGGCCGCCACACCCCGATGAACCAGGAGACCACACCCATGGAAACCGACCAGCGCATCCTGCACCGGATCACGGAGATGGCGGACGAGGAACGCAGGCTGCGGGACTCCCTCACCGCGGGCGGCGTGGACCGCGCCGCGGAGCGTGACCGGCTCGGTTCGCTCGAACGGGAGTTGGACCAGTGCTGGGACCTGCTGCGGCAGCGGCGGGCCAGGGTCGGGTTCGGGGAGGATGCCGATGAGGCCCGTGTGCGGCCGCAGTCCCAGGTGGAGAGCTACCGGTCCTGACGGGACGGTGGCGCGCGGCGGGGCGCGCGAGGCCCACGCGGCCGCGTGGTGCATCCGGAAGTTGGGTCGCTTGAGTCCCTGATGTCCCGTCCTGACGTCCCTGACGTACACAATTGCCCGGCATGCCGGCGGCAAGGGGAGACGTTTCCGGTCGCTGCCGGGCGGTGGCCGGCGCGGCTGCTCAGTCCACCCAGGAGGCGAACAGCGCGTTGAGTCCCTCCGCCATGGTCGGGTGCGCGATCATGCCGTCCCGCAGACGGGTGAACGGCATCTGGGCCCACATGGCCGTCTGCACCACGGACAGCACCTCCGCCGATTCGGGGCCGAGCAGGGCGGCGCCCAGGATCTGCTCGGTGTCCCGGTCGACCACCGCCTTCCACAGACCCCGTGTGTCCCGCAGGGTGCGCGCCCGCGGGATGGCCTTGACCGGCAGTTTCGCGACCCTGATGGAACGGCCCGTGGCGCGGGCCTGCTCCTCGGTGAGACCGACGCGGGCGAGCTCCGGGTCGGTGAACAGGTTCCACGGCACCAGTCGGCCGGCCGCGCTGCGGGAACCGCCGTCGATGTTGGCCTTGACGATGCGGTAGTCGTCCAGGGACACGTGGGTGAACTGCGGGCTGCCGGCCACGTCGCCCACCGCCCAGGTGCGCGGGGCGTCGGTCGCCAGCCTGTCGTCCACCCGTACGAACCCGCGGTCGTCGGTCCGCACCCCCGCCGCCTCCAGGCCGAGGTCGCGCGTGACGGGGTCCCGGCCGGTCGCCGCGAGGATGTCGTCGGCGGTCAGGGTCCGCCCGTCCTCCAGCAGCACCCGCACCGTCTCCCGTTCCCGGACCACTTCCTTCACCGTGACGTCGGTGATCAGTTCGACGCCGTCCTCCCGGAGGTAGTCCGCCAGGGCCGTGGCGATGTCCCGGTCCTCGCTCCGCAGCAGGTGGGGGCCGCGTTCCAGGACCGTCACCCGGCTGCCGAACGCGGCGAACATGTGGGCGAACTCCAGGCCCACGTAACCGCCGCCGAGGACCAGGAGCCGGTCCGGGACGCGGCGCAGGTCCATGATGCTCTCGCTGGTCAGCGGTTCCGCCTCGGCGAGCCCGGGAATGGCCGCGATGTGCGGCGTCGTCCCCGTGTTGATCACCACGTCGGTGCCGCGCACGACACGGCGGCCCCCGTCGTTGAGGGCGATGTCCACCGTCCGCTCCGCCACGAAGCGCGCGGTGCCCAGGACGAAGTCCATGCCGCTGTCCAGGAATTGCCGGTGGTTGAGCGCGACCATGTCGGAGACGACGCCGTCCTTGTGCGCGCGCAACAGCTCCAGGTCCACCTGGGGCGTCCCCAGCCGGATCCCCAGCGACTCCGCGGTGCCGGCCCTGCGGGCCAGCCGGGCGCTGGTCACCAGCGTCTTGGTGGGGATACAGGCCACGTTGATACAGGTGCCGCCGATCATGCCCCGTTCCACCATCACCACTCTGCCACCGGCCCGCGCGGTGTCCATGGCGAGCGTCTTGCCGGCCTTGCCGCCCCCCACCACCAGCAGGTCCACGTCTTCCACGAGTTCCTCCGCACCCTTCATTCCCTCTTCGTCCTCCTCGGCCGTGCACAAGCGGTGGGGCGGGACGGCCGGCGCGTCACACACCGGCCGCCCCGTCCCAGCTTCGCGGCTGTCACGGAGGGACGCATCAGTCGAATGACCAGTCACTCCGCGGCGCGATGCAGACGACCCTGCCCCCCTCCTGCCGTGACGGGGCGCGGAACGACGGGCGCGGGGGTCGGGGCGACACCTCCGCCGGGCCTCCCGGGACACGGGTCGCGGGGCCGTCACGGGGGCCGCGGCGGCCCCGGTGGCGGGAGTCCGGGGTGTCGTCCACCGCGGTGAGTCAACCGACTGATGACCGCCGAGCGGCCCGGACCTACTTTTTCGGCGTGGCCGCCGGACGGAGCACCACCTCGTGGAGGGGTACGCCGGTGCGCAGGCGGCGGACCGCTGCCGGGAAGCCGTCCGGACGGTGAAAGGAGGACGCCTCGATGCCCGTGACACCGCGTCTACGCATCGACGAAGAACAGGGGCCCGCACATGCCGTGCGTTTCACGCTGCTGGGGCCGGTGCGGGCCTGGCGGGCCGAGGAGGAACTCCCGCTCGGCCCGCGCCAGCAACGCCTGCTCCTCGCCGCGCTGCTGGCGGGCGCGGGACGGCCCGTCCCGCTGACGGAACTCATCGGCCTGCTGTGGGACGGCGACCCACCGGTCAGCGCGGTGAACGCGGTCCACCGGTACGTCGGCTCGCTACGGCGGCTGCTGGAACCGGGCCTGCCGATCAGGTCGTCGGGCCGGTGGCTCGTCCGGCAGGCGGGGAGCTACCTGCTGCGTGTCGACGCGGACGGTCTGGACCTGCTCAGGTTCCGCGACCTCGTCCGGCGGGCCCGCGCCACGGCCGCCACGGGCGACCTCCCGGCGGCCGTCGACATGTACCTGGAGGCGCTGGACCTGTGGCAGGGCCACTGCGCGGAGGACCTGGGCGCCGTCGCCGCGGTGCACCCGGCCTTCGCCATGGTGGAGCACGAATACGCTCCGGTCGTGTGCGAGGCGGCCACCGCGGCCCTGGGCTGCGGCCGGGCCGGCTCCGTCCTGCTGCCCGTCCGGCGGGCCGCCGACCGCCGCCCGCTCGACGAGGCGCTCCAGGCGTCCCTGCTGCTCGTGCTGGCCGCGGACGGCAAGCAGGCGGAAGCGATCACGCAGTACCAGACCATCAGGGTCCGGTTGTCGGAGGAACTGGGGGTCGACCCCGGGACGGAGCTGCGGGCCGCTCACCAGAGCGTGCTGCGTGGCGGGCCGGCCGAGCCCCGGGTACAGGCCACCGGGTCCGGGTCACCGCCGCTCCCGCGATCCCGGGCGCCGTGGATCGAGCCCGCCCAGCTGCCACCGGACCTGCCGTTCTTCACCGGACGCGAGCGAGCCCTCGGCGAGGCGCTGGACACCGCGCACCGGGTCGGCGACGGCCTGCGTCTCCTGGCCGTCGACGGCATCCCCGGGGTCGGCAAGACCGCACTGGCTGTCCACTTCGCGCACCGGGTGGCGGCGGACTTCCCCGACGGGCAGCTCTACACGGATCTGGGCGGCTTCGCGGCACACGGCGACCCCGCGGACCCGGGTGAAGTGCTGCACGGGTTCCTGGAAGCCCTGGGCGTGGCCCGGCACCGTATCCCCGCCTCCACGGAGGCGAGGTCGGCGCTCTTCCGCAGCGTCCTGTCCGGGCGTCGCGTGCTCGTGGTGCTCGACAACGCATCCGACGCGGACCAGGTACGGCCGCTGCTGCCCGGAGCCTCCGAGTGCATGGTCGTGGTGACCGGCCGGAGCCGGCTGATCGGTCTGGCCACCGCGCACGGAGCACGGCTGCTCTCCCTGGACCTGCCCTCGGTGGCCGAGGCGACGGCGGGCTTCCTCCGCCGTGTCGCTCCCGCGCGGACCGACGTGGACGTGGCCGTCGTCGAGGAGATCGTGGCGCGCTGCGGCCGGCTGCCCCTCGCCCTGGCCCTCGTGGCCGCCCGCGCGGCGAGCCGTCCCGAGCAGCCGCTGACCCGGCTGGCCGCCGAACTGGCCACCGCGCAGGGCAGCCTCGGGGGCTTCGACGAGGACGACAGCGCCAACGCCGTGCGCGGTGTCTTCTCCTGGTCCTACCGGACACTCGGTGCCGAGGCCAAGCGGGTCTTCCGCCTGCTGCCCCTGCACCGGGCTTCCGACATCGGCACGGCCACCCTGGCGAGGGCGGCCGGTGTCTCACGGGAGGCGGCGGCCGCGGCTACCGGGGAGTTGGTGCGCGCCCGTCTGCTGGACGTCCGGGGCCATGACCGGTACGGCGCGCACGACCTGGTACTGGCCTACGCGGCCGAGCTGCGCCGTGCCGCGGAAGCGGACCGTCCGGCCGCGCCGCGGCGCTCGTACGTGCACTCCCACCGCTCCGCACGGCCCGTGGCGCGACCGCTGCCCGGCCGGGCCGACGCACACCTGGAGGAATGGGCCTTCTGAACACACCCTGTGCGGAGATGGTGCGTGCGGGGGGTGGTCGTCGTACCGCCGCACCCGCCGCCCCGCTGGACGGCGGGGCGACCGGCAGGCCCTACGACGGGGCGCGCGGCCGGAGACGGAGCACGGCCGGAGACGGAGCACGGCCGGAGAGGGCGCGTGGCCGGAGACGGAGCACGCCGGAGGCAGCGCGCGGCCTGAGAGGGCGCGGGGCCTGGGACGGCGCACGCCCGCCGGATCGCCGGCACGGGCGCCGGGTAGGGGACGTCCGGGGGAACCGCATGGCGCTAACCGCCGTCTCGCTGCCGGGCCCGCGCGGGCCTCCACGGGTCAGCCTGGTACCGTCCAGGCGACGTTCGCCGGGCGAGGGACCGCGAGCTCACCGCCGCGGCGACCCGTCCCATCGGCGCCCGGCCCGCCGGCCGCGACCCTCCTGGACCAGAGCCCGGCCGGCGCGTCCGAGGCGGATGCGTAATCCGGCGATGCCGGGTACCGGTCGCCGAACCCACGGCCTTCGTCAGAAGGAGCAGCCCGCTGTGAACACGTATGAGGCGGACACGTTCCCGGCCGCCACCGAGCCGGACATCGACCCGAGACTGCTGCGCGCCTTTCTCGCCGTGGCCAGGGAAGGGCACTTCGGGCACGCCGCGGCCGGCCTGGGCATCGCCCAGCCCGCGCTCAGCAGGCAGGTGCGCCGGCTGGAACGTCTGCTGGGCACCGACCTGCTGGTCCGCACCCCCCGGGGTGCCGAACTCACCGAGGCCGGCCGGAAGGTCGTACCGGAGGCGGAGCGCGCCCTGGCGCACAACCGGCGCCTCGTACGGGCCGCCCGGTCCCTGGCCGACACCGGGGCCGCCGTCCTGACGGTCTCGGCCCCGATGCCCAGTCCACCGGGCGGGCTGCCCGCCGAGGCGGTACGCCGGCTGTGGTCCGGCCGCACGCGCACGCGGGTGTCGGTCGTGGAACTCCGGGACGGACAGCAGGCGGCGGCGCTCGCCGACGGACGTGTCGACGCCGTCCTCACCTGGGATCCGCCGGTGGCGGACGGACTGGCCACCGAGGTACTGGTGGAGGAGCGCACCAGCGCGCTCCTGGCCCAGGGGCATCCCCGCGCCGCGGCGGAATCCATGCCGCTCGCGGCGCTGGGAGCGCAGACCGTGCTGTTCCCCGTGCGCGAGCGCAGCCACTGCTGGGCCCAGCTGGACGCCGCGGCGGCAGCCGAGGGGGTGGGCATCACGCCCGTGCCCACGGCGCCCTCGGCGGTGGCCGACCTGGTGGCGGCCGGCCTGGGCGTGTCCGCCGTACCGGGATCGTTCCGGTTCGCCGGGTATCCGGGCGTGACGTTCGTACCGCTGGAGGGGCTGTCCGGCACGATGAGCGTGGTCTGGCGGCGTGACGACGACTCCCGGGCCGTGACCGGCTTCGCGGCGGCCTGCCGCGACGCCGCCCGGACCCTGGCCGCCGCACACGGGGAGGTCTGGCGGCTCCCGGAGGCGGCCGGCCCTCTCGCCCGACGGGCGGGAAGCGGTTTGGAACCGACCCCGTAGCCTGACCCGCTCTCCGTGACGGGACCGGCCCACCGGACGGCCGCCCGCCGCGGGGAGCGCCGCCCTCGGCACGTCCGCCTGGTGCGCCCGGACACCGGGCCGACTGGGGGCTGCCCGCCTCCCCCGTTCCGCGCCCGTCGGCACGCCCCGCCCGGCCGCGCCCACCTTCCCGTCAAGACACGCCCCACAAAGTTTCCACTGCCCGTTCCGCATGCTGTTCGGCAGGCAGCGCGTGGCCCGTTCCGGAACGGACGGCGAGCCCGCGGAAAGCCGCCCCGGCTACACCACCCCCGAGGATTCCGATCCCCTTCCGGCAGGGAGAAACATGTCAGCTGTTACCCACCACACCGCTCCCACGCAGTTCGTCGAGGCCGACGGTGTCCGCTACGCCTACCGCCGGCTCGGCTCCGGCGGCGAGGTCCCCCTCGTCATGCTCCAGCACTTCACCGGCAATCTCGACAACTGGGACCCCGCCCTGGTCGACGCACTCGCTGCCGAACGCGAGGTGATCCTGGTCGACTACCCCGGTGTCGCCTCCTCCACCGGCCCCTTCGCCACCACCATCGCGCAGATGGCCCAGCAGATGATCACCTTCACCGCCGCCCTCGGCCTGGAACGCATCGACCTGCTCGGCTTCTCCATCGGCGGCTTCGCCGCCCAGGACATCGCGCTGGTCAGGCCCCGCCTGGTCCGCCGTCTCGTCCTCGCCGGGACCGGCCCCAAGGGCGCCCCGGGCATGCACGGCTGGCGCAAGGACATCGAGACGCACGCCCGCGCCGAGGTGCCCACCGGCGAGGACCTGCTCTACATCTTCTTCGCCCACACCGAGACCAGCCAGGCCAAGGGTGTGGAGTTCCTCGGCCGGTTCCTGGCCCGCACCGAGGGCCGGGACGTGCCCAGCAGCCTCGCCTCGCGCGACGCCCAGTACGACGCCGTACTGGAGTGGGGCATCCCGGACCACTCCGCGCTGCAGCGCCTCACCGGCATCCAGTGCCCCACGCTCGTCATCCAGGGCGACGACGACCTGATGATCCCCACGAAGAACAGCTACCTGATGGCCGGCCTGATCCCGGACGCGCAGATCCGGATCTACCCCGACGCCGCCCACGCCTCGCTGTTCCAGTACCCCGCCGAAGCCGCCAAGGACGTCAACGCCTTCCTCGGCTGATCCCCGCCACATCATCAGGAGAACACCATGTCCGACCTGCTCAGCACCATCTTCGACGCCTACGGCGGGCGCGCCCGCTGGGAAGAGGCCGGCCGGATCACCGCCCGGCAGTTCTTCGGCGGTGCCCTGTGGGGCATGAAGGGCCACCCCGGCGCCCTCGACGACGTCGACGTCACCGTCGACCTGCGCCGCGAGTACGTCACCCAGAAGCCGTTCTTCCACCCCGACCACCACACGGCCTTCTCCGCCGACCGCGTGGCCGTGGAGGACTCCGACGGCAACGTGGTCGAGGAACTGACCGATCCCCGCGCGTCCTTCGCCGGCCACGACCTGATGACGCCGTGGACGAGGCTCCAGCTCGCCTACTTCTCCGGCAGTGCCATGTGGACGTACCTCGCCGAGCCGCTCTCGCTGACCTACCCCGGCGTGCGGACGGAAGAGATCGGTCCGTGGACGGAGGACGGGGAGAAGTTCCGGCGCCTGCACATCACCTTCCCCGACAGCATCGCGACCCTCAGCACCGAGCAGACCGTGTACGTCGACTCGCAGGGTCTGATCCGCCGGCGCGACTACAGCGTCGAGATCGCCGGCAACACCCCCGCCGCGCACTACATCTCCGGACACCAGGAAGTCTCCGGCCTGGTCATCCCCACCACACGGATGATCTACAGCCGCGACGACGAGGGTCACAAGATCCCCGAGCCGCTCGTCGTCTCGGTCCGGCTCGAGAACGTCGCGGTGTCCTGACCCGCACGGCGCACCTCCGGAGCGGTGGCCCCGGCCGAGAAGGCCGCCACCGCGGCGGACCGGTGCACGACGTGCCCCGGTGCCGAGCCGCACAGTCCGGGGCCACCCGGCCGCCCGAACGGCCCCGCCCCCACCACGACCAGTCCGACCAGTCCGACCAGTCCGACCAGTCCGACCAGGAGAACCCTGCGACATGACCACCACCATGCGCGCCGTCGCCTACCGCGCGTCCCTGCCGGTGACCGACGACGACAGCCTCCTCGACGTCAAGCTGCCCGTGCCCGAACCCGGCCCCCGGGACCTGCTCGTCCAGGTCGAGGCCGTCGCCGTCAACCCGGTCGACCACAAGGTCCGGAAGAACCAGGATCCGAAGGGCCGTGAGCGGGTGCTGGGCTGGGACGCCGCCGGCACGGTCGTCGCGACCGGTTCCCAGGTGGAGAACTTCAAGCCCGGGGACGAGGTGTTCTACGCCGGAGCGCTCGACCGGCCGGGTGCCAACTCCGAGTATCACGCGGTCGACGAGCGTCTCGTCGCCCTGAAGCCCACCACGCTGACCTTCACCGAGGCGGCGGCGCTGCCGCTGACCTCGCTCACCGCGTGGGAGGGCCTGTTCGAGCGGATCGGACTGCACCACGACCTGATCGACGAGACGGGCTGCCTGCTGGTGACGGCGGCCGGCGGCGGTGTCGGAGCCGTGGTCAGCCAATTGGCCCACACGCTGACCGACCTGACGGTGATCGGGACGGCGTCCCGCCCGGAGACGGTCGACTTCGCCCGTCGCATGGGCGCCCACCACATCGTGGATCACCACCAGGCCTTGCTGCCGCAGCTGGCGGAGGTGGCCCCGAACGGCATCGACCATGTCTTCAGCACGGCGGGGACCGACCGCAACCTGGCGGCCTACGCCGAGGCCCTCAACCCGTTCGGCCAGATCGTCGCGGTCGACGACGCCGAGACCCTGCCCGTCGGCCTGCTGATGCCGAAGAGCATCGGCTTCCACTGGGAGTTCATGTTCACCCGTTCCCTGTTCCGGACCGCGGACATGGACCGGCAGGGCAGGATCCTCACCCAGGTGGCGCGCCTCGTGGACGCCGGCGTCATGGTCTCCACCGCGACCAGGGACCTGGGCCCCGTCAACGCGGCGAATCTGCGGGAGGCCCACGGCATCATGGAATCCGGCACCGCCATCGGCAAGATCACCCTCACCGGCTTCTGAGGCAGCCGGAGGACGGGGCGCCGCGGGCCGGGTGCTGACGGTTCGGGCAGGAGAGTTGCACGTTGGTGCCTCGTCCACGGCGGACTCAGGTGTCACGAGGTCATATGGGGGAACGTGAGCGAAGCGGCTTCGGACACATGAGGCGTGCTTTCCGCAAGCGCCGCCGGAAAGGGACTCGTGACGACGTGAACATCGTGATCGAAGCTGGGGTGACGGCGGGCATCGCAGAGGACGGGGCGCTCACGTTGCTGTCGCCCCAGGGCGCTCCCCACTTCTACGCGCCCGAGGCCAGCGCCATGTGGATCGCCCTGCGGCAGCACGGTGGCGACGTCCGGGCCGCCGCCGCGGTGCTCGGCAGCGCGTGGAACGCCGACGTCTCGGCGGTTCACCGGCTCCTCCACGGGCAGGTGGCCGACTGGCAGCGGGCCGGCCTGGTGAAGGTGTCCCCCGAACCCGCCCACGCTTCCTGACGAGGCCGGATCGGCTCCTCGGCTCCGTGGCAGGTGACTGGTCACATGGCCCGGGCCGGTGCGGGCCGCGGAGGAACTCGGTTCCTGGTCCCGTGCGCTGCGCCTGCCGGAGGAGATTCCCAGCCCACCGTCGCGGGCCGTCGACGGTCTCGCCTCGGGCGGAGGCCATGAGATCGCCCTGGCGTGCCCCCTGCAGATCGCCTCCCCCGCTCCCGCTTCCAGCAGCCGGAAGTCGCCGTCGGCATCATCCCGGGCGGCGGAGGAAGTGTCCGGCTGCCTCGGCTGATCGGCTCCGGCCGCGCGGCCGAGGCGATCCTGACGGGACGACAGGTCTTCGCGGAGGATGCCCTGAGGTTCGGATGGGTCAACGCCATCCTGACGGGCGCCCGCTTCTCACAGGAGGCGTTGCGCTGGGTCGAGGCCATCGCCAGGAACTCGGCGCCGGCGCTGCACGCGGCGAAGCACTCCGTCGTGGCCGGCTCACGCCTTCCGTTCGGCGAGGCGATGGCGACGGGAGCGGTGCCTCTTCGGTGACACCCGCCAAATGGTGAACCCACACTGAACTCAGCCCGCATTGGATGCTGCTCAGCGCGGAGAAGCAGCCCACGGGACTGCGTACGTGTGGGGGCTCGGCACCGCCTCCGAGGAGTCCGTCGCGGACTGGTTCGACAGCGGCTGGTCGCGGGAACCCGAGGCGCTCGCCCATGTTCAGTTCCAGGTCGTAGATCGTCTCCGGGCTCGCCTTCGCCGACAGTCGCAGGCGCTGCTGGACGAAGTCCCGGGCGAGCAGCCCGGCGAAGCGCGGATGGGTGGCCGCCGGATCGCCGGGGCCGTGCAGCGGGGCCTCCGCGTTGATGATCTCCTTGACCGCGCGGAGGGCATCGGTGCCGAAGGAGGCGATCCGCCGCGCGAACCGGTCGACGACCGCGTCCAGTTCGGCGTCGGGGACGGGGCGGTTGACCCAGCCGTACCCGGCGGCCGTGTCGGCGTCGTGGTCCTCACCGGAGGTGATGATCTCCAGGGCCCCGGGACCGCCCGGTGAGCTGCACCATGCACTGGATGCCGCCGCAGCGGGAAGTGATCCCCGTACCGATCTCCAACTGGCTGAGCACGGCCACGTCGGGGTCCGTCTCCAACTGGTCGACGACCTTCCCGAGGGTGGACTCCACCTCGGGGTCGTAGAGGTTGAAGGGCGGATCGTCGAAGGTGACCCTCCAGTACCCAGGGCTCTGCTGTTCGGCGCGCACAGGGGCGTGCGAGGAGGCGGTTGCGGTGTTCGACATGGAGGAGTCCCGGTTCGTAGGGTGCACGGGAGAAGTGGCACACCGGCCTGACGCAGAAGGCGGGTCGACTGGCCATGACCTTACGGCCGCCGCCATGCCGGGGCCGGTGCCGGACGCCAACGGTGTCCGATGGGGCACATTCCGCGGCACACCGACCGGGGCGTCAGTCATTCTTTCCCCGCCGACAGTCGTCCGACGGAAGCGGGCGGCCCATTTCCCCGCTGGACTGTTCCCACATGTCGACCACGGCGCGGGCACCTGCGCCCGAAACAGGACCTCACCGTGACACCTGATGCGCTGACAGCCCCTCCCACCGGTACGGCCGGAGCCGGGGGCCACCGGATCCGCACCCGTTCGGGCCGGACGATCGTGACCCGGCAAGCCGAGGCGGCGGATCTCGCGGCGGTGAACGCCATGCACGGCCGCTGTTCCCCGCAGACGCTCTACCGCCGCTACCAGACCGGGCGTTTCGCCCTGCGTGAGCACGAGTGGGGCCGGCTGACCCGACAGGGGATGAGCTGGGTGACGAGTCCCGCGAGCCGTCCTGACGTGGTCGTCGCCCTCACCCACCTGGTGCACGACGGCACCGAGGGCAGCGGTGAACTGGCCTTACTCGTGGAGGACGGCTGGCAGGACATGGGCCTCGGCACGGCGCTGGCACGCTGGGCGCTGTCCCGGGCGCCGCTCTCCGGCATCCGGCGAGCGGTGGTCGTCACGATGCGCGACAACCGCCGGATGACCGCCATCTGCCACTCGCTCGGCGCACACATCGAGCCGACGGGAACCCCGGGCGGTACGCGGGGCGGCACGGAGGACTACGACGACATCGTCCACTTCGTGCTGGCCGTGCTCGATGAGGCCACGCCGTGCGCGGCACATGTGGCCGTGCTTCGGCCTGACCCGGTGCGCAGAGCTGTGACCCCGTTCGGGGCCCGGCGGAAGAGCCGTACCCCCGGCGAACCTTCACGACACCAGGGCCGCACGAGGGCCGGCCTCCGTTCGGCCGTGCGGGTCAGGCGGACAGGAAGCGGTTGACGTCGTGGGCGAAGTCGTCGGGGTGCTGGAAGAGGAAGCCGTGTCCGGCGTCGCTGTAGAGGATCACCTTGGCATGGGGGAGCTTCTGCGACATCGCGTAGGTGGCATAGGCGTGGATCATGACGTCGTGGGCGCCGTTGGCGACCAGGACCGGCAGGGTCAGTTCCTCCTGCCGGTGCCAGAAACCCTCGAACGAGCTGATGGCACCGAGCTGGCCGCGTACCGCCTCGGGGCCGACGGCCGCCTGGGAGTCCTTCAGCCGGTATTCGATGCGCTCCAAGGACGCCCGGCCCGCGGCCGTCGCCTCCTCGGTCTCGGGAAAGAAGAGGTAGAGGAAGTCCTCTGCGGCGTTGACCGGCTTCGCCATGGTCTGCCGGGTGCGGGCCGAGGGCGGCGGCAGGTCGGGCACACCACCGGCCGAGCTGCCCGCCACCACCAGGTGACGGACGATGTCGGGGGCGGCCAGTGCCACGCCCTGGGCGACGATGCCGCCCATCGACCAGCCCAGGACGTCGATGTCCGTCAGGCCGAGCGCGTGGATGAAGGCGAGGGAGCCTTCCACCATGTCCTCGACGGAGGCCGGCGCGGCACCGGTGGACAGGTTGATGCCCCGGTTGTCGAAGACGATGACTTCGCGTTCGGCGACCAGGGGTTCCAGGAAGGCGGGGTCCCAGTGGTCGATGGTGCCACGGAACCGCATGTGCATCAGCAGCGGCCGGCCGCCCGCCCGGCCGAACCTGCGGTAGGCGAACCGCTCCCCCGCAGGTCCGTCGACGTAACGGGTCTCGGCCGCATCGGCCACGTAAGCAGACATGTCAATGACTCCCGTTCAGGAAGGACGGCGCCCTGTTCCAGGGCGCCGGTCGGGCTGCGGCGGGGCGGACGCGCGTACGCCGCCGTCAGACGCCGATGACCATGCGGAACCGTGCCTCGCCGCGCAGCATCCGGGCGTAGGCCGCCTGCGCGTCGGCCAGCGACGTCCGCTCCACCATCGGAGCCACGTCATGGGCCTGCGCGAAGACGAGGTTCTGCTCGTTCTCCGCCGGGGTTCCGGTGAGGGAGCCGGACACCTGCACGGCGTCGAAGATCAGTTGACGCGGCGCCACACGGACCGGCTCCGGCGACACCCCCACCAGGACCAGCCGGCCCCGGCGGGCCAGGCCGGCCAGCAGGGGCTCACGTCCCCGCCCGCCGCCGTGCCCAGCACCATCCGGGCACCCCCGAGCTCGGTGAGCCGCTCGGCGGCGTCCGTGGCCTTGCTGTCGACATAGTGGTGCGCACCCAGCCGGAGGGCCAGTTCCTCCTTGTCGGCTCCGCGCGCGACCGCGACCACCCGCAGCGCCAGGGCACGCGCGTACTGCAGGGCCAGGTGTCCCAGACCGCCGATGCCCTGCACGGCCACCAGGTCGCCGGCCACCAGGCCGCCCGGCTGCCGGACGTTGTCGACCAGGGCGTTGTACACGGTGAACCCCGCGCACAGCAGCGGCGCGATCCGGGTGGCGCTCATCTCCTCCGGCACGGCCACCAGGCCGGTCTGCCGGGCGTACATGTACTCGGCGTAGCCGCCGTCGACGTGCACACCCGTGTACGGCTGGTCGGTGCAGCCAACGAAGTCGCCCAGTCGGCACTCCATGCACACCCCGCAGTGCCCGCCGAGGAACCCCACACCCACCCGGTCGCCCACCCTCCACCCCGTGACGCCCTCGCCGAGGGCGTCAATGCGGCCGACGGCCTCATGTCCGGGGACCCGGCCCGGCTCCCCCTCGTCATGCGGACGCACGGCGATCGAGTCGCTGTGGCAGATGCCGCACGCCTCCACCCGGACACGTACCTGCCCCGGACCCGGTGGGACCAGGTCCCGCTCAGTGAGACGCAGGCCCCCGTCGGGGGCGACCTCGACTGCGCGATACGTGGCCATGGGCACTCCATGTGAGAGAGGGCGAGTGTGCGCGGAGGGCGTGGTCCGTGTGCGTCACACCGGTCGGCCCCAGCGTCGCGTGCCGTAGTGGAATGTTTGTGGCCCCGCTCTTGACCACGGGCCCTTGACTCCGGGTCCTTGACCACGGGTCGACGGGTCGACGGGTCGACGGGTCGGGGATCATCCGCAAACGGCTGACTCTGCGGGCCAAGACCACGGCCGATCACGCACACCTGGGCGAGGAGATGAGCATCGCCCCGGCAGCGCTGCGCCCCTGACGGTCGAGTGGGCACCGGTGCGCTCCCCGGCCGGGGCCACCGGGTGGCCTTCTCCTCGGTGTGCGCGCGGTGGACGAACGGTGGGGCCGGTCGCCCCTTCACCGGAAGAACGCGGCGGTCACGCCCCGATGGCGTTGAGGGCGAGGTCGAGGGAGCGCATGGCCGCGTCCTCGTCCCGGGTCGCCTTGCCGCGCAGGCCCGCGCCCTCGAAGGCGTCGATCAGGAAGGCGGCGAGGTCACTCGCAGATTCCGAGGAGGCGATCTCCCCCGACCGCTGCCCCTCCTCGATGACCGGGGCCAGTACGCCGACCCACGCGGCAAGGCTGCGGCGGACGACGTCCCCGACCTCGTCGCCGACCGTGGGTCCCTCGCTCGCCATGGTCATCAGCAGGCATCCGTACTCGACCCCGGTGGAGCTGGTGCGCGAGGCCTGCGCGGCGAAGTGTGCGCGCAGCCGCTCCGTCGCCGAGAGCCCGTCGGTGGCGAGCATGGTCACATCCGTCCCGCGGCTGTAGCGGCGGACGATCTCGGCGGCGAGTTCCTGCTTGCACTTGAAGTGGTTGTAGAAGGACCCCTTCGGCACACCCGCGGCATTGGCGATGTCCGCGACGCTGGCGCCATTGAAGCCCTGACGACGGAACACGGTCTCCGCGTGTTCGATCAGCTTTCCCCTGACGCTCACCTGAGGCATAGCCCTCAATATGACCGGTCTGCTTGACATTGTCAAAGTGTCGCCCGATGCCGATTCGGCATCGGGCGATGACACATCCGTCTTGGACGGCCCGCTCCGCCCAGTGCTCAAATGTCACCCGAACTGAGCGGAAGCGAGGAGAACCGTGACTTCCCTGTCCGGCACCATCACATCCCCCGTCCTGACGGACCCCGACACCCAGCAGGCGGTGCGGTTCCTCGGCGGTCTCGTACGGATGCGGGCGCGGGCCGCCGACACCGCGGGCGCCTACGCACTGCTGGAACACACCGGTGAGCGGGGCTACATGTCGCCGCTGCACCTGCACGAGTCCGACGAGGAAACGTTTCTCATCCTGGACGGCACGCTGCGGGTGGAGGTCGGCGACGAGGTGCGGAGTGTGGGGGCGGGCGGGCTCGCGCTGCTGCCGCGCGGGCTGGCGCACGGCTTCGTCGTGACCTCCCCGACGGCACGCTTCCTGACGCTGCACACTCCGGGCGGAGGTTTCGACGCGCTCGTGGCGGACGTGGGTGTGCCGTTCGACGGAACCGTGCCGCCGGAGGCCGGACCGGGTCCCGACCCGGAGGAGCTGACCCGGCTCGCCGCCGCGCACGGCATCCGGATCGTCGGTCCGCCGCTGCTGCCCTGACGCGGGCGACTCCCGGGAGGGCGTTGTTGATATTGACTTACAAAACGACCAGTCATATTTTCTAGGTAGAGGCCGGTTCGCCCTCCTCGTCCATCATCACCCCACCGCCCTAGCTCCGGCCGCAGCGGTCGCAGAGAGGAAGAACGCCGTGTTCGAACGCATCCTGGTGGCCATCGATCCCAGCGCCGCCCGGAAGACGGCACTCCTGATGGCCGGCGAGCTGGCCCGCCCGGCGAACGCAACCGTCCACGTGCTCCACGTCATGACGTCCATGGTCGCCGGCGACACCGTCGTGAAGCTGGAGGAAGAGGAGCAGGGCAAGGCGATCCTGGAGGAGGCCCTGGCCACCCTCCGCGGCCTCGGTGTGGAGGCGGAGGGACACCTGGCGCACAGCCTGACGCAGCAGGTGCCCTCCGTCATCTCCGCTGCCGCCGAGGACTTCAAGGCGGACCTGCTCGTCGTCAGCCCCCACCACCGTGGCGCGGTCGCGGCCCTGTTCAACCCGCGGGTCAGTGACGCCGTCGCGCACGCGGGCGGAATCGCCGTTCTGCTGGCTCCCGAGGACACGCGTCCAGGCCGGTAGCGGTGACGTGGCGTCGCTCGAGAACGCGGTGGTCCTCGTCACCGGCGACGGCCGGGAGCGCGGGACGGCCGAGCAGGCGAGGGACGTCACCGTACTCGTCGACACCGCGGGCGTCTCGGTGCGGGCCCGTTCGTCATCTCGCCGGTCGAGGACATCCGGCGCGACGGGGGACTCCGCCGTCCTCTGTCCCCGCTGCGCACCAGCGGAACAGGGCCCGGTGCAGGGGGGAGTTGTTCAGCGCGTCTGCGAATGCCTGCACGCTGCGCTCCGACAGCGGGCGCCAGGTGGCCGATGCGTCGACCGGAACGAACATCCCGGTACGCACGAGGAAGTCGGCGCTCGGCTGCCCCTGGTCGTCCATGGGCAGGTCGGGCAGCGGCAACCGCAGTCCGGCAGCCACAGGCTGGGACGCAGCTTCGTTGATCAGCCGTGCGAGCCCTGCCCGGTCCGCTACCGCGTTGCGTCCGTGCAGCCGTATCGGTGCAGCCCCCTGGACCAGAAGCGGGCGGGATGCCTTCGCCGGATCCACGCGGACGACCAGGATCATGCGGCCGTCGGTCTCAGGTAGGGGGACCGGGATGATCTCCGGCTCCCAGGGCGGCTCCAGCGTCTGATGGCAGCCGTTGACGATCTGGACGATCGTGTCCTCGGGCACGCCGATGATCCGGTCGTCGACGCTGCGTTCGGTGACGCCGACCAGGATGAGGCCGCCGTAGCTGTTGGCCATCGCCGCGACTGAGACAGGAACCTTGGGGGTGTATTTCTCCTTGTACTCCAAGGTCAGGCTCTCGGGCTGGCCGATGGCAACCAACTCGCGAATCCGCTCCAGGGTCACGTCCGCAGGACGAGAGGCGAACAGTGAAGCCGCAGATGTCATACGAGCCGCCCATCCGCTGGACTTGTGTGGATCGAAGGTGTCAGCAGGTCGAGCTATCGAAGCCGTAGGGGCCCGCGCCCGGGTTTCCCTGCCACTCGCCGGACCGCTCGAGCAGCCGTTCTACGAGCGCGAGAGGCACCATCAGGTGCCCAGAACGGCCCACCAGGCCGCAAAGATGTGCAGGCCCGCTTCATCGGGGCGATGACGGACGGGAAGTGACGCAGAGCTCAATCATCGTCTCGGTACTCGTCCTCGGTGTCTTCTACGTCCTCTATGAGCGTGAACATCTCGTCCAGGTCCAGGTCCTCGTAGCCGCCCACGACCGTGGCAACGCTCCGCACCCCACCCCCGGTCACGGGCCCCGGGCAGGAAACAGCCCCGGCCTGCGTGGTCGCCGGCCGGGGCTGAACCCGTGATGCATGTGGTCGTGAAAGGGTGGTCGTCTACGCGGCGAAAGGCGCTGTCACTCGATCGTGCAGCAGTCCCCTTGTTGCCGTTCCTCTATGGGCTGATCAGCCCACTCCATGGCTTGGGCGGCACCCAGAGCCGGCGAGCACGAGATATACGGAGGCACCAGTGAAGGCAATCGTCGCGACGGATCCGGCCGCGGAAGCAGCCGGGATCACACTCGCGGAGCGGCCTGAGCCGACGCCGGCGATCAACGACGTCGTCGTTGAAGTCCATGCATCGGGCTTCGTCCCCGCGGAGTGGGAGTGGCCCTCGACGTGGGTCGATCGCGCCGGTCGCGATCGAGCCCAGGCGATCATCGGCCACGAGTTCGCCGGAGTGGTCACCTCCCTCGGCTACGGCACGACGGGGCTCTCGCTGGGACAGCGGGTGCTCGGGATCACGGACTGGCACCGCGATGGAACCCTGGCCGAGTACGCGGCCGTGGAGGCACGCAATCTGGCGCCACTGCCGGGGAACGTCGACTTCACGGTGGGTGCGAGCCTGCCGATCTCCGGCCTGACCGCGTGGCAAGGTCTGTTCCAGCACGGTCGTCTTCAGGCGGGGCAGAGCGTCCTCGCACACGGCGCCGCCGGCGCAGTCGGGTCCGTGGTTACGCAGCTCGCCCGGGAGTTCGGCGCCTACGTCATCGGTACCGGGCGGGCGACGGACCGCCAGGCGGCGCTCGACTTCGGCGCGAACGAGTTCCTCGACCTCGCCACCGAGGATCTCGACGACATCGGCGGGGTCGACGTGGTCTTCGATGTCATCGGCGCTGACATCCAAAGGCGCTCGGCGAGAATCATCCGGCCTGGCGGGACGCTGGTGTCGGTGGTCGGGCCTGTTGAGGCTCGCCCTGTCAACGGCTTGGCTGTCGACTTCGTCGTCGAGTCCGTTCCGAGTCAGCTGGTGGAGATCGTCGACCGGGTGCGGGACGGGCGCCTTCGCACGCACATCGGAACCGTTGCGACCCTCGACGACGCCGTCCCTGCGCTCAACCCGACCGAGCGGCGCAAGGGCAAGACCGTCATTCACGTGCGCCCCTGAGCGCCCTGGAATGGGCCAACAGCGGTGGTGGGCTGGACGACCACTGACCTGCCCGGTGCCGGACGAGAAATGCCACGGACTTGAGACTGATCATGGTGACACGGCCGTGAGACAACCAAGAAAGCCCGGGTCGCAAAAGATCGGCATGTCGCACGCGGCAAGATCCCACACCAGCGTATGAACCCCGTCGGCGGCCCGCATCTGTCCGCACCACCACGCCCGGCCCGCGTGGCGTACACAGACAGCACCGTGATCAGGCCACCCGTTCAGCTCCGTGTGCATGGGCTCGCAAGGGGCACCCCGCTGTATGCGTTGCGCATGGCCTCCCGGGTGGGGGTGTCGCGGCCGGTCCCCGAGTCCGGTCGCGACATCCTCGCCGGGCGCCGACCCCGGAACGCCTGCGCGCGCCCGCACAGGGAGGGACGGCTGCCGCCCCCGGCTGACTGAGCCATGCGCATCACGGAAGGTGGGCCGCCCCTGCACGAGGCGACCCACCCCTGGCGTCATCTACCGCCGCGCGAGGTCAGTCGCGGTGTCCGTCGCGGTGGTCACCGCCGTGACGCCAGCCGTCACCCCGGTGGCCGCCGCCGTGACGCCAGCCGTCACCGCGGTGGCCGCCGCCGCGGTACCGGTCGTCGCCGCGGTGGTCGCGGTCGTAGCCCCAGGACACCTCGTCGACGAGCCGGCCGCGGTGGTTGCGCAGGGTCGCGGTGTCGGAGTGGCTGTCCCACACGTAGGCCCGCCGGTCCTGGTACACGTCCGTCCTGTTGTCGCGGCCAATCCCGGTGTGGACACGGACGGTCGCGCGGCCGCTCAGCCGGTAGTGGTCAAAGGTGTAGGTGAGGCCGTCCTCGTCGGAGAGAGTCCAGCCGTCCAGGTTCACCGCCCGTCCCGAGTCGTTGGTAATCTCCACCCACTCCGCGTTCAGCGAGCGGTTGGAACGGTCGTCTTGGCCCGGGGAGTCGTACTGCACGTCGCTGATGAACACCGCCGGGCGGTGATGGCGGCCGTTGTGGTGGTCGTCGGCCGACGCCGGCAGCGCCACCGCGCCTACCACCGCAGCAGCCACACCGGCGACGGCGGTCAGACGACGGACGGAAGAAGAAACGGACACGAAGGTCCCCCTTCAAGTGCGCACACCCAGCCCAACCCCGCAGCGTTGAAACCGCGGCCCGGCCAGGTGCGTTGTGCTGGTGCGCAGCCGGTCGGCCGCGCACCCACACCTTCCGGTCCGCGCCTCGAGCTGTGAGGGATTTACGACGCCTGTTACAGATTGAGCAGATTTCTGTGACACTCACCTGTAATGACCACTGATCGACTGAATCGGGCAGACCGGTGAGGCATCGGATGCCGGCTCCTTGGAACTACCGGCTTGAAGCGACGCATCGCCAGACTGCGCCACCTCACCGTGACGAGCGCACTCACCCGAAAGTGAGTAACAAGCCCCCGCTCCGGTCATGAAGCCGTACGGCGCAGCAGCGAGACGGGCTTATTTGCGCGCCGCACTCGGAGCCGGCGGGGGCGTGGCGGTCGAGGCAGGGGCCCAGCTCCGACAGCGTGGTGTACCGGACCATGCCCGGTCGGCGGTCGCGGGGTACCGCTCGCCGTGACCGACAGGTCCGCAGTCGTCACGTCTCTCGACGTCCTGTGCGCCTACCTGCGCCTGCCCTACCCCCCCGCCCGCGGCAGCGACGGGCAGTTGCTGTGTCCTGGATCACAGACGCTTAAGCACCGTTCGCTCCGCTTCCGCCCAGCGTAGTGCGGGGCTAGCCGCGCCAGCTGTAGAGGCGTTCCGGGCGGCCGGCGGTGCCGTAGCGCAGGGTGACGTCGGCATGGCCAGTGGTGTGGAAGTGCTCCAGCTGGCGGCGGGCGCTGACACGGGGGATGCCGGCGTTGTTGTTCAGGGCGTCCGGGCAGCCGAACCGGAGACAGCGCGAGGTCACCGAAGGCCAAGTCGGCATCCTCGATTCGACGTTCAGCAGAACCGTCCTCACGTTCTCTAGATCAGCGTGCGAAGATCTGGCTGGTCACAGGGCTGCCGCCGCTGTGATGCCGTGCGCCGCGCACCGTGGTACGCGAGAAGGCTCGCCGCCCCGAGCCGCGGAGATGGGCAGAGGCGCCGGCCAAGGTAGGCATTGGCGAACTGCGAGTGCTGGGGATTCGGCTTTGCCTGCAAGCCGAATCCCGGAGCAGAGATCGACCGCCGCGGTGGCATCGCCGCTCGACCGGGCCGGTCAGCTCAGGCCGAGTTCGGACAAGGCGGCGGTCCGTCGCTGGCGATGGCGTGTTAGGCAGCCGAGAGGGCGACCCTGCCATCGCAGACCGCGGTGCGCGCGGTGGGCCGTAGCCCCGTCGGCGGCGCAACGCGGACGGCTGCGATGCCCAGCTGGAGCGGGGACGGCGGTAGCGCGGTGACAGCGGGCTTGCCCCTGGTCGTCGGCGTCTCGGCCGCCAACACCCACGACAGCGAAGCGCTGAAGCCCATGGTCGAGGGCCACCAAACGAGACACGACCCCCACCGAGGCCGTCACTTCAAGCCCCAACGCCTGCACGCCGACAAGGCGTATGACACCCCCACCTGCGGAAATGGTTACGCGGCAAACGCATCGGCGTGCGCATCGCCCGCAAAGGCATCGAGTCCAGCGAACGCCTGGGCCGCCGCCGTTGGGTGATAGAGCGGACGATGTCCTGGCTGTCCGGCTACCGCAGGCTCAGCCCCCGCTACGAGCGCGATCCCCGTAACTACCTGGCCTTTCTCGGCTTGGCCGCCGCTTTGTGCTGCTACAAGCGACTGATCCGCCTCACCACATAGGACACGGTCTAAGAACACGTAACACGAACTTGGTCGACAGCCTCAGGGCCTCTTGGTGATGTGGCTTGAGCTTTCGATATGTTCGTGCCATGAGTGGCAGCTTCGACGTGGCCCGAGCCCTGGACGGCGGGGTTTCCGACCGGGACCGAGCCTGGACGTTTATCCGCAGCTTTGCTGCCGCTTGGGGCGAGCCGTTGGTCGAAGACGTCGGCTCCCTTACGGCGGAACTGGCACGGGCCGAGGCGACGCTCGGTTGTTCGCTGCCGGCCGCGCTGCACGAGGTCCATGCACTCGTAGGCACTCGGCCCGACCTGGTCGCCAACCAGGACCCCCTGCTGCCGCCTCACGAGATGTTCGTGCATGACGAGTGCGGCGGTGTCCTCGTGTTCCGTAGCGAGAACCAGGGCTGTGCCTTCTGGGGCGTGCGCCTTACTGACCTTGATCAGGAGGATCCGCCAGTGCTCGTTCAGGCGCGTCACAGCTGGGTGCCGTTCATGGACCGAGTGTCCCTGGCCTGCGTCGAGCTCGTACTGAGCGAGGCACTGTTCGGCGGTGGGGGACGGCTGTACAACGCGTGCGAGCTGCCTGCGGACCTGCTCAGGAAGATGCCTGAGCAATTCCAGCAGGTCCCACTGCCGGACTACCCGATGTGGACGGGTCCGGAAGACTTTCCCGTGCGTTGGTTCTCCGCGCCGGGCAAGCTGCTGCGTCAAGACGGCCTGGGCGCCCACAGCTGGCTCCATGTTCGGGGCCGCACCCGCACCGACTTGGATGCAATCTGCGCGACCATTCCCGGACGCTGGTCCCTGGGATACACCGACTCACTGAGCTCCGAGCCGCTGCCCTTCTGAGTCCTGGTCGCGCGTGACTGGTCTGGCGATTCGGCCGTTCGTAATGGTGTGAGTACTCGGCCGTGGATCGTAGGCGACGCCTTGTGGGCGCTGATCAAACCGCTGCTGCCGCCCTGGCCCGAGCGCTCGCCGGGGCCACGGCCGGTGGCAGACAGGCGCTGTCTGCAGGGCATCCTCTATCTTGTCTCCACCCACACTCGCTCAGCACGTAAAACCCCGGCCATACAAGGAAGATGCCCAGCTCACAGCCTTGTGCAACACGTTTTAGACCGTGCTGCGGACCCGCTGTCCGGGTAGATGACTGACTCCGTGGTGCCCGGCCCCTGGGCCGTGGCCGCGAACTGGGTGATCATCTAGGAGAAGGGTGTCGCGGCGATCGCCCAACACATCGCAGCGGAGGGGGCAGCGCCTTCTCCGCCAGAGAACCGGGACGGATACCGGTCGCGTCGCCCTACCGACGCCCCTGAACACCATCGTCCTGATCCTGGTGTCGCCCTATGTTCAGGGCAGCGCCTCAGCATCGGAGGCCTCCTCGTCACCGCCGCGGATCGAGCAGCAGTTTGCCGGAGGTGCGCCGCGACTCGATGTCCAGGTGCGCCTGCTCGGCTTCCCCAAGCGGATAGCTTGCGGTGACCTCGACATGCAGGTCGCCTTTGCGGATCATGTCGAACAGGTCCGCGGAGTGCTGCAGCAGTAGTTCCCGGGTATGGATGTGGTCCGCGAACACGGCGTAGGTGACCTTGATGCTCTTGGGCAGGTCGACCATTCGTACCTCGGGGATGTCGTCGATGAGCGGGCCGTAGTACACGAGCGTGCCGACCCGGCGCAGTACCTCCGTGGAGGGCCAGAAGGTGCTGGCGCCGCCGCCGTCGAAGACTGCGTGCACTCCCTCGCCGTCGGTCAAGTCCTTGACACGTGCTACGAAATCGCCACCAGAGGAGACGAGGACCTCGTCCGCCCCGACCGCCTTTGCGAGCGGGACCTTCTCCTCGCGAGAGACCAAGCCGATCACTCGCACACCGCGCAGCTTCAGCAACTGGGTGACCATCCGTCCCACGCCGCCAGCGGCGGAGTGAACGAGCGCGGTCTCGCCCTCCGACAGTGGCGCAGACTCGGTGACGAAGTGATGCGCGGTCAGCCCCTGCATCATGGTTGCGGCGGCGATGTCGCTCGGGATGTCGTCCGGAATGGGTACGACCCGGTCAGCGGGGACCGCGATCCGCTCGGCATAGCTGCCGTAGATGTAGGCCCAAGCCACTCGGTCACCGATCGCAAAACGGCTCACGCCTTCGCCGACAGCGGTGACCCGGCCGGCGCCCTCGACTCCAGGTACGAGAGGCATGGCACCTGCCATGCCGAATCCGACACGTGTGCCGGTGTCCATGAAGTTGACACCGCAGAAATCGATGTCGACAACCAGTTGGCCCGGGCCCGCTTCCGGGTCCGGCCATTCCTTCAACCGCAGCACTTCCGGGCCGCCAGGTTCTTCCACTACTACTGCGCGCATGACGCACACCTCTTCTTCTCGTGTTGTTGTCGGGTCAGACACCGCAGGTCAGGTCTGTGTGAGCAGGGACGCGACGCAGGAACCATGGATTGGAAGCAAACGCGATCCGCTTGCGGCAAGCGTCGGGGCCCGCCAACCGAAGTCGGCGGGCCCCGACGCGCTCTCCCGCTCCTCATGTTCCCCAGCCTGTTGAACTGGCCAACCAACCGGGGAAGGGAAAACGGGCGGGCTTGTCACCTCTTCCCGCATCTCGGGGGAACCTCAGCAGGCCCCCACGTAGTGCGTGTGGCTCAGCGCACCACCCTGCGGATGGTCTCGGTCAGGTCCGCGACGAAGCCCTCGGGGTTCTCGTAGTGGACGAAGTGGCCGCCCTTCATGTGGGCGTTGACGTTGACCACGTTGTACAGGGAACGGGTAGGGCCGTTCTCGAAGACGGCGATGCGGTCCTCAACGGTGTTGACGGCCGGCGGGTAGGCATCGCCGAGCAGGAAGGTGAAGCCCGCGGGCGCCTCCACCATGGGTGTGCGGTTGTGCGACGGCACCCAGGGGTAGCGCACCGCGTTGCGGTACATCCGGATCGATGTGCCGATGGACTGGGTAACCCAGAAGACAGTGGCCTGGGTGAGGATGAAGTCACGGGAGAAGGCCTCTTCGAAGTTCCCGCGCTTGTCACTCCACTTCTTCCAGCGGCGCAGAAGCCAGGCGAGCATGCCGATGGGCGAATCGTTGAGGCCGTGCGCGAGTGTCGATCCGTCCAGCATGTGAGCGGCGACGTGTGACACGTAGGTGCTGATCATGAACTCCAGGCCCTCGCGCAGCTCGGGCGAGGCGTCCTCTGGGATCTTGGCACCGTCGGTCAGGTCCCAGAACCGTTCGTTGGAGAACATGCCCGGGGGCAGGTCGTGCCCGAGGTGCAGGGCGATGATGCTGTCCGCGTACTTGTGACCGAGCGCGCCGATGACCAGGGCGCCGTAGTCGGAGCCGGCTGCCGCGTACTTCTCGTATCCGAGTGTGTCGGTCATGAGTTTGTGCAAGATGTCGGCGATCTTCCAGTAATTCAGGTCGCCTCTGCCGACGGGAGTGGACCAGGCGAAGCCGGGCATGTCCGGGATGATCACATCGAAGGACAGGGACGGGTCGCCGCCATGCGCGGCCGGGTCGGTGAGCGGGCCGATGAGGTCGTAGCTGAACTCACCCGGCCAGGGCCAACCGTGGTTGATGATCAGCGGAATCGGGTTCGGGCCCTTGCCTCGCACGTACACGAAGTGCACGGGGGCGCCGTCGATCTCGACCTTGTGCTGGTTCCAGGAGTTCAGCCGCTTCTCCTGGGCGCGCCAGTCGAAGCCGTTCGCCCAGTACTCCACCAGCGGCTTGAGATACGCCGTGCTGATGCCGTAGTACTCCTCTTCGTTGTCCAGATCGTCGAAGAAGCGGGTCTTTTGCAGGCGCTCCTTCAGGTCGTCCAGAACGTCCTGCGGGACATCGATCTTGTACGGTTCCAGGGCCTTGGCCTGCGTGCTGTCACTCACGGTAGCTTCTCTTTCTGTGCGAGTGAGAAAAGTGGGGAGGGGGGTGTCCGAGCCGAGCTGCGACTCGCGCTGTGGAAGTCGCCATCAGCTACGGCCGCAGACTCGGGTGTGCGGTGTGGTTACTCGCTGAAGTCCAGCCGGATCCGGGTCTGCTTCAGCTCGGCGATGCGCCAGCCGGCGGCGGTCCTGACGAATCGGGCGTGGTAGTGGCCGAAGCCGTGCATGACCCGGAAGGGGATGTCCTCGGACACCGGCGCGTCGGCGGGCCGGGTGACGATGTCCTCCATCGACCACACGCCATGGGCGCTGGTCGCCGAGTCGACGTCGATCTCGTCGGTGAAGAGGTGGTGGATCAAGGTGACGTCCGGGCCCCCGCTGGCCCCGATCGTCTCGGCGATTTGCTCCCGGCCCTCCATGTGCAGCCACACCGAGCCGTCCGGCTTGTGCGGGGTGAAGGTGCCGTCCTCGGTGAACAGCTCCGTCAGGTCCTGCCAGCGCTGGTTATCGGCGTAACGGACGTAGCTGGCCATCAGGCGGCGCAGGTCCTCGATGATGCTCAGACGGTCGACGGTGTCCATCAGTTCCTCCGTATCGGACCATGTGATCCGGCTCGTCAATAGGTGGACTAAAAGCAAAGTTGGTGGGACTACGAGGCCCTGAGGTTCAGCCTCGATGGCACGTCTCGCGCCAGTTGCAGATCACCCGTCGCGCTGTCACGCCATGAACAGTTCGCGATACGTGGCAAGGAGTCATAAGCCATATGACCGAGTTCGTTTCTCACACCCGCCGCCATGTCGGTGAAGGCGCCGGGGTGATGGCGCTGACGAAGGGCGTTGTGCCCTGCGGCCGCTTGCTCCGCGCTCGGCGGAAGGGCCTGGCGGGGCCTACAGCGTGGTTCCGCCGTCAATGGTGATGCTGGCGCCTGTCATGTAGCGCGATTCCTCGCCGGCCAGGTAGGAGATGAGAGCGGCGATCTCCTCGGGTGCTCCGACACGCTTGAGCGGGCTGGACTCCGCGAGCATGTCGACGAAGTCCGCGTTGAGGTCCGTATGGGTCGGGCCGGGCTGGATGTTGTTGACCGTGATTCCTCGGGGCGCCAGGTCGAGCGCGACACCCCGGACCAGACCGACCAGCGCCGCCTTGGTCATCTGGTAGACGCTGGTACCCGGTGTGCGCGTGCTGATCGCCGCGTTGCTGCCGATCGTGATGATTCGCGCGCCGTCCACCACATGCGGCAGGGTCGCCTGGATCGACAAGAACACCGCTCGCACGTTGATGGCGAGCATCGTGTCAAGCTCTTCGAGCGTGACCGTGTCGATGGTGCCCATCCGGAAGATCCCGGCATTGACCACCACGACGCTGAGGGCACCGAAACGGTTCACGGCCTGTGCCACTGCACCTCGTACAGCTTCCGCATCGGCGCTGTCCGCCTGGATGGCGAAGGCCCGGCCGCCCTCACGCTCGACGGAGTCGACAAGCTCATTGGCCTTGTCGGCCCGGGAGGCGTAGGTGAAGGCAACGGCGTAACCATCGGCCGCCAGACGAGCGACCGCAGCCGCGCCGATACCCCGGGAGCCGCCGAAGACCAGCGCAGCCTTGCGGCCTTCCCCGAATATGTCAGACATTACGTGCCCTTCTTTGCCAGTCATGATCCGTTGCTTCCTCACGAAGCGGTGCACCCGTGGTGACAGTTCGTCACCCACAAGCGGACCACCCGGTCAGGTTCAAACCATACAGCTATCCGGACCGGGCGGTCACGTTAGCTGGCTCACAATCGGACCACCCGGTCAGGTTCTGGGTAGAATCGAAGCGGGTCAGGCCTCACGCTGGATGCGGAGGCCCGCTGACGGTCAAGGCCGCGACGACCCACCGGCCCCGTTGCGGCCAGATTCAGGCGTGAGAGAGAGGCGTCATGACCAACTCGGTGACCAAGCCGATGCGCAGCGATGCGATACGAACCAGAAAGCTCCTGATGGAGGCCGCCGCCACAGCGTTCGCCGAGCAAGGCGTGGAGGTATCGATCTCGGAGATCGCCGAGCGGGCCGGGATCGGCAAAGGGACTGTCTTTCGGCACTTCAGCACAAAAGAAGACCTACTGGCGTCAATCGTCTCCGAGAACCAGAACACTCTCGTGACGATCGGCGAGAGGCTCGCGCAAACCGCGGCTCCGGCTGAGGCGCTGCTGGAATTCATGGCCGCCGCCATCGAGCTGCAGATCAGAGACCGCGCGTTCTGCCAGGTAGCGCACGGGGAAGCCCGTAACCACCCCGACGTACGCAACGGCCTCGCGGCCCTCGACGCGATCACCACAACGCTGACCGACCGCGCCCGCGCACACGGCGCCATTCGTCAGGACATCACCGGACAGGACGTCATGCTTCTCATGAGCGGAATCTTCCAGACCGCGTCCCCCCTGCTGCCGACCCAACCACACCTGTGGCGCCGCTACCTACGCCTGATCTTCGACGGTATGCAAGCCGAGACACCCGCGCTGCCGGGTCCTGCACCAGAGGGATAAGCACGCCGCCGACGGTCAGGAGACCGCCATGGCGTATCCGGCACGACGGGAGCACGCCTGTACGCCGGCCAATCGCAAACTACGGGACTGTAAAACCAACGGCTGATCTATCCAGCGAGGAGCAGCCAAGTGACGGATTAGGATGCGGTGTTGGATCGCCCGAAGGCTGACGATGCGGTCGGCACGCCCCAGCGTGCGGATGAGCAGCTGATCGCGATGCTGGTGGACCGGGCCCGGAGCGAGGGTCTGTACCTGACCGGTGAGGGCGGGCTGCTGCAGCAGCTGACGAAGCGGGTGCTGGAGTCTGCCCTGAAAGGCGAGATCACCGATCACCTCGGCTACGACAAACCGTATCTGCGGGCAGGCCTACCCTTTGAGCTACCAGGAGGCCCTGCTTTCACGCGCGGCGGCCGCCGCACTCACCCGATCTAGACTCCCGTTCGATCGACAGCCTTCAAGATCGGCACAAAACAACCACTTACCTGTCGGGATGCTCCGGCAGGGCGAGCCAGTCCGACCAGGAGATCTCGCGGCCGAGGAAGCGCGGCTGCTCGAACGGCCAGTCGTCGGCGATCCACTGCGGCACCAGCGCGTCGAGGGCTTGCTCGACCTTGCTGCCCACCAGCTCGTCCACCACCCACCAGGAGATCTCGCCGTCCGCGCCGGCCCTCTCCGGTGGGTCGATGTAGACGCAGCCAAGCAGAGCTGTCTCCGCCGCGTCGAACAGCGCGTAGTTGAAGGACTGGTGCGCGGCGATCTCCTTCTCGTGCCGCAACAGGTCGGCCTGGTCGGCCTCGTAGGTCATGGTGGCCGCGGGCCAGCCCCAGGCCGGGCCGAAGATGGTCCACAGCCGCTCGCGCGAACCCATCACAGCCGGATAGTCGAGCGGGGTGTCCGCCTCCCGGATCGGCCGCAGGTGATGACCACCGCCCGGCAGCGGTACCAGGACGGGGTGGACGAAGTCATCGGGAAGCCAGCTCATGGCGCCCGACCGTAGCAGCGCGCGGCCATCCCGTTCCCCTGGATTTTCCCCGTATATCGCCAGGCCCTGCTCTCATGCCGGGCAGGGCCCGCGCGATCACCCGATCGAGACTGGACCTGGACGGGGATGTCGCCGCGTTCGGCGACGAGGCGGTCGTAGACGGGAGTTTGCGAGAACACGGTGGTGCGGTTTCCCTTCAGCGGCCGGTGCGTCGGACTAGCGCAGCATACGGGCCCGGAAACCCCTCAGCTTGAGGCGGGGCGTTCAGGCCAGGACGACGGGGGCGGTGGTCTCGGTGGTCCAGTCGCCGTCGAAGAGCGCGGCGACCAGGCGGGCGTGGTCGCCGGGGAGCTGGCCGGTGCGGTGTTTGGTGCGGGCTTTGGCGAGCCAGGCGCACCTTCGAGCTGGACGAGTTCGTCGTCCAGGCCCTGCGGGCAGGCGCGAGCGGCTTCCTCGGCAAGGGCGTCGATCCGGCCCAGCTCCTCGACGCCATCCGCCTCGTCGCGGCCGACGAGGCCCTGCTCTCGCCCACGGCGACCAAGGGACTGATCGCTCGCTTCCTCGCCCAGCCCTCCCCCGGCGAGCTTGCCGACCGCGAACGGCTCACCGCCCTCACCCCGCGGGAGCGGGAAGTGATGACACTGGTCGCCACAGGTCTGTCCAACGACGAGATCGCCGAACACCTCTTCGTCACGCCTGTCACCGTCAAGACACACGCCAACCGCGCCATGGCCAAACTCGGCGCCCGGGACAGGGCACAACTCGTCGTCATCGCCTATGAGACCGGCCTCGTCCGCGCGGGAGGACCGTGAGCCTGAGCCGGCAGCACATGGCCGGCAACTGCCTCCGCAACCTCTGGCCGGCACCATCCCGCCCACGGCCTGCCCATCCATCGCCATCCGGTAGCGGACGAGCAGGCCGGGATCGTCCAGCAGTCCGGCGAGCCGTTCACGCATCCCGCAGGGCGCGGTCGTCGCCGAGGTCGTTGGCGTATGCCTCGCGCTCGGCAGCGGTCCAGGTCGAGGCGCCGGAGTCCCAGGCTTCGGCCAGGCCGGCGCCGTCGTGGATGGTCGTCTGGGTCTGACCGGTTGGGACGCCACAGCGCCGGCGTGTGGTCCTTGGGCGGCAAGTAGAGCCACTCGGCGCGCACCGCCTGAAGCCGTGGGGCCAGGCGACAGGCCCTGGGTCAGAGCCTGCGGATGTGCCGGTCCAGCAGAGTCCGGATGCCGTCCACGCCCCCCGGTTCTTGCACGCCGCGTTTGGGCAGCA
>NZ_JNWV01000047.1 GCF_000716535.1 Streptomyces flaveolus | reverse complement strand
CGCCGTCGAGGAGGGCCAGGAGGTCAAGGAAGGCGACCTGGTCGTCGTCCTGGAAGCCATGAAGATGGAACAGCCCCTCAACGCCCACAAAGCCGGCACCGTCAAGGATCTCGGCGCCACGGTCGGTGCCTCCGTCTCCTCGGGCGCCGCCATCTGCGAGATCAGGGACTGAACCGATGGCGCTGTCCGTGTTGCTGTGCCTGGTCTCGGCGCTGTCCTATGCGTTGGCGGCCCGCCTCCAGGAGCGCGCCGCCGCCACCGCACGGCGGACGGCCGGGGCCCTGCGCTCCGGTCCGTGGTGGGCGTCGCTGACGCTGAACGGCGGTGGCGCGCTGCTGCACGTGCTCGCCCTGCGCTGGGGCCCGTTGACTCTGGTGCAGCCACTGGGCGTGCTGACCATCGTCTTCGCCCTGGCCGTCGCCGCGTTCGGCCGTGAACGCCGGGCGGCGGGGCGGACCGTGTGGGCCGGTGCGGGGCTGGTCTCCGCCGGACTGGCCGGGCTCGGCTCGCTGGTCGAGGCCGGACCGGGCGTCGTACCGTCCGGCCGGGACCAGGTCCTGATCGCCGCGCTGGGCTGCGCGGGGCTCACGGCGCTGGCCGGTCTCGCCGCCCGGGTGCGCCGGGCGGCCGGGCGCAGCGCGGTGCTCGCCACGGCGGCCGGTGTCGCCTTCGGCATCGCCTCGGTGCACACCAAGGCGGTCGTCGACGGCTGGGGCGTGCTGGCCCCGCGAGCCGAGGCGGCCGGCGTGGCGCTGACGGCCCTCATGGCGGTGGCGGGCCTGGCCGCCTCGCAGGCCTCTTACCGCGGCGGCGGACTCGTCGTCCCGCTGGTCACGGCGACCCTGGTCAACCCGGCCGTCGCCGCCCTGATCGGTGTCACCGCGCTGGACGACGGCTTCCGCTACGGCACGGCCGGCCTGTTCTGCGTGGCCTCGGCGGCCGGCATGGCGACCGTGGGCCTGCTGATGCTGGCCGGCGAGCGTGCCGCGCCCGGCACCGCCGGCCGCCGTACGGCCGCCCCCGTCGCGGTCTCCGCCGTGTCCCACCCACCCGTCCGAGCAGGCGAGTCCCCCGTATTCGAGTTCGAAAGAGGCCGGCCGTGTCCGAAGACCCCCTGCGTCTCGCAGTGATCACCAGCAGTCCGCCGGAGAGCGCGTCCGGCCCGCTCGTCACCCACTGGCTGGCCCGGCAGGCCCGGCAGTACGGCGCGTTCCGGGTGGACGTCATCGACGCGGTGGAGGCGGACCTGCCGGCCGTCGTCTCCCCGGCGCGGGCGGCCGCGGCGCGGCAGCGGCTCGACGAGGTCGCGGCACGGATCGAGGCGGCGGACGCGTACGTCGTCGTCACCGCCGAGTACAACCACGGCTGCCCCGCCAGCCTGAAGAGCGTCATCGACTGGCATCCGACGCAATGGCGCGGCAAACCGGTCTCGTTCGTCTCCTACGGCGGCCGGTCCCGGGGCCTGCGCGCCGTGGAGCAGCTGCGCCAGACCTTCGCCGAGCTGCATGTGGCCACCCTGCGGGACGGCGTCAGCTTCGCGGACGTCCGCACCCACTTCGACGCGGACGGCAGCCCGCGGGACGTACCTGGTGCCGAGGCGGCGGCGAAGACCATGTTCGGCCGGCTGGTGTGGTGGGCGGTCGCGCTCCGCCAGGCCCGACACCGCCGCCCGTACACGGTCTGAGCAACGAAAGGCAGGAAAGGCCGAAGGCAAAGGTAAAGGTAACGGCATGGAACGTATCCCCAGACCCAGGACGTCGGGCGTCGCGGAGATCCTCCTCGACGGGGACGGCATCCCCCTGTCCGGGCTGCACATCGAGCCGGCCGAGCGGCCGCCCCGGGCGGTGGTGGTCGCCGTGCACGGCGGAGGCATGACCGCCGGGTACTTCGACGGGCAGGCCCATCCGAGCCTGTCCCTGCTGCGGCTGGGCGCGAGCCTCGGCTTCTCGGTGCTCAGCCTGGACCGCCCGGGGTACGGCAGCTCCGTCCTCGAAGTGCCGCACGGCCAGTGCCTCACCGAGCAGTCGGCCACGCTGCACGCGGCCCTGGACGACTACTCCCGGCGCTTCCCGACCGGCGCGGGCTTCCTGCTGGTGGCGCACTCCTTCGGCGGCAAGGTGGCGCTCACCGCGGCGGCCGACGACGTGCGCGGACGGCTCATCGGGCTGGACGTCTCGGGCTGCGGCCACCGTTACGCCGCCGACCTGCCGGACGACCCCGCCCCGCACGGCCGCAACGCGTGGAAACGGCACTGGGGTCCGCTGCGGCTCTACCCCCCGAACAGCTTCCGCTTCAGCCGGCCCCTGGTGGCGCCCATGCCCGCGGCGGAGGAGCGCGAGCTGCGGCAGTGGGCGGAGCTCTTCCCCGGCATCGCCGCCCGGGTGCGGGTGCCCGTACGGCTGACCTTCGCCGAGTACGAGGGCTGGTGGCGCTGCGATCCCGACACGCTGGCGGAGATGGCCGCGCATCTGCGGTCGACCACGGTGAGCGTGCACCACCACCCGGACGCCGGGCACAACATCAGCCTCGGCTGGGGCGCCCGCTCCTATCATCTGCGCGCCCTTGCCTTCGCGGAGGAACTGCTCGCCCGGCGTGAACTGGCCACGGCGTGACACGGCAGGCCACGGCGACCCGGCCGGCGTCCCGCGGCGGCGCGGTCGCCCGGTCCCTGCGGGTCCGCAACTTCCGGCTGTTCTTCACCGGCCAGCTCGTCTCCGTCATGGGCACCTGGATGATGGTCGTCACCCAGGACTGGCTGGTGCTCTCCCTCAGCGACGACTCACCCACCGTGCTGGGGCTGGTCACCGCTCTGCAGTTCCTGCCCATGCTGCTGCTCACCCTGTACGGCGGCCGTCTCGCCGACCGCCACGACAAGCGCAGGATCCTCCTCACGGCGAACCTCACCGCGGGCGCGCTGTCCCTGGCCCTGGCCCCGCTGGTGCTGGCGGGCGCCGTGCGGGTGTGGCACGTGTGCGCCGCCGCCTGCTGCCTCGGCGTCGTCAACGCGATCGAGACGCCGGCCCGGATGTCGTTCGTACAGGAGATGGTGGGCCCGGAGCTGCTGCCGAACGCCTCGGCGCTGAGCGCCGCCTACTTCAACATCGCCCGGATCTGCGGTCCCGCCCTGGGCGGTCTGGCGCTCACCTGGCTCGGGGCCGGTCCGGTGCTGCTGGTCAACGCGGTCAGCTACCTGGCCACCGTGGCCGCGCTCGCCCTGATGCGCCCGGCGGACCTGCGCCGGACCGGCAGCGGCCCGCAGCAGGACCGGACCGTCGGCGCCCTGCGTTATGCCGCCGCCCGTCCCGACCTGATGCTCACCCTCGGGCTGCTGGCCCTCGTCGCCGTGGCCGGCATGAACTTCCAGCTGACCCTGCCGCTGCTCGCCAAGACCGTCTTCCACGCGGGCGCCGGCTCCTTCGGCCTGTTCACCTCGGCCGTCGCCGTCGGGTCGCTGCTGTGCGCGCTGGCCGGCACGGGTCGCCGTACCCGACCCTCGGCCCGGCTGGTGGCCGGCGCGGCCGTCGCCTTCGGCACCGCGGAGTCCCTGACGGCGCTCGCCCCCGGCCGGACCGTCGCCCTGGCCCTGCTGGTCGTCACGGGGTACACCACGCTGTACTTCACCCAGGCCGTCAACCACCGTCTCCAGCTGGGCTCGGCACCGAGCCACCGGGGCCGCGTCCTGGCCCTGTACACCCTGCTCCTCCAGGGCTCCACCCCGCTGGGCGCCACACTGACCGGCTGGATCGCGGCCCGCCACGGCGCCCGCACGGCCCTCCTGCTCGGCGCGCTGGTCTCGCTCACGGCCGGGCTCACCGCGCTGGCCCTGGACACGGCGAACCGCACCTCTCGCCCGTCTCCCTGAGCCGCCGACGGAGACAGGAAGGGGCCGGAGTGGAAGATCCGGCCCCGGAGTCACGTGTTTGGCATCCGTTGACTCCCGACGGTCGTTCACGGCTGTCCTGCGAACTGGCCGGGGACGCCGAGGCGGAGAAATCCATGGCACACCGGCGGGACCTGCAACGAGACTACGCGGGTGAGCGACTCCTACCCCTGTCCCTGCTGCGGGCACCGCGTGCTGGACGCGATGCCCGGCTCGTACGAGATCTGCCCCGTCTGCTTCTGGGAGGACGACGGGGTCCAGTTCCGCTGGCCGACCATGGCAGGCGGCGCGAACAAGGTCTCCCTGATCGAGGCCCAACGCAACTACCAGGACTTCGGCGCCTGCGACGAGCACGGCCGCCGGTACGTCCGCCCGCCGACCGAGGACGAGCCACTCGACCCCGCCTGGCGCCCCATCGACCTGACACGCGACTCCTTCGAGGACTGGCCGGCCGAGAACCGCGCCCCGTGGCCCGACGACCACTCGGTGCTCTGCTGGTGGCTGCCCACCTTCTGGCGCCGGGACCACTCCGCGTCGTGACCTCCCACATCGAGACACTCGTCCGGCAGCTCGACGGCAAGGCCGACGAGTCCTACGAGGCCCGCGCGGAGCTGATCCGGACCGGCGCCGACGCCATACCCGCCGAATGGGCGGCCATGGCCCTGGCAACCCTGGAGATCGACGGCGCCATCGAGCCCCTGCGCCGCGCCTACTGCGCCTGCCTGGAACGTCGGGCGTCGCTCCACCGTTTACGACACCTGATCCAGCGCGCCTGAACATCCAGCAGAGATCCGGCACGGACAGACCTCGGGCCTGCTCACTCAGCTACCTGCAACCAGGTCACACTGATCCCACCGGTAGGGTCGAGCGAGGGTGACTGAGCGTCAGGTAATCCAGCACCGATCCAGCACGGCATGGACGAAGGGGCCGCCCCCCGGAGGAGTCGACCCCTTCTGACCTGCATGTTTGCCATGTCACCGACGTGGGTTATTTCATCCGCTCAGACGTTGAAGCGGAACTCCACCACGTCCCCGTCCTGCATCACGTAGTCCTTGCCCTCCATGCGGGCCTTGCCCTTGGCGCGGGCCTCGGCGACCGAGCCGGCCTCGACCAGGTCGTGGAAGGAGATGACCTCGGCCTTGATGAAGCCCTTCTGGAAGTCGGTGTGGATGACACCGGCCGCCTCGGGGGCCGTCGCGCCCTTCTTGATGGTCCAGGCGCGGGACTCCTTGGGGCCGGCCGTCAGGTAGGTCTGCAGGCCGAGGGTGTCGAAGCCGACGCGGGCGAGGGTGGCGAGGCCGGGCTCGTCCTGGCCGACGGACTGCAGGAGCTCCAGGGCCTCCTCCTCGTCCAGCTCGGCGAGGTCGGCCTCCAGCTTGGCGTTGAGGAAGATCGCCTCGGCGGGGGCGACCAGGGCGCGCTGCTCGTTCTTGAACTCCTCGTCCACCAGCTCGTCCTCGTCGACGTTGAAGACGTAGAGGAAGGGCTTGGTGGTGAGCAGGTGCAGGTCGTGCAGGAGCTCGGCGCGCTCGCTGCCCTGGACGATGCCGTGCGCGAAGAGCGTGTCACCCTTCTCCAGGATCTCCTTGGCCTCCTCGACGGCCTTGACCTTGGGCGCGATGTCCTTCTTGATCCGCGACTCCTTCTGGAGGCGGGGCAGCACCTTCTCGATGGTCTGGAGGTCGGCGAGGATCAGCTCGGTGTTGATCGTCTCGATGTCGTCCTTCGGCGAGACCTTGCCGTCGACGTGGACGACGTTCTCGTCCTTGAAGGCGCGGATGACCTGGCAGATCGCGTCGGACTCGCGGATGTTCGCCAGGAACTTGTTGCCCAGGCCCTCGCCCTCCGAGGCGCCGCGCACGATGCCGGCGATGTCGACGAAGTCGACCGTGGCCGGAAGGATGCGCTCCGACTTGAAGATCGAGGCGAGCCGGGCGAGGCGGGCGTCGGGCACGCCGACGACGCCGACGTTCGGCTCGATCGTGGCGAACGGGTAGTTGGCCGCCAGCACGTCGTTCTTGGTCAGGGCGTTGAACAGGGTCGACTTGCCGACATTGGGCAGGCCGACGATTCCGATCGTGAGCGACACGTTGCGACTTCCCGTAGTTGAGTGGGCCAGGGGCTGCCAGGGGCCAGAGACCGACACTGGCCGATCCACCAGTTTACGGCGTCCCGCGCGGCCGCCTCACGGGAGCGGTGATCGCCCGGCCAAGCTCTGGCCGTCGGCGTGTCTCGCGGCCGATTCGGCACATAAACAGACCTAGGTTGGTCCCTGTGGAGCAACACGGATCGCGACCCTCGAACGACGGACCGCGACGCGGCACGCCCTCGTCGGCCCCGCTGCCGGCGCAGGGACGCCGCGGGACGGACGGTGAGCGCGAGCCCGGCGGCGGACGCGGGCTCGGCGGCGGACGGCGGCCGGCGCCGGGTGACGGACGGGCCGTGCGGCCGGTGCGGGGAGCGCGGCCCGGTGCGGCGGGCGGGCGTCTGAACAACCCTCGGCTGGCCGACCCACGGCTGCCCAACCCGCGGCTGACCGGGCTCGGCGGCGGCCTGTTCTGCCTGGCGGCCATGTTCCTGCTCGGCTGGCTGGACGAGCTGCTGTTCGGCGCGTCCCCGACGGTCTACGGCGTGCTGTTCCTGCCGGTGTGCGTGCTGACCGCACTGTGGGTGCGCGGCGGGGACGTGCTGACCGCGCCCGTCGTCGTACCGATCGCGTTCGCCGTCGGGCTGCTGCCCGTCGCCGAGGGCGGCGGGGGGCTGCTCGGCCGCCTGATGGGGCTGGTCACCGGGCTCGCCACCCAGGCGGGCTGGCTGTACGCCGGAACCCTCGCCGCCGGGCTGATCACGCTCGTCCGCCGGGTGCGGTGGGTACGGCGGCGCCGGCGCCGCGGCTGACGCCGGTGCCGGCCCCGCCCCCGGCGACTAGGCGCGCTGGGCCGCTCTCATCGCCGCGCCCACGATCCCCGCGTTGTTCTGCAGCTGGGCGGGGACGATCTCGGCCTTGACGCCCTCGATGAGGTGCAGGAACTTGTTCGCCTTGCGGCTGACCCCGCCGCCGATGATGAACAGCTCCGGCGAGAACAGCATCTCCACGTGGGCCAGGTACTTCTGCACGCGGTGCGCCCACTGCTCCCAGCTCAGGTCGTGGTCCTCCTTGACCTTGCTGGAGGCGCGCTTCTCGGCGTCGTGGCCGTCCAGCTCCAGGTGGCCCAGCTCGGTGTTGGTGAGCAGGACGCCGTCCACGAAGACGGCGCTGCCGATGCCCGTGCCGAAGGTGAGCAGGATGACCGTGCCCTTGCGGCCCCGGCCGGCGCCGAACTCCATCTCGGCGACGCCCGCCGCGTCCGCGTCGTTGACCACGGTCACCGGCAGACCGCCGAGCCGGCCGCTGAACAACGCGCGCGCGTCCGTGTCGATCCAGCTCTTGTCGACGTTCGCCGCCGTACGGACCGTGGCGCCGCCGGTGACCACCCCGGGGAAGGTCAGGCCGACCGGACCCGTCCACCCGAAGTGGTCCACCACCTGTTTGACCCCGTCCGCCACGCCGTCGGGCGTCGCCGGGTGCGGGGTGAGCACCTTGCAGCGCTCCTGGGCCAGGTCGCCCCGGTCCAGATCCACAGGGGCGCCCTTGATGCCGGATCCGCCGATGTCCACGCCGAAGATCTGCATGGCTCCACGTTACGACGCCCCACTGACGGTCACGCCTCGGAGGTGCCGCTTCCGCCACGCTCGGCGACCAGGGCCGCCGCCTCCTCGCGCAGGTCGCGGCGGAGTTCCTTGGGCAGCGAGAAGGTGATCGACTCCTCGGCCGCCTTGACGATCTCCACGTCGCCGTAACCGCGCTCGGCGAGCCACTGGAGGACCTGCTCGACCAGCACGTCGGGCACGGAGGCGCCGGAGGTGACCCCGACGGTCGTCACGCCCTCCAGCCAGGCCTCGTCGATCTCGTCGGCGAAGTCCACCAGATAGGCCTCGCGGGCGCCGGCGAGCTTGGCGACCTCGACCAGCCGCTTGGAGTTGGAGGAGTTGCGGGAGCCGACGACGATGACCAGCTCGGCCTCGGCGCCCATCTGCTTCACGGCGAGCTGCCGGTTCTGCGTGGCATAGCAGATGTCGTCGCTGGGCGGGGAGACGAGCCCGGGGAACTTGGTCTTCAGGGCGTCGACGGTCTCCATGGTCTCGTCCACGGAGAGGGTGGTCTGGGAGAGCCAGACGACCTTGGACGGGTCGCGGACCTCGATTTGGTCGACGTCCGCGGGGCCGTCGACGAGCTGGATGTGGTCGGGGGCCTCGCCGGAGGTGCCGATGACCTCCTCGTGGCCCTCGTGGCCGATCAGGAGGATGTCGTAGTCCTCGCCCGCGTACCGGACGGCTTCCTTGTGGACCTTCGTGACCAGGGGGCAGGTGGCGTCGATGGTGGCGAGCCTGCCCTGGCGGGCCTCCTCGTGCACGACGGGGGCGACGCCGTGCGCCGAGAACATCACGATGTTGCCGGGCGGCACCTCCTCCGTGCGCTCGACGAAGATCGCGCCCTTCTTCTCCAGGGTCTGCACGACGTACTTGTTGTGGACGATCTCGTGCCGGACGTAGATCGGGGCCCCGTACTGTTCCAGGGCCTTCTCGACGGCGATCACGGCGCGGTCCACGCCGGCGCAGTAGCCCCGGGGGGCGGCGAGCAGGACACGGCGGCCAGAGGAAGCGGTCATGCGTCCCATCGTAAGGCCGCGTCCGGGGCGCCGAGATCGCGTGCCCACGGCCGCTCGGGGAAGACTTGTGCGTATGTCCGACACCGGAACGACAGCCTCCGCGACCGGCGCGCACCCGCGGTTGCGGCGCAGCCTCGGCTTCCGGGACCTCGTGGTCTACGGGCTGCTGTTCATCGCGCCGATGGCCCCGGTCGGGGTGTTCGGCACGCTCGACGCGAAGTCGCACGGCGCGGTGGCGCTGGTGTACGTGGTGGCCACGGTCGCCATGGCGTTCACCGCGTTCAGCTACGCGCAGATGGTGCGGGTCGTGCCGCAGGCCGGGTCGGTGTTCGCCTACGCGCGCGCGGGGCTCGGGGAAGGGGCCGGGTTCGTCGCGGGCTGGATGGCGATGCTCGACTACGTGCTCATCCCGGCGGTGGCCTACCTCTTCTCCGGCATCGCGATGAACGCGCTGGTCCCCGAGGTGTCCCGGTGGGTGTGGACGGCGCTCGCCGTGGTCGTCACCACGCTCCTGAACCTGTGGGGCGTACGGGCCGCCGCGCGCGTGGGCTTCCTCGTGCTGGCCCTGGAGATCGCGGTCCTGCTGGTGTTCGTGGTGTCGGCGGTCGTGGTGCTGGCGCGGGACGGGGCGCAGCGGGGGCTGCTGTCGCCGCTGTCCGGGGACGGCACGCAGGGCGCGTTCGCGCTGTCGGCGGTGATCGGCGCGGTGTCCGTGGCGGTCCTGTCCTACCTGGGCTTCGACGCCATCGCCGCGTTCGCCGAGGAGGTCACCGGGGGCTCGGCGAAGGTGGCGCGGGCGCTGCTGTTCTGCCTGGCGCTGGCCGGGGTGCTGTTCGTGGCGCAGACGTATCTGGTCGCGCTGCTGGAGCCGGCGACGTCCGCGCGGCTCGCAGGCGATCCCGGGGCACAGGGTTCGGCGTTCTACGACGCGGTGGACTCCGCCGTCGGGGCGTGGCTGCACGATCTGGTGGCCGCGAGCAAGGCGGTCGGGGCGGCGTTCGCGGCGCTGGCCGGGCAGGCGGCGGCCGGGCGGCTGCTGTTCGCGATGGGCCGCGACCGGAGGCTGCCGCGGGCCCTGTCCCGGACGGACGCCGGTGTGCCGAGGGTGGCCCTGCTGTGCGCGGCGGTGATCACGCTGGTCGCGGCCGGGTGGGCGGCGCGGCGGGACGACGGCCTGGACAAGCTGGTGTCGGTGGTCGACATCGGGGCCCTGTCCGCGTTCACGCTGCTGCACGCGAGCGTGGTGGGGTACTTCGTGGTGCGGCACGGACGGTGGAGCTGGCGGCGGCATGTGCTGGTCCCGGTGGCCGGCGCGGCGATCACGGTGGCGGTCGTCGCGGAGGCGGCGGGCTTGGCCCAGATCGTCGGCGCCGCCTGGCTGGTGATCGGCTTGCTGGTGCTGGCGGCCCAGCGGGGCCGGCGGGGCCGGGCGGAGCTTGTGGACGGCTGAGCCGGCACGGGGCGGCAGCGCACCCGGAGGGGCCCGGGGAACCGCGCGAGCGGCCACGGCGGAATCGCGGTCGGAAACGGTCCGCGGCTCTACGGCGCGCGGCCGGACTGTCGGTGGCGGCCACTACGCTCAACGCCATGGCTGTGAACACCTCCCCCCAGACCCCGCTCCCCGTGGGCGAGGTCTCCCGGCTGATCGGCGGCTGGATCGACCGGCTCGGCGCGGTGTGGGTCGAGGGGCAGATCACGCAGCTGTCCCGCCGTCCCGGCGCCGGCGTCGTGTTCCTCACGCTGCGCGACCCGTCGTACGACATCTCCGTGAGCGTTACCTGCTACCGCCAGGTCTTCGACACGGTCGCGGACGTCGTCGGCGAGGGCGCCCGTGTCGTCGTCCTGGCGAAGCCCGAGTGGTACGCCCCGCGCGGCCAGCTGTCCCTGCGCGCCGCCGAGATAAGGCCCGTCGGCGTCGGCGAGCTGCTGGCCCGGCTGGAGCAGCTGAAGAAGGCCCTGGCGGCGGAGGGCCTGTTCGCGCCGGAGCGGAAGAAGCCGCTGCCGTTCCTGCCGCAGCTCATCGGGCTGGTGTGCGGCCGGGCCTCCGCCGCGGAGCGGGACGTGCTGGAGAACGCCCGGCACCGCTGGCCCGCCGTCCGCTTCGAGGTGCGCAACGTCCCGGTGCAGGGCGTGCACGCGGTCCCGCAGGTCGTGCAGGCGGTGAAGGAGCTCGACGCGATCGACGAGGTGGACGTGATCATCGTCGCGCGCGGTGGCGGCAGCGTGGAGGACCTGCTGCCCTTCTCCGACGAGCAGCTCGTGCGGGCCGTGGCCGAGTGCCGTACGCCCGTGGTGTCCGCGATCGGGCACGAGCCGGACAATCCGCTGCTGGACCACGTCGCCGACCTGCGGGCCTCCACGCCGACCGACGCGGCGAAGAAGGTGGTGCCGGACGTCGGCGAGGAGCTGGAGCGGGTGCGGATGCTGCGGGACCGGGCGCGGCGCTGCGTGAACGCGTTCGTGGAGCGCGAGGAGCGGGGCCTCGCGCACGCGCTGGCGCGGCCCTCGATAGAGGATCCGCACCGGATGATCGACGAGCGGGCCGACCACGTGGCCGCGCTCCTGGACCGGGGCCGGCGGACCCTGGGGCACCTGCTGGACCGCGCGGAATCGGAGCTGACGCACACGCACGCGCGCGTGGTGGCCCTCTCCCCCGCGGCGACGCTCCAGCGCGGTTACGCGGTGCTGCAACGGACGGACGGGCACGTGGTGCGCGATCCGGCCGAGGTGACGGCGGGCGAGGCGCTGCGCGCCCGCGTCGCCGACGGTGAATTCACAGTGAAGGTGAGCGAATGACGAGCAGGGTGGACGAGGCGCTGTCGTACGAGCAGGCGCGCGACGAGCTGATCGAGGTCGTACGGCGGCTGGAGGCGGGCGGTACGTCGCTGGAGGAGTCCCTGGCGCTGTGGGAGCGCGGCGAGGAGCTGGCCAAGGTGTGCCGGCGCTGGCTGGAGGGGGCCCGGGCTCGGCTGGACGCGGCGCTGGCCGAGGAGGAGGAAGGGGAAGCGGAGGCGGAGAAGGGCGGCGAGTAGGGGGGCGGCGCCGGCTTGTGAAGCGAGTCACCAGACCCCCGATTTAGTTGAAGGTTAAACCTCATCTGTCGTAGGGTCGGTGACGTCAGCCGGTCCGGTACTCCGGGCCGGACGCGCCCCCGAGGAAAGTCACCATGTCTCTCGTTCTTGACCCCGCCGCCCAGGACCTGCTGTTCCGCGAGGCCCGTACCGCGAACACCTTCACCGACGAGCCGGTGACCGAGGAGCAGGTGCAGGCGATCTACGACCTGGTCAAGTACGGCCCCACCGCCTTCAACCAGACCCCGCTGCGCATCACCCTGGTCCGCTCGGCCGAGGCCCGCGAGCGCCTGGTGAAGCACATGGCCGAGGGCAACCGGGCCAAGACCGCCACCGCCCCGCTGGTCGCGATCCTCTCCGCGGACAACGAGTTCCACGAGGAGCTGCCGGTCCTGTTCCCGGCCTTCCCGCAGGCCAAGGACCTCCTGTTCGCCGAGCGCGCGTCCCGCGAGGGCTCCGCCACGCTGAACGCCGCGCTCCAGGCCGCCTACTTCATCGTCGGCGTCCGCGCCGCCGGCCTCGCCGCCGGCCCGATGACCGGCTTCGACCACGAGGGCGTCCGCAAGGAGTTCCTGGACGACGACCACACCCCGCTGATGGTCGTCAACATCGGCAAGCCGGGCCCGGACGCCTGGTACCCGCGCTCCCCGCGCCTGGCCTACGAGGACGTCGTCACGACCGTCTGAGCCACGTGAGCACGAGAGAGGCCCCCAGCACCGCCGGGGGCCTCTTCGCATGTCCTCGCGCGTCTTCACACGTGCGGGTCCGGACGGATCACTCCATCGTCAGCGCCGCCGCCATCGTCCGCAGCTCCTCGAAGGAGCCGGTGCCGGCCACCACCGTCGTGGAGCCGGGCGGGTCCTTGAGCACCAGGGCGTCGTACCGGCCGCCGCTGTAGCGGGTCCAGGTACGGCCGTCGATCTCCTCGGTCCGCTTGGTCGCCGACGCGCCCTGGCTGGCCTCGTCGATGAAGTCGGCGGGCTTCTGCGTGGACTGCTCGACCTGGACGTACTGGCCGTCCGGGGTCTGGAAGCCGAGGTGCCAGCGGTCGGACTTCTCGCCCTGGAAGCGCACGGAGGTCGCCTTCCAGGTGCTCGGCAGGCCCTCGGGCGCGGCCACCGGGTAGCTCGCCGCCCGGCGGGCCGTGACCAGTTCGACCCGGTAGTCGACCCGCTTGAGGTCGGGAGCGTGATCGTCGTGCGGGATGGCGATGAAGTAGACGACCAACCCCGCGATGCTGATCAGGGCCAGGGAGAGAATCATGTCCCGGGCCGTCTTCTGCCTGCCGTTCGAACCTGCCACGCCCCCTATCGTCGCAGGTGCCCCAAGCGCTCATCCGTGGGGTCCCCTGCTCATTTTGTCTGCCTAACGATAGAGTCGGGTCCAAGACCCTCATCCGGCCGTCGTCGTATCAGAAAGGTGCGCTCCGATGACCGAAAACCACCACCTGCCGTCCGAGCTGGACGTTCCCTCCGAGGCTCCGGACCGGAACCTCGCCCTGGAACTCGTCCGGGTGACCGAAGCCGCCGCGATGGCCGCGGGCCGCTGGGTCGGGCGCGGCGACAAGAACGGCGCCGACGGTGCCGCGGTGCGCGCCATGCGGACCCTCGTCTCCACCGTGTCGATGAACGGCGTGGTCGTCATCGGCGAGGGCGAGAAGGACGAGGCCCCGATGCTCTTCAACGGGGAGCACGTGGGCGACGGCACCGGTCCCGAGGTCGACATCGCCGTCGACCCGATCGACGGCACCACGCTGACGGCCAAGGGCATGCCGAACGCGATCGCCGTCCTCGCCGCCGCCGAGCGCGGCGCGATGTTCGACCCGTCCGCCGTGTTCTACATGGACAAGCTGGTCACCGGCCCCGACGCGGCGGACTTCGTCGACATCAACGCGCCCGTCGAGGTGAACATCCGGCGGATCGCCAAGGCCAAGCGGTCCTCGCCGGAGGACGTGACCGTCGTCATCCTGGACCGGCCGCGGCACGAGGGTCTGATCCGCGAGGTCCGGGACGCCGGCGCGCGCATCAAGCTGATCTCCGACGGCGACGTGGCCGGCTCGGTGTACGCGCTGCGCGAGGGCACCGGCGTCGACCTGCTGCTCGGCATCGGCGGCACCCCGGAGGGCATCATCTCGGCCTGTGCCGTGAAGTGCCTGGGCGGGACCATCCAGGGCAAGCTGTGGCCGAAGGACGACGAGGAGCGGCAGCGGGCCATCGACGCGGGGCACGATCTGGACCGGGTGCTCACGACGGACGACCTGGTGTCCGGGGAGAACGTGTTCTTCGTCGCCACCGGGATCACCGACGGCGAGCTGCTGCGCGGGGTCCGGTACCGGTCGGAGACCGCGCTGACCGAGTCGATCGTGATGCGGTCCAAGTCGGGGACGGTGCGGAGGATCTTCTCCGAGCACCGGCTGAGCAAGCTGCGCGCCTACAGCGCGATCGACTTCGACCGGGCCAAGTAGGGGCGCCTGCTCGGAGGGGGCGCACGGACCGTCGGCGGCTGCGGGTCGTCCGTGGTCGCTCGCGCGGGTCCCCGCGCCCCCGGCGGGGAAGCGCCCTCGGTGCGGAGAGGGCGCTCCTTGTCCCCGGGGTCCCCGTGTTTCAGCCCGCCATGCGGTCGGCCGATGCCCGCGCCGCCTTCTTCAGCTCCAGGTCCCTGCGGCGGCGCCTCGCCAGGACCACCCGGCGTTCGGCCGCCGTGAGGCCGCCCCAGACGCCGTAGGGCTCGGGCTGGAGGAGGGCGTGTTCGCGGCACTCGACCATGACCGGACAGCGGGAGCAGACCCGCTTGGCCGCCTCTTCCCGGGACAGCCGGGCGGCGGTCGGTTCCTTCGACGGGGCGAAGAACAGGCCGGCCTCGTCGCGCCGGCACACCGCCTCGGTGTGCCAGGGGGCGTCTTGGTCCCTGTCTCGCGCTGGCACCCGCTGGGCCGGAACGGCAGCGACCTGCAGGGACGAATGCGGCGGTTGCAGCACGGTCTACTCCTGACGACGGCTTCGCGAGCGAGAGACGATGCAGCAAGGCCTACCCGCTGTGCGCGCGCCTATGCACAGCGTTCCCCTCCGCGGGCGCGCGGCGCGTCGCTCACGCCCCCCGGCGTCAGTGCCCCAGGTGTTTGCGCAGCTTGCGGTCCACCTTGTCGTGGACGCGTTCCAGGATGTCCGCCACGAGCTTGCCCCTCTTGGGCCGCGCCTCGACGTTGCCGAGGACGGCCCAGCCGTCGACGTAGACCACCGGTGCCGCGGAGTCGACCGAGTCCAGCGGGCTCACCTCGAAGTTGCCGAGTACGCCGCCGCCGGTGCCGCGCAGCGAGATGTTCTCCGGGACGCGGATCTGGACGTCGCCGAAGACGGAGACCGCCTTGATGACCACCTGCTGGTACTCGAAGATCGCCTCGCTGAGGTCGATCTCCACGCTGCCGAAGACCGCGTAGGCGTGCAGCCGGCGTCCGGCCCGCCAGCGGCCGCGGCGCATGGCGCTGCTGAACACCGCCACCACGTTCGCGTCGGCCTCCACCGGGATCGCGCCCGGGGTGGGCCGGGGCGGCACCGGCGTGTAGGCGGGGGCGGTGGGGCGCTGGTGGGCGGCGGGCAGGTCCCGGATGAAGACCTCCAACTCACCCACCGTCTTGGCGTGCAGCACCCCGTCCACGCGCTCGGCGTGCTCGTCGGCGGTCAGCCGGCCCTCGGCCAGGGCCTCGCGGAGGATGTCGGCGATCCGGTCGCGGTCGGCGTCGGAGGCGCGCAGCTCGGTGGCGGGTGTGGGTGCGGTCTGCTTCTGAAGGTCCACGACGGCAGCGTACCCAAACACGATAGATCGCGACACCCCTGACTGAGCCTTACCTCACAGGTTCGCCGTCGGCGGCAGGTTCTACGCTGAGGAGGCCCGCCAGCGTCGGCGGGCGGCCGTCCGTCAGAGTGAGGAATGGGCTGAGATGCCTGAGTTCGAGTACACCGATCTGCTCCCCCAGGGCGAGGACACCACCCCGTACCGGTTGGTGACCTCCGAGGGCGTCTCCACGGTCGAGGGGCCCGACGGGCGGACGTTCCTCAAGGTGGAGCCGGAGGCGCTGCGCAAGCTGGCCGAGGAGGCCATCCACGACATCCAGCACTACCTGCGCCCGGCCCACCTCGCCCAGCTCCGCCGGATCATCGACGACCCGGAGGCGTCGAGCAACGACAAGTTCGTCGCGCTCGACCTGCTGAAGAACGCGAACATCGCGGCGGCCGGCGTGCTGCCCATGTGCCAGGACACCGGCACGGCGATCGTCATGGGCAAGCGCGGCCAGAACGTGCTCACGGCCGGCGAGGACGAGAAGCACCTGTCCCACGGCATCTACGACGCCTACACCAAGCTGAACCTGCGCTACTCGCAGATGGCTCCGCTCACCATGTGGGAGGAGAAGAACACCGGCTCCAACCTGCCGGCCCAGATCGAGCTGTACGCCACCGACGGCGGCGCCTACAAGTTCCTGTTCATGGCGAAGGGCGGCGGCAGCGCCAACAAGTCCTTCCTGTACCAGGAGACGAAGGCCGTCCTGAACGAGGCCTCCATGATGAAGTTCCTGGAGGAGAAGATCCGCTCGCTGGGTACGGCCGCCTGCCCGCCGTACCACCTGGCGATCGTCGTCGGCGGCACCAGCGCCGAGTACGCGCTGAAGACCGCGAAGTACGCCTCCGCGCACTACCTGGACAACATGCCGGCCGAGGGCTCGCCGCTGGGCCACGGCTTCCGGGACAAGGAGCTGGAGGAGAAGGTCTTCGAGCTGACCCAGAAGATCGGTATCGGCGCGCAGTTCGGCGGCAAGTACTTCTGCCACGACGTCCGCGTGGTCCGTCTGCCCCGGCACGGCGCGTCCTGCCCGGTCGCCATCGCCGTCTCCTGCTCCGCCGACCGCCAGGCGGTCGCGAAGATCACCGCCGAGGGCGTCTTCCTGGAGCAGCTCGAGACCGACCCGGCGCGCTTCCTGCCGGACACCACGGACGAGCACCTGGAAGAGGGCGACGTCGTCAAGATCGACCTCAACCAGCCGATGGACACGATCCTCGCCGAGCTGACCAGGTACCCGGTCAAGACGCGGCTGTCGCTGACCGGTCCGCTGGTCGTGGCCCGGGACATCGCGCACGCCAAGATCAAGGAGCGGCTGGACGCGGGCGAGGAGATGCCGCAGTACCTGAAGGACCACCCGGTGTACTACGCCGGCCCGGCGAAGACGCCCGAGGGCTACGCGTCCGGTTCCTTCGGCCCGACCACCGCCGGCCGCATGGACTCCTACGTGGAGCAGTTCCAGGCGGCGGGCGGCTCCAAGGTGATGCTCGCCAAGGGCAACCGCAGCAAGCAGGTCACCGACGCGTGCGCCGCCCACGGCGGTTTCTACCTCGGCTCCATCGGCGGCCCGGCCGCCCGTCTCGCCCAGGACTGCATCAAGAAGGTGGAGGTCCTGGAGTACGAGGAGCTGGGCATGGAGGCGGTCTGGAAGATCGAGGTCGAGGACTTCCCGGCGTTCATCGTGGTGGACGACAAGGGGAACGACTTCTTCACCGACCCGGCCCCGCAGCCGACGTTCACGTCGATCCCCGTGCGCGGACCTGGTCTGGCGTAACGGCTCAGGTGGCGGCGGGGACGGATTCCGCCCCCGCCGCCCCTGCCCGCCACGTCCCCAGGGGGCCCCGCCTCCTGGACACCCGCCGATCGGCGGCCCGAAACCGGCCCCGGGCCGCTCGGCTTGGCATGCGGCTGTACCGCCGGACGAACAAACGGACCAACTTTCCGGTGGGGGGTCCCGGTCTGGCCTGAGCCACTCCCGCCGTCGCCCCCGGGGCCGGTCCCGGACCGGGGCGAGGGACCACGGCGGCGGGAGCGGGTGGTGACGCACGATCAGCGGACCGACCACCCGTGCGGCCCAGTCCCCGGAACATTCCGGTCCCCGCGACCGCTGTACCGTGCATGAGCGAATACCGCATCGAACATGACTCCATGGGCGAGGTCCGGGTCCCGGCCCATGCCAAGTGGCGGGCGCAGACGCAGCGTGCCGTGGAGAACTTCCCGGTCTCCGGACAGCGCATCGAGCGGGCGCACATCGAGGCGCTGGCCCGCATCAAGGCGGCGGCGGCGAAGGTGAACGCCGAGCTGGGCGTGCTGGACAAGGAGGTCGCGGAGGCGATCCAGGACGCGGCCGGCGAGGTGGCCGCGGGGAAGTGGGACGAGCACTTCCCGGTGGACGTGTTCCAGACGGGCTCGGGCACCTCGTCCAACATGAACACCAACGAGGTCATCGCGACGCTGGCGACCGAGCGGCTCGGCCGGGACGTGCATCCCAACGACCACGTGAACGCCTCGCAGTCGTCCAACGACGTCTTCCCGTCGTCCATCCACATCGCGGCCACCGCGGCCGTCACCCATGACCTGATCCCCGCCCTGGAGCACCTCGCCGCCTCCCTGGAGCGCAAGTCCGAGGAGTTCGCGGACGTGGTGAAGTCGGGGCGCACGCACCTGATGGACGCCACGCCGGTGACGCTCGGGCAGGAGTTCGGCGGGTACGCGGCCCAGGTGCGGTACGGCGTCGAGCGGCTCAGGGCCTCCCTCCCGCGCCTCGCCGAGCTCCCGCTGGGCGGCACGGCCGTCGGCACCGGCATCAACACCCCGCCCGGGTTCTCCGCCGCCGTCATCGAGGAGGTCGCCCGGGTCACCGGGCTGCCGCTGACCGAGGCCCGCGACCACTTCGAGGCGCAGGGCGCCCGGGACGGCATCGTGGAGACCAGCGGGCAGCTGCGGACCATCGCGGTCGGCCTGACGAAGATCGCCAACGATCTGCGCTGGATGTCCTCCGGGCCGCGCACCGGTCTCGCCGAGATCCGGCTGCCCGACCTCCAGCCCGGCTCCTCGATCATGCCGGGCAAGGTCAACCCGGTGGTCCCGGAGGCCGTGCTGATGGTCGCCGCGCAGGTCGTCGGGAACGACGCCACCATCGCCACCGCGGGCGCCGCCGGCAACTTCGAACTGAACGTCATGCTCCCGGTCATCGCCAAGAACGTGCTGGAGTCGGTCCGGCTGCTCGCCAACGTCTCGCGGCTGCTGGCCGACCGGACCGTCGACGGCATCACCGCCGACCGCGAACGCGCCCGTGAGTACGCCGAGTCGTCCCCGTCGGTGGTGACCCCGCTGAACAAGTACATCGGCTACGAGGAGGCCGCGAAGGTCGCCAAGAAGTCCCTCGCCGAGCGCAAGACGATCCGCCAAGTCGTCCTGGAGAGCGGGTACGTGGAGCGCGGCGACCTGACACTGGAACAGCTCGACGAGGCGCTGGATGTCCTGCGGATGACGCGCCCGTAACCGGGAGCGAACCATTCCGGCCACCCGGGGCCGCCGTGACCCGCGCCGCAGCGTCGCATGCCCGTGGCACCTAATATCTGTGCATGACGGACGACGGAGCGATGACACGAGTGGCGGCGGGACCGGCGACCTACTGGACCCCGGGGACGCACATCCTGTGGCGCTACCGGGCCAACGGCGGCGACCAGTACCACATCGCCCGGCCCGTCACCGTCGTACGCGACGACGCGGACCTGCTGGCGGTGTGGCTGGCCCCCGGCACCGAGTGCGTGAAGCCGGTCCTGGCCGACGGCACGCCCGTGCACCTGGAGCCGCTGGAGTCCCGGTACACCAAGCCGCGCACGGTCCAGCGGGACCGCTGGTTCGGCACGGGCGTGCTGAAGCTGGCCCAGCCCGGCCGGCCCTGGTCGGTGTGGCTGTTCTGGGAGCCGGGCTGGCGGTTCAAGAACTGGTACGTGAACCTGGAGCAGCCGCTGGCCCGATGGGCGGGCGGGGTGGACTCCGAGGACCACTTCCTGGACATCTCCGTGCACCCGGACCGGAGTTGGCACTGGCGCGACGAGGACGAGTTCGCGCAGGCCCAGCGGGACGGGCTGATGGACGCGGCGACCGCCGAGCAGGTGCGGGCGGCCGGCCGGGAGGCGGTGGAGGTGATCCGCGCGTGGGGTCCGCCGTTCACGGACGGCTGGCCGCGCTGGCGCCCGGACCCGACCTGGACGGTACCCTCCCTCCCCGAGGACTGGGACCGCACACCCGCGCGCGTATCCTCATGAGACCCTTGATGCGCCCCCAGGCAAGAAACGTAGGATCGTCCTCCGCAAGGGCGTAGAAGAACAACTGCTGGGGCATGCGCCGGGCTTGACCGATCGTCACCGAGGGGCGGCAGGACGTGAGCGAGGGGTACCAGGGCACCACCACGAGGGCACGCGGCGACCGGGCCGCCGGCCGCGCGGATCTCGCCACCGGCACAGCGACCGCCTGCGACCCGGCCGGAATTCCGTTCCTGGGGCACGTATTGCGGGTATCGGGACTTCGGCGGGACCAACTGCGCGCCCGGCGCACCCGGCGCACAGCCCCGGACGGATGGATGCGACACGCGTGACGGAGCAGCCCACCTCCTTCGAACGCCCCCAGCCGGGCGTCGACCCCGCGGAGGCCCGCGGGGCGCTCCTGCGTACCCAGCAGCAGTCCCAGAAGTCTCCGACGCAGCTCGGCAACCCGGCCTTACCCGTACAGGCCCGGGCCGACGGAACACCGTCCGGACCGGGCACCGCCACACCCTGTGGCAAGGGCAGGGAGCCCGCAGCCGGCCAGGGGAAGGAGCCCTCAGTCAACGGCCCCGAGCACGCCCAGCCCGCCGGCACCGAACCCGACGCCCACCGCCCGCGCCCCGCGCCGGAGGCCATCCCGGCACAGCCCGGCGCCGAGCCGGAACGGTCGCCGGGCGGTCAGGAGCGCCGCACCGGGCAGGGTCTGCCACCGGGGCGGCCGATGCCCATGCGGCGCGACGGGGACCGGCTCAGGTTCGTGGGCGCGGCCACCCGGCGGATCGCCCGCGGGCTCGACCTCGACGAGATCGTCATGGGGCTGTGCCGGGCCACCGTGCCGACGTTCTCCGACGCGATCCTGGTCTACCTGCGCGAGCCGCTGCCGGTCGGCGACGAGCGGCCCAGCGGGCCGGTGGTGCTGCGGCTGCGCCGCACCGACCGGATACCTCAGGAGCGGGACACCGACGGGGTGCTGCTGCCGCCGGCGTTCGAGCCGGAGCCGGAGCCGTCCGTGCTGTCGGGCCTGTCGGCGCTCACCACCGAGCTGTGCGAGGTGCGGCCGGGCGGCGCGCTGAACGAGGTGCTGCGCGGGGTGCGCCCGGTGTTCGCCGACGCGCCCGCCGCCCGGGACGCGCTGCCCGAGCTGCTCGGCGAGGGCGGTGAGGCGGTCGTACCGGGCGAGCGGCACGCGATCCTCGCGCCGCTGCGCGGCCGGCGCCGGGTGATCGGCGCGGCCCTCTTCCTGCGCCGCCCGGACCGGCTCGCGTTCGAGGCGGACGATCTGCTGGTGGCCGCGCAGCTCGCCACGCACAGCGCGCTCGGCATCGACAAGGCGGTGCTGTACGGCCGCGAGGCCTACATCGCCGACGAGTTGCAGCGCACCATGCTGCCCGAGACCCTGCCCCGGCCGACCGGCGTCCGGCTGGCCTCCCGCTATCTGCCGGCTGCGGAGACCGCGCGGGTCGGCGGCGACTGGTACGACGCGATCCCGCTGCCCGGCAGCCGGGTGGCGCTGGTCGTCGGCGATGTGATGGGTCACTCGATGACCTCGGCGGCGATCATGGGCCAGCTGCGCACCACCGCGCAGACGCTGGCCGGGCTCGACCTGCCGCCGCAGGAGGTGCTCCACCACCTGGACGAGCAGGCGCAGCGCCTGGGCACCGACCGCATGGCGACCTGCCTGTACGCGGTCTACGACCCGGTGACGCACCGCATCACGATCGCCAACGCCGGCCATCCGCCGCCCGTGCTGCTGCACCTGGGCGGGCGGGCCGAGGTGCTGCGGGTGCCGTCGGGCGCGCCGATCGGTGTCGGCGGGGTCGACTTCGAGGCGGTGGAGCTGGAGGCGCCCGCCGGAGGCACCCTGCTGCTGTACACCGACGGCCTGGTGGAGTCCCGGCTGCGGGACGTGTGGACCGGTATAGAGCAGCTGCGGGAGAAGCTGGCCGCCACCGCGCGGCTGACAGGCCCGGACCATCCGCCGCCGCTGGAAGCGCTGTGCGACGAGGTGCTCGACATGCTCGGCCCGGGCGACCGGGACGACGACATCGCGCTGCTCGCCGCCCGCTTCGACGGGATCGCGCCGAGCGATGTCGCCTACTGGACCCTGGAGCCGGAGGACTCCGCCCCGGGCCAGGCCCGCCGGCTGGCCCGGCGCGCGCTCGCCCGCTGGGACCTGGAGGACCTGTCGGACTCGGTGGAGCTGCTGGTCAGCGAGGTCGTCACGAACGCCGTGCGGTACGCGTCGCGGCCCGTGACGCTGCGGCTGCTGCGCACGGACGTGCTGCGCTGCGAGGTCGGCGACGACGTGCCGCAGCTTCCGCGCCTGCGGCAGGCGCGGGCCACGGACGAGGGCGGACGCGGCCTGTACCTGGTCAACAGGCTGGCCCGGCGCTGGGGCGCGACCCGGCTGAGCACCGGCAAGGTGGTGTGGTTCGAGCTGAACCGCGGCTGAACGGCCGCCGGACCCGCGGCATGCGAAAGGGCGCCCGGTGGGACCGGGCGCCCTTCGCTGTCGTGTCCCGTCGTCGGGCTACGGCACGTTCTCCGGGTCGAGCGGGTTCTCCGGGCTGATCGAAGTCGTCGGCGGCCGGCTCGTCGGGGTCTGGGTCGGGGTCTGGGTGGGCGTCTGGCTGGGGGTCTGGGTCGGCGTCTGCGAGGGCGTCTGGGTCGGCGACTCGGACGTCGGCGGAGCGCTGGTCGGCGTCTGGGTCGGCGTCTGGGTCGGGGTGTGCGTCCAGGTCGGCGTCTCGGTCGGCTCGACGGCCGCGCCCTGCGTGGTGTTCAGGTCGAACTTCGCCCTGTCCGTGACGCCGAAGGTGTACGTGGCCCAGATCTGCGCCGGGTAGCCGCCGCCGTTGATCCGGCCGGGCGGCGGGAGCAGGCCGGTCGCGCCCTTCATGGAGACGTGGGCCTTGGTCTTCGGGTCCTCGCCGAACAGGCCGACGGAGGTGACCAGGTCGGGGGTGTAGCCGGTGAACCAGGCCGACTTGTTCTCGTCGGAGGTACCGGTCTTGCCCGCCACCTGCTGGCCGTCGCGCAGCGGGTTGTTCGCCACGGACTGCTTGGCCGTGCCGTCGTCGACCACGCCGGTGAGCACGGAGGTGACCGTGTCGGCGGCCGTACGGCTGATCACCGAGCCGCCGACCGGGTTCGGCATGTCGACCGTACGGCCCTTGTTCTCCGCCGACTTGATGATCGTCGGGGTCACCTTGTAGCCGTGGTTGGCGAAGGTGGCGTAGATCCCGGCCATCTCCAGGGGGCTGGCGCCCATGGAGCCGAGGGTCTGGGCGGGCACGGCCTGCATGCCCTTGGTGTTCATGCCGAGCTTGCCCGCCGTGCTCATGACCTTGTCCATGCCGACGTCGACGCCCATCTGCGCGAAGACGGAGTTGACGGACTTGTTCATCGCCTGCTGGACGGTGATCTTGTCGTAGTCGACGTCGTCCTCGTTCGGCGGGGCGAAGCCGACCTTGGTTCCGTGGTCCACGACCTGGCGGCGGCTGGTGCCGTCGTAGACGGTGCTCGCGGTGATCGGCTTGCCGTCCTGGGTGGTGGCGTTCTGCTCCAGGGCGGCGGCGAGGATGACCGGCTTGAACGTGGACGCCGGCTGGTAGTCCGGGCGGGTCGCGTTGTCGAAGTAGTGCTTGTAGTAGTCCTGGCCGCCGTAGAGCGCGACGATCCGGCCCGTCTTGGGGTCGACCGAGACGGCTCCGGCCTGGATGGCGCCGTCGACCTTGCGCTTCTTCGGGTCGAGCTTGCCGGTCAGCTGGGTCTTGACGGCCTTCTCCAGCGCGGCCTGCTTCTTCCGGTCGATGTTGAGGGTGATGGTCCAGCCCTTGTCGACGACGGCGTTCTCCGCCTGGGACTGGGTCAGGCCCTCCTGCGCCATGAGCTGCCGCTCGAGCTGCTGGTTGGCGAGTTCGACCAGGTAGCCCTTCTGCCCGCCGAGGCCAGGGGCGCCCTTGGGCTCCTTCGGGTACGGGAAGTGCAGGGCGTCCCGGTCGCTCTTGGAGAGCCAGCCCTCCTCGACCATGTTGTCCAGGACGTAGTTCCAGCGCTGCGTGACCAGCCGCTTGCCGGTCTTGGTCGCGACGGCCCAGTCGTACTGGCTCGGCGCCTGGAGCAGGGCGGCGAGGTAGGCGCCCTGCGCGACGTCGAGGTCCTCGGCGTCGACGCCGTAGTAGGCCTGGGCGGCGGCCTGGATGCCGTAGGCGTTGCGGCCGTAGTAGCTGGTGTTGATGTAGCCGGCGAGGATGTCGTCCTTGGACTTCTCGCGGTCCACCTTGAGGGAGATGACCAGCTCCTTCAGCTTGCGCGTGACGGTCTGGTCCTGGTTCAGGTAGTAGTTCTTGACGTACTGCTGGGTGATCGTGGAGCCGCCCTGCTTGCCCTTGCCGGACAGCGTGTTGATCAGGCCGCGGGCGGTACCGCGCAGGTCGACGCCGGAGTCGTGGTAGAAGCTCTTGTTCTCGGCGGCGACGAAGGTGAGCTGGACCTTGCGCGGCACCTTCGACAGGTCGACGATCTCGCGGTTGACCTCGCCCTTGCGGGCCAGAATCGTTCCGTCACTGAACTTGTAGACGTTGCTCTGCTGCTGGGCGGCGGCGTTGCCCTGGGGGACGTCCACGTACAGGTACAGGCCGATGAAGCCCAGGATGCCGAGCAGGCACACGCCGAAGAACGTTCCGAGGATCTTCTTCCAGCCGAAGATCCGGCGTATGAGGCTCTTGGCGGGCTTGCCGGACGCGGGCCTGCCGCCGGACGCGCCGGGCGCGGTGCCCGCCGGGGGCGCGGGCGCGGAGCGGCGGCGCTTGGGCGCCGCGCGGTGGCCGCCGCGCTGTCGCGCTCGTCTCTCTTCCGCTCGTCCCATGGGTCCCTACGCTCGCTTCCGTCTCGGGGTCAGCTCCGAAAGCTAACACCCCTCTATATGACAAAGGGCGTCCGATCCGTTCTTTTACGGACGTGACAATCAGCACCCGCCCCACCGGAACCGACGGCTGTCACTGGTCCAGGGTTGCTCGGGGGCTTAAAGTGTTATCACTTAGCTAGAACGGAGCTAGGTACTACGACAACCGGGGGTCCCCTGTGTCCATATCCGAGCCGGCCGCCACCGCCGACGTCCCCGAGATGCCCGCGCCACGGGTGCGGGAGTTCACCGCCCACAGCATCGGCGGCGGACTCGCCCTGCTGCTCGGCCTGATCGGGCTCGGCGCCGCCGTCGCGCTGTTCGCGGCCTCCGGGGCGGCTCCTTCCGGCGGCGCCCAGGGCGGGCTCGTCGCCGCCGGCGTCGCCGTCCTGCTGGCGTCCGTCATCGCGATGCGCGGCCTGAACACGGTCGCGCCGGGCGAGGCCCGCGTCGTCCAGCTCTTCGGGCGCTACCGGGGCACGATCCGGCAGGACGGCCTGCGCTGGGTGAACCCCTTCACCTCCCGGACCCGGATCTCCACCCGGGTGCGCAACCACGAGACCGCCGTGCTGAAGGTCAACGACGCCTACGGCAACCCCATCGAGCTGGCCGCGGTCGTGGTGTGGAAGGTCCAGGACACCGCGCAGGCCACCTTCGAGGTGGACGACTTCGCCGAGTTCGTCGCCACGCAGACCGAGACGGCCGTGCGGCACATCGCCATCGAGTACCCGTACGACGCCCATGACGAGGACGGCCTGTCGCTGCGCGGCAACGCCGAGGAGATCACCGAGAAGCTGGCCGTCGAGCTGCAGGCGCGGGTGGAGGCGGCCGGGGTGCGGATCATCGAGTCCCGCTTCACACATCTCGCGTACGCTCCCGAGATCGCCTCGGCGATGCTCCAGCGGCAGCAGGCGGGGGCGGTCGTCGCGGCCCGCCGGCAGATCGTGGACGGCGCGGTCGGGATGGTCGAGGCGGCACTGGCCCGGATCGCGGACGCGGACATCGTGGAACTGGACGAGGAGCGGAAGGCGGCGATGGTGTCGAACCTGATGGTGGTGCTGTGCGGCGACCGGGCCCCGCAGCCGGTCCTCAACACAGGAACGCTCTACCAGTGACGGACCCGTTGACGGACCCTTCGCAGCCGCCGAAGCGCCGGCCGCAGCAGCGCAAGCAGGTGCTGCTGCGGCTGGACCCGCTGGTGTACGAGGCGCTGGCCCGGTGGGCCGGGGACGAGCTGCGGTCGGCGAACGCGCAGATCGAGTTCCTGCTGCGGCGCGCCCTCGCGGAGGCGGGGCGGCTGCCGAAGGACACCGGACCGCTGCCGCGACGGGGCCGGCCGCCTGTATCGGAACCGTGACAATCGGCCCCCACCTGCGGGGCCGTACCGCCCGCCATGATCCCTGCACGGCGTGTATACATGCCGCGTATACACCGTGTGTAGAGTGCTGCCATGTCCATCGGTCACACCCTTTTGGGGCTCCTGGAGTCCGGCCCGCGCCACGGCTACGACCTCAAGCGGGCCTTCGACGAGAAGTTCGGTCACGACCGGCCGCTGCACTACGGCCAGGTCTACTCCACGATGTCCCGGCTGCTGAAGCACGGCCTCGTGGAAGTCGACGGGATCGAGGCCGGCGGCGGCCCCGAGCGCAAGCGGTACGCCATCACCGACGCCGGCGTCACCGACGTCGAGCGCTGGCTCGCCACCCCGGAGAAGCCGGAGGAGTACCTCCAGTCGACCCTCTACACCAAGGTCGTCCTCGCCCTCCTCACCCACCGCGACGCGACCGACGTCCTCGACACCCAGCGGGCCGAACACCTGCGCAGCATGCGGATCCTGACCGACCGCAAGCGCAAGGGCGACCTCGCGGACCAGCTGATCTGCGACCACGCCCTGTTCCACCTGGAGGCCGACCTGCGCTGGCTGGAGCTGACGGCCGCGCGCCTCGACAAGCTCCGCGCGGAGGTGGCGGCCAAGTGACTCCACCGCCCGGCTCCCTGCTCGCCGCCGAGAACCTGCGCAAGTCCTACGGCCCCACGGTCGCCCTCGACGGCGCGGAGTTCTCCATCCACCCCGGCGAGGTCGTCGCCGTCATGGGCCCCTCCGGCTCCGGCAAGTCCACCCTGCTGCACTGTCTGGCCGGCATCGTGCCGCCCGACTCCGGCTCCATCACCTACGACGGCCGCGAACTGGCCGGCATGAGCGACGCCGGGCGCAGCGCCCTGCGGCGCAGCGAGTTCGGCTTCGTCTTCCAGTTCGGGCAGCTCGTCCCGGAGCTGACCTGCGTGGAGAACGTGGCGCTGCCGCTGCGCCTGAACGGCACGTCCCGCAAGGAGGCCGAGCGGGCCGCGCTGACCTGGATGGAACGCCTGGAGGTGGACGACCTCAAGGGCAAGCGGCCCGGCGAGGTCTCCGGCGGCCAGGGCCAGCGGGTCGCGGTGGCGCGGGCGCTGGTCACCGGGCCCCGGGTGCTGTTCGCCGACGAGCCGACCGGCGCGCTCGACTCCCTCAACGGCGAACGCGTGATGGAGCTGCTGACCGACGCGGCCCGCTCCACCAACGCCGCCGTGGTCCTGGTCACGCACGAGGCCCGGGTGGCCGCCTACTCCGACCGCGAGATCGTCGTACGCGACGGCAGGTCCCGCGACATGGAGCGGGCGATATGAACGTCCGGCAGTGGTGCAGAGACCTGGGCATGGGGGCCCGGTTCGCCGTCACCGGCGGCCGCGAGGGCTGGATCCGGATGCTGCTGACGGCGGTCGGCGTCGGCCTGGGTGTGGCCCTGCTGCTGCTGACGACGGCGCTGCCCAACGTCCTGACGGCCCGGCACCAGCGCGAAGAGGCCCGCCAGGACCTCACCTACGGCGCGGCCGTGCCGCCCAGGGGCGAGAACACCGTGCTGGTCGGCACGACCGACACCGAGTGGCACTCCAAGGACATCCGGGGCCGGCTGCTGGAACCCGAGGGCGCGCGGGCGCCGCTCCCGCCCGGTGTCGACCGTTTCCCGGCGAAGGGCGAGATGGTGGTCTCGCCCGCGCTGAAGGAACTGCTCTCCTCGGACGGGGCGAAGCTCCTGCGCGAGCGGCTTCCGTTCCGGATCACCGGCACGATCGGCGAGCCCGGGCTGATCGGCTCGCACGAGCTGGCCTACTACGCCGGTGCCGAGGGTCTGAAGGTGACCAAGAGCAATTACCGGGTGGTGCGGCTGACCGCGTTCGGCGATCCGCACCCGACGACCGAGCGGGCCGACCCGGTGCTCATCCTGATGACGCTCGTCGTGTTCGTCGCCCTGCTGACGCCGGTCGCCGTCTTCATCGCCGCGGCCGTGCGGTTCGGCGGCGAGCGGCGCGACCGCAGGCTGGCCGCGCTGCGGCTGGTCGGCTCCGACAGCCGGATGACCCGCCGGATCGCGGCGGGCGAGGCGCTGGCCGGGTCGCTGCTCGGACTGGCCGTCGGCGCGGTGTTCTTCCTGATCGGACGACAGGCCGCGGGATCGGTCGAGGTCAGGGGGGAAAGCTTCTTCCCCAGCTACCTCGATCCCTCCCCCGCGCTGGTCGCGCTGGTCGCGGTGGCGGTCCCGGCGGCCGCGGTGCTGGTGACCCTGCTCGCGATGCGCGGGGTGGTCGTGGAACCGCTGGGCGTGGTGCGCACGGCCAAGCAGGCCCGGCGGCGCCTGTGGTGGCGGCTGCTGCTGCCGCTGGCGGGCCTCGCGATGCTGTACCCGATGATCGGCAACGGCCGCGCCCACGGCGACTTCAACCAGTACCTGGTCACCGGTGGCGTGCTGCTGCTCCTGGTCGGCGTCACCGCGCTGCTGCCCTGGCTGGTGGAGGCGTTCGTCGCCCGGCTCGGCGCGGGCGCGGTCTCCTGGCAACTGGCCGTACGACGGCTTCAGTTGAGCAGCGGTACGGCCGCCCGCATGGTCAACGGCATCGCGGTGGCGGTCGCCGGGGCGATCGCGCTGCAGATGCTGTTCTCGGGCGTGGAGGGCCAGTACACCAAGGACACCGGCCGCGACCCGAACCGGGCGTCGATGGAGATCGACCTGTCGGACCGGTCCCGGCTGCCGGTGGCAGCCCGCGAGTTCGCCCACACCAAGGGCGTACGGGCGTCGATGGCCATCTCCTCCGGCGGGCTCGGCGACAAGCGCCGCGACCCCGGCGCCACGGCGAGCCTCACCGTCGGCGACTGTGCCGCGCTGCGCGAACTGGCCCAGCTGCCGTCCTGCCGGGACGGTGACGTCTTCGCCCTTCCCGGCGCGGACGACGACGCCGCCGTGCGGGCCCTCATGCGGCCCGGCCGGCACGGCTTCATCGACGCCACCTACACGGGCAGCGACCGCGGGCGGGAGATCCCCTGGACGGTGCCGGCCGCTCTGCGGCAGGTGACCGCCCGCAAGGACGCGCTCCGGTCGGACGTCAACGGTCTGCTGCTGACCCCGGCCGCGCTGCCCGCCGGAGCCGGGTCGACGCTGTACCACCAGGTCTACGTCCGCCTCGACCTGTCGGTGCCGCACGCGGACGAGTACGTGCGGAACACGGCCGCGCGGGTGGACCGCCTGGCCAGTGCCTGGCGCTGGGCGGCGACCGAACAGTCCAACAAATACGCCTCGTTGCGCACCGGCCTGTTCATCGGCGCGGTCTGCGTGCTGGCGCTGATCGGGGCGAGCCTGCTGGTCTCCCAGCTCGAGCAGTTGCGCGAGCGGCGCAAGCTGCTGTCGTCGCTGCTCGCCTTCGGCACCCGGCGCCGCACGCTCGGCCTGTCGGTGCTGTGGCAGACGGCCGTGCCGATCACGCTCGGTCTGCTGCTGGCCGCGGCGGTGGGTCTGACCCTCGGTACGGTCCTGCTGAAGTTGGCGGCGACCCCGGTCTCCGTCGACTGGGCGAGCGTGCTGTCCCTGACCGGTGCCGGCGCGGCGGTGGTCCTCGCGGTCACGGTGCTGAGCCTGCCGCCGCTGGTACGGATGATGCGGCCGGAGGGGCTGCGTACGGAGTGAGTCCGCCGTCGGCCGGCCGCGGCGCCGTCGTGGCCGGCCGCGCAGCTCCCCGCGCTCCTGCGGGGAGCTCACGCACCCAGCACCCGTACGGGCAGCGGTCGTAGCGCCTCCCGCAGCGCCCCCGCCAGCTCCTCGTACTCCGCCGCGCGCGCCGCCCCCGCGCGCATCGCGAGCGCCACCCGGCGGCTCGGGGCCGGCTCGGCGAAGTACCCGGTCAGCAGCTGACTGCTGCGGGTCGTCTCCAGCTTCAGCGCGGTGCGCGGGAGCAGCGTGCAGCCGAGGCCGCCGGCCACCAGCTGGACCAGCGTGGACAGGCCGGCGGCCGTGGTGGTGACCGGCGCGTCCTCGCGGCCGGCCTCCCGGCAGATGTCCAGCGCCTGGTCGCGCAGGCAGTGGCCCTCGTCCAGCAGCAGCAGGTTCAGCTCCTTCAACGCCTCGCGCGGGATGCCCTCCCGGCCGCCGAGCCAGTGGTCGAGCGGGGTGACGAGCACGAAGTCCTCGTCGAAGAGGGGGAGTTCGACCACCCCGGGGACGCCGAGCGGCACGGCCAGCAACAGCAGGTCGAGGCGCCCGGAGTTCAGGCCGTCGACCAGGTTGGCGGTCTGCTCCTCGTGCACCTGGAGGTCGAGGTGCGGGTAGCGGTCGTGGACGAGCCGCAGCACGGTCGGCAGCAGATACGGCGCGACCGTGGGGATCACCCCGAGGCGCAGCACGCCCGTGAAGGGCGCCCGGACCGCCTCGGCCTCCTCCAGCAGCGCGCCCACCGCGTCCAGCACCGCCTTGGCCCGCACGGCCAGCCGCTCCCCCGCGGGCGAGAGCAGCACCTTGCGGGTCGTACGCTCGAGGAGGGTCACGCCGAGGGTCTCCTCCAGGGCCGAGACCGCACCGGAGAGAGCGGGCTGGCTCATCCCGATGGCCGCCGCCGCGTCCCGGAAGTGCAGGTGCTCGGCCACGGCGGCGAACGCCCGCAGCTGCGCCAGGCTCGGCTGCCTGCGCTTGCCGTTACTCACGGTCACTGATAGCTCCCTCCGATCAACATGACCGAGTGTAGCTATTTCACTAATCAATGCACCCTGTGCCAACATCGACAACGTCCAACCCATGGGAAACACCCCAAAAGGGAAGTTTCTTCGCTGCAAGGAGAGCGCGTGCTCACTGTCGGTGACAAGTTCCCCGAGTTCGAACTGACCGCCTGCGTCTCGCTGGAGAAGGGCAAGGAGTTCGAGCAGATCCACCACAAGTCCTACGAGGGCAAGTGGCTCGTGGTCTTCGCCTGGCCCAAGGACTTCACGTTCGTGTGCCCGACCGAGATCGCCGCGTTCGGGAAGCTGAACGACGAGTTCGCCGACCGCGACGCCCAAATCCTCGGCTTCTCGGGTGACTCCGAGTTCGTCCACCACGCCTGGCGCAAGGACCACCCGGACCTGACCGACCTGCCGTTCCCGATGATGGCGGACTCCAAGCACGAGCTGATGCGCGACCTCGGCATCGAGGGCGAGGACGGCTTCGCGCAGCGCGCCGTCTTCATCGTCGACCCGAACCGCGAGATCCAGTTCACGATGGTCACCGCCGGTTCCGTGGGCCGTAACCCCAAGGAGGTCCTGCGGGTCCTGGACGCCCTGCAGACCGACGAGCTGTGCCCCTGCAACTGGACCAAGGGCGAGCAGACCCTCGACCCGGTCGCGCTGCTGGCTGGTGAGTGACCCGTGTCGCTCGACTCCCTGAAGTCCCGTATCCCGGACTACGCCAAGGACCTGAAGCTCAACCTGGGCTCGGTCATCGGCAACTCGGAGCTGCCGGCCCAGCAGCTGTGGGGCACGGTGCTGGCGACCGCCATCGCCTCCCGTTCCCCGATCGTGCTGCGGGAGCTGGAGCCGGAGGCGAAGGCGAACCTCTCGCCGGAGGCGTACCAGGCCGCCAAGTCGGCCGCCGCCATCATGGCGATGAACAACGTCTTCTACCGCACCCGGCACCTGCTGTCCGACCACGAGTACGGCACCCTGCGCGCGGGCCTGCGGATGAACGTCATCGGCAACCCGGGCGTGGAGAAGGTCGACTTCGAGCTGTGGTCGTTCGCGGTCTCCGCGATCAACGGCTGTGGCATGTGCCTGGACTCGCACGAGCAGGTACTGCGCAAGGCCGGCGTGGAGCGCGAGACCGTCCAGGAGGCGTTCAAGATCGCCTCCGTGGTGCAGGCCGTCGGCGTCACGCTGGACGCCGAGGCGGTCCTCTCCGAGTAGGTCAGCCGCTGCCGGGGACCCCGCTCACCCTTGGTGGGCGGGGTCTTCCGCGTCCTGTGCCACTTCCTCTTCCGCGGGCTCGGCGGAAGCGTGCTGCTGCTGGACCTCCTGCGAATACTGCCGCAGGTACCCCACCACCGTGTTCGTCACCGCCACCAGCGGCACGGCCACCACCGCGCCGCCGATCCCGGCCACCATGCCGCCGGCGGCCACGGTCAGGACGACCGCCAGCGGGTGGACCCGCACCGCGCGGCCGAGGATGAACGGCTGCAGGACGTGCCCCTCGATCTGCTGGACCGCGAGGACCACGACGAGGGTCATGACGGCGGTGAAGACACCCTGGGTGACCAGCGCCACGATCACCGCGAGCGCGCCGGAGGCGACCGCGCCGACCAGCGGGATGAACGAGAACAGGAAGATGAAGACGGCCAGCGGGACGGCCATCGGCACGTCCAGGAAGTAGATGCCGATGCCGATGAAGATGGCGTCGATGAGGGCGACCAGGACCGTGCCGCGCACGTAGGCCGTCAGGGTGCGCCAGGCGCGCGGGCCGGCGCCGGCCACACCCGGGCGGGCGGCGGCGGGCACCAGCTTCAGGAACCACTGCCAGATCCGCTTGCCGTCGTAGAGCAGGAACAGCGTCGAGAAGAACACCAGCAGGATGCCGGTGAGGGCCTCCACGATGACCTGGACGCCCTCCAGGCCGGCGGACGTTATCTGGTCGGCGTTGGCGCCGATCGCCTCGCGGAGGTTCTTGGCGATCTGGTTGATCTGCTTGTCGGTGACGTGGAAGGGGCTCTTCAGCAGCCAGTTGCGCAGGTCGTCGATGCCGCTCTGGATCTGGTTGGAGAGCGTGTCGATGTTCTCCATGACCTGCCAGGTCACGAACCAGCCCATCAGGCCGATGACGACGAAGCCGCTGATGGCGGTGAGCGCGGTGGCCGGGCCGCGCGGCACCCCGCGCCGGGTGAGCCGGGCGACGGTCGGCTGGAGCAGCGCCGTGACCAGCAGGGCGATGACGAAGGCGAACACCACCAGCTGGATGGCGCTGATGACGCGCATCAGCACCCAGACCGTGCCGGCCAGCACCAGCAGCCGCCAGCCCGCCTCGGCGGCGACCCGGACGCCCCAGGGCACGGCCTCGGCCGGGTCGGGACGGGGACCGGACGGCGCCTTGGGCCGGCGGACGGGCGCGGCCGTGGCGGCAGGCGCGCCGGCCGGCCCGGAGTCGGCGGGGCCGGCGGGCTCGACGGCTTCGCCGTGCTCCTTCTCCACCTCGGCGCGGCGCTCGTCCAGGCGCTCGCTCATCTCGGTGAGACCGGCCCCCAGCCGGCCGAGCCAGCCTGGCACTCGCGACATGATCCGTCCTCTTCCCCCGAGTCCCCGGGTGCTCGCCACCACTCCCCCCTGGAGTCGTTCGCATACGACCGTACAGGGCGAAAGCCCCTCCCCTAAGGACGGGGAGGGGCTGCGCGAGGTTGAGAGCGCGCCGGCGAACGGCGCGGGTGCCGGCAGAGCGCCTAGTACCAGTGGTTGGCCTGCCAGAACGACCAGGCCTGGCACGGGCTGCCGTACCGGCTGTTCATGTAGTTGAGGCCCCACTTGATCTGGGTGGCCGGGTTGGTCTGCCAGTCGGCGCCGGCCGAGGCCATCTTGGAGCCGGGCAGGGCCTGGAAGAGGCCGTAGGCACCGGAGGAGGCGTTCACCGCGCGGTAGTTCCAGCTCGACTCGTGGTTCACGATGTTGCTGAAGCACCCGAACTGGTCGCCGGCGACCATCTGACGGGCCATCGCCTGGATCTGCGCCACGGAGTAGCTGCCCTGGACCGGGAAGCTGGAGGAGTCACGGACGTCGGTCCCACGGCTGGCCGCGGCCTTCGCCTCGGCGCGCTCCTTCGCCTCCTTGGCCGCCTTCTCGGCGAGCTCCTTCTTGGCGATCGCGGTCTCGGCGGCGGCCTTGCGGGCCGCTTCCTCGGCGTCCTTCTTGGCGCTGACGTCCGCGGCGATGGCCTGCGCGTCGGCCTGCTGCGTCAGCGACGCGGTCTGCACCTGTGCCTGCTGACCGGCGGGTATGTCGGCGAGGAGCGTGGTGTCGGCTGCCGTCGCCTCGGCGTCGTTGGTCTGTGCGGTGCTGCCCGAGGCAACGCCGACGACGCTTCCGACAGCGGTGACCGCGGTGGCGGAGGCCACTGCGAATCCCCGGACCGAAATCCGGCTCACACGGTTTCCTTCCAGCATCGCCCGCTTCGGTGACCCTGGCGGACGCGATCGTGCCCCTGACACTGGCCTCCCAACTGCGGGGTCACGGGAGGCGCGGGCCCGGTGGGCAACTCCCCCGAAGGGAGCGCCGCGTGGTGCTCGGGCGGCATACGACGAACTCTATGGAGTTGGTGGTGCTCAGGTGGCGTCGTACCGCTGGGGGTACAGCTGTGTCGTATGCGGGGCCTGACAGGAACGAGACTCTGCCGTAACCGGACGCCGCGTGGCAATTCTGTGTTGCGTGTGAAAGCTCACATCCTGTTTGGCCCTGGGGATTTCAGGAAAACTCCACGCGCCAAGGCGCCGCCCGGCTAGGCTCATGGCCTTTGCCGGACGGCGCCAACAGCCGTCACCCGTATGTCAGATGCGTCAGATGTGTCCGTCCTCCAGCATTTCGGTCACAAGCGCCGCAATCTGGGACCTCTCGGAACGCGTCAGCGTGACGTGCGCGAAGAGCGGGTGTCCCTTCAGCTTCTCCACCACGGCGACCACACCGTCGTAGCGGCCTACGCGGAGATTGTCCCGCTGTGCCACGTCGTGCGTGAGAACGACCCGCGAATTGGCGCCGATCCGGGACAGAACGGTCAGCAGTACGTTCTTCTCCAGGGACTGCGCCTCGTCCACGATCACGAACGCGTCGTGCAGCGAGCGCCCGCGGATGTGGGTGAGCGGGAGGACCTCCAGCATCCCGCGCGCGGTGACCTCCTCGATGACCTCCCGGCTGGTGACCGCCGACAGGGTGTCGAAGACGGCCTGGGCCCACGGGCTCATCTTCTCCGCCTCGCTGCCCGGCAGATAGCCCAGCTCCTGCCCGCCGACCGCGTACAGCGGCCGGAAGACCATCACCTTCTGGTGCTGGCGACGCTCCAGGACCGCCTCCAGGCCCGCGCACAGCGCCAGCGCCGACTTGCCGGTGCCGGCCCGTCCGCCCATCGAGACGATGCCCACGTCCGGGTCGAGCAGCAGGTCGAGCGCGATGCGCTGCTCGGCGCTGCGGCCCTTGATGCCGAACGCCTCCCGGTCGCCGCGCACCAGCCGGACGTTGCCCTCGGCGGTGACCCGGCCGAGCGCCTTGCCGCGCTCGGACTGGATGGTCAGGCCGGTGTGCACGGGGAGGTCGGCCGCCTCCGGGACGTACACGTGCCCTTCCTCGAAGAGGATGTCCACCTGCTCGCCCGGCAGGGTGAGTTCGGTCATCCCTGTCCAGCCGGAGTTCTCCGTGATGGCCAGTTCGGCGCGGTACTCCTCGGCGAGGAGGCCGACCGAGGACGCCTTGATCCTGAGCGGCAGGTCCTTCGACACGACGGTGACGTCGAACCCCTCGGCCTGCAGGTTGCGGGCCACCGCGAGGATGCGCGAGTCGTTGTCCCCCAGGCGGTAGCCGGTGGGCAGCACGCTGGGGTCCGAGTGGTTGAGCTCGACGCGGACCGTCCCGCCCAGTTCCCCGATCGGGATGGGGGCGTCGAGGCGACCGTGCTTCACCCGGTAGTCGTCCAGCAGGCGCAGTGCCTGGCGGGCGAAGTAGCCGAGTTCCGGATGGTGCCGCTTGGCCTCCAGCTCCGTGACCACCACGATGGGGAGCACGACCTCGTGCTCGTCGAAGCGGGCCAGGGCGTTCGGGTCGGCCAGCAGGACGCTGGTGTCGAGAACATACGTGCGCCGGTCGGGCTTGTGGCGCTTTGTGCTGGTCACCACGGAAGGACGTACCCCCTCGGATGAGGTCGGGGAGCGACGAAGTGATGCTGGACCGGTGTCCGGCCCCCGCGCACGGCGGGCCGTGAACCGGCCCCCCGCGGCTGCTTCCGTGCGGTGACCGCACGGTCGGGCTGGTGCAAAGGGCCTCCCGGGCGGGCGACCCCGTGCCGCCCGCTGAGATCCGACGCCCGTGGTTCGGGCGTCGACCTGCTTGCCTTATGCCCTCGATGATGCGCCGCCATGCAAATGCGGCCACCCGCGCGCCGGTGAACTCCTTGTTACATCCCCGCCAATCGGGGTAAACGACAACGCCCCGTCACCGGGCGGCGACGGGGCGGGGCCGGCGGGTCAGCCGCCGTAGCGGCGGTGACGTGCGGCGTAGTCGCGCAGGGCACGCAGGAAGTCGACCTTCCGGAAGGCCGGCCAGAAGACCTCGCAGAAGTAGTACTCCGAGTGAGCGGTCTGCCAGAGCATGAATCCGGACAGCCGCTGCTCCCCGCTGGTGCGGATGACCAGGTCGGGGTCGGGCTGGTCGCCGGTGTACAGGTGACGGCCGATCATGTCGATGTCGACGGACTCGGCGAGGCGCTCCAGGGACACGCCCTTGTCCTGGGCGTCGAGCAGCATGGAGCGCACGGCGTCGGCGATCTCCTGCCGGCCGCCGTAGCCGATGGCCACGTTGACGAGTATCCCGTCGATGTGGGCGGTGGCCTCCTCGGCCTCCTTCAGGGCCGTCTGCATCTGCGCGGGCAGCAGGTCCATCGTGCCGACGTGGTGCACCCGCCAGCGGCCGTCGGTGGCGAGGGTCCGGACGACGTCCTCGATGATGCCGAGCAGGGGGACGAGTTCCTCCTGCGGCCGGTCGAAGTTGTCGGTGGACAGCAGCCACAGGGTGACGACCTCGACGTCGGTCTCGGTGCACCAGCCGAGGAACTCCTCGATCTTCTCGGCACCGGCGCGGTGCCCGTGGACGGTGCTGGAGCCGGACGCCTTCGCCCAGCGGCGGTTGCCGTCCATGATGACGCCGATGTGCTTGGGCACCTGAGCGTGGTCCAGGTGGCCTTCCACCCGGCGTGCGTAGAGCCTGACGAGCAGGCCGCGCAGCTTGTCGCGCAGGTTCACGTGACCCTCCGGGGGTTGGGCGCGGGGGATGGGGTGCCGGAGCCGTTGAGCCTACCGCTGCTCGGGGGTTGGTCATGGCCCCGCCCCTTCACGGGGACGGCGGACCGCGGCCGAGAGGTTCCCGGACCGGGTTCCCGGAACGGGGACGAAAAACGGGCCGGTCCGTGGGGGGGAGACGGACCGGCCCGAGGGGGGGTTTCCACCATAACCCTTCGTAAGGGATGGTGGGTGCATTGGCGGGCCACAACTACTCTCCGGAATCATCCGGCAACGCCCCGGTGGCCGCGGAATGCGCGATTCATGGGGGCTTCATGGCCGATTCACAGCGGAATTCCAGGGAAATCCGGTCGGATACGAACGGATTCGCAAGGATTAGGCCATCTTGGGGGCTCATCGGCGAGTTGCCCCGGGTCCCCCCCGACGGGCGACGCCGTCAGCGAAGGGTGGACTTGACGCCTCCGCTACGCCGTCGGGTGGAGATCGCACGGCTCCACGGCACCGCGCAGCCCCCTCCACTGCGCGGTACCGCCCGCGCAGCTTTGCTCACGCGAATAACCTTGGTCTGAACTTACGTGATCGACGGGACCGGTGTGAACCGCGCTCGATAACAATGTGGAAACCCTGGGCAAACTACGGTCGACGGTCCGGCTTGCGCACGTCGAAGAGATGCCGGGCGCTGTGCGCGACGAACGGCCCCTCCTTCCGGATCCGTTCGTGCAGCGCGCGCAGTCGCGGCTCGTACGCCTCGACCGTGAAATCCGGGACCATCCACACCACCTTGCGCAGGAAGTGGACGACGGCGGCGACGTCATGGAACTCCATCCGCAGCCGCTCCGCCCGCAGCCCGGCCACCTCCAGGCCCGCCGCCTCGGCGTCGGCCCGCTCCCGCTCGGGGTCGCGGCCGCCGCGCGCCTCCTGCGACCGCGGCCCGAGGAAGAACTCGACCAGTTCGAAGGCGCTGCCCGGCCCCACGTGCTGGGCGAAGTAGGTGCCGCCGGGCCGCAGCACCCGGGCGATCTCCGCCCAGTACGGCCGCACCGGGTGCCGGCTGAGCACCAGGTCGAACGCCCCGTCCGCGAACGGAAGCGGCGCGTCGTCCGGCGCGGCGACCACCACGACCCCCCGGGGCCGCAGCAGGGCGGTGGCCTTCGCCACGTTCGGCGGCCACCCCTCGGTGGCCGCGACCAGCACCGGCCGGGCCGGCTCCGCCCGGCTCAGCGCGAAGTCCAGCACCTCCCCGCCGCCGGTCTGGACGTCCAGCACGGCCTCGGCGCCGGCCAGCCGCTCCCCCGCCGACCGGGCGTACCCCCACGACGGCCGCTCCTCGGTGGCCCGGCCCTCGAACCACGAGAAGTCCCACCCCTCGGTCGGCACGGCGGCACCCTCAGCCACGAGGTCTTCGAAGGAACGCTGCGCAGTCATACGGCCATGATCCCAGCGGGGCCTCGACGGTTCCTGCTCTTTTCCGCTCCTGGCCCCGACCCCCCTCAGCTCTGCCCGGACCCCGCGGCGAGAACCAGCATGACGTGCTCGTCCGTCCCGTGGCGGACCGTGCCGGTCCGCTCGAAGCCGTGTCTCTCCAGGAGCCGCACGGAGGCGGTGTTGCCGGCGAAGGGGTCCGCGTACAGCGGACGAACCGGCTCCAGCTCCAGGAACTGGCCGAGCGCCCGCGTGCCGACGCCACGGCCCCAGTACGGCCGCCCGAGCCAGTAGCCGAGGAACCGCCGCCCGTCCTGCGTCCAGGACACGACGCTCCCGGCGGGCTCCCCGCCGACGGTGACCGTCCGCACCAGGCAGTCGGGGTCGCCGAGCACCCGCTCCCGCCAGTGCCGGAAGAAGGCCTCCCGCGGCCGGGGGGTGAACCTCGACCGCCGGACGGCTTCGGGGTCGTGCTCGTAGGCGAAGAGGGCCTCCAGATCCTGCTCCGTGACGGCCCGCAGACGCACGGGGAGATCCGAGTCGGGCGTAACGCTCTCATGGCTGGCGGTCATCTGCACCTCGCGTCGGTCGGTCATGCAGGGCAGTGTGACACCCGCCACTGACAACGCCCCTGACCTGCGGCGACTGCCCGCCCCACCCGTCCCGCTCAGGGCACCAGCGGCCGGACCTCCTGCGCGGCGAAGCGCACGAAGCCCTCCGGGTCGGGCTCGTCCGCCGTCGGCTGCAGGACGACGGTGTCCGCACCGGCCTCGGCCAGCCGCCGTACCGCCTCGGCGACCGCGCCCGCGTCCCCGGCGACACCCACGTCCGCCGCCGACTCGAATCCCTCGGCGGCCAGTTCGGCACGCAGCCGGGCGTCGGCGCCGGTGCCCGTGGCGGCCAGCAGATAGACCACGATCCGGTGCGAACCGTCGCGTCCGGCCGCCCGCCGCCCCTCCTCCACGAGCTTCCGGGCCCGCCGTACGCCGTCCGCCGAGGTGGCGGCGGTGAGCAAAGTGCCGTCGGCCTTCTCGCCGGAGAGCCGGAGCGTACGCGGTCCGGTGGCGCCCGCGAGGACGTCGACCGGGCGCTTTGGGGGCCAGTCGAGGGCGACGTCGTCCAACTGGACGTACCGCCCGCGCACGCTGAGCCGTTCCCCGCGCAGCAGGGCGCGCAGGGCGTCGAGGTGTTCGCCGAGGAGGCCGAGCGGGGAGGCGGCCCGGGCGCCGACCTGGCCCATCCAGTCCTGCACCCCGTGCCCCACGGTCAGGATGGCCCGGCCGGGGAACATGCGTTCCAGCGAGGCGGCTTCCATGGCGGTGACGGCCACGTTCCTGAGCGGCACGGGCAGCAGTCCGATGCCGACCCGTACCCGCTCGGTCCAGGCGAGCGCGGCGGCGGCCGTGGACACCCCGCCCTCCAGGAAGCAGTCCTCCCACAGCCACAGTTCTTCGAGCCCCGCGTCATCCGCGAGGCGGGCGACGGCCCGCAGCCGCTCGGGCGGAAGCTGGGGGCGGAATACGACACCGAGTCCTGTCATGGAGCCCTTCCTAGTGGGGAGGACGGGAAAGAACAACGTGTTTGTGTTGCCGGGCGAGTTGACGGCACGGGTGGCCGTGGCGCGGGAGGTAGGGCATGGGGCGGCGCTGGCGGGACGGGCGGGGACGGCTGATCGTGCGGGCGGGCCCGGCCCCCGCCTCCGCCTCCGGCGCGGGGCAGGTCGTCGTCCCCGTGCCCCTGGAGATCGCGACCTCCTACCGGGCACGGACCAAGGGGCTCCTGGGCCGGGACTCGGTCGACGGGGCGCTGCTGCTGTCTCCGGCCAGCGGGGTACACACGTTCGGGATGCGGATCCCGATCGACGTCGCCTACCTGGACCGCCGCCTGACCGTCATCGCCGTCCGCACGATGCGCCCCGGCCGCCTGGGCCTGCCGCGCCCGCGGGCACGGCACGTGCTGGAGGCGGGGGCGGGGGCGATGGCGGGGTGGGGGCTGCGGCCGGGAGTACGGGTGGAGGTGGAGACGGGGGTGGACCTGGGGTAGCCGGATGCTGCCTCACTGCTGGGTACGGGGAAAGGACACCTCGACCCGGCGGTTCTTCTTCCGGCCGGCCTCGGTGGAGTTGTCGGCGATCGGGTACTGCTCGCCGTAGCCGCGGACGTCGAAGGTGATGGACGGGGTGTTCAGGTCCTGGTCCAGTACGGCCTGTACGGCGTTGGCGCGCTGCTTGGAGAGGGTGTCGCCGTGGGCGGAGGAGCCGAGGTTGTCGGTGAAGCCGAAGACGCGGACCTGGGTGGCGTTCTGTTTCCTGATCTCCTCGGCGATGCCGGCGATGCGGGCCTTCGCCGCCGCGCCGAGTTTGGCGCTGTCCTTGTCGAACAGCACCTCGGCCTGGAGGGCGAACGTCACGTCGGCGTTGGTGTCCTCGCGCCGTTCGTCCCCGCTCTGGTCCTCCACGACCGACTTGATGTCCAACACCTTGGCCGCGGCCAGCGTGGCCCCCTCCGGAAGCTTCAGATCCGGATCCGTGGGGTCGACCTTCACCGGGGCGGCGGCGGAGGGTTCGGTACCGGGGGGTTCACTGGGGCCGGTGTCGTCAGCCAGGGCGGTGGTGGGGGGCAGATTCACGACGAGCAGCACAACAGCGGCCGTGAGCGCAATCCGGGACGCGGTGATCACTTGGGCCTCACCCGGAGATCTTGATGGTAGCGCTGGCAAAGGTGGGCAGCTGAAGGGTCACCTCGGTGGTGTTCGTGGGTGGGGAGGGGAATTGCATGAAGACCGGGAGGGACTGTCCTCCCTGGAGTGTGCCGAGGCCCGTCGTGGTGAGGGGGCGGCCTTCTGTGTCGCGTAGTACGTAGTAGCGCTTTTTTCCCTCGGGGTCGACGAGAGTGGCTCCGCCCAGGGACAGACCGTGCTTGACGATCTCTGTTTCATCGCCGCTCATCTGCGGCGGCACGACGACGGACTTCGCTCCGTCATTCTTCAGATCGCCGCTCACCGTGACGAAGCCGCCCGAGTCACGCTGGACCGAAGTGATCCGGAGAAGCAGTCCCTCAGTGCCCTTGAGCTCGGCCAACGGAGCCGTGGACTCTCCTTCTTGCGTACTCGGATCCGATCCCCCGCCCTTGGAGACGGAAGCCGACGCTTGGGGCTTCTTGGCATCGTCCCCGCCACCACCGCAGCCGGTGACACTGACGGCGAAGCCGACCACGAGGGTCAGTGCGATCACGCCCTTGCGGGCCTTCACGGTGCACCGAATGCTCATCGCTCCGCTTCCTTCTTCCCTCGTCGTTCGCATGTCAGTCGGCCAGGTGGACGTCGAAGAGATCTTCGGGTTTGGGCAGCCTTGCCGGGTCGTCCGGTTCCAAGTCCCAGACCTTGCCGTCACAGGTGAGTTCGGGCAGCGTGTCGTCTTCCGCGTCGTCACCCAGTGGCTCGAACTCACAGAGCGGCTCGATCTCGGCGGTGGCAGAAGCCGTCGACTTGATGTTTTCCGTTGTGGGCACCACGGAGTCACCAACGGATTTGTTGGTCGTGACTTCCGCCTTGTACTTGAGAGGTGGGAGCGGATAACAGTGGTCGAGATGCGCATCGTTCTGCGCGGCGAGTTGTCCGGCGCGCCCGCACGGGTCGGTTATCTCTGTGTCCCCGTGGAGGATGTCCTGCCACTTGGCGGGATCCATCAGGTCCTGCACCCATTGACCCGCGAGCTGGTCGCGTACGTCCTGAGCCGCCGCCAGAGCTGCCGCATCGGCCGCCGTCTGTGCGCCACTTCGGTTCACCGCGGCTTGTCCGACCGCGAGATAAGCGAACGCAAGAAAGAGCAGGCCCGCCACCACCGTGATGTAGATGGGAAAGGCCTGCCCGTCGTCCCGCTGCCTCCGAAGAGGCATCAAGTGATTTCGTTGATCTTCGCAAGAATCTTCTGCAAGATCGACTGACCGATGCTGGTACCCGTAACCGCCAGCACGATCGCCACCACCACCGCGATGATCCCGAGGTACTCGACGGCGGTCTGTCCCTTGTCGTCGGTGCGGCGCTGCATCGCCACCATGATCTTCAGCATCCAGTCGCTCATGACGCTCCCCTCCGGCTGCGCTTCGGATTCCGGAAACGTAAAGCTCGGAGCGGCACCCGCCAGAGGGCCCCAGGGCCCAACCCCAGGCCCATTTGGGGTTGGGGGTTTTCGGGTCTCGTGTCATATCAAGCCACCCCCAGCCACTTCGCCGTCGCCTGGGAGCGTGTCGTGGTGTGGAGCTTGGCGAAGATGCGGTTGATGTGGTTCTTGACCGTCTTCTCGCTGATGAAGCAGGCGGCGGCGATCTGCTGGTTGGTCATGCCGGACGCGATGAGGTCCATGATCTCCGCCTCCCTGCTGCTCAGCCGGAACCGTGACCGGAACGACTGTCCCATAGACGGTTGCAGTTGCGAAAGACTTTGGGGGGCTGAATCTGGTGATAATTCGCCGAGTTGGGGAGCAGCGTGTGCAGCTGCATCTCCCCTCAGCTCCGCCAGCAACGCCCTCGCCGCCCCCGGCGTCACATGCGGGCGCCCCTCCCGTACGTCCCGCACCGCCGTCACCAACTGCTCCGTCGTGAACTCGCCGTGCACCAGATATCCCCCCGCCCCCAGCCGCAGCGCCTCCCGCACGGTCTCCGTCTCGTGGCTGTAGGTGAGCATCATGACGGGCGCCAGCCCCACCAGGTGGGGCAACGCCGAGATTCCGTCGACTCCGGGCATGCGGACGTCGAGGAGGATGACGTCCGGCCGGTGCCGGACCGCCGCCTCGTACGCCTCCCGCCCGTCCCTCGCCTCCGCCACCACCGTGGTGTCCGGGTGACCGGAGAGCAGGGCCGTCAGACCGGCGCGGACGACGGGGTTGTCGTCGGCGACCAGCACCCGCAGCGGCGGGGACGCCGGCGCCGGCGGTGGGAACGGCTGTGGTTGTCGTCGGGGACGCATGTGCCTCCTCTCAAGCCTTTCGGAACGGTGCCGGCAACGGGACCTCCAGGCGGACCTCCGTGCCTCGTTCGTGGGTGCCCCTGCCGATGCGGATCCGGGCGCCGGCTTGTGCGGCCCGTTCGACCATGCCGATCAGGCCGAAGTGGCCCGAACCGCGCAACTCTTCGAGTGTGGTGCCCGGGGGGAGGCCGCTGCCGTCGTCGTGGATCGTGAGGCGGAGCAGGTGGCCGTCGACCGCCGCCCGAATGTCCACGCGGGTCGCGGACGCGTGCCGGTGGGCGTTCTCCAGTGCCTCCGTGGCGATGGAGAGGACGTGGCGGGCCAGGGGGGCGGGGAGCGAAGGGGGGCCGGTGCGGTCGCCCGCCTTGTCCTGCCCCTGCTCCCACTCCTCCCCCTCCTGTCCGCCATTCCCCGCCTCACCGTTCCGCTCCTCACCGTTCCGCTCCTCACCGTCCCTCTCCGCGCCTTCCCACGCGCACGTGACCTTCAGGCCCGTGCGCGTCGTGAAGTCCGCCGCACGGTGCGCCAGTTCCTGCCAGAGCGGGGTCCGGTCCGGCGCGTCCGGCTGGTCCCGGCGCAGGTCCGTCAGCAGCTCCCGGGACTCCGCCGCCGCCCTGCGCGCCGAGCGGGACACCAGTTCCGCCTGTTCCCTGATGCGGGCCGGGTCGGGGCTGTCGGCCGACGCCGTGGCCGCGAGGCCGTCCGCCGCCAGGGCCACCCCGTACAGGGTCTTGGCCACGGAGTCGTGCATCTCGCGGGCCAGCCGGGCCCGTTCCGCGCTCACCGCCTCCGCGGCCGCGAGGCGGGCCTGGACCGTCGTCAGGGCCTGGGTCGCGGCGCCGAAGCGGAGCATCAGGTTGCGCAGGGTCGAGCCCATCGCACCGGCGATGACGCACAGGCCGGGCAGGAGGAGGGCCTCGGCGACGGGCGCGTGGCGGTCGGCCTTCAGGGTCGCGTGGACCAGCAGCAGGATCAGGGACTGGAGCGAGGCGAAGCAGGCCGCGCCGCGCCAACCGTAGACCAGGCCGGCCAGGAGCGGGGTGCAGACGCTGACGTAGGCGAGGGTGGTGTCCGGACCGGCCGAGATGAGGAGGAAGGAGCCGAAGAGGGTGTCGGCGGCCAGGAGGCTGGGGTGGCGCAGCAGGAGGGGTCCGAAGCGTTCCCAGTCGCGGAAGAGGACGTAGGACACCATGAAGGTGACGACCACGGCCGCGCCGACCAGGCGGGCGCCCAGGCCGGGGGCCGCGTTGAGGAGGGCGGCGGGGGCCGACAGGACGATCATCGCCAGGCGGAACCCGAAGACCTGGCGGCACATGGCCTGGAGGGCCCGGATCTGGAGCTTCTCGGAGGGCTCGGTCAGGGGTGCCGCCGTCGCCGCCGCCGTCGACGCCACCGGGTGCGGCGGGACCTCGGTTCGCGCACCGCCCGCCCCGGGGTCCCGCTTCCGCCCGACCCGCCGCGCCCACGCCCCGAGCCGCACTCCCCCCGCACGCGCGCTCCGCCCCGTACGCCCCCTCAGCCCGGTCGGCCCCGTCACCGTCACGCCCGTCCTCACTCCCCCGTGAGCGAGCCGAAGTCCACGCCGGAGCCGAGGAGCAGGCCCGCGCCCAGCAGGAGCATCGTCGCCGGGACCATGAACGTGGTGATCATCAGCGTGGCCTTCGGCACCGCCCGGGCGGCCTTGCGACGGGCGTTCTGGGCGTCGGTGCGGCGCATGTCCTTGGCCAGGGAGACGAGCGTGTCCACGATGGGCGCGCCCAGCTCCTCGCCCTGCTGCAACGCCGTGACGAACATGGCCACCTGCTCGGAGTCGTTGCGCCGCCGCAGCTCCGCGAAGGCCTCGCGGCGGCTCATGCCGAGGTCCATCTGGCGCAGGGTGATGCGGAGTTCGTCGGCCCACGGGCCCTCGTAGCGGGAGGCGACCCGGTCCAGCGCCTGCCGGAAGCCGAGCCCCGCGCTGACCACCACCGCCAGCACGTCCAGGAAGTCCGGCAGGGTGCGTTCGATGACGTCCTTGCGGACCCGGATCGCCGACCAGAGGCCGACCTCCGTCCAGAACGCGCCGAACAGGAGCAGCAGGACGGCCACGAACCACTGGCCGCGCAGGAGGAACACCAGGAAGCCCACGCCGCCGAGGGCGCCGTAGACCGCGCGGCGGGCCGCGTAGCGGTCGATGGTCAGGCCGCCGGGGTTGCCCGCGAGGTCGATCTTCCGGCGGTATCTGGCCACCAGGCGCGGGCCCATCAGGCGCAGCACGGCCGGGGCGTAGCGCATGCCCATGCGGTCGACGACCGAGCCGACGGCGCCGGTGCGGGTGGCGCCGACCTCCAGGGCGACGGCGAGGTCGCCGGGGAGCCTGGCGTCCGCGCGGTACATGCGGACGCCGGCGAAGACGCCCCAGACGCCGAGGCCCATCAGCAGGGCGAGCAGGTATGCCATCGGGTCACCTCCCTCAGACGTCGATCCGGCTCATGCGGCGGATGAGGACGAAGCCGACGGCGTACATGGCGAACGCGACGATCACGCACGCCTGGCCGACCGGTGAGCCGGTCATGCGGTCGAGGGCGCCGTCCTTGACGCCGTTCATCAGGAACAGCGCGCCGATCCCGAGGACGGGCACGGCGTACGACGTCATGGTCACCTGGGAGAGCTGGGTGCGGATCTCGCGCCGGGTCTCCTTGCGCTCCTCCAGGGTCTCGGTCAGGTTGCGGAGCGCGGAGACCACCTGGCCGCCGGCCCGGTTCGACAGGACCAGCGTGGTGACCAGGACGACCAGTTCGCGGGAGGGCAGACGGTCGGCCAGCTCGCCGAGCGCGTCGTCCAGGGAGTGGCCGACGGCGAGCTGGTCGGCGACCTTGGCCAGTTCCTCGCCGGCCGGGGCCTCCAGCTCCTCCGCCGCCATGCCGATCGCGGTGCGCAGGGCGAGGCCCGCCTGGGTGGCGTTGGCCAGGATGCGGGCCAGCTCCGGAAGCTGGTTGATGAAGCGTTCGATGCGCTTCTGCCGCTGCCAGTTGAGGAACTGGACCGCCGCCCAGATCCCCAGCAGGCCCGCGAGCGGTCCGAAGAAGGGGGCCAGGGTGGCCTGGCCGATCAGCCAGAGCGCGGCGACCGTCCCGAGCATGGCGGCGAAGAACTCCCCCGGCGTGACGTCCAGGCCGGTCGCCGCCAGGCGCCGCTCCAGCCAGCGGCCGAGGCGGGTGCGGCGCAGCCGCCGGTCCAGGTCGCGGAAGCGGCGGGTGCGGCCGGTCGCGGACGGTGGGCCGGTGTGCGCGAGGCGGTCCACGAGGGCGGCGCGCCGGGCCCGGCCGGAGGCGTAGGCGTGCACGCCGGCCACCGCCAGGACGCAGGTCAGCAGCGTCACACCGGTGGTGAGCTGGACGAGGGTGTGCAGTTCCATGGTCCTGGGTCCTACCTGGCTTCTCGGGTGGCGAGCTGGTCGGCGGAGCGGGCGACGCCGAAGGCCTGCGGGACGGGCTGGCTCGCCATGTAGAGGCGGTCGGCGGTACGGCGGGGCAGCGGGAAGTACCGGAATTCGCCGTACACGCGGCCGTCCGGCGTCATGGGCCGCGCGTCGAAGCGGGCCACGGTCGCCAGGCGGTACGGCTCCCCGCCGTGGCTGTCGAGCAGCGCGATCTCGGTGATCCGGCGGGCGCCGTCGGCGAACCGGGTGAGCTGGACGATGACGTCGACGGCGCTGTTGATCTGGTCGTGCAGGGCGACGAAGGGCACCTCGACGTCGGACATGGAGGCCAGGGTCTGCAACCGGGTCAGGGCGTCCTCGGCGCTGTTGGCGTGCACGGTCGCCAGCGAGCCGTCGTGACCCGTGGACATCGCCTGGAGCATGTCGAGGGACTCGCCGCCGCGGACCTCGCCGACCACGATCCGGTCGGGGCGCATCCGCAGGGAGTTGCGGACCAGGTCGCGGATGGTGACCTGCCCCTTGCCCTCCACGTTCGGCGGGCGCGACTCCAGGCGGACCACATGGGTCTGCTGGAGCTGGAGTTCGGCGGAGTCCTCGATGGTGATGATGCGCTCGTGCGACGGGATCAGCCCGGACAGGGCGTTCAGCAGGGTGGTCTTCCCGGTGCCGGTCGCGCCGGAGACGATGATGTTGAACTTCGCCTGCACCAGGCCCGCCAGCAGGTACACCATGTGCTCGTCCAGCGAGGCGAACCCGATGAGCTCCTGGAGGGTGAAGGAGCGCGGGAAGCGGCGGATGGTGAGGATGGGGCCGGTCAGGGACAGCGGCGGGATGATGACGTTGACCCGCTCGCCGGACGGCAGGCGGGCGTCCACCATCGGGTTCGACTCGTCGACCCTCCGGTTCACCGTGGAGACGATCCGCTCGATGGTCTGCATCAGCTGGTCGGCGGAGACGAACCGGAGGGGGAGTTGTTCCACCCGGCCGCCGCGTTCCACGAAGATCGCGTCTGGGCCGTTGACCATGATCTCCGTGATCGACGCGTCCTCCAGCAGCGGCTCCAGGATGCCGAGGCCCAGTGCCTCGTCCACGACCCGGCGGATCAGCTGGGAGCGCTCGACCGTCGACAGCACCGGCCCCTCGCGGCTGATGATGTGCCCGAGCACCCGCTCCAGCCGCGCCCGGCGTTCGGCGGCGGCCAGTGAACTCATCTCCGCGAGGTCGATCTCCTCCAGCAGCTTGGCCCGGTAGGAGGCGACCAGGTGTCCGTCCTCGCCCCGGCTGCCGTGCTCCTCCGGGGTGCTGATGCGTGCCCGCAGGCTCATGGGGTCGCTTCTCCTCGGTCAGTGGTCGAGCGGCATGGTGGCGGACTTGGTGGCGGAGCCGAGGTCCCAGACGATGGTGGGGATGTGGACGGTCGCGGTGACGGTGACCGATTCGTCCCCTCCCCCGGTCTCGCCGCACTGCACGGAGAGACCGCCGCTGACCGCGCCGGCGCACGCCTGCCCCACGTCCTGCCGCAGCGACGCGGCCCGTGCCCCCGCCCTGGCCGCCGTACCGGCCTGCTCGGCGGCGTAGGCGACGGCACCGATCTGGATGCCGGCCAGGCCGACGATCAGGAGGACGGGGATGAAACCCAGGTATTCGATGGCCACTTGGCCACGGTCACGTCTCGGGCGGCGGTACGGCATCTCAGTGCTTCACCTCCTCGACGGCTCCGGCGTGGCCGTGCACGGTGGCGGGGAAGGAGATCACGCCCGGGAAGAGGACCGGGACCTTGAGGGAGACATCGGCCGTGACGTAGCCGGACGGACTGCACTGCACCGACGCGTCCCCCTTCCACGCTCCCGACAGGTGCTTCAGCCCTGCCTCCGCGCACGCGGCCTGCCGCGCGCCTCCCGGTGGAGCCGCGGTCCCCGCCCGCACCGCCTCGTCGGCAGCATTCCCGGCGAGCGTGAAGGTGTATCCCACCAACACGGCCTGCCACATGAGCACCAGCGTCAGAACGATCAGCGGGGTCATGCCCAGGAACTCGATGCTCACCTGCCCCCGGTCCCCGTCCGGCCTTCTCATCAGGGACTCACTCCTTCCGCCGCCGCAGGCTCACGGAACCGCGTCCGCCCCCGCGATGGGAGGCTCCCTCCGCCGCCTGCACCAGTCCCAGCTCCCCCGCGAGCGCCCACAGCGCCTGCTTGACCGTGCTCTTGGCGTCGAGCTCATGGACCCGCCCGGCGTCCACGACCCCTTGCAGCTCCTTGAAGTTGGCGGGTACGGCCGTGCGCGCCAGCGCCGTTCCGGTGATGCGCTGCACGAGCGCGGGCTGGATCTCCGTACTGCGCGTGTGCCGGTTGACGACCACGGTCGTCTCCTCGGCCTTGCGGATCTGGAGCCGGTCCCACATCCGTACGGTCCGTTTGGCGGCGCGTACGGCGATGACGTCCGGGGTGGTGACCAGCAGCGCGGTGTCGGCCATCTCGACGGCCGCCGCGCCCGCCCCGCTGAGCTGGGCGCCGCAGTCGACGACGACGATCTCGTAGCGGGAGCGCAGGGCGCTGACGAGCTGGCGGGTGGCGCGGTCGGTGACCTCCTCGCCGCGTTCGCCCTCGCCGGGCGCGAGGAGCAGGGCGAGCCCGGTGTCGTGGCGGAAGACGGCGTCGGCGAGGACGCGGGGCGAGATGTCGGTGATGGCGGCCAGGTCGGCCACCGACCGGCGGAACTGGATGTCCAGGTAGGAGGCGACGTCACCGGTCTGGAGGTCGAGGTCGACCAGGGCGGTGGCGCGGCCGGAGGCCTGGGCGGCGAGGGCGAGCTGGATGGCGGTCAGTGTCGCGCCCACGCCTCCCTTGGCGCCGCTGACCGTGACGACGGTGCCGCCGGCCCCGGCGAGCATCTCGGCGCCGTGCCCGAGGTGCCGTCGTACCCCGGTCGACCACTGGGCGACGGCCTGCACGCGGTTGGCGAGTTCCTCGTACGACAGCGGGAGCGCGACCAGGCCGCGGGCGCCGGAGTCCATGGCGGCGGCGAACAGGCCGGGGCTCGCGTCGGTGGTGACGAGGATGACGCCGACGGCCGGGAAGCGGAGGGCGACTTCGCGGATCAGTTCCAGGGCCGGGACCGGGCCGATCCGTTCATGGACGACCACGACCTCGGGCAGTTCGTCGACCGACTCGGCGGCGAGCCGGGCGAGGGTGTCGACCAGCTGGGTGGAGTCGGTCACCGGGGGCTGTGGCTCCGCGTCGGGGAGCTGGCTGAGCAGGGTGGTGAGGGAGCGGACGGCGTCCGGGTCCGCGCCGGCCGGGAGGATCCTGGTGGGCATGGCCGCCTCTCACTTGTCCGTCGCGAGTTCGTAGGTGCGGTCCTTGTCGGGGACGCTGGTCTCGCTGCCGGGGGCCACGAGCGCGAGCCGTACGCGCTGGGCGAAGGACTCGGCGTAGGTGACGCGCTGGGCGTCGATGGTGGACAGCGCGAAGGTGATGGGGACGGCTTCGGTGGCCTGCTGGTTCTTGTCGCGGTCGGGTTCGAGGGCGGTGATCCGGCCGACGTCGATGACGCGGGCGTTGGTCACGATGATCTTCGACTGGTCCGGGTCGCCCTCCTTCTTCCCCTCGAAGGTGGCATAGACGTTGACCCGCGACCCCGGGGTGATCTTCCCCGCCACGCCGGTCGCCGCGTCGATCATGATGGCGACCTCCTGCTGGCCGGGCTGGAGGGCGGGCCGGTCCACGATCATGTCGGTCTGGAGCAGGGAGCCGGCGTGCAGGGTGGTCACGGCGATCTTGCCGCGGATCTGCCGGAGGTCGGTGACGGCGTTGCCGGACAGCCACCGCTTCGGCATCTCGATCTTCTCGAACTGACCCGTGTCCAGGGCGGTGTACGGCTTCACCTCGGACCTGACCCGGTAGGCGGCGACCTCGGGCCCGACCTTGGAGTTCGCGTCGTGGATGACGGAGAGCACGCCGGCGAACGCGCCCAGCGCGCACAGGACCGACAGGATCAGGAGTATCACGCCGCGGCGCTGACGGGAGTTCATGAACCGTGCAACCTCATTGGGGGAATCGGTCGAGCGGGACGGGTCAGGTTCGCGCAGGTCAGGCGGGCGTTCGCTGTTCCAGGGCGCGGGGTGGCTCGTACGTGGGCGGGGTGGCGGAGCAGAAGACGCAGCGGTCGCCGATGACGTCCAGGCCGCACCAGTGACAGCTGGTCTGCCGTACGGAGGTGACCAGTTGGTAGAGGACGGAGAGGTCGGCGAGGTAGCCGCAGAACTCGACCATGCGGCCGGTGCCCCACCACACCGGGGACTCGGCGGGCAGCGGGGTCTCGCGCAGCCCGTGCACGCCCCACCGGGTGCCGAGCCCGGCGGCCCACTCGCTCTGCAACTGGCCCTTGGCGACCAGCAGCCAGGTGCTGAACTCGGGTCCCTTGAGCGTGGCTTCGGGGGCGACCTTGACGAGCTGGGGCTCGGGGTGGGCGAGGACGGCGAACTGGCTGCCCGGCACCCAGGACCTGGCGTGCGCCTTGAGGCCGACCGGGACCCGGTCCAGCCTGGCGACGGAGCCGAGGACGGCTCCGGCGTGGATGTAGTGGGTGAGCAGCCGTCCGGCGGAGGCGAGCACGCCCGGGCTCAGGTCGCAGGAGGCGAGCTGGCGCAGCTGACGGGCCAGGACGGCGATGCCGAGCGGCGGTAACTCCGGCCGGAACAGGGCGATGCGGTCGCTCTCCAGCAGCGAGCGCAGGGTGTGCAGCCGCCGTACGACCGGCTCCGGGGTGGCCTGTGAGCAGACGACGACCACATAGCCGTACTGCTCGACGAGGGCGTGGAGTTCGGTGAGGGCCTGGTCCAGCGGCTTGCGGTCGAGGCCGGTCAGCACGACGGCGGGCATGGTCCGCTCGTCCTGCGCCGGCAGCGCCATGTCGGCACTGGTCACGGCAATGGCAGTTGGCACGCGCAGCTCCCCGCTCTTCACACCCGTCGGCCCACCGGTGTAACTCCAATGCGCCAGGACGACTTCACTGCGTGACTACCTGAGCACTGTATCCACGGGCGTCTGACCGGAGAACAGCGTTTGTGAAGCCGGTGTGGAACTCTCCCGGAGCAAGTCCCGCCAAACCTGGACAGGTTGAGCCACCGATTGGAAACGGTTTTGGTCTGGACCTCTTGACACCCCGATTGGTCTGGACCAACTTAAGGGCGCAAGCGGTGGCCACCGCCCCTCTCCTCCCCTCCCCGCCCACTCCCCACGGAGGCACCAGTGGACCGCGCACCAGGCATACCCAGACCCCGCGGACGGCGGCTCGCGACGTGGTCCGCCGCCACCGCCCTGGCCCTCTCGGTCGCGGGCCTCGCCGCGGCCGCGCCGGCGTCCGCCGCGGACGTCAACAACGTGAAGAACGCGGGCTTCGAGTCGGGCCTGGCCAACTGGACGTGTACGGCCGGCAGCGGCACGACGGTCACGTCCCCGGTGCACGGGGGCACCGCGGCCCTGAAGGCGACGCCGGCCGGCCTGGACAACGCCCAGTGCACCCAGGCGGTCGCGGTCAAGCCCAACTCGACGTACACGCTCAGCGCGTGGGTCCAGGGCGGCTACTCCTACCTCGGCGTGACGGGCACCGGCACGACGGACGTCTCGACGTGGACCCCGGACTCGACGTCCTGGAAGCAGTTGTCGACGACGTTCACCACGGGCGCGTCCACGACGTCGGTCACCGTCTACACCCACGGCTGGTACGGCCAGGCGGCCTACTACGCCGACGACGTCTCGGTCTACGGCCCCGACGGCGGCGGAGGCGGCGACCCGGCCCCGACGGTCCCCGCGGCCCCGGCCGGTCTCTCCGTGACCGGTACGACGTCCTCCTCGGTCTCCCTGTCCTGGTCGGCGGTGTCGGGCGCGACGGGCTACAACGTCTACCGCAACGGCACCAAGGTCACGGCCGTGACCGGCACGTCGGCGACGGTGACCGGCCTCGCGGCGTCCACGTCGTACTCCTTCCAGGTCACGGCGACCAACGCGGCGGGCGAGTCGGCCAAGTCGGCGACCGTGACGGGCACGACGACCTCCGGCACGGGTGGCGGAGGCGGCTCCCTCCCTAAGCACGCGGTCACCGGCTACTGGCAGAACTTCAACAACGGCGCCACGGTCCAGAGACTCTCGGACGTCCCGTCGTCCTACGACATCATCGCGGTGGCCTTCGCCGACGCGACGTCGACCCCGGGAGCCGTCTCCTTCAGCCTGGACTCCGCCGGCCTGAACGGCTACACCGTCGACCAGTTCAAGGCGGACATCAAGGCCAAGCAGGCGGCCGGCAAGAAGGTCATCATCTCGGTCGGCGGTGAGAAGGGCTCGGTGTCGGTCAACGACGCGACGTCGGCCGGCAACTTCGCCAACTCGGTCTACTCCCTGATGCAGACCTACGGCTTCGACGGCGTCGACATCGACCTGGAGAACGGCCTCAACGCGACGTACATGACGCAGGCGCTGCGCTCACTGTCGTCGAAGGCGGGCTCTTCGCTGATCATCACGATGGCCCCCCAGACGATCGACATGCAGTCCACGTCGAACGCGTACTTCCAGACGGCCCTGAACATCAAGGACATCCTGACGGTCGTCAACACGCAGTACTACAACAGCGGCTCCATGCTGGGCTGCGACGGCAAGGTCTACAGCCAGGGCACGGTCGACTTCCTGACGGCCCTCGCCTGCATCCAGCTCGAGGGCGGCCTCTCCCCGTCCCAGGTCGGCCTCGGCGTCCCCGCCTCCACCCGCGCGGCGGGCAGCGGCTACGTCTCCCCGACGGTGGTCAACAACGCCCTGGACTGCCTGACGGCGGCCACGAACTGCGGCACCTTCAAGCCGTCCAAGACGTACCCCGCGCTCCGGGGCGCGATGACCTGGTCCACGAACTGGGACGCGACGGCGGGCAACGCGTGGTCGAACACGGTGGGGCCTCACGTCCACGCCCTGCCGTGACCTGACCCATCGGACACTTTCAGCGCCCGGGCCGTTTCGGTCCGGGCGCTGCCTTACGTGGCGGGGCGGCCGGACTCGATCGGTCAGCCGGGCATCGCTTTGCGACTGCCGTCAGGCAGTGTGATGATCCCGTCCATGACTGAAGACGGGGGGCGTACGCGCAGGTCACGGCTGTACGACTACGCGGACATGGCCGTACCCGGCCCATCGGGGACCACGGACGACCCCGAGCCCGGAGGCCCGCAGTTCGCGATCCTGCTCGGCGAGTTCCGGCGTACTCCGGTGCTCGTACCGCTGGGCCAGGACGACTCGCCGCTGACGGCGGACTTCGGTGGTGTCCGCTGGTTCTACGCCTTCTCGAACGAGCAGGCGCTGGCGCGTTTCGCGGTCGCGCGGGGTGAGGGTGACCGGGAGTGGACGTACCAGCGGTGGCTGGGGGCGCGTCTGCTGGACGCTGCGGTCCCGGCGGCCGGGGTGCCGTGCGGGGTGGCGTTGGACTGCGCGGGCGGTGAGGACGGGATGGTCTTTCCTCCGGTGCGCGGGATCGTGCCGGACGAGGTGGCGGTGGACGTCGCTGCGGCGGCCGAGGACGAGGGGAACGAGCG
>NZ_JNWV01000046.1 GCF_000716535.1 Streptomyces flaveolus | reverse complement strand
CACGGCCTCCGCCAAATCCAATACCGCAGCGACATCATCGACGGATGCCTCACCGGAACAGGCCTCACACCGACGACACCACGACTACAACGTCAGTAATGCGGGATCTACGGAAGATCTGCCAGCACTTCAGCCGTGCCGTGCCGCCTTCGACCGGTGCCCGGGCTGCGGCCAGGACTCGGTTGACGGGGCGCTGGCTGAGGGCGAGTTCGCCGCCCGGTGGCCGATTGAGTCAGGTGGTGACCCAGGAGCCGGCACCGTGTAGGCACGGTCGGCGAGGACGGGGACACCCTGGCGTTCGCAGATACGGATCATTCGGTGGGTACGGGCCGCGGTGAGGTCATGCGTGCGGCCCGGCAGGGCGGGCGGGATCCACAGCAGCTCGCCGGCCGGATCGGTGAGGACCTTGACGTTCACGCCGTGCCCGCGGTGCTTGGCCGAGCAGTCCGCCCGGCCGTCGCCGACGCGGTCGCACTCGGCGAGGGTCCCGTCCAGCAGGACAAGGATCATGCTCGCGCGGCGTCTTGAGCAGGAGGGGATCGTTCAACGAGCAGGCCGGCCCCGCTGGTGACGTACGCGTGGACGGTACCGACGGATATCCCCACCCCGGCCACGATCCGGGCGAGGGTGCGGCGCAGGTACACCAGAGCGACAAGCGCACGCTGGTGCGGCGGGAGCTTGCACGGACGGCCACCCTCACGGGTGACGATGAGCATCGTGACCCACTCGACCAGGGCATGAGGCAGGTCGAGTGCGATGCCCCTATGGACGTCAAGGGTGGGCGGGCTGTGGGCAGGGGGAACGGAGGATCTTGTAGATGGTGCGGGCGAGATACCGTTTCAGACAGCGGATGATCTCTCGTTTGGACAGTCCGTCGGCGGTGCGCCGTTGCACGTACTTCTGAGTGGCGGGCTCCCAGCGCATGCGGGAAAGCACGGCACGGAATAACGCGGCGTTGGCCTGCCGGTTACCGCCGCGGTTGAGCCGACGGCGGCGGGTCTTGCCGGAGGATGCCTCCACGGGACTGGTTCCGCACAGAGCGGCGAACGACGCCTCGCTCTTCAGCCGTTCAGGGTTGTCACCAGCAGCGATCAATAGGGCGGCGGCCGAGTCCGCTCCGATGCCGTTGACTTGCAGCAGGCCGGGCGACGTCCGCTGGACGAGATCGGTCAACTGCCGACGGGCATCGCTGATCTCGACTTCGAGGAATTGGATGCGACGGGCGAGCCGGCCAAGCGTGTCGGCGACGGCTGTCTCGGCGGGGCCCGGACCATCATGGCGTAGCGTCGCGCAGCGCGCGACGAGCCGGGGCAGGGCCAGCTTCTCCAGCGGTTCCCGCACGGCTGGTTCCGAGTTGACCAACACGGCCCTGAGCTGGTTGATGGCCTTGACGCGAGCCTTGGCGGCAGAGTCCTTGGCGATCTTCAGGATCCGGATGGCCTCGACCGGACCGTCACCGCGCTTGGGCACGACGGTCGCCTCCCCGCCCAATACGGCGCGGGCGGCAGCTTCCGCGTCGACGGTGTCGCTCTTGCCCCGCCGCCGACGCATCGCCCGGTTCGGACGGTTGACCTCGATGACCTCCACACCGGCTGCATGCAGACTGCGGGCCAGGCCGGCGCCATAGGAACCCGTGCCTTCCACTCCAGCCCGGGTGACGCGGCCCAAGGTCCGGGCCCAGGTCAGCAAACTCCGGCAGCCAGCAGCTGTCGTCGCGAACGACCGGCTGGCCAGCACCGTGCCCAGCAGGCTGAGGACCACCACCACGTGGATATCTTTGTGCGTGTCAACTCCGATGACGATCTCCGTCAGATCGGATCCCCTCGCACGAACGGTCACGGCTGTCATCTCCCCTCCGACGCGGTTCTGGACTACAACGCGCCGGACAGGAAGACGGTCAGACCTGTGACGATGCCGAAGCAAGGCCCCTATGTGGACACGAACGCCCACCCGGCGACTGCACCATCCCCGGCACGAACGGCAGATCGCACTCAGGGCATCCCAGACGGAGCCAGGCAGGATATGGGCCAGACCGCACCGCAGATGGCACTCTCCATGCTCACAGGCAGGGAACCAACAGGGCTCCTGGACAGGCAGGTTGAGACTTCGAACACCTCACCCAACGGCACAGGAGCCCTGTCCGTTGTGAGCACGCGAGGCCATCACCCGGTCGGTGGCCACGCTGAAAGGGCTCGATGAACACAATTTTCGAAAAGGCGACCGAACATTTGCCACCACATGGGAAATGTGCCAGGATTTATAAGAATAAAAGGCTACGAGAGGCCAATTCCTGCAAGGTCAACCTTTCGCCGACGGAGGTGGCCGGTGTGCGGCATTACGATCTTGTGGTCCTCGGGGCGGGCAGTGGCAACATGCTGCTCGGCCACGAACTCGCCCATCTGCACTCCGCTGTTGTAGAGTCCGACCGCTTCGGTGGCACCTGTCTCAACCGGGGCTGTATTCCGAGCAAGATGTTAGTCGTCACTGCCGACGCGATCGAGGGAGCGCGGGCGGCAGCACGGCTCGGCGTCAATGCGGCCGTCGAACACGTTGATTGGAAAGCCATCCGCGACAGGGTGTTCCACCGCATCGATCCGCTGCACGACAGCGCGGTGAAGCATCGCAGGGAGAACGGCATCGACGTGTACACGGAGGAGGCGCGGTTCGTCTCGCCGAAGGTGCTCCAGGTCGGCGCCGAGCGGATTACCGCCCACACGTTCGTTGTGGCTGTCGGGTCGCGGCCCGTGGTTCCGGACATTCCCGGTCTCGACAGCGTGCTCTACCACACCTCGGACACCATCATGCGGATCGACAACGTGCCCGCATCCATGGCCATCATCGGCGGGGGCTATATCGCGGCAGAACTCAGCCATGCGTTCGGCGCCTTCGGTGTGGACGTGACGGTCGTGCAGCGGGGGCCGCGCCTGCTGATGGCGGAGGACGAGGAGGTCTCGACACGGTTCACCGAGATCGCATCACGTCGCCATCGCGTACTTCTCAATGCTGCCGTGACCTCCGTCAAACCGAGTGCCGACGGCGTCGCCGTATCTGTGGCCTGCCCGGGAGGCGATCAAGTCGTGCGGGCCGCGAGCCTGCTGGTGTGCGTCGGCCGCCGGCCCAACACCGACCGGCTGGACGCGGTTGCCGGCGGGCTGGAACTTGACGAGCACGGCCACATCGTGGCCGACAGCGCCTACCGCACGTCTGTACCGGGGGTCTGGGCACTCGGCGACGCCGTCAACCACTTCCAGCTCAAGCACATGGCGAACGCCGAAGAGCGGGTCGTCCGACACAACCTGCTCCATCCGCAGAATCTGCGTTCGCTGACCAACACCGTTGCGCCACGTGCGGTCTTCACAAGTCCACAGATCGCCGGGGTGGGACTGACCCAGCAGGAGGCCCGCCGTAGGGGGACCGACTACCTGGTGAGTGTCCGAGACTATGCAGATACCGCATACGGGTGGGCGCTGGAGGACACCACCAGCTTTGTGAAAATCCTAGCGAGCCCTCTCGACCGTACGATCCTCGGCGCGCACATCATGGGCCCACAGGCTGCGACGCTCATTCAGCCGTTGATCCAGGGGATGGCACTCAATCTGCCGGTGGACCGCATCGCTCGAGACGTGCTCTACATCCACCCCGCGCTGACCGAAGTTGTCGAACAGGCACTACTGGCCTTGTAGCCCTTCCACTCGGTCGGCCCGCAGGAAAGTCCTCACCGGACCGGGTGCCGCGGGCGTGGCTGGTGGGAGCGACCCAGCAGTCGGACTGCCATCAACGGGAACACGATCACCGGCAGGAGACCCGCGGGCACCAGCGCGGCGGCGTTTCCCCGACGGATGGCGTCCAGCCTCAGGCCGCTCGTTGCCGCCGCGACGATCACCGGTAGCGACGTAGCCTGCCGGAGTCCCCTGGCCACGATCGGCGAACAAGGCACCGAGGTTGAACTGGATGCCGCCCGTCACGAAGAACACCGGGATCAGGAATCCGTAGCCCAAGCCCTCGAGTGCAAGCAACGAGGAACGGCTGCTGCTGGTCAGCCCGGAACTGGCCAGCGTCCTGGCCACGATCATCGGACGCCTGCGGGACACCAACGGCGGCAGATCCCGCTCACCGCCCGCGCCTGTTCGGCCAGCGCCTCCACCCAGCTGGGGTCTGTAGTCAGCTTCACGTCCCACCCAGCGACGTACGGCATACTCCGTCCTGCCCGCCGGCGCCGCGCACGCCCACTTGGAAATTGGCGTAGTTCGGGTGGGCGGCTCATCAAGGAATGCGGCCACGGCCTGGGGAGGGCGGTGGCGTTGAGCGGAGGTGAGGCGGTGAAGCGGGGGCGGTCTCGGAGGTCGGCACGGTGAACTCCTCCAGGAAGCACGCCCCCCCGGCCGGTGGCCGGGGGGCGGTGGTGGCTGTTCGTATCAAGGGGCGTCGGTGACGTGGTGCTCAGTCGTGGGTTGTCGGCGGAGTGGTGCGCGGGCGTTCGTCACTGGGAAAGCGCGGCTGATAGCTGCGGGAGACCTCATGCACCTTGCGGAGGCCGAGGAACCCAAGGACGACCGCGGTCAGGATGGCCGTGGCGGAGGCGAGCAAGGTCCGCTGGGTGTTCCCGGCACCGATTGCCTCACAGACCACCGCTGCCAGCACGCCGGTGACGACGGAGTTGATGACGCCGATGACGAGAGGTGAGCCGGACAGCCAGTGCGTCACTCCGATCCGGCGGCGGAAGCTGTAGGTCGTCCAGATTCCTGGCGGGTCGTCGTGGTGGCTGGCGATGAAGTACGGCTCAAGCTCCGGCGCGAGCTCGACGTACGCGTGCCGCAGCCGGTTCATGCCGATAATCAGCCAAGTGTCCTCGATATCCGCCTCGATCAGCCGGAAATACGTCCCGAACCCGATGAGCAGGACGACCGGCAGCACCAGCAACGCGAACGTCGTGAACCCGGACCCGAACCCGGCCGCGTTGGCCACCAGCGAGAGCGCCACCACCGCGGCCGACAGCACCGTCAGATATGTCCCGGTCCGGCTGAAGATCTCCTGCCATGTCATGCTCCGTGTCGCCAGCAAACTCCAGTGCTCGGTCGCCAAGAACTGCGCATGCGGCGTCCCGGCATCGACTGCCTTGAGCTCTCTCATCCCCCGAGTGTGACCTCAGTCGTCGACGAGTTTGAGAGGGCCCGCCGGTGGTGTCGGATGAGTTCGACGAACAGCCTGCCGCGGGGGGTCATCGGCCGGAATGCGTTCCACATGCAGCGCACCGCTGATCTGGCATCGCCGCGGTGTACGTGATGCGCGCGCGTTGTGAGCCGTCATTGACGGACCACCTCACCGCTGAGGAGACCAGTGACCTGCTAGCCGCCTGGCCCGACGGGCGGTAGGTCCCGGCTACTCGATCGAGCACGAGTTCGGCCGGTTGCATGTCGACGGGTGACGTACGGTGCCGACGAGCGCAAGGACGCGGTCAGCTTGCGGGTCTGCTGCTGGGCGCGCCTCGATGAGGGCGGTGATCCGCTGATGGCGCTGGATACGGCTCGGCGCCGGCAGGCCGTGCGATCTCCGTCGGATCGACGGCCATGACACAGGACCAGCCGCGTTCCTCCAGCGCGAGCCGGAAGGAGACGCTGGGGCCGTAGCCGACATCCGCCACGATCACCGGCACCGCCGTCCCCTGCGCGGCCAGGCGGTCCAGCAGCCCCAGCGCCAGACGGGTCCTGGAGGCGTGTCCGACCTCGTCAGGGATCTGGGCCCGCTGCCGCCGCCTGTCCCCTCGTAGGGTGGCACGCGCCTGCTACCCGTGCGAGTCAACTGACCCGGGCCGCCGCTCGTCGACGCCGCCTCTCCCCCGTGTCCGTCGGGAGGGTCGGCGTCGCAGTGTGTGGTCAGCCGCGTCGGCGGAACAGGGCACGGCGGGGCTTACCCGGCTCCTGGTCGTGGTCGTGCTCCTGCCCCGTGGCGTAGCGACCTGGACGCGAGCGGCTTCGGCGACGGCTTCCTCGCGGGCGACGTCGTCGGCGTGGCAGGTATCGCACACGGCCGCGTCCCCGGCTGTCCAGGCGCCACCGCGCGCGGTGGTCTCCCCCAGCGCTGGTCGGTGAACTTCTGCCCGCGCCGCTTGCACACCGGCCGCTGCGCCTCCCGCTCAGGTGCACGGCGCCGCTTGTCCTCCGCGTCGGCGCGGGCGACCTGGTCGCGGTAGAGGTCCTCGCCGTCGGGGTTGTCGAGCGCGTCGGTCAAGGTTTGTTCGTCCGCGCGCCCCAGGCGCTGCCACACCGCCGCGTTCGCGCCGTGCTCCTGGAGCTGTTCCAGGGTGGTGAAGACGACCGGCACGGCCTGGCTGTAGTCCTTCGCTGTGATCGCCTGACGGTAGTAGGTCTCGTACCGGCGCGGCGCCCAGTAGCGGCAGCCGGCTTCCTCGAGGACCTGCACGGTGTTGTCGACCTTGACCCTGGTGGTGTCGGCGAACAGGAACGCCACCGGCACCTGACCCTCCCGGCCGGTCGGCGGGTAGACCCGCCGCCACAGCCGCTTCTCGTGGTCGACATGTTCGATCGCGTCCGGCCGGGAGCGGACCAGGTCCACAGTGCGCTTGTCCGCATCCCATGCCAGCAGCCAGCCCCACTCCCAGTACCGGCGCAGCTTGTGCACCAGGTCGTGCGCGTCCTCGGTGCGGCGGTCGATCTCCAGCAGCATCACCGGCACCGGCCGCCCGCGCCCGCACCACCAGGTCCGCCCGCTGGACGTACCCGCCTGCGAGCCTGTGCGGGACCTCGGTGGCAAGCCGAGCCGGTGTCCGATCCCGGCACGGTGCAGTTCGGCCGCCGTCGAGGTGACCGCCGCGGCGTGGTCGTCGTAGCTTCCCGCGAGCAGCTCTCCGGTGACCCGGTCGTACGTCTCCTTGCGCAGCGCTGAGACCCGTATGTTCTTCGGCTCCAGCAGCTGCTTCGCTTCGCGGTGTCCTCGGTCGGTGAGCACCCATACCTGCCGCTGGTCGTCCTGAACCGATTCGATCCATGAGGGTTGTCGGACTTGCGGCGACCCCCTGTCCGCCGGGCCTGACATACCGGAACGTCCGTCCCTTCGCGACGGGGCACGGAGTGCGATGGAGGACCCCGCGGAGGGGGCCTCCTGGGCCCGGTCAGGGGTCTGCTCGGGCTCGTCTGCGGTGCTCGCCACAGGGTGCTCCTGGAAGGTCCGCCTGAAGGGCACCACGTGATCAACAACGGCACCGTTCCCTCAGCTCGCTGTCAGGGCAGCGATGCCGTTGTCTGTGGACAGGAACCCCCTTTCGGTTCAGTTGTTCACCGTTGTGCGGGCTCCCGAATGTGCTGAGGTACGGCAGACCTGGCTGGCCTAGGGGGAAAGCGCGCACAACGGGTCACGGCTCGCGCGGAACCTCCCGGCCGCCGAATAATTGTTATCGCCGGAACACGGCGGAGCACCTTTCGACGACCGGTCGGCGACAGCCGACGACCAGCATCTCGCTCGAGGGAGCCGTCTCGTGACGAGCAGCGGCGCAGCACCGGATCAGCGGCGGCGGAACGAGTCCGGGGAGACACGCGAAACCGACCTCGGCCACACGCTCCACCGCGCCACCAGCGCGGCCAGGCGCCGGTTGAACGCCGTGTCGGCGGGCGTCTACCTGCTGGACGAGCGCCGCGACGCACTCCGCCTCGCGCTGGCCGACGGAAGTCCGCCGTCCCTGTTCACGCTGCCGGGGCGGATGGAACTGGACGTGCCCGCCGCCACGGTCCGCGCCGTCCTGACGGGGGAGACGGCGGTTCTGCTGGATCGGGACCCCGCCGGCCCGGGCCGCGAACACCATCTGCGGTACCCCTACATCGCGGCGGCGGCCCCTGTCGTCGCGGACGGCCGGCGCTTCGGCGCCCTGACCGTGCTGCGGCTGGAGACCGACGACGCCTTCACTGCCGCCGAGCGCACGGAACTACGGGATGTCGCGGACCGGCTCGCCGTGGCACTGGCCAGGCTGGCCGACGACGGCGTGGCCGTGGCGGCCGGTCCCATGCCAATCATGGTGCCACCGGCCCGGGACGACCCTCGTGCACCTGGGTGCGTACCGGGCTGGGGGCTGGGCGATATCCCGGGCTCCGCGGGCACGAGCATGATGTTCCCGCTGCGCCGCCTGGCGGAGCTGGCCAACCGGGCCACGACCATCGAAGAGGTGACGCAGGCCGCACGGTACTGCGTCATGGACCCGTTGAGCGCCCGGGCACTGGCGCTGGTGTCGGCCGTCGAGGGCCGGCTGTGGGTCCTCGGGCACAGCGGTGCCTCCTCCGACATGGCCCGCGCTCTGCACGGTGCCGGGATGGACGACCGAACACCGGCGGCGGAGGCATTCCGTGGACGCCCGGTGTTCCTGACCGGGCACTCGCCCACGGGTTCCTTCTCGGCCGACGAGTCGCGCGCCGAGCTGTACCTGCCGCTCACCGGCGACCGCCAGTTCGTCGACCTGGCGGTCGGCGGCGGCGGGCGGGTGGTCGCGGTGTGCTGCCTGGAGTTCTCCGGACCGCGCGGCTTCCCGCCCGAGGAGAGGGCCCTTCTCGGCATGATGGCCGGGTTGCTGGGAGCCGCGGTGCGCCGGGTCGAGCTGAGCGCGCAGCAGCGGGCGATGAGCGAATGCCTCCAGCGTTTCCTCCTGCCCTCCCGGCTGTCGGACCTGCCGCGGCTGGCCACCGCGGCGCGCTACCGGCCCGCCGGCGTCACCACCAGGGTGGGGGGTGACTGGTACGACGTGATCACCCTGCCCGGGGACCGGGCCGTGCTGGTCGTCGGCGACGTCGAGGGACACTCCGTGGAGAGCACCGCCGTCATGGGGCAGATGCGCACCGCGGTGACCTCCTACGCCGTCGAGGGCCACCGTCCCGCCGCGGTGATCGACCGGACCGGCAGGCTCCTTGCCGCCCTGGGGACCGACCTCACCGCGACCTGCTGCGTCGTCTCGCTGGACACGCTGGACGGCACCGCCGAGGTGGCCCTCGCCGGGCATCCCCCGCCCCTGGTACGGCGGCCGGACGGGAGCATCGGCGTCCTGGCCGCCCCGGCCAACCTGCCGCTGGGCGTTTCCACGGCGGACGCCTGTCAGGCACGCGAGCACCACATCGCGTGCGGGTCGGTCCTGATGCTGTACACGGACGGCCTCGTCGGCTGGAACGCGCCCGATCCGCAGGTGCGTCTGCACGCGCTGCTCGGAGCCGGCAGCGGGGCTCCCACGCCCGATCTCGAACAGCTCGCCGACCTGGTCGTCGAGGACGGCTCCGCGCCACAGCAGCACCGCGACGACGCCGTCGTGCTGCTGGCGCTGTACGGCGGGGCGGCGGGGCAGGAGGAACCACGGGTGGGGAGCCTGCACATCCAGCGCCGTGATCTGCTTGGGGTGGGGGCGGCCCGCGCGTTCGTCCAGGACCAGCTGGGGACCTGGGGGCTGGAGGAGATGTCGGAGCCCCTGGAGCTGGTCGTCTCCGAGATCGTCACCAACGCCCTCATCCACGCCGGCAGTGACGTGGACGTGCGGCTGCGGGCCTTCGACGACCACCTCCGGCTCGAGGTAAGGGACTCCGACAGCAACCCGCCGATACCCTCCTCGCTGTCGCTCGGCGAGGAGGAGAACGCGGAAGCGGAACACGGCCGGGGTCTGCTGATCGTGGAGGCGCTGGCCGACACGTGGAGCAGCTCGCCGAACGGACAGGGCAAGACGGTGTCCCTGACACTGCCCATCAGCGGGCGGTGAGCGGCGGCGGTGCTCGGGCGCGCGCCGGGTCCTGGTCCGGTGGCCGCCGGCGTACGTCGGACCGGTCGAGACGGGGGGCGAGTGCGTGTGCGAGTTGTTCCGGCGGGTGGTGCCTGCGGCACCTACTCGTCTCGACACCGGGTCGCTGGGCGAGCCAGGCGGCCAGACTGGATGCCTCCCGGTCCGGGAGGAGTGCCGACGAAAGGGATCAGCCCAGCGGGAGCGGGAGCGGGAACGGGCGGGGGCGGCGAGGCGGGCCACCGTGAACTCCCCGCACACCGGCTGTACATCCGGCCCGGCGGCGCGCGGCACGTGGCCGGAGCCGCGGTCCGCCGCGGCAGATGCGCCGACCACCGCGCCCGCAGGGCCGCCGGTGAGCTGGGGCTGTTCCAGCGGCAGGGGAAGGGCAGTAAGGGTCTCTCGCCGCTCGGGCCTCCGTCTCCTGCACGACCGTCCCGCGCCCACCGACTCCGCCCTCGACTGAGGCCCGTACCACCCCTGGACGGACCCCTTGGTGCTGCTCGCCCGGAACCGGGCCGAGGAGGCCCGTACTGCCCCGGCCAGGGCGCCCGGGCCATCTCTTGATCACTTGCAGGAGGCACTGTGGTGCCTGACCGCCCAGCCGCCCGCCTCGGCGAGCGCCCGGTCGCCGCCCGCGCCGCGGCGGCCCTGCGCCTCGCCCGCACCGAACACGCGGGCGGGGCGAGCGGGATGGTGACGCTGGGGCCGGTAGCGTGGTACCTGGCGATGGCGGAGGCACGCGCCCACAAGAGATGACCGACATCGTCCGCGGCCCCGCTCCCACACCTGCTCCTCCACCTGGGCCGGGCACCGCAACCTCCGACCGGCCCGTTCACATGTGTCCGAGGGAGGCCGTGAGCCCTTCGGATCGATGACGAGCCGGGAAGCCGTCTCGGCGTCCCGGTCCGCCAGGACAGCCGCCGGCCGCCGTCTGGCCGGCGCGGCGGAGATCCCGGAGGCAGCGGCAACCCTCCACCAGCTCCTGCTGGACGAAGCAAGCATTCTCCTGCGCGAAGCCCGCGGCTGTCACGCAGGGTGCGGTCACCGAATACGCCGCCGCCCGCACCGACGCCGAAGAAATACGCCGAAGTTGCCTTACGACCAGTGCTCAACGGACTGACCGTCCATCAGTCGGTCCAGGGAGATGCCGCTGCGGTCACGGCAGCATGATGGTGCCGGACCGTGCGATCACCTGCTCGGCGCGCGCGGCCATGTCCTCGTCGAGGGGCGGCGGCGTCTCCCCCGGGCGCGCGGGCGTGCTGTGGTCCAGCATGAGCTGCTCCAGGCCGGGCGGCGTGTAGATGAACAGCAGCCTGGCGGCGTGCACGCCCGTGTTCTTGAATCCGTGCCGTATGCCCTTCGGCACGTGGATGAAGTCGCCCGCCACGGCGGTGAAGACGTGGTCGCCGTCGATGAACTCCAGTTGCCCGTCCAGCACATAGAAGGTCTCGTCCTCCTTCGTGTGCGCGTGCGGGACCGGGCCGCCGCCGGCCGGAATGGTCGCCTCGATGAAGCCGATGTTCCCGTTGGTCTGCGCGCCGCTGGCCTTGACCGTGTAGACGTCGTCCGCGCCCCACACGGTCGGACCTTCGCCGGACGGGACGTAGAGCGCGCCGCGCCTGTTCCACATCGGGTCGTCGGGTGCCACTTCGTTCAGCAGGAAGCTCATGGGTTGCTCCGATGGTCAGTGCGACTCCGGCCCCCTCCGCGCCGGACCGGGGGCGAGGCAGTCATAGCGGCCGGTGCACAGCATCGAAACGCACATTTCCTTGTCGTGTCAAGTATGTGTTTCTGACGCCGATGCGCGTGTCGCCTCGCCACGAGGTGCCGCCGGTCCGGGAGGCTTGTCGAGGTCCGGTGCCGCGCGAAGGTTCAGCGTGCCGGGCGGTAGGTCGCGATGATCACTCCGCTGCTCGTCGGCCGGGCCTCGACCAACTGGAGCCTCTTCATCGGGACGTCGTCGGTGAACAACTTCCTGCGGCCCTCGCCGGCCACCACCGGGTGGATCAGCAGCACGAGCTCATCGAGCAGGTCGAGCTCCAAGAGCGAGCGCACCAGCGTGGGGCTGCCCGCGACGGTGATGTCCTTGCCGTCGCCCGACTTGAGCTCGTTGACAGCGGTCACGAGGTCGCCCCTGATCAGCGTGCTGTTCGCCCAGTCCTCGACGCTGTCCAGCGTGGAGGAGACGACGTACTTGGGCGACTCGTTGATCCACTTCGCGAAACCGGCGTCCTCACCGCTGGTGACCGTCGGCCAGTACCCGGCCCACTCGGTGAACGTCACCCCGCCCAGCAGGATCGTGTCGGCCGTCTCCAGCGTGCCGGCCAGCGTCGCGCCCATCTCCTCGTCGAACGCGAACTGCCACTCGTTGGGCGACTGGGCGACACCGTCGAGCGAGACGAACAGACCCGAGACAACCTTGCGCATGATTCCTCCACGAGTGATTCCGAGGGGTTCTCCGCCCGCCCCGGCCGGGGCGGGGCGACCCGTCGGCCACGTCGGGGACATTAGTCAGGCGCCGAGAGCGAGGTCTTGTACAGAAGCGACAGCGGTTCCGTCGTGTCCGGTGCGCTCAGCTGGGTGGCGGTCCTTCCCACATACCGCTTGAGGGACCGCGCCAGGTGCGGCTGGTCGAAGTACCCCAGGCGGTGCGTGACCTCCTGGGCCGGCACGCCCTCCTGGAGCAGCACCGCCGCCTGGCGGGCGCGGTGGATCTGCCGGATGGCGCCCTGGGTCAGGCCGGTCGCCGCGACGAAGCGCCGCTGTAGCGTCCGCTCGGACACGTCCGGGCCGGTGCCGCCGAGCACCGCGGGGATGACCGGGTCCACGTCCACGATGCCCTCGCGCACCATGCGGCGCACGAACGCCTCGGCGTTGTCGTAGTCGGGGACGTGCCAGGCCGACCCCTTCAGCCACAGCGAGCGCCTCGTCACGTCGGGGATCTCCGCGCTGCCGCCCACCAGCCGGCTGACCGGGATGTGGGGCATCGACGTCCCCAGGGCGAAACTGATCCCGAAGAAGACGGAGTCCTGCGGAACCGGGGCGAGCGACGCCTTCGCCTCCGGACCCAGCACCGCCGCCTGTGCCTCACCCCGGTGCTCCCAGAAGACCAGTTCCCAGTGCGACGTCGCCACGGACATCATCCGGCAGACGTCTTCGCTTCGGCTGCGCCACACCCGCTCGACGTACGCCAGCTCCGACGGCCGGCTCTCGATCACCAAGCCCATTCCCGTCCCCCCAGCTCCAGCACAAGCCCCGGCCCGGCCAGCGCCTTCCGTACCATCCTGTCAGCTCGTCGGCGTCCTTCGCACTCGGTCAGCGGCAGTCTCCACGGCCGGCCGGAGGCGACTCGCCCATCGTCATGTCGCCGACTTGGGCGTTCTCGCCGGACGGCATACCGGGTGCGGACGTGGCCGCCTACTATGCGCCGCGCCGAGGCCGGAGTGGGCCTGATCATCACGGAGGGCACCACCATCAACCACCGGCCGGCGATGATCCTGCCGTGCCCCGCTTCCACGGGGAGGAGCAGCTCGCCGGCCGGGCGAAGGTGCCGGAGGCCGTGCACGCCGCCGGCGGGCACATCGTGCCTCAGCTGTGGCACGTGGGCATGGTCCGCGAGCCGGGCAAGCCGCCCTTCGAGGACGCGATGCCCGTCGGGCCGTCCGGTCTCACGCTCGACGGCAAGGACGGCACCGGCCGAGCCATGAGCCGAGCGGACACGCCGTCTCCGTCTCCCGGCCCGCCGCGGTCACCCGCCTGATCGCACACGCCGCCCGCACCGTCAGCCACTGACCGCACACAGCCCCACCGCGTGACGGTCACGTACGCCGGCGCTGGTAGCCCGGCCGGCCACCAGTGCCGGGCGACCTGAGGCCCGAACAGAGCCCGCGCCCCTGACCTCGGTCACCCGCCCGCACGGGCCCCGCTGGAGAACGCCCAGCGGGGCTCCACCCCGTCCAGGCCGGGTGACAGGCGGCGCAGCGCATCACCACGCGCTCACGGCCGTGGGGCCGGCGCCGGCCGCCGGCACCGGTCGGCGTCGTGACCCGGGCGGATCACTGAGCCGGGGGCCAGGCGGGGAGGACGCGGTAGCTGTAGATCGGGGCCGGCGGGTTCCACCAGTGCAGGCCGGTGACGTTGCCGAGGCCGTACGTGCAGTCCTTGCCCTTGAAGATCTCCACGTTGGCGTACTTGAAGTTGGCCACGGACAGCATCGGTTCCGGAAGGTTCGCGCACGCCGTGTCGGTGACCGGGATGGGGTACACCGTCCCGGTGAGATTCGTACCGGTGTAGAAGTTGGCCTGCCCCCACGGGATGTCGACTGCCGCGGCGGGTTGTGCGAGAGCCCCGCCCACGAGCAGCGCCGCTCCCGAGAGGCTGACGGCTGCACCCGTGAGGCGCGTGCTCCTGCGCATGTTCATGGTGCGCTCCTTTGCGCTGATCCATCGGTGATGCGCCACCTTGCGGCAACACACCCCGTTTAATTGACTCGTCAAGTATGAGGAGAGTCCTCAACTCCTGCAAGTAACACGCGAGTCGACGTCCGTCACACCTTGACGTGGCGAGGGATAGAGAGCACCGCTCCGCACGGGCCCCGGGACCGGTGCGTCGAATTGCTCGACTTCAACACTCTGAGCGGAGAAAAACACGAGATGGATATCTAAGATATGTTTCATGAACACTTCCCTGCCGTTCCGGGTGACTCCACGTTCGTCCTCCTACTGGCGCGTGACGTTCGACAGCCCCCCGATCAACCTGGTGACCTTCGAGCTCTTCGCCGCGCTGGGGGATCTCCTCGATCGCATGGAGGCGGACGACGACCTCAAGGTCGTCGTCTTCGACAGCGCGGACCCCGACTTCTTCCTCGCTCATTTCGACATGCTCCCGCGCAGTGAGCCGTACACGGGCCCCACTTGGCTGGAGGTCGCGGGACGCATGGCCCGGTCCCGCGTCATCAGCATCGCCTCCCTCCGCGGCCGGGCGCGCGGGGTGGGCAACGAGTTCGCCCTGGCGTGTGACATGCGCTTCGCCGCCAGGGAGAACGCCGTGCTGGGACAGCCCGAGGTGGGAGTGGGTGTCACACCCGGGGGCGGGGCCCCGGAACGGCTGCCGCTGCTGGTCGGACGGGGACGCGCACTGGAGATCATCGCGGGCGCCGACGACTTCGACGCCGAGACGGCGGAGCGGTACGGCTGGATCAACCGGGCGCTCCCCGACGCCGAACTGGACGCCTACGTGGACCGCCTCGCCACCCGGATCGCGTCCTTCGACCGCCGGCCGCTCTCCGAGGTGAAGACCCTGATCAACCGGTCCACCCTGCCGTCCGAAGCGGACCTGACGGCTGGTCAGGACACCTTCCGCACCTCGTTGACCTGGCCGGAGGCCCACGACAGGATCGGCCGGCTGCTCCAGCGGGGCCTGCAGCGACGCGGCGACGTCGAGTACGACCTCGGCGACCACGTCGCCGGGCTGTGACCGTCCGCCGACCTGCACCACCGCTCCCACGTTCGTGACACGACAGAGGCCCACCGGACGCCCGGTGGGCCCCTGCGTGGCGTCCCGGCCGGTCACCGCCGGCCGTCGCACCCTCAGGACAGGTGCCGCGCGAACCAGTCGACGGCCGCGCTGCTGGCCGCGTCGAACTCCTCCAGGTACGGCGAGAAGTGTCCGCCCGGGATCAGCTCCAGCCGCTTGGGCTCCAGCGCGCGCTCGTACGCGGCGAGTGCCATGTCGGTCGGCGTCATGGTGTCCTCACGGCCGACGATCATCAGCAGGGGCGTGGGGGAGATCCGGTTGATGTACACCTCGGGTTCGTACATACGGCTGTTGCGGCTCGATCGCAGTGTCAGCCTGTTCTCCCACGGGACGTCGGAGTCGTACGGCCGGAGGTAGAAGTCGACGACGTCGGGAGCGTGGTACAGAGCGGGAACGGCCGGGTCCTTGCTGACGATGGTGACCGTCGCCGGGTCGTTCCCCCGCAACTGCGCGCGCTCGTCGTCGTCGTAACGCCGTTCGATCTGCGCCTGGTGCTCCGGCAGGACGCGGCGCAGGCCGATCTCCACGCCGCTGACGATGGGTACCTGCGCCACGACGGCACGCAGCCGGCGGTCGGTGGCGCCGAGCACCAGGGCGTGGCCGCCGGCGAAGCTGGTGCCCCACAGACCGATGCGGCCCGCGTCGACCTCCGGCCGTGCCTCCAGGTAGGAGATCGCCCGGCGCCAGTCCGCGACCTGCTGCCACGGGTTGACATCGTGGCGCGGCGTTCCGGTGCTGGAACCGAAGGTGCGGTGGTCGTGGGCCAGGACGACGAAACCTGCCTCGGCGAAGGCCCTGGCGAAGGGTTCGAGTCCCTGGTCCTTGATCCCGCCGAGCCCGATGGCCATGGTGATGGCCGGCAGCGGCGTGCCGGCTCGGTCGGGCACGAAGAGCCAAGCCCCGAGGGTCGCCCCCTCCGCCGGTATCTCGACGTCGTGACGGGTGAAGGTCATGCGCATACCTTTCCGGGTCCGTAACAGCCTGCGTGTGTCCTACTCGGCGACGTGGCGGCCGAGGTCGAGTTCCACGCCGTCGGGTCGCTGGAGCCCACGCTCGAACAGGGAGCGCACGCGGTGGGCGTTCTCGGGGCGTCCGGAGGTGTGGAAGAAGGCCTGCAGGCTGGCGCCGTAGGACTCCTCGGCGGGCAGGGACTCCGCGTCGACGAGGGCCTTGGTCCGGGTGATCGCCGTCTTGTCGAAGCCCGCGATGCGGCGGGCGAAGCCGTCGACGAACCGCTCCAGTTCGCCGTCCGGCAGGACGCGGTTGACGTAGCCGTACGCCGCCGCGAGGTCGGCGGGGAAGTCGTCGGCGCCGAGCAGGATCTCCAGGGCGCGCCCGCGGCCCACCAGGTGGGGCAGCCGGCCGCTGGGGTTTCCTCCGGGGACGGATCCGACGCCGACCTCGAACTGGCCGAGGACGGCGCCCGGTCCGGCGAAGCGGATGTCGGTCGCCAGGGCGAACTCGCTGCCGGCGCCACGGGCGCGGCCGTTGAGCTCGGTGATGGTGACGGCGGGAACCTTCCCGAGCCGGTACAGGTTGTCGGCGAACGGGTGAAGGCCGGAGGGGGCCGGCCGCATCGCGGCGACGCGGGACCGGTCGGCCAGCATGTCCCAGTGCGCCATGAAGAAGTCGGGGTTGGCGCTGCGGAAGACGACGGCGGTCAGCTCCGGGGCCTGCTCGATGCGGGTGACCAGCTCGGCCAGCTGCTCGATGGTGTCGGGGTCGATCAGGTTGATCTCTCCGTTGGAGAAGGTCACCCGCCAGTAGGACGGACTGACCTCTTCGACGGCGAACTGTTCGTGGGTACTCATGGGTGTCTCCTCGGTTGGGGTGTACGTGTGTTTCCGGAGCCGCGCCGTGCCGCGCCGCCCGTGCCGCGCCGGGCCGGGGCACGCGGGCAGGCGGGCAGGCGGGCAGGCGGGCAGGCGGGCAGGCAAGCGTGGTCACGACGATGGGCGGCCCTCGGGGTCGGCCGAGCGGTCGAGGCCCGGCAGGTGCCGCCCCATGCGCATCTCGAAGTCGCCGGGCCTGCCCAGTCCCTGTTCCCGCGCGGCGTCGAGCCGGCGCCGGCTGGCCGGGCGGGCCGCGGAGGTCCAGAACGCGCGGCCGGTCCGGGCCTGGAGGGCGTGGGCGGGGAGCGTGACCTCGCCGACGAAGTCCTTCACCTCGACGAGCGCGACCTTGTCGAAGGAGGCGACCCTCTCCGCGACGTCCGTGACGAAGCCGTCCAGGTCGGAGTCCGGAACCGCACGGTCGACATAGCCGTAGCGCTCGGCGAGGTCGGCGTCGTAGTCCTGGCCGGTGAGCATGATCTCCAGCGCCCGGCCGCGGCCGGTGAGGAAGGGCAGACGGTGCGTGGGGGCGCCGCCCGCGACGAGTCCCAGACCGATCTCGGGCTGGGACAGCACCGCGTTCTCCCGGCCGGCGTACCTCATGTCGCACGCCAGGACGAACTCGCTGCCCGCGCCACGGGCGCGTCCCCGGATCTTGGCGATGGAGACGAACGGGCCCTCGGCGATCCGCGCCAGTACGTCCAGCCATGGGGGAAGGCCCGTGGGCCCGGCCGGCGGCGGGCTCTGGGGCGGCGGGGCGTCGACGTCGTAGTGCGCCAGGAAGAAGTCGGGGACCGCGCTGTCGAAGACCACGACGCGTACGTCGGGATCCTGCTCCAACTCTTCGACGAGAGCGGTCAGTTCGCTGATGGTGTGGCGGTCGATGAGGTTGAGCGGCGGATGGTCGAAGGTGATCCGCCACACCCGGGGATCCGACCTGTCCATCACGAGGCGCTGCTGTGCGTTAACGGTGACCTCCGGGGATACCGAACCTGGGACCTGTTTTCCAATCTAGCATCTGGATTGGAAAAACCATCTCAGCGGTAGGATGGCGGTATGCCGAGAAGAAGCCATGCAGCCCCGACGGGTGAGGCACGTTGCTCCATCGTTCGCTCGCTGGAGGTTTTCGGCGACCGGTGGAGTCTGCTGATACTGCGGGAGGCGTTGAACGGAGCGACGCGTTTCTCGGAGTTCAGGGAACGTCTGCACGTGGCGAGCGACGTCCTCACCCAGAGGCTCGCCGTCCTGGTGGACGGCGGAGTGCTGGACAAGCGGCCCTACCGGGAGGCGGGCACCCGGTCGCGGATGGCGTACCACCTGACCCCCGCGGGGCGTGAACTCATGGTGGTCTTCGGTGCGCTCCAGCAGTGGGGCGACCAGTACTGCCCGCATCCCGAGGGCCCGCTGGTGCGCCGGGGCAGCAGGTCGAGCGGCCGTCCCCTGCGCGTCGCCTTCGTCGACGAGACCGGCCGGGAGACTCCGCTGGAGGACGTCGACCTGGCCTCACCGGTCGAGGCGGACGCCGAGCGGCCGGTGGCGTAGCGGCCGACGGGCAGGGGGCGGCCCGGGGACGTCCGGTACGTCGAGGCGAGCCGCCCGCCCGGTCAGAGCAGGCCGGCCCGGTAGACGACGAGGGCGATCTGGACCCGGTTGTTCAGTTCCAGCTTGGTCAGGACGTGGGAGACATGTGCCTTGACCGTCGGGATGCTCAGGTAGAGGTCGGCGGCGATCTGTGCGTTGGTCTTCCCCTCGGCCACGGCGAGGGCGACTTCGCGCTCACGGGCGGCCAGTCGGTCCAGCAGCGCCCGCGCGGCGTGCCCGTCCCGGGCGGGCTCCCGCCGTACCGGCCCTTCCCCGGACGGCGGCTCCACGACGCCGGCGATGAGCTGGCGCAGGGCGCTCGGGGAGAACACCGGCTCTCCCGCGGCGGCTCTGCGCACGGCGGTGACGATGTCCTGCGGGCGGGTGTGCTTCAACAGAAATCCGCTGGCGCCCGCCTGCAGGGCACGCAGGACGTACCCGTCCGTGGTGAACGTGGTGAGCATGACGATCTCGGGAGGGTCCGGGCGGGCGCGCAGGGCCCGGGTCGCGTCCAGACCGTCCACGGTCGGCATGCGGATGTCCATCAGGACCAGGTCGGGGCGGAGACGGTCGACGAGGGCGGGGAGCTCGTCGCCGTCCGACGCCTCGCCGACCACCGTTATGTCGTCGGCGGCCCCCATCATCATGCGCAGCCCGGCGCGGACCAGGGGGTCGTCGTCGGCCAGCAGCAGGCGGATCATGCCGACCACAGTAGGGCCTCGTGCCGGCCGCGACGGGGTCTCATGCCGACCACGGGAGCCAGGCCGTCACCTGGAAGCGCCCGGACGCTCGCTCGTGTCTGAACGTGCCACCCGCCAGACCGGCGCGTTCGGACATGCCGATCAGCCCTTGGCGCGCCCCGGTGGCCTCGCCGGTGGGCGGGTCGTCCGGCAGGTCGTTGACGACCCTCAGGGTGAGGCCGTCGCCCGGCGTACCGGTCAGCGTCAGGCGTACGTCCTGGCCGGGCGCGTGCTTGCGCGCGTTGGTCAGCGCTTCCTGGGCGAGCCGGTACGCCGTACGACTGGTGAAGTCGCCCAGCGAGTCCTCCCCGGTGAGGTTCGTCTCCAGGTCGATGCGCATACCCGCCGCCCGGTTCTCCTCGACCAGCCGCTCCAGGTCGCCCAGCGTGGGCTGGGGCGGCTCGGTCCGTGCGGCGGCGCCCGGGGCGAAAGGGGTGCGCAGGACGCCGAGCACGTGCCGCAGGTCCTCCAGGGCCCGCCCCGCGCTGTCGCGGATCACCGCGGCGGCCTGGCGTACCTGCTCGGCGGGTGCGTGGGGGTGGAACTCCAGGGCGCCCGCGTGGAGACTCAGCAGTGACAGGCGGTGGGCGAGCACGTCGTGCATCTCCCGGGCGATGGCCTCGCGCTCTCGTCGGCGGGCCTGTTCGGCGCGCAGTGCCGCTTCGTCCTCGGCGCGCAGGGCACGCTCCTGGAGCCCGCGGACGAACAGGCCCCAGCCGACGGCGCCGCCGACCAGCAGGGCCCCCGTCACGGCCGAGGCCACCTGGGCCGCCTGGAAGGACCAGCGCGTCGCGAGGTAGAGCACGACGGGGACCAGCGCGATCGCCGTCACCCGTCGTGTGACGGCGACGGGGCACCGTACGGCCACGGTGAACAGGGCGACCGCCGCGGCGGTGATGACGGGTGTCACCGCGCAGAGCGCGATCAGGGTCAGGGCGACCGCCGCGGGGTGGCTGCGCCGCCACCACAGCGACAGGCAGGCCGCGAGGGGCACGAGGACGTCGCTCGCCCCGTACGAGAGCCCCGGCAGGGCCACGCCCGCGAACAGCTGGGGATACAGCCACAGCCCCCGGTGGCCGGCGGCCAGGGTGCCGGCCGTCAGTACGGCGGAGGCCGCCATGACGCCCAGGTCGCGCCATACGGCACGTCGGGCGTCGTCCGTGTTCGTCTGCCTCACGCCTCCGGAACCTACGTCGGTCCACGCCGCCGGCGCCAACCCAGGGGGGCGCGGCACACGAGTTCCCTACTTAGGTATGAGAAGCCGCCCCGCACACCGCGACTTCCGTCGCCCGGTGACCGCAGACTTTCAGCCGAAGACCCACCGTGCGTCGGCGCCTAGCGTCGAGGACATGAACCGATCCACGTACGACAACGCCGTTCCACCGACCCGTCACCCCGCACGGCTGGCCGCCGGGGCGCTCGGCGCGGTACTCCTTCTGCTCGGCCTCGTGCCCCTGGCCGAACGCCTTCTCGCCCACCTGGAGGTGTGGAGCCTCGCCCTGCCCTCCCCCGCCCTGACCGACCTGGCCCTGGCCGCGGCGGGCGCCGTCGCGCTGCTCCTGGCGCTGCGGAGCCGGAGCGTCCCGGCCCCCGGCCGGCCGGACCCGCAGGAGCGGTGACCCCGGGCCCCGTCCCGCAGGCCGTCCCTGCGGGGCGGGTGCCGTCCAGCGCGGGACACTTCGCCCGCGGCGCGGGTGTCCCCGCGAGGGCACCCCTGGCAGGGCGGCGGATCAGCCCACCTCGGTCACGAACCGGGTCAGCGTGTCAGCGAAGTCTCGCGGCGCCTCCACATGCGGGGCGTGCCCGGCACCGGGCAGGATCTGCACCGCGCCACGCCAGAGCGTCGGCATGGTGAGACCGAGCAGGTAGTCCAGGCTGACCAGTTGTTCGCCCTCGCCGTGCAGCACCGCGAGGGGCCGCGTCAGCTCCGCCACGACGGCGGCCTCGTCGGCGAAGTTCCCCGACTCGATGCACGCCAGGAGGCCGGCGCGAGCCCTGCCGTCGGTGGCGAGCACGTCGGCGACGAAGGCGTCGGTGGACAGGGCGGAGCCGGGCGCGAGGAAGGCGGTGGCGAAGCCCCGGGCCGCCTCGGCGTCGACTTCCGCGGTGAAACCCACGCTCATCGCGGGGTTCGGGAGGAACGCCCTGCCCACGTCGGTCACACTTGCGACGGGCGGAGTGCCGGCGAGGACGAACCCGGTGGCGCCGGGCAGCCGCTCCGCCGCCTCCAGCGCGATGTGCCCTCCCAGGCTCCATCCGACGACGACGGCGTCCTCGGCGTCCGTCTCACTGACGAAGGACGCGAGGAGAGAGGCGTAGCCCGGCAGCGAGTAGTCCTCGGGGTGCCGGGCGGGCGCTGATCCGCCGTGCCCCGGCAGGTCGAGTGCCACGCACCGGAACCGCTGCCCGAAGGGGCTTTCCAGCAAGGGGTCCCAGACCCGGGCCGACGAGGAGTTGCCGTGCAGGAGGACGACGGTCCGTCCGGTGCCCTCCGACGTCCTGTAGGCGATGTCCTGACCCTCGATGTCGATCCGTCGTTCGATCACAGCGCTTCCCTCCCTGTATGACGATGCGTCCGGACTCCGCCCGGCCGTGCGTGGGTGTCCCGTGGGCCTGCCCGGCCCTCGCGAACGTGTGGCGCGGCGCGTCCGGTCAGGCCGGGCCCGGACCCCTCTCCAGGCACGGGCGGGCCGGCCCGGACGGCGTCGCCCGCGCCGCGGGTCTCACTGCGAGGCGGCGAGGGTGAGGGCGGTCGCCACCGCGACGACGAGGAAGAGCACCGGAGACATGGCACCGCCACGGCTCGCGCTGTCCCCGTAGTCGCCCCACTTGACGTGGTACCTGATCGCTCCCAGGAACAGGACGGCCATGCCGACGGCCGCGGCGATGCCCAGGGGCTGCCACCAGATGCCCACGACGAGTCCCACCGCCGCGGCCGTCTCGGCGAGACCGATGAAGCGAACCAGCCCGGTGCCGAGTCCCTTCGCCACGAGGCCGTTCGGGACATCGCCCTTCAGCTGCACCTTGGGCGCGCCGGCGGCGAGGGAGAAGAGGGCGAGGAGGACACTGAGAACAACGGCGGCAATGTACATGACAGTCCTTGTCGTTGAGGTGGGATGAAGAACGTTGGGTCGATATGGATGAGGGTGCGCGCGCGGTACCCCCGCACGCGCGCGAGGCGGGCGGCGGGAGCGTCCTGGGGGAGGGAACCCGCGCGCCCACGCCCGGATCGGCACACGGTGGCCTCAGCCGGGCAGGGCGGGCGCCCGCACCCCTCAGGTGCCGATCTTGCGCAGAGCCGCCGCCAGCCTGGCGAGGTCCGGGCCCGCGAGGTGGTCGAGGAAGTGACGTCGGACGGATGCCAGGTTGGTCGGCCAGGCCTTCTCCAGCCGGGCGAACCCCGCGTCGGTGAGGCTCGCGTTCCAGCCGCGGGCGTCCTGCGCCGACCTGACCCGCCGCACGAGCCCCCGCCTCTCCAGGCGGTCCACCAGGCGCGTCAGACCGCTGACCGACATCTCCACCGCGGCGGCGAGGTCGCCCATGCGCATCTGCCGGTCCGGGGCCTCCGAGAGGTTCATCAGGGCCAGGTACTCGACGAGAGGGAGCCGCCGCTCCCGGACCATGTCGACGTCGACGGCGCGCGGCATGGCGTGGATGACACGCCCGAGCGCCCGTACGACGGCCTCCTCGTCCGCGCCGAGAGGACGCGGTTCCCGCTCAGCGGGCTTCGAACGCCGTGCGTGGGAGGACATGTTCCTCACAGTACGCGGCCGAGGGACTGAGACGGCCAGGAGGCGGCGGGAGCGGCCCGGCCCGCCCGGCCGGGTGCTGTCTGATCTTTGTCATGCCGAAACCCTTCGCGAAGGCGCAGCCCGGCGACGGTCCGGGATATACTTGCTGCGACAAGCAATCTACCACTGAAAATTGTAGCGTCAAATAAAGGGTGCGATGCCCCCGTCAGCGGAGAAGACGAGTCCACCCCTGATCGGTCGGCGTAGCTTTCATCGAGCGAAACACGAGGATGTGACCATGGCACCGAAGCCCGCATCAACCACAGACGGCGTTCGGCCGCTGTCCGCGGACGAAGAGGCCGTCGTCCGGTCCCTTCCCTGCCTCATCTACGCCCTGCCGCGCGCGATCGACGCCGACATGATGCGTGAGCAGCGGATGTCCAACACGGAGTACCTGACGCTGATGCACCTGTCCGAGGCGCCCGACCGGCAGCTGCGCATGGGCGCCCTCGCCAACGCCTGCGAGATGTCGCTCAGCGGCATGACCCGGGTCGTGCACCGCCTGGAGGGCCAGGGTTACATCCAGCGCGTGCGGTGCGACCAGGACGGCCGTAGCTGGCACGCCTACCTCACCGACAGCGGGCTGGCTCGTCTGGAGGAGGCGTGGCCGAGCGCTCTCGCCGCCATTCGCCGGCACTTCCTCGACCACCTGGAGGGCTTCGACCTCGCCAAGCTCGCCGCCGCCCTGCGGAACGTCGCCGCCTGATCTCCGCGTGCCCCGGCCGGCGCACAGTCGGCCCGGCCGGGGCACGCACGCCCGCGCCGCCACGGAGGCGTACGCCCTCACGGGACCGCATCGGGTGTGTCCATGTGGCGCACGGCACAGGCTCCGGTAGGGCAGCCGGCGAGATACGTAGCTATATTTGCTTGCCGCAGCAAGTTACTCGGGGCCGCGCACCCGGTCTCGTCAGCGGCGATGGTTCACACCTGACGAGCGCACGCGGCCCGCCGACACCCGATCGTTCTCCACTGCCCAGCAGTGCACACCACGTAGGAAAATGAGATGGTTCCCAGCATCACCGACGTCCCGTCAGAGCACGCTCGGACCACGCGTGTCCTCACTTTCGGGGGCACCGGCCGGCACCGGGGCACACACGCCGACGAGGACCGGTGCGCTCCCGCCGGCGACTTCGTGGGGCATGGCCGTCACCGCCGACCGGCGGGCACGCCCCTGATGCCGCCCGCCGCACTCCTCGGAAGCGGCGACGACCAGACGGCAGGCCGGCCCGGCCGGAACTGAATGCGGCCGGCCTGAGTGCCGCCCGGCCGCCGGCAGCCGACGACGCCGCGGTCGTCACCGCGGCGTCCGCACCCCGCGGACCAGTCCCGTACCGCTGTCGCGGCCCGCACGGCGCATCGTGCGCCGGCGGAGAGCAGCCGGTGACTCAGCCGAGGAACTCTCGGTCCATCAGTGGCGGCCGACAGAGCCGTCAACACGACAGGCAGGACACACACATGCACTTCGGGATCTTCGGCGTGGGTGACGTGGCGCGCGACCCGCTGACCGGGCGGACCCCCACGGAGCACGAGCGGATCAAGGCACTCGTGGAGTACGCGAAGCTCGCGGAGGACGTCGGACTGGACGTCTTCGCGATCGGCGAGCACCACAACCCTCCTTTCGTCCCGTCCTCCCCCACCACGCTGCTCGGGCACATCGCGGCACGGACCGAACGGATCCTGCTCTCGACGTCCACCACGCTGATCACCACCAACGACCCGGTGAAGATCGCCGAGGACTACGCGATGCTGCAACACCTCGCGGACGGCCGGGTCGACCTGATGCTCGGCCGTGGCAACACCGGCCCGGTCTATCCCTGGTTCGGCCAGGACATCCGCAACGGCATCGAACTGGCGGTGGAGAACTACGCCCTGCTGCACCGGCTGTGGCGCGAGGACGTGGTGGACTGGACCGGACGGTTCCGTACTCCGCTGCAGGGCTTCACCTCCACTCCGCGCCCGCTCGGCGGTGTCCCGCCCTTCGTCTGGCACGCGTCCATCCGCAGCCCGGAGATCGCCGAACAGGCCGCGTACTACGGTGACGGCTTCTTCCACAACAACCTCTTCTGGCCCAAGGAACACGTCCGCAGGCTGGTCGACCTCTACCGGAGCCGCTTCGAGCACTACGGACACGGCCCCGCCGACCACGCCGTCGTCGGCCTCGCCGCGCACCTGTTCGTGCGCGGGAACTCGCAGGACGCCGTACGGGAGTTCCGCCCCTACTTCGACGGCTCCGCCGCGTACGGGAACGGTCCGTCGCTGGAGGACACGATGGCCCAGACGGCGGTGGTCGTCGGGAGCCCGCAGGAGGTGATCGAACGCGTCCTCGCCTACCGTGAACACGCGGGCGGCGACTACCAACGGCAGTTGTTCAACGTGGACGGCATCGGCGTGCCGCACAGGACCGTGCTGGAGCAGATCGAATCGCTGGGCGAGATCGTGCCCGTCCTGCGCAAGGAGTTCGCCAGCAGCCGGCCCGCCCACGTTCCGGACGCCCCCGTGCATCCCTCCGCCGTCGCGGCGGCCGGAGTCGCACGCGGTGAGGACGGACGATGAAGCGCACACTCGCCGTGGTCTCGGCCGGCCTGCGGCTGCCGTCCACGACCCGGATGCTCGCCGACCGGCTCGCCGACGGTGTCCGCGCGGAGCTGGAGGGGCGCGGCGCACAGGTCGGCGTCGACGTCGTCGAGGTACGCGACCACGCGCACGACCTGGTCAACCACCTGATGGCGGGCTATCCGTCACCCGGGCTGAGGCGCGCGTTCGACGCCGTGACGGCCGCGGACGGCCTGATCGTGGTGACGCCGACCTTCACCGCCTCATACAGCGGGTTGTTCAAGATGTTCTTCGACTGCCTCGAAGACACCGCTCTGGTGGACAAGCCGGTGCTGACAGCCGCCACCGGAGGCACCGGGCGGCACTCACTCGTCCTCGAACACGCGGTGCGACCCATGTTCGCGTACCTGCGCGCCGTGGTCGTGCCCACGGCGGTGTTCGCCGCGACGGATGACTGGGGCTACGGCAGCGGCGACACGCAGGACCCGCTGGCACGGCGTATCGGGCGAGCTGCTCGGGAACTCGCCGACGCGGTGGCCCGGCGTGAGGCGCCGCCCCTCGTGGATCCCCACGACGGTCTCATACCGTTCGCGCGTCTGCTGGAGGGCGGGGAGTGAGGTAAGCCCGCCGGGGCGGTGGCTGCCGGCTCCCCCGCCCTGCCGGTACGGCGGTGCCGGCCGGTTTCATGCCGTGCCGGCCCGGCCCTCGCGGGCACGGTGCCCCGGAGCGCCGAGCGCGTCCAGGGCACCGTGCGGGAGGCTGTTCCGCGACGGGGGGCACGGGACAGCGTGCCAGCTGAGAACGGACGGCAGGGCCCCGTTGGGGCGGCGCACGGTCCGTCTCTCCGCTGTCGCCGAGACTCTACGAGCCATTACTTGACCCGTCAATCGTAGGGAGCGAAGGGCGATGTCCACGGCGATGCCGGACGTGCGTGTGGCGCTGGGGACACTCCCATACGTGCCGAGTCGAGTGTGCCGCGTGTCCGACGTGCGGCCCCACTGGGTGTGCCGGTGGCTCGGGCCCGGCCGGGGCACGGCGGCGCGTCACCACGCCGCGGCGCCGCCGTCGACCAGGTAGTCCGTGCCTGTGATGTACGCCGCGCGGTCGGAGGCGAGAAAGGCCGCGAGTTCGACGATCTCCTCGGGGCGGGCGAAGCGCTTGAGGAGCGTCTTGCCGGTGATCGCGTCCCGCGCCGCCTGGTCGTCGCCGAGATCCCGCTCACTGGCCGGCGTGCTGACGGGCCCGGGACTGATGGAGACGGCGCGGATACCGTGCGGCGCCCCTTCGAGCGCGAGTTGTCTCGTCATGCCGACGACGCCGGCGTTCGCCGCGCAGTGCGCGACCATCGGCGGCACCTGCCCCGCGATCGAGCCCGCGACGGAGGCCACGTTGAGGACGACGCCTCCGCCGCGCCGGATCAGGTGCGGCCAGGCGAACTTCGTGACGAAGAAAGGGACGTTGAGCTCGCCGACTATGGTCGCGTTCCAGTCGTCGACGGAGAAGGCGGACACCGGCCCGAAATACTGCACGGCCGCGTTGTTGTAGACCACGTCGAGCCCGCCGTAGGCCGTCACGGCGTCTTCGACGACCTGCCGGGCCTGTGCGGGGTCCCGCAGGTCGACCGGGGCGACGTCCGTCACCTCACCACCGGCGCGACGTACGAGTTCGGCCGTCTCGCGGCTGGCGTCCTCCTGTATGTCGCAGCCGACCACCCTGGCACCCTCCCGTGCGAAGGTCAGCGCCGCGACACGCCCCAGTCCTCCCCCGGTCCCCGTGATCAGTACTACTTTGCCATCGAGCATTCCCATGGAAACCCTCCCGGTCGGCGGCACACCGTCACCCGGGCGGCTGGTGCGTCGGGCGATCAGGGCTGACGAAGCGCGATTCGAGGCGAGCAGACGGACATCGTCGTCTTCGATTCCATCGCGCGGGCCAAGACTGGGCAGCGGGGATTGCGTCGTCAAGACATCACAACCGGGACGTGCGGCGGGGACGGGCTTCCGTCAGACAGAGTGTGTGGCCGCGACATAACGACGGACGGCGTCGGACGAGCGCGCACCCGCCGGATCCGGCCCCGCGGTCCGGGTGGTCGTCGTCCTCCCGACCCGACAGGCCTTAGGACATCTCCGCGGCGTTGTCCAACACCGAAATGACGCACGTCTGATTCGCCTGCCGTACTCAATCGCCTCTGGTCAGGGCGGATGACGACGACGGCGACCCGCTTTCGCCCGGACGAGCCGTGCCGTGGCGCCGGTGCCTCCCGGACCGTGTTGACCTCCCCGCCCGGCCGACTCAGAATCCGACTACGCGAGTCGAGACCGGCGTCGCCGCGGCCCGGTCCCGCAAGCCGTCCGCTCGCCCACAGGAACAGGACACAGCCGTGCGCCCCCCGCATGCGGGCGGACGTCGCGGACGGCTCCCGGAGCACCGAGGCGGTCCGGAACCGTCCTCACCGCCGGAGTACGGCCCGGAGGAACCGGCGGAAGCAGACCGCAGGCCCCCGGACCATGTCCCCCACCGCGCGTGACACGCCGTCGACGCGCCTACGCTCGGCCACAAGGAGTACCCAGCCGTGTCGCTACACCGTCTGACCGACATCACACTCGGCGTCCCCAACGTCGCGGAGACGCTCGAGTACTACACCACCTACGGCCTCATCCCGCAGGAGCCGGACACCCCCGGCGAGCACTGGTTCGGCACCGTCGACGGAGGTCCGCGCCAGCTCCGCATCGTGCAGGCGCCGGTCCGCAGGCTCATCTCGCTGGGCATCGGTGCCGACGACCGCGACGACCTCGGCCGCATCTCCGCCTCCCTGTCACGTTTCGGCGTGCACAGTGACGTGGACGGCGACCGGCTCACGACCACCGAGCCGGTCACCGGCCTGAGCGTAACGGTGTCGGTCGCGCCGCAGATCCCGGCGAAGCCGGCTCCCAGGGCGCACCCAGCCAACCACCGGGCCCCCTCGGTGTTCGCCACCGAGCCCGTGCGTCCGCGCAAGCTCGGCCACGTGTACCTCGGATCGACCGACGCGGCGACCACACAGGGATTCTTCACGGACGGCATCGGCTTCAAGATCAGTGACGAGGTGCGCGACGCCGCCACGTTCATGCGCTGCTCGACGGACCACCACAACCTGGTCGTGGGTGCCTCGCCGGTGAACTACCTGCACCACAGCTCCTGGGAGGTCGCCGACGTCGACGAGATCGGCCGTGCGGCCAAGGCGGTCCTGGAGGGCCACCCGGAGCGGCACACCTGGGGGTTCGGGCGACTGGCGATCGGCTCGAACTACTTCTACTACCTGCGCGACCCCGCCGGTAACCAGTGCGAGTACTACTGCGGCATGGACGAGATCACCGAGGACCAGCTGTGGAAGCCCGGCGTGCACGAGGGCGGCGCCGTCTGGGGCCCGCCCATGCCCGCCTCGCTCATCAGCCCCGACGACCTCGCCGAACTGATGGCCGGCGCGCACTGACGGCATCGCGCCCTCCCGTGCGCGGCGCGACGTCCGCCACGAGCGCCGCCCGATCCGCACGTCCCGGCGGCACCGCGCCTGCGCCTGGCCGCACGACCGCCGGGCGCAGGTCTGCCCGGTCCGCCGGCCTCGCTCACCGTTCCACCTGCCGAGCACCTCGGCACCACCCCGGGAGACCAGTTGCCATGACCAACGACCCCCTGCCCCGGCCGGTCGACCTCTACCCCGGCCTGCCCCTCACCGTCACGAAGGCCGGTTCCGGCCGGCCGGTACTCGTTCTCCACGGCGGCCACGGCCCTGCCAACACCGTGGCGATCCAGAACCATTTCGAGAAGACGTCCACCGTGATGGCGCCGACGCATCCGGGGTGGAACGGCACGCCCCGGCCGGCCTGGTTCTCCGGAGTGGACGACCTCGCCCACGGCTACCTCGACCTCCTGGAGGACGAGCGCCTGCACGACGTCCTGGTCGTCGCCACGTCGTTCGGCGGCTGGATCGCGTCGGAGATGGCGGTGCGCGACCGCGGCCACCGCATCGGCCGCATGGTGCTGATCGACCCCATCGGGCCGGAGATCGACGGTTTCACCATGCGGCTGGACTGGGAGCAGCCGGGAGGCCGCCCCATGCCCGCCAACATGCACCTGGTGTACGCCTACGCGGGGCGGTCGCTGAGCGATCCGAAACTGCTGCGGCGGCTCGGGCGCGTCCGGACCCCCACCCTCGTGCTGTGGGGGGAGGACGACCCGGTCCATCCGCCGGAGTACGGACGTGCCTACGCCGGTGCCTTCGCCGACTCGCGGTTCGAGATCGTCCCCGGTGCCCGGCACATGCCGGTGGTGGAGGCACCCGAGGCCACCTTCGCAGCCATCGACTCCTTCCTGACGGCCTCATGAGCCGCCCGGACACGGAAGACCGCGCACGAGGCCCCGGCCGTCGCCCTGCGGCGTCCGCGCCGGGGGAGGAACCGGCCCCCGGACCCGGAGTCCCCGGGGCAGCGGCCGGGCCCCGGCAACGGGGCGGAACGGCTCAGGCCGTGGGACCCGTCGTCCGCGACAGGGACTCGGCGGAGTTCTTCGACGGAACGCGCCGGGGCGTGTTCCTCCTCCGTCGCAGCCGCACGGGTGAGTACCTCGATCCGGCCGCGGTGCCGGTCCTCTGCGAGGAGGCCGGTCTCACTTCCGTCGCCGCCTCGGGCACCGGACGGATCGTCACGTGGGCGATCCTGCACGGTCGCGGCGACGGCCGGGCGCCGGTGCGCACCGTCGTCGCCATCGTGGAGCTGGACGAAGGACCGTGGTGGTGGAGCCGGATCGTCGGAGTCGATCCCGACGAGGACCTGTCGGACCTCCGCGTCGAAGTCGACTTCGTCGCCTCCGGCCCCGACCCCCGTCATGAAGCAGTACCGGTCTTCCGGCCGGCCGCAACCGGCTAGAGAAGGAGGGGCGATGAGCGACACGGAGCCCGCAGCGCTGACCGAACGGCGCGGGCACATCCTGGTGATCACACTGAACCGGCCGCACGCGATGAACGCGGTCGACGCCGACGTCAGCGCCATCGTCGGCGAGGCACTGGCGCACGCCGACGAAGACCCCGGCGTACGGGTCGTCGTCCTGACCGGGGCCGGCCCCCGGGCCTTCTGCGCGGGCGCCGACCTGAAGGCGGTGTCCCGCAACGAGCCGGTGACGGACCTCCGGCACCCCGAGTGGGGCTTCGCCGGCTATGTCCGGCACCCCGTCTCCAAACCGACGATCGCGGCGGTCAACGGCTACGCCCTGGCCGGCGGGATGGAGCTGGTGCTGGCCAGCGACCTCGCCCTGGCGGCCGAGTCCGCGACGTTCGGCCTGCCGGAGGTCGCCCGAGGGTTGCTCGCCGCGGCCGGCGGACTCTTCCGGCTCCCCGAACAGATACCGCGGAAGGCGGCCATGGAGATGCTCCTCACGGGAGAACCCATCGACGCGCGGCGCGCCCTGAGCCTCGGGCTGGTCAACCGGGTCGTCCCGGACGGCACCGTCCTGGACGCGGCTCTGCTTCTCGCCGAGACGGTCTCACGCAACGCGCCTCTCGCCGTCCAGGCCAGCAAGCGCGTCGCCACCGGTCAGAGCCGGCGCACGGTGCCCGCCGAGGCCGATGCCTGGCTGCGTACCGGCCAGGAGACCGCCCTGGTCAAGGCCAGCGAGGACTTCAGGGAAGGCACCAGGGCCTTCGTGGAGAAGCGGCGGCCCTCCTGGCGGGCCAGGTGAGCGCAACTCCCCTGTCGCCGTCGACGCCGGACCGAACGGAGCGGACCGTGACGGCCGGACCCGGTCTGCGGGTCGCACGGGACGGCTCGGTGCTGCGCGTGACGTTCGACCGCCCCGCGGCACTCAACGCGCTCACCGCCGAGTTGCTGAACTCGGCGGCGGAAGCGGTGGAGACGGCCGGCGAGCACACCGGCCTCCGGGCGATCGTCCTCACCGGTGCCGGACGGGCCTTCAGCTCAGGCGCCGACCTGCGTGGGAGTCCGAACCCGTCACCCGCGGCCGGATCGGGCACTCTCGACGCCGTGAACCGCCTGGTGCGAGCGGTGCGGCTGGTGCCCTTGCCCGTGCTGGCGGCCGTCAACGGGCCGGCTGTCGGCGGTGGTTGCTCGATCGCTCTCGCGGCCGACATCGTCCTGGCCCGCGAGTCGGCCTACTTCATGCTCTCCTTCACCAACATCGGCCTGATGCCCGACGGGGGCGCCAGTGTCCTCGTCCCCGACGCCGTCGGACGTGCCCGGGCGGCGCGCATGGCGATGCTCGGCGAACGGATACCCGCGCCGCTCGCCGCGGACTGGGGACTGATCGCTCACGCGGTCCCCGACGAGACGTTCGGCTCCGAGGTGGAACGGCTGACCACCCGGCTGGCGCAGGGCCCCACGGTGGCCTACGCCCAGACGAAACGCGCCCTCAACGCCGCGACGCTGGACCGTCTGGAGCGGGCGTTCGCGATCGAGGCGGCAGGGCAGACGGTGCTGAAGGGCACGGCCGACTTCACGGAGGGCGTCTCGGCTTTCCGGCACAAGCGGAAGCCCCGATTTCTCGGCGAATAGCACCCACCACACCTCCTGAAACCCGGCATTCCAGCGGCTGGCTCACAGACTCACCCGCTCCGAGGCGGCCGTTCGGCGGCGGAAACAATGTCACGCGCGAATATCAGAGCGAGAGTCATTCGGAATTGGACGGGCCCGATCCGGCGGGCCTACCGTGGGGACGTCGCCGAGAACGCCCCCCCCTTCGCCCGTGAACAACGCGCTTTCCGTTCGGTGGGACCGCCGTGAAACGCGCCGGGTCACTCGGTATTCCCCGTCCGGCGGTCGCACCCGTCCGGAAAAGCAGTCCTGATCACCCCCACAGCTTCTGTTCCCGAAAGTCACAAACACAAGGGAGTGCACAACGTGACTCAGACAAGCGACGTCGATGTCCCCGTCCTCATAGTCGGCGGGGGCGGGGCGGGACTGACCTCGTCGATCCTCCTGTCCAGGCTGGGCGTCCGCTCGCTGCTTGTCACCCGTTATCCGGAGACCACGCGGCTGCCACGCGGGCACATCCTCAACCAGCGTTCCATGGAGATCTTCACCGACATGGGGGTCGCCCCGGAGATCAAGGCGAAGGGTACGCCCCCGGAGAACATGAAGGGTGTGGCCTGGTACTCGGGGCTCGGGGGCGGCGGCCCGGAGGACGGGCACGGCCGCCTCCTCGGCTTCGTGGAGGCGTGGGGCGGGGGGTACACCGACCCCGACTACATCGCGGCGAGCCCTGAGCCCTGCGTCAACCTCTCCCTGCTGCGCACGGAGCCGATCCTCAAGTCGCACGCGGAGAGCTACCCGGAAGCAACGGTCCGGTTCCACCACGAGCTCGTCGGCCTGGAGCAGGACGCCGACGGGGTGACCTCGACCATTCTCGACCGGGACTCCGGTGAGACCTACACCGTCCGCTCCTCCTACCTGCTGGGCGCCGACGCCGGCCGGACCGTGGCCGAGCTGGCCGGCGTCAAGGTGACCATGCACGAGCGGTTCCGCAAGCTGGTCAGCCTCTACCTCGCCATGGACCTGTCGCAGCACCTGCCGGGCGACGACTCCGTCCTCACCTGGGTCTTCAATCCCGAGTACCCGGAGCATCTGGACTACGGCGCCGTGCTCGTGCCGCAGGGCCCCGAACGGTGGGACCGCCACTCCGAGGAATGGCTGCTGGCCGTGTCACGCCCCGATCTGGACGGGTCGCAGCCCGAGAAGATGCTGCGCTGGGCGAGCGAGGCACTGGGCATCCCCGACCTGGACCCGGAGGTCCTGGGGGTGAGCGAGTGGTACCTGGAGCGGTTCCTCGTCGACGACTTCCGGGCCGGCCGGGTGTTCCTGCTGGGTGACGCCGCACACCGTGTCCCCCCGTCGGGCGGTCTCGGTCTCAACAGCGCGGTCCAGGACGCCTACAACCTCTGCTGGAAGCTCGCCGCCGTGCTGGCGGGGCGCGCGGGGGACGGCCTGCTCGACACCTATTCCGCCGAACGCAGACCGGTGAACCTCAACAACATCGAGGCCTCGACCAAGAGTGTCAGCGGCCAGGTCTCGATGGCCTCGGCCCTGGGGTTGTCGACCGGCAAGAGCGCCGAGGAGAACTGGGCGGAGCTGAGCCTGTTCTGGGAGGACGGTGCGCCGGGCGCCGCCGAGCGCCGGCACGCGTTCAACGAGTGGCTCGCTGCGAGCACGCTGGAGTACCACCAGCACAACCTCGACTACGGCTACGTCTACGAATCCGCCGCCGTCGTCGCCGACGGGACCGGGAAACCGGTCTCCCCGGACGAGATCCGTCTGTACCAGCCGAGTACGAGACCCGGTCACCCGCTGCCCCACGCCTGGGTGGAGCGTTCCGGTGAGCGGCTCGCGCTCCGCTCGCTCACCCACGGCGGTCACTTCGCCCTCATCGCCGGCGAGGACGGCCGCCCCTGGATCGAAGCGGCGGAGAAGATCGCCCAGGCACGGCAACTTCCGCTGCGCAGCGCACGGGTGGGTCTCGACAAGGTCGACCTCATCGACATCCGGCTGGCGTGGCAGCGCAACCGCGCGATCTCGGCCCAGGGCGCTCTCCTGGTCCGACCCGACGGGCACGTCGCCTACCGCTCGATCGGGGCGGCCGACGACCCGGTGGCCGCCCTGACGGCCGTCCTCGACCAGATCCTCGCCGTGGAGAAGGAGATCTGATGCGCATAGGAAACCTGTCGGGGCGGCTTACCGTGTTCACCACGGCGGGCGCCGTCGACGTCGAGAAGGCCAGCGGCGGGCGGTTCGGATCCGACCCCCACCACGTGTACGAGCAGTGGGAGGATTTCACCGCGTGGGCCGCCGAGGCGGTCGGGGAGGCCGACGGCGTCCCCTTCGCGGTCGAGGACCTGGCCTCCCCCTCTCCGCGGCCGGCCCAGGTGTTCGGTATCGGCGCGAACTACCGGGCGCACGCCGCGGAGGCCATGCTGGCGGCACCTGAGTTCCCCGTCGTCTTCACGAAGTTCCCCACGTCGATAGCCGGGCCCCGCAGCGAGGTCGTGCTCAGCGGGCCGAGGGTGGACTGGGAGGCGGAACTCGTCGTCGTGATCGGCAGGCCGGCCAGGAACGTGCCCGCCGGGCGAGCCTGGGACCACGTGGCCGGGCTGACGGTCGGTCAGGACATCAGTGACCGGACCGAGCAGATGAAGAACCAGATGCCGCAGTGGAGCCTGGGCAAGTCCTTCCCCGGATACAGCCCCATGGGCCCGTGGCTGGTCACCCCGGACGCGTTCGCCGACCCGGACGACCTCGAACTGAGCTGCACCCTCAACGGGGAAGAGGTGCAGCGCACGGTCACGTCCCGCCTGCTGTTCCCGGTGCCGGTCCTGATAGCGGAACTGTCGGCGAAGCTGCCGCTGCTCCCCGGTGACGTCATCTTCACCGGTACCCCCGCCGGGATCGGAGCCGCCCGCAAGCCGCCTGTCTTCCTGAAGGCGGGTGACGAACTCGTCACCACGATCGAGGGTGTCGGCGAGATCAGGCAGCGTTTCCGCACCGCCTGACGCGGGCGTTCGGCGGCGGGGTCACCTCACGGACGCCGTCGCGCCGCGGCCGGGACTCGCCCGACGGCCCCGAGGGGCCACGCCCGCCGCCGCACGGCATCGCCGGCAGCCGCCCGCACCCGGCCGGTCGCACGCCCCGGTCACGCCCGAGACGACCGCACCGTCACACACGTGCTCCCCGGAAAGGCAACCATGGGCAACCCAGTCATCGTCGATGCCGTACGCACGCCGTTCGGCAAGCGCAACGGAGCTCTGTCGGGGATGCACCCGGCACACCTGCTCGGCCGTACCCTCACCGAGATCTGCGACCGGTCGGGAATCGCGTCGGGCGACGTCGAGCAGGCCATCGGCGGCTGCGTGGACCAGGTGGGCGAGCAGTCCAGCAACGTCACGCGCAACGCCTGGCTGACCGCCGGCCTGGACACGGCCACGGCCTGCAGCACCGTCCACACGCAGTGCGGCTCGGCCCAGCAGGCCGTGCACCTCGTGGCCGGCCTGATCGCCGCCGACGCCATGGGCGTGGGTATCGCCTGCGGAGTCGAGGTGATGAGCCGCGTCCCGCTGCACTCCTCGATCAAGGCAGGGCCCGGACACCCTCGTCCGGAGTCGTGGCCGGTCGACCTGCCCACCCAGTTCGTGGGTGCGGACCGCATCGCGCGGGACTTCGGTCTCTCCCGGCGGGACCTCGACGCCTGGGGCCTTCTGTCCCAGCGACGTGCGGCCGATGCATGGCGCGAAGAGCGGTTCGTGTCCGAGGTGTTCTCGGTGGAGGTGCCGGAGCTGGACGAAGAGGGGAGGCCGACCGGGAACACCCGCGTGGTCTCCCGTGACCAGGGTCTGCGCGACACGTCCTCGGAGGCCCTGGCGGCGCTGCGCCCCATCGAGGAGGACGGCCTGCACACGGCGGGCACCACCTCCCAGCTCAGTGACGGCGCCACGGCGGTGCTGCTGATGAGCGAGTCGGCCGCCGCACGGCACGCGCTGCCGGCCCGGGCCAGGATCCGCGCCCAGGCCGTCATCGGCGACGATCCGTATTACCACCTCAACGGACCGATCGCGGCCACCGCGCGGGTCCTCGACCGGGCGGGCATGACCCTCGACGACATCGACGTCATCGAGGTGAACGAGGCGTTCGCCGCAGTCGTGCTCAACTGGGTCCGGCACTACGAGGCCGACCCCGCGCGCGTGAACGTCAACGGCGGAGCCATCGCCCTGGGGCATCCGGTGGGCGCCAGTGGAGGGCGCCTCGTGGGCACGGCTGTGCACCAGCTCGAACGCACCGGCGGAACCACCGCCCTGGTGGTGATGTGCGCCGGTGGCGCCCAGGCGACGGCGACCATCATCGAACGGCTCTGAGACGGCTGACGCGCGCGTCAGCGGCCATCACGCGGAGGACCGGACCCCGGCTGCCGGTCCACCGGCCTTCACCGTCCAGTTGACAAGGATCACCATGGAACACTCCCTCCACACCGCGCGTTCGCTGCTGCCTGCAGCCGGCACCGCACGCACCATGGACTGGCTGCTGCAGGTGCGGGCGGACGTCAGGCCCACCCACCCGTTCCTCGTCTGGGAGCCGCTGGAGGGCACCGGACGCACCTGGACCTACGCCGAGTTCGCCCGTGAGGTCGCGGCGGTCGCCGGGGGCTTGCACCGCAGCGGTGTCCGGACGGGCGACAGGGTACTGATCCACCTCGACAACAGCCCGGAGTTCCTCCTCACCCTGTTCGCGTGCGCGCGGCTGGGTGCGGCGGCCGTCTGCACGAACACCCGTTCAACCGGGGACGAGTTGGGCTACTTCGGCAGCCACTCGGGGGCCTCGGTCGTGGTGACGCAGCCCAGCCTGGCCGCGCTCGTGAACAGTGCCGTCCCGGACGCCGAGGCGGTGTACGTCACCGACCACGACGCCGGCGAACCGGCAGCCGGCCTCGACCTGCCCGCCCGCGCCGACCGCTTCGCGGCGCTGCTCGACGGCGAACCGGTCCCCGCCCAGCCGGTCGACGCCCTCGACCCGGCGGTCATCCTCTACACCTCGGGGACCACCGGCAGGCCCAAGGCGGTCATCTGGACGCACGCCAACACCCTCTGGGCCGCGAAGGTGAACGGATCGCACGTGCACCTCGGGCCTTCCGACGTCACCCAGACCTACCTGCCGCTCTACCACACCAACGCACTGGCCTATTCCCTCCTGCCCTCCCTGTGGGCAGGAGGGACGGTGGTCCTCCAGCCACGGTTCTCCGCCTCGCGCTTCTGGGGCGTCGCGCTGAAGCACAGCAGCACCTTCTGCTCCCAGATCTACTTCGCCCTCCGTGCCCTGGCCACCCGGGAAGTGCCCGGCGAGCACGGCTTCACGCGCTGGGCCACCGGTATGAACCACCACCCCACGGAGGCCCACTTCCGGATACCGGTCATGGGCTGGTACGGCATGACCGAGACGGTCGGCGCCCCGGTCGCCGGCGACCTGCTGGTCCCGAACCGGCCGGGGACGATGGGCCGCCCCACGCCGCAGTACGAGGTCGCCGTGGTCGACGACCGCGGGGAACCGGCCGGGATCGGCGTGATCGGGCACCTCCGTGTCCGCGGCGTTCCCGGGATCTCCCTGTTCGGCGGGTACCTGCACGACGAGGAGGCCACCCGGGCCGCCTTCGACGAGCAGGGATGGTTCATCACCGGGGACCGGGCGACGGTGAACGACGACGGCTCCGTCAGCTTCGTCGACCGGGACAAGGACATGCTGCGGGTGGCCGGCGAGAACGTCGCCGCGTCCGAGATCGAGCGGGTCGTCACCCGTGTCCCGGGCGTCGCCGAGGCGGCCGTCGTCGCCGCCCCGGACCCGATGCGGGACGAGGTGCCGGTCGCCTTCGTGGTGGCCAGGCCCGGTCTCTCCGATCCCGGGGATCTGGTCGCACCGGTGCTCGCCGCCTGCCGCCGCGACCTGGCGGACTTCAAGGTCCCCCGCGAAGTCAGGGTCGTCGAGGAACTGCCCCGGTCCACCCTGGAGAAGGTGGCGAAGCACAAGCTGCGCGCGATCCTCCAGCACGAGGCGTCGGAACAGCCGCCGCGCACCTGACCCACCACGGCCGGCGGCACGGCAGCACCACCTGCCCGTGCGGCGGCACGACAGCGCGGCGGCACCGCGCTCGAGGCCCCCGCGTGCGCTCCGCCGAAGCCCCGGCACGGCCCGGCCCCGGGGCGCATCCGGTCCCGCCGCCTGTCTTCGAAGGGACACCATGGCCATCCATCGACTGCGCGCGGTCACGAGCGTAAGCGCTGCCGCCGCACGGTGGCTCGTCGTGACCCTGTGTTTCGCTGCCTTCCTGCTCTCGGCGCTGCAGACGCTCGTCGTCCCCGTGGTCGGCGACATCGGCCGTTCGCTCGGCACCAGCGCGGAAGCGACGAGCTGGGTCGTCACGTCGAACCTCCTGGCGGCGGCGGTCGGTACGCCGGTGCTCGGCCGGCTCGGGGACGTGCGCGGCCGGCGCCCGGTGCTGCTGGGTGTCCTCGCGGCCGTGCTGGCCGGGTCCCTGATCGCCGCTGCCACCCACAGCCTCGCCCTCCTGCTCGTCGGCCGGGTGTTGCAGGGCGCCAGCTACGGGGTCTTCCCGATCGCCGTCGCCCTGGTCCGGGACGAGATCCCGGCGGGGCGGGGGACGCGGGCGATGGCCGGCATCAGCGGCATGTTGTCCGTGGGCGGCGGCGTCGCGCTGGCGGCGACGGGCTTGCTGACCCGGCACGGCGGGGACTACCGGCGCGTCTTCTGGCTCGCCGCGGGGCTCACCGCCGTCGCTCTCGTCCTTGCCTGGCTCACCGTCCCGGCCCGCCGCCCCCAGGCCGACGGCCGGGTCGACTGGCGCGGGGCGGCGGTGCTCGCCGTCACGCTGGTGCTGCTGCTCACTCCGCTCTCCCAGGGAAACCGGTGGGGCTGGCGCTCGGCCGGGGCCGTCGGGGGGCTGACCGGAGCCGCGCTGATGTTCGGCGTGTTCCTCCTCCTCGAAAGGGCGACACCGCACGCGCTCGTCGCGCCCGGGATGTTCAAACGGCCACCGATCGTCGTCGCCAACATCGCCGGACTCGTCCTCGGACTGTCGAACTTCACCGGCCTTCTCGGGGTGACGGCACTGGTCCAGACTCCACGAGCGCTGGCCGGCTACGGCTTCGGCGCCACCGTGCTCAGTACCAGCCTCGTCTATCTGCTCCCCGGTGCGCTGTCCGGTCTCGTCACGGCTCCGCTGGGCGGTGAACTCTTGCGCCGGCTGGGGGCGCGGGCGACCCTGGCCCTGTCGATGCTGCTCTCCGCGGTGGCGTTCACGGCGCTCGCCTTCTTCCACGAGGCCTCGTGGCAGGTCGTCCTCGCGACCGCGGGCACCTTCATCGCGGTCCTGCTCGGCTACGCCGCGCTGCCCGCACTGCTCGGCGAGCACGTCAGCCCGGCGGACACCGGCATAGCCAACAGCGTGAACTCCGTGGCGCGTACGGTGGGCAGCGCACTCGCCAGTGCCGTGCTCGTCGCCCTCCTCACCAGCGACCACGTCCCCGGCCTGCCGTTCGCCGTTCCGCCGGACCACCAGTACACCGTCGTCTTCCTGACCGGTGCGGGCGCCACCTCGTGCTGCGCCCTGCTCGTCGCCTTCGGCCCGGGACAGCGGGTCCCGGCCGGTGAAACCGCCTCCGGTCGTCCGCTCCGCGCTGCCGGGGTCCCGCTCGCGTCCGTGCCGCCCGGTCATGGCGCGGCGGAGGAGACCTCCTGACCCCGGTGCTCGACACCATGCGCGCACCGGATGCCGACCGGTGTGCCGACCGCGACCGCGATGACACACCCTCACCCTCATACGGCACGACCAAGCAAGGCGAGGACACGGATGGACAGAAGAGTGGACCAGCCGGCGGACCGCAGGGCCGCTGTCGCCGGCCTCGGCCTCACCGAGATGGGCAAGGTGTACGGGCCGACGGCGCAGCAGTTCGCGGCGGAGGCCGTACGGCGAGCCGCCGCCGACGCAGGGATGGGCCTCTCGGACATCGACGGCCTGCTGGTGTCGGCAGGGGTGACGAACGCGGTGAACCTGAGTCTCCAGGTCGACCTGGGTCTGCGTGATCTGCGGATGCTCACACAGATGCAGGCCTTCGGTTCCACGGCGGGCGCGATGGTGCAGTACGCGGCCATGGCCGTGGAGGCCGGCATGGCGGACACCGTGGCCTGTGTGTTCGCCGACGCTCCGCTCCAGCCGGGGCGCACCACTGGTGAGGCGTACACGGCCCGGTCCGAACCGCTCGGCTGGGCCGGCTTGCGCGAGGCGAGCGGATTCGTCAACCCGAGCACGCACTACGCCCTGGCCGCGCGCCGCCACATGCGGGAGTTCGGGACCACCAGTGAGCAGTTCGGGGCGATCGCGGTCGCGCAGCGCGCATGGGCCGCGATGAACCCGCTGGCGCAGTTGCGCACACCCATCACACTTGCCGATCACCAGGCGTCCCGCTTCGTCGTGGAGCCGTTCCACCTGCTCGACTGCTGCCTGGTGTCCAACGGCGGAGCCGCCGTGATCGTCACGTCGGGCGAGCGTGCCGCGGAGCTGGCCCAGCCCCCGGTGTGGGTGCTCGGCTGGGGGCAGGCGCATCCCGGCCACCGCTGGCGCCGCGACGACGCCTTCGGACTCGTGAGCGGAGCCGCCCGGTCCGGCCCCGCGGCACTGGGTATGGCGGGCATCGGCGTCGAGGACGTCGACATAGTCGAGCTGTACGACTGCTACACGTACACCGTCCTGCTGACACTGGAGGACTACGGCTTCTGCGAGAAGGGCGAGGGCGGTGCCTTCGTCTCGACGCCCGGCGTGCTGGGACCGGGGGGCTCGCTGCCGCTGAACACCGGAGGCGGCCAGCTCTCCTCGTACTACATGTGGGGGATGACCCCGCTCGCCGAGGCGGTCATCCAGGCCCGCGGCCAGGCAGGAGAACGTCAGGTGGACCGGCACGACGTCGTGCTCGTCTCCGGGAACGGCGGATTCCTCGACCACCACAGCACCTTGGTGCTCGGCGGCCAGGCCGCTTCGTGAAGTGGTCCCGGGCGTCCGTCCCGAGAAGGGCCGGCGCCCGGGATCCGGATACGGCGCTACGGCACCAAGGAAGCGTCCGCGAGCCGGGCCTGCACATCGTCCAGCAGGTCCACGAGTGACAGCAGTGCCGGATTGGTGTCGTCCTCGCGCCAGGCAAGAGCCAACGGCAAGGGCGGGATGTCGGGCACCGGAACCAGCGCGACGCCGGACAGCCGGATGTGCCCCGCCGACATCGGGGCGAATCCGATGCCCGCACCAGCGCCCACCAGCGCCAGGAGGGTGTGCACGTCGGACACCAGCTGGACGATGTGCGGGCTGATGCCGTGTCTGAGGAAGGCTCCTTGGATCAGGGTGGGAACCGTGCCGCCCAGGTCGCTCCGGTAGCCGATCACCGGCTCGTCGCGCAGTTCGGCCAGGTCCACCCTCGGGCGGTCCGCGAGGGGGTGCTCGGCCGGCAGGGCCACGGCCATCGCGTGCCGGGCGATCTCCCGGACCGCGATGCGGGAACCCCGCACCGGCAGACGGAGGAGGCCGGCGTCGATCTCGTCGCGGTTGAGCTGCTCGACCAGTTCGGCACCGTGCAACGGGCCGGCCACGTCGAGCCGGACGTCGGGACGGTGGGTGCGGTACATCTTGGTCAGCAGCATCAGCACCTCGGGCGACGCGGCGCCGCCGAACCCCAGGCGGACGCCCCCCGTCTTGCCGTCGACCACCTCCTGGGCCGCCCGGCGTGCGGCGTGCACCCCCTGCACCGCTCGCCGCGCCCGGTGCAGGAAGGCCTCCCCGGCGGGGGTCAGCGCCACGTGGCGGGTGGTACGGCGCAGCAGGACTGCTCCGACGTCCCGCTCCAGCCGTTTGATCTGCTGCGACAACGGCGGCTGAGCGATGTGCAGCCGCTCGGCGGCACGCCGGAAGCTCAATTCCTCCGCTACCGCGATGAACGCCTCGATGTGGCGAAGTTCCACAGGCGGCCCTCCCCTCTCACTTGTGTGCCGCACTGCTGCCCCGGACACCGCGACACGCCCTGCACAGGCCCCGGGGCGCCCTTGCGCGCCGGTCGGCAGGTAATTGCTGCGACAAGTGAATGACCGATGTTGTTGCAGTGTCAATGATGTAATCGAGAATGGCCGTCTATGGTCCATCGGCGTCCGCGGCTCGAGGGAGAGCAGCAGGTCCCGTACCGCTCGACGCCTGGATCCGGCGCCCTCCCCGGGGCGCCGCCGCCGGAGTGCGGAACACCGGCAGCGCGGCGCCACGGGGGACGAGTCGGAACCACCGCGAGCGGACGGTGCTACCAGGCGCTCGCGCCACCGTCGACCGGGTAGTTGGCACCCGTGATGTACGACGCCCGGTCGGAAGCGAGGAAGGCGGCCAGCTCCACGATCTCCTCGGGCCTGGCGAACCGCTTGAGGAGCGTCTTGCTGGTGACGGCGTCCCGGAGGGCCTGGTTGTCACCGAGGTCCCGGTCGCTGGCCGGCGTCAGCACCGGACCGGGGCTGATCGCCACCGCGCGTATGCCGTCCGGGGCTCCTTCGAGCGCGAGCTGCCGCGTCATGCCGATGACGCCGGCGTTGGCCGCGGTGTGCGCGACCATCGGAGGGTTGGAGCCGGCGATCATGCCGGCCTCCGACGCCACGTTGATGATCACGCCGCCGCCACGCCGGACCAGGTGCGGCCAGGCGAACTTCGACACGAAGAACGGGATGTCGAGTTCGCCGGCCTCCGTCGCCCGCCAGTCTTCGACCGAGAAATCCGGCATGGGGCCGAAGCGCTGCATGGCCGCGTTGTTGTACACCACATCGAGCCCGCCGTAGGCGTCGACGGCACCCTCGACCAACTGCCGCGCCTGCTCCGGGTCGGTCAGGTCGATCGGCGCGATCCCCGTCATCTCGCCGCCCGCGTCGCGGACGAGCCCGACCGTCTCGTCGTTGAGGTCGGTCTTGACGTCCGACCCGACGATCTTCGCACCCTCCCGGGCGAAGATCAGTGCCGCGACGCGCCCCATGCCGCCCGCGCTGCCGGTGATGAGTACTACCTTCCCGTCGAGCATTCCCATCGGAATTCTCCTTGCCTCAGAATGTCGGTCCGGTCCTTGATCGATCAATCATTTGCTTGACGAAGCAAGCTTGCGCCTGCGCCGGGCGAGCGTCAAGCGATTCATGACCGTGCGGACGCGCCGTGACCGCACTCACAGCCGGACGCGGCGCACCGGGCCCCGCAGCGCAGGGGCTCGGTCCCGTCCCGCCGCGACGGCGGCCCGGAGGTTGTCCAGCAGACCGACGACCGGAGCGACCTACCTGACGCACTTGAACGGGCTTGTCCCGCCGACGGCTTGAAAGGTGTGGCGCGCACACCGGCGTGTGTTCGGCGGTCCGGAGTCCCTCAGCCGGTCGGTGGCCTCGGCTGCGGGTTCCGCCCTGGCGGCGCACGTCCTCCTCCGGTCACCCGCCGGGTCGGCGGGCGGTCCCTGGAGCCGTGGGCGGCGGCCCTGTCCGGTCGGGCAGACGTGCGGAGAGGGCCGCCGAGGCCGTACCGGAGGCCAGGCCGGTGGACCGGACCGCCCGCACGGGGAACGGGTCGTCCGTCGTCGGGGCGTGCCGCACCGAGACAGCCGTCCGGCTACCGCCGCCCGCGTGGACGGAGGCAGCCCTCACCGGAAGCAACGAGGCGACCCGCGTCAAGGGTTCACCCGGGAGTCCGCGGCGGGGTCGGCGGCGGTCCGGCGCCGGCGCTCGTGGTCAGGTCAGCCTGTGCCAGGTGAGTTCGGCGGTGCGCTCCGCACCCCAGAGCCGGGTGGGAGTGGCGACGGCGAGCCGGAGGAACGAGCCCACGAAACGCACCTTCCGCACCTGGGAGCGCCCGATCCAGTTCGGGAAGAGGCTGGTGGTGACGTGGTGCTCCACGGTGGTGGGGTCCACGACCTCGAACGGCCCGCCGTAGGAGACGTAGCCGGCCGCCGCCCGCGCCAGTTCCTCGGTCTCCGCGTCCTCGAGACGCGCCGACCTCAGGGGCGGGCGGCCGCCGCGCCCCAACTGGGCGGACATGTAGCCCTCCGGGGTGTAGACGATCAGGCCGTACGGGGCGGGGCCGAGCGGGTGGATGACCTCTCCGTCGGAGCTTTCGGCGGTGTACGACACGAGCTGCCATGCGCCGAGCAGTCTCCGGCGCACCTCCTCGCGGGCCTCGCGCTCGTCGTCCGCGGCGGCTTGGTCGGTGGCGGTCACGGAAGGGCTCCTTTCCTTGGTGGGGGATCCCCTGTCTGGGACGGATCGGGCCCCGTCCGGTGGCGGACGGGGCCGTGGGGGCGGTTCAGTCCTGGGTGAGTTCGCCGTCGACGACCCGCCACAGGTGCAGCGGGTTCGCCTCACGCAGCGGCTGCGGCAGAAGGTCGTCGGGGAAGTTCTGGTAGGTGACCGGCCGTATGAACCGCTCGATCGCGCCCATGCCGACGGAGGTGAAGCGGCTGTCGGAGGTGGCCGGGAACGGGCCTCCGTGGGTGGTGGCGTACGTGACTTCCTGCGGGATCGAGAAGGCGTTGAACACGATGCGTCCCGTACGGCGCTCCAGGACCGGCAGGAGCTGCTCGGCCTCGGTGCGGTCGGCGGCGTCGGCGTGCAGGGTGGCCGAGAGCTGTCCGCGGAACGCGCGGGCCGCCTCCAGCAGCTGTTCCGGGCCGGCCAGCCGTACCAGCAGGAGGGCGGGGCCGAAGACCTCCTCGCGCAGGGCCGGCTCGGCCAGGAACCGCTCCCCGCTGACTTCGTACAGCTGGGACTGGCCGTCCCACGCGCCGTCCGGGGAAGGTCCCGCGGCGATCCGGGTGGCGCCCTCGTCCGCCAGGCGCCGGGCGTTGCGGGTGTAGGCGTCGTGGATGCCGGGCGTGAGCATGGTCCGCGCGGCCACCTTCTCCACCTCGGCGATCGCGGCGTCCCGCAGTTCCCGGAAGCCGGGTCCGTCGACGGCGAGGAGGACGGCGGGCTTCAGGCAGGCCTGGCCGACGTTGTACATGCCGCGCTGGACCAGGCCGCCGCCGATCTCCGCTCCGCGTGCCGCCAGGGCGGCGGGCAGGACGAAGGTCGGATTGACGCTGGTCATCTCGGTGAACACCGGGATGGGGTCGGGGCGCTGCTGGGCCCGGCGGTAGAGGGCCATGCCGCCGGTCTCGGAGCCGGTGAAGGTGACCGCCCGGACCAGGGGGTGGTCCACCAGCGCCTCACCGATCTCGTTGCCCGCGCCGCGGACGAGGGAGAAGACGCCCTCGTGCAGTCCGGCCTCGGCGACGGCCTCCTGGATGACCCGGCCCTCGATCTCGGAGGCACCGGGGTGCGCGTTGTGGGCCTTCACGATGACGGAGCAGCCGGCCGCCAGTGCCGAGGCGACGTCGCCACCCGCCACCGAGTAGGAGATCGGGAAGTTGCTGGCGCCGAAGACCACGACCGGGCCGAGGGCGACCTTCTGCAACCGGTGGTCCAGGCGCGGTGCGGGCTGCCGGTCCGGCTGCGCGGGGTCGATGGTCGCCTGGAGGAAGCGGCCCTTGCGGACGACGACGGCGAACTTCCGGAACACGCCGGCGGTCCGTACGGCCTCGCCCTCGAACTGGGCGGCCGGCAGACCGGTCTCCAGCTCGAGACGTGCGGCGAGTCGGTCCTTGACCGCCTCCAGCTTGTCCGCGACGAGCTCGAGGAAGGCGGCGCGCTCGGCCAGGCCGGTGTGGCTGTAGCTGTCGAACGCCTCGTCGGCCAGGCGGACCGCGCGGTCGACCTCGGCCGCGCCGCCGAAGGCGAACTCGGGCTCGAGGAGTTCTCCGGTGGCGGGGTTGAGCGCCTTCATGGTTCCCGCGGTCGCGGGCACCTGGGAGGCTCCGATCAGCAGGTCTCCGGTGAGGGTCATGCGTGTGCTCCCTTGAATGCGGTGGTGAGCTCGTCGGTGGTGGTGATGGCGTGGGCGTAGGTGGGGCCGTTCAGCTCGTGCGCGGCGTGCATCATCTCGGGCAGGAACGCCGCGGTGGCGTCGCGCACCAGCGTCACGTGGTAGCCGAGTTCCATGGCGAAGCGGCCGGTCGACTCGATGCACGTGTTCGCCAGCAGGCCGACGAGCACCACGTGGGTGATGCCGTGCTGCTTGAGCTGGAAGTCGAGGTCCGTGTTGGCGAACCCGCTCTGCGCCCAGTGCTCCTGGACCACGGGCTCGCCCGGCTGCGGCTGGAAGTCGGGGTGGAACTCACCGCCCCAGGTCCCGCGGGCGAAGCTGTGGCGCTCCATGATGCCGAGCTGCGTGGGGTTGGGGTGGTCCCACGTCTCGTAGTCGCCCGGCTCCCAGCGGCGGTGCGGGACGAACACGACGCGGACGCCGTTCTCTCGGGCGGAGGCGACCACGGAGCGCAGGTGGTCCAGCAGCCCCGCCTCCCGCGCCATGGGTTCCAGGCGCGGCCAGATCTTGCCGCCCTCGGAGAGGAAGTCGTTGAAGGGGTCGACCAGCAGGACGGCCGTGCGACGGGGGTCGTAGGTGAGGGTCATCGGTTCAGCTCCGATCTGGATGATGAGTAACATCCTGAAACGAGATTACGTACGTCATCCAGAAAGTCAAACGGAGAGGCTGGACGGCCCGCTTTGACAGGGGCAGGTGTATGATGTACGTCATCCAGTTGCGCGGTGCCCACCGCGTCGCTCCACGAAAGGCAGGGTCGGATGGGCCACTCACAGGCGGAGAAGGCGGCGACCCGTGAACGGGTGCTGCGGATCACCTCACGCAAGATCCGCGCCGAAGGCGTCACCCGCCCCGGGATCGCGGAGCTCATGAACGAGGCCGGGCTGACGCACGGCGGTTTCTACAAACACTTCCGGTCGCGGGACGACCTGATCACCCAGGCCGCCGCCTTCGCCCTGGCGGAGGGCACCGCGAAGATGGAGCGGTCCGCGCGGAAGAACGAGCAGGATCCGCGAGCCGGACTGATCGACGCCTACCTCGCCAAGCAGCACCGGGACGCACCGGCCACCGGCTGCGCGCTGGTCACCCTCGGTGCCGCCGCCGCACGCGGCGGTCAGGACGTCAAGGAGGCGTACGAGAAGCAGGTCCGCACCTACCTGGACCTCATCGCCGGCCTGGACGACGACGCCGAGGACGGGGAGGACGCCCGGGCGGAGGCGATGGTCACCCTGAGCGCCCTCGTCGGTGCCGTGCTCATGGCACGGGCCGTGGAAGACCAGGAGTTCTCCGACGAACTGCTGGAGACGGTCACCGCCCGGCTGACGCGGCACGCGTCACACGACAAGGTTCCGGCCCCCTGATACGTGTCCCGGGCCGGGAGGCGGTGGCGTCGGGGCGTACGACTGCACGACGCCACCCGGTTCCGGGCCGGGGGCGCACCTCCCGGGCGTGCGGCGATCCCCGGTGCTCCGCAGGCCACCCGCGCGACGGCTGCGGGCCGCGACCGCACGGAACCGGCCGCCGCGCCGGCCGGCCGAAGCGATGGCGGACCGGGTTCCTGGTCTGCTCCGGCGGGAGGCGCATGTCCTCCAGCCGGGCCCCGGACTGTTCTCACCGGCTCCGCACGCGCGAGCGAGCCGCGTGGCCTTCACCCCGCCGGCTCCTGTCGTCCGGCCGCCGGCGCGGGGCGAGCCTGGGCAGCCCGCGGACGGTGACCGCCCCGGCGCCTCCGTCGACGGCCAGGGATGTGCCCGAGGGGAAGCGGGTGGTCACGCCCGCGACGCGGACCCGGGAACGCCGTACTCGCGGGTCATGACGGCGGGGTGTGACAGGACGCTGCCCGTGTCCGCCACCAGCCCGGCGAGGTCCGGCGGCCGGGGCGCGAGGGCCGGGTCCGGCGAGTCGGTGACGAGGACCGCGTCATCGGCACACGCACCCTGTCCGTGCCAGGCGGTGCCGACGCCGAACCCGCCACCCGGCGGGCCTGGCCCCCTCTTCGGCAGACGGCCGCCGTGACGTCGGGGCCGGCCGCCCCCGCCGACTGGGCGCGCCGCGTGAACTGGTGGCCCTCCCTTTGCGTGCTGCCGTAAACGAGCCGGTCGGGAGCACCCCGCACCACCTTCACTAGCACGCGGTCGGTACGGCCCTCGACCGGATCCGCACCGAACACCCCGCCGGCGACCGACGCGAGCACAGGCTGCACGAGCACCGCCATGCCGTCGGCGGACGGGTGCTGCGCGGACGGGCGCAACGGCCCCACCCGGCGGGCGGAGTCCAGCACGGTCTACAGCACGGAGACGAACGCCTCTCAGTCCCGCGCGTCCAGGACGGATCGCACCGTCCCGCCACAAAGGACGTCTTGGTGTCCACGTACCGGGAGCAGGAACACGGGGGTACCGGAAGCCCGGCAACGGCGGCGCGCGCCGGTGCGCGGCCGTGGCGCCCCAGTCCCGCATGGCATGACTCATCCCTCCCGGGAACGGGTGGACTCACGTGCCGCGCCCCGCGCCGGCGGGCGCCGCGGCCCGCCGCACGCCACAACCCTGGACCTGGTGACCGGCCGGTGGCGCCGGCGTCGTGCGAGGACCTTGACGACGAGTGCCGGAACCGTCACGGCCGCCACCGCGGCGACGGCGACCGTGCCGGCCGCGCGCAGCAGCCCGGTCGCGGCCGCACCGGCGAAGAAGCCCAGCAGCACCGTTCCGATGCCCCAGAGCAGCGACGCCGTGGTGCTGTAGAGAAGGAAGCGCCGGTAGGGCATGCCCGACGAGCCGGCGGCGTAGGGCAGGAAGGTCCTCGCGAACCCGATGAACTTGCCCGTGAAGACCGCGGCTGCGCCGTGGCGGGTGAGGAAGGCCCGGGCCCGTCCGTCACGGTGGCCGACGAGGGCTTTGAGGGACCGTCGGCCGGGCCGCCGCGCACACCTGCGGCCCAGCGCATAGCCGAGGTTGTCGCCGGTGACGGCGCCCGCGACCACGACGGCCGCCAGAAGGGGCGCGTTCAGCTCGCCCCGGCCGGCGACGGCCGACGCCAGCAGGACGGCCGTCTCGCCGGGCACCAGAAGGCCGATGAAGGCGCTGGTCTCACCGGCCGTGAGGACGAACACCGCGGCGTACGACCACCATCCGGCCGCCTCGATCACACGGTCGAGGTGCATGGCCGTCAGCCCGCCTGCCGCAGGGCCGCGGAGGACGCGCCCGGTAGGCGCTTCCGGGTCCCGGCGCGCCTGCGCACCGGCTCGGCCCGGCCTTCCGGCTCCCAGGCGTCCGCGGGGCCGCGGGCCCGTGCGCCCCGGCGCGAGAGGCGTCCTGCGAGGAGCCAGCTCACCAGCGGCACCCCCACGGCGAACGTGACGGCGGGCCCGGTGTGTTCGGTGGTCAGGACGGACGTCGCGACGGCGCCCAGCGCGGTCGTCATGACGGCGACGCGCGCTCGGGACGACGAGACGGCGCTGATGACCCCGAGCGCGGTCAGCAGGCACCACCCCGTCAGCGCACCGGGCATCGCCAGGTAGTCGCCGAGGAGACTGCCCTCACGCGCCGGGAGGTGGTCCAGAGGCATCCAGCTGGTGTAGGCGAGCCCGGCGGCACCGGTCGACAGCAGCGCGAGAGCGGCGCGGGCGTAGGCCGCCGGCCGCTGGTGAGCCAGCCACAGCAGCACCAGGGCCGTCAACGGCCAGGGAGCGAGGAGGCGGACGACGGCCATGGTCTGCGCCGTGTCCAGCCGGTCGGGTTCCAGCGGGGTGCCGGCCGCGGAGGAGACGCCGAGGAGGGCCGCGTGGAGCAGTGCGAGCGCCGCCGCCCCGGTCGCCAGGTGCCTCAGGGTCCTGCGGGTGACGGTCTCCTGCCCCTGCCGGTCGGCACGCGGACGGTCTGCCTGCGGGTGCTCGGACACCGGGTCGGTGGAGCCGTGCGGTTTCGTGGTGTGGGTTACCACTTGGTCACCTCACTAACTTGACGCGGCAACGATGGCATTATTTGATCCGTCAAGCAAGTAGTTCACATCCATGCGTCCCGGCGGCCACCGGTCACCGGAGTCGACATGTGACCGACGTTACACATACTTGACGAGTCAAACAGATGGTGGAGAGTGGTCTGCCGCGGCGAGGTTGCCCGAGGAGGACACCATGACGGCCTCGACCTTCGAGACAGGTCTGAACTCGGGCGGCCAGGATGCCGACGCCCGGCGCGGTGATCTCCGGTTTCAGTCCGTCACCCCCGGGGCCGGGCCGCCGGCTGGAGAAGTCGGCGAGGTGGTCGGATGCGTCCACCGCCCCCACGGTCAGCGCGGCGTCCGCGGCGCCGGGCTGTTCACCGAGTGCGCGCCCGGCCCGGAGTTGTCGGCCGCGATCACGAACAGCGCGCCGGTCTCGGCGCTGAGCCCGTTCACCGCCTGACTCATCGGGTCGGTGCCGTCGCCGTATCCGCCATGCCGACGATCCTGGCGTGCCGGTCCCGGGCGGCCCACTCCATGCCGGCGATGATCCAGGACGCCTTCCCCGGGCCCCGGGGGCTGAACACCTTGCCGATCTCCAGGCGTGCGCCGGATGCGACGCCACGTTCCTTGCCGTCGGTGGTGGCGCCGGTGCCGGCGATGGTCGATGCGATGTGCGTCCCGTGCCCCACCACGTCGGTCATGTCCTGGTCGGTGGGGACGAAGTCGGCGGTGCCGTCCATCTGCCCGGCCAGGTCGGCGTGGTCGAGGTCCGCACCGCTGTCGAGGACGGCCACCTTCACGCCGCCCCGGTGTTCCCCTGCGCCCACACCCGCAGCCCCCGATCTGAGCGATCGAGTCGGCCGGGTCCGCGGTGACCCTGCCGTCGAGCCACACCTTCGCGACGCCCCGACGAAGGCGGGTTTCGGCGTTCGGGTCGGCGCGCCGCCTTCGGTGGTGAGCGCGGACCAGAACGCGGGAGCCCGGGTGTGATCTTCCGCGACGGCCGCGCCGTTGATGCTGTCCAGCGCGCGGACGGTGGTGGATCCGGCGACTTTCGCCGGGTGCGCGCCTTGGCGGCCGCGTCGGTGTAGCGGACGATCAGCGGCAGTCTGTCGGTGCGCGCGTCGTCGTAACCGTCACGCACCAACCGGGTCACATTGAACAGCTGCTTGCCCAGCAGCCCGAAGACACGTACGCCAGGGCGACGGTGGGAAACACACATGTGCTCGCGCAGCAGACCCTCGCCGGCCGCGACGGCCGACCTGCGACACCAGGTGGTCAAGGCCGCGCACCGTCGACGGTCGCGTGACATGTGTGACACATGAAACGACTTGACCAAGCGTCAGATAGTCCCATGTACTTGATCCAACAATGACTTACCGGCACGACGAGTCGTCAAAAGCGACCGAGTGAAGGCAGTGATGAACCAGGAAGACCTCTTCTCCGGCACGGAGAACCCCCCACGATCGCCCTCACCCGAATTACTTCCTGCACACGTCCACAGAATCCGTGACTATGTTCTCTCCGAGCTGCCGTCCGACCTGTCGGCCGTGTCACAGCAGGAGATGACCTACAGGGGCCTCGCCCACAAGCAGTGCCGGATCCTGGAAGAGGCCGGTGCCGGCGCCTTCCCGGTCGACGACCTGGCCGCGGCGCGGGTGACGCAGCTCGACCTGCTCTTCATGCTGAACGGCTATCTGCCCGTCGGCCCGGAGGCGTTCCCGCGGCCGCTGGTGGACGCCGTCACCGCACAGTGCGCGCGGCATCCCTCGCTGGACCCGCACATGAGTTACGAACTCCTGATCGACGTCAACAGTGAACAGTGGCAGCGCCACGGACACATGCGGGTGTTCTCGGAAGGCGAGCTCGGCCGCCTGGAACGCGACTTCTACCTGGGACACCACCTCACGGAGCCGGCCGTACGAACGGCCTACGACCGGCTGTGCTCGTCATTGTCGGAGCCGCCCTCGGACGACCTCGCGCACAGCATGGACGAGGCGTTCCGGAAACTCGATGAGTTCCGGCTCGGCATGGCACGCTACGGCAGACTGACCAGGGAGCAGTTCAATTCCTTCCGCCGCTACCACATGGGCCATCAGGGCGGCCCCCGGGGAGCCAGCGGCGCCTTCATGCCCAGCGTGCAGTTGCTGGAGCTGGTCCTCGTCCCGCCGACCGAGGAGTACGAGGTGTATCTCGACCAGTCCATGCCTTATTTCCCCACGTGGTCCCGCGAGCTCATCGCCGAACGGCGGGCGATGTCCGCACGGGGGGAGAACATCACGCAGGCGGTCCTCGACGGCCGCCTCAAACTGGACCAGGAGTCCGCGACCGCACTGCTCGGCGTCTTCGACAAGTTCACGGACTTCCGCATGGTCCATCTCGGGGTGACCAGGAAAATGATCCCGGAGGCGTTCGCGGGAACGGGCGGGACGACCCGCAGGGACATCGCCGCACAGTCCGGGGAGCGCACCGTCCTGGCCGATGAGAATCCGGGCACATCCGGTTTCGACGTGCGCAACGTGCTCACCAACGCGGTGTACCGGCTGCTGGCGGCGCGCCAGGAGATCGAGGACTTCCATGCCGCAGCGGTCTGACAAGGGAGCCGTGTTCATGGAACCACAGGTGGCTGTCGTAGACGCCTTCAAAACGACATACCGCTTCGCAGACGCGTTCACCGCCCTGGGCGCCGGGGTGATACAGGTTCAGAGCACGCCCCGGCTACTACCGGGAGTCCCGCCGGTGGACCCGTCGAAGTTCACCCACTACCTCGTGAACGACGGCGATCTCGATCGGCTCCTCGACGAACTGGCCGATCTCAAGCCGCGCGCGGTTCTGCCCGCACGCGAGTCGGGTGTGGAACTCGCCGATGAACTCTCCGAACGGCTCGGTCTGCCGTCCAACGGCACTGCACTCAGTCGTGCCCGCCGCGACAAGTACCTGCAGATCGAGCGCCTCAAAGCACAAGGTGTTCCTGCCATGCGGCAGCTAAGAACCGACGACGAGGCGGAACTGCGGGCCTGGCACGAGACACTCGCCGGCACGGCGGTGGTCAAGCCGCTCCGCAGTGTGGGTGGGGAAGGAGTCACATTCTGCGACTCCCCTGACGAGTCAGCTGCGGCTCTCTCCTCGCTCCTGCATCGTGGAAACGTCCTCGGCGAGCGCAACACCCATGTGGTTGCGCAACAATACCTGGTCGGCGCTGAGTACATCGTCAACACCGTGAGCTGTGACGGACTCCACCACGTCACCGACGTGTGGAGCACCGATCGCATCACCGCGAACGCTGTGCGGGACCTTGTCGTCGCTCAGGTGCTGCTTCGCTCGGACGACCCCACGGTCCACGAGTTGGTGCCCTACGCCCACAGTGTCCTCGACGCGCTGGGCATTCGCTATGGCGCGGCGCATCTGGAGATCAAGCTGACGCCGGACGGACCCCGGCTGATCGAAGCGGGTGCCCGCCCTTCGGGCCTGCCCTACTACGTGGCGGAAGCCGTCGGCGAGGGCCAGTTCGAGTGGTCCGCCGACGCGTACCTCAGGCCGGAGCGCTTCAGGGCCCGCGCCGGGGAGGACTACCGGCGCCGCAGCGCGTTCGCCTGGGCAGCACTCGCCTCGCCGGTATCGGGGCGGTTGGTGCGATACCGCGCCCTGGACGAGGTCAGGCGCCTGGAAAGCTTCCGGGACATGACCCTCCAGGTGCGACCCGGTGACCGCATCGTTCCCACCACGTGGGACATGGAGTACCCGGCGACGCTCACCTTCAGCCACCCCGTGGAGGCCGTCCTACGTCGCGACCTGAACACGCTCCGCTTCCTGGACGGCACGGGGATGTACGAGGTGCAGGAGGACCCGGGCCCTTCCCCCGAACGGGTGTGACCAGTCCACCGCACGGCCGGCGACCTCGCCCCGGGCCGGCGCCATCGGTTCTGCGGACCGGCCGGCGATCGCGTCCCGCCCCGGGCCGTACGGTGCGGCCGCGCCGGTGCGACGCCCCGCCCGCACGGCCCCGACCGACGTCCGCCGAACCCGCGGCGGACCCCACGCAACTGGAGAATGCCAAGACAGCCGTCCGGGAGATGATCGACTGGCTGGTGAACGACCAGCACGAGGCGTACGCCCTGTGGAGTGTGGCCGGTGACCTGAAGAATAACGAGACGGTCGACCTGCACAAGTGGCTCGTGTCGATGACCCTGCCCCGCGGCATCTTCGGCTGACTGCCGCTCCCTGCCTTCCGTCGAGGGTGGAGAGCCGGAGGTTCGGCAGCCTCGGTGAGATACATGTCTCGCTCGACACCCCGGCGACGACGCGGCCTTGACGGTGTGTCACCACCTTCCCTGGCCGGCCCGCCCTTCCTGGCGCCGGGCTGCCGCCGGAGAACGCCGGTTCCCTCGGCACCCGGGCCACGCGGGCGGAGGGCACGCCGGGGCGGAGCGCCGACACGGACCCGCGGTCCGGGCCTGGCCGGCCGGGCCGTACCCGGACCGGCCGTGGGCGGTTCGCTCAGCCGAAGTCCGGCGGGCTGGTGCGGGTGCGCTTGATCTCGTAGAAGCCCGGCGTGGAGGCGACGGCGAGCACACCGTCCCACAGCCTGGCCGCTTCCTCGCCCTTCGGTGCCGGGTTCACCACGGGGCCGAAGAAGGCGACGGGGTCGCCGCCCGCGTCCTGGCCGGGGACGGCGATGACCGGGCTGCCGACGTCCTGGCCGACCAGGGCCATCCCCCTGTGGTGGGAGGCCCGCAGCTCCTCGTCGAAACGGTCGGTGTCGCCGGCGTCGGCGAGGTCCACGGGCAGGCCGGCCTCCCGCAGGGCGTCTTCCAGCGTGGCCCGGTCCTTGGGCTGCTGCCGCAGGTGGTAGCGCTCCCCCAGGGCGGTGTACAGCGGCTCCAGGGTCTCGGGGCCGTGCAGCTGGGCGGCGGCGGTCAGAACCCGCACCGGCGCCCAGGCCTCGCCCATCAGCACCCGGATGCGCTCGGGCAGCTCGTCCAGCCTGTTCTCGTTGAGCACCGCCAGGCTCATGACGTGCCAGGACACCTCCACGGGCCGGCGCCTGGCGACCTCCAGCATCCAGCGTGAGGTGAGCCACGTCCACGGGCAGACGGGGTCGAACCAGAAGTCGACAGGCGTCGTGGACTCGTGAGAGGTCGGTGTGCGCACGGGGACCCTCCTTGAAGTAGACCGGTCGCCTAGTATGCCTCACGGAGGACGTGCCGCGCGGTGGCAGGACGCCCAGGTGGCGCCGGCGTGTGAGCGCACGTACCAGCGCGCGGTGCACTTCGCCGGTGAACTGGTGGCGGAGGGCTCGGCGAGGCCGGCGCCGACATACGACCGGCTCCCCAGGCCGCCTCCGTACGCCGCGAGAACGGTGGGCACGGCCCGGCACGGATCGCCCTGGCCGAAGGGGCGGCGCTGACCGCGGGCGAGATCCAGTTCGTCACCGGCCGCACGCCGCGCACGACGGACGTCGGCCGGGAGACCGTCGCCCTGACGCCCGGCGACTGGCTCACCGCCGACGACGCCTGCCGGGTGACCGCCGTGGCCGACGGCTGGCTCTACGCCGTCGGCCACGTCGACGGGCGCGCGTGGATGACTCGCCTGGGCGTCGGTCGTCCGGCGGGCGCCCAGCAGTACGCCGAGGACTACCGGGGCCGGGCTCGCACGCCGGTCGACGCGACGAACGGCACCCTGGCCTGGGACGCCGCCCTCGCCTTGCCGACGATCAGTGAGACGTGGCTGCGACTGCTGGAACGTAGCGGGACGCCGGTGGGCGGTGGCGGACGCGGCGCGGGCGAAGCCGGCTCGCACGGGGTGACCCGGCTACGGTGCCGCGTACGGCGACCGCTGCGCGGCCTGGCGACGTGCCGCCATGCGCCGCCGAGTGTCGGGAACCTCTTCCCGGCCGGGCCCACCGGAATCTAGACGACCGGTCACCTGTTGGGCATTACGTCCTCACGGCACCTCGCTCCCGCGGCGAGTCGGCCGGCCCGCGGGCGCCGTCGCGGCGCAGCGCCTGAGCGAATGAGCAAGATATGAGCCATCACTCCCCCCACCGTCCCGGCCCGGCGTCCTCACCCCGGCCGGGCGCCAGCTGCCGGTGCGAAGGCACCGTCCTGCTCGACGGTTCGGTCACCGTGCCGGTCACCCTCTCCTTCCACTACGCGGCCGACGAGCCGTACGCCGTGCGGATGGTGGTGGACTCGGGTGTGACGCCACCGGTGGAATGGGTGTTCGCGCGTGATCTCCTCGCGGAGGGGCTGTCGAGGCCCGCAGGTCTCGGAGACGTGCAGACCTGGCCCGCGCCGCGTCGCCCGCAGCAGATGCGGGCGGGACGGGGCGCGCTGTGCATCCGGATCAGCTCGCCGACCGGCACCACGATCGTGTCCGCGCCGGCCACCGCGCTGCGACGCTTCCTCGACCGCGCCTACGGCAGCGTGGCGGCCGGCACCGAGAGCGGCATGCTGCGACTGGACGAGTCCCTCGCCGGGCTGATGCGCGGGACCGGTCGCAGGACGGAATGACCGCGCCGGTGTCCGCGGCCAGTGCGTTCACCGACTCCGGCCGCGACGACGCCCGGGTCCGGTGAGTCCGGCCGGGGTTCTCGGAGCGCTGAGCGCGGCTGCCGTGCCCTGACGGGGGCCGGTGAGCCTCGTCGAGCCGGGCACCGTGGACACCGAACCGAGCACGTACCTGCGCGACGGCGTACGACAGGCCGTCCGGCCTCGGATCAAGGGCACGGACTGGTTGTCCGCGGGTTTCCCCGGCCACGGCCGCGCCCTACACTCGCCGGAATCCAGGAACCGGTTTCCTCGCTGCTGAAAACCTCAACGATGTCATGAGAATGCCGTCCTGGCGGACACACCCCATAGTGATGCGCCGTTACCACCCACCGGAGGCCGACGGCGCTCCCTTCGTCACCGGCGAGATCATGCACGTCGACGGTGGCCAGAAGCGGCGGTCACCCAGGGCGGCCATGGGCACCGGACACCTGGCCGCACACGTATCTCCTGAAAATCGTGAAATGTTTTTACTTTCCCCTGCAATTTAAGTCGACCGGTCGCATTCTGTTCTGCAAATTCCCTTTCCGCGACGGGAGTCCGGGATAGGAACCGGTACGCACCGGTCTGCGACAGAGTTCCGGCATTTACACTGGCGCCATGGCAGACGTGACAACCATCAAGCCCTTGAACCGCGACGAGGAGGCCTTCCTACGGGCCTTGGGGAGAGTAATCACACTTCTGCCCCGGGTCGTGGACGGGGACATGCTGGAAGAGCATCCGATTTCGGGTACTGAGAAGTCACCCGACGACGGGAGGGCCTGGCTGGCCGTTCTCACCAGCGCCGGGTGGACGCAGCTGAAGCAGGCCTGGCCCACCAATCTCGCGAGCGTACGACGCCATGTGTTCTCGCGTCTGGAGGGCTGCGACATCGCCGCCGCCGCGAAGGTTCTGGAGCGCATAGCGTCCGTCTGACGCACCGTCGCCCGAGCGGGCAGGCCGGCCCTCGGCCGGGGCCCCGGCCGAGGGCCGGAAGGGTGCGGTCCACACACCTGGCGCCCGCGTCCGGCGGAGACCGCCGCGACAAGCCGGCGTGCCACCCTCGGTGCCGTCGGCACCCCGGCGTTCCCGTCGCGGATGCGGGACGCGGCGGCGGTGAAACTCGCCGCCGACAGCACCCGGCGCGGCACCGCGGTGATCACGGCGGGGTCCTGTCCCCAGGCCGGCAGGGCGATGCCCGCCGCCGCGGCTGCGAGCGGAGCCGCCTGCCGCTCCCGCTCCGGCGGCTCGTCCTGCCCCAGGAGTCCTCGCCAGGGACCGTCGGGACACGTGGTGCTGCGCGGACACCCGTCAGCCGTCGGTGACACCCAGCAGCTTGCGGATCGCCGGCACGGCCAGGTTCCTGCTCTTGAGCGCCGACGTCGCCCTGTTGCCGAGGACCAGGGCGTCGCGGCCGAGCGCCGGGAGGAGGGTGGTGCCCCCTTCGGGTCCGAGGGGCACGGAGAAGATCCTGACCGGCGCGGGCTTGTACGGGCGTGGCCGGCCCCCGTGCTTGCCGTGGTCGAGGTACGCGCGGACGTTGTGCGCCGCGGCCTCCCCCTGCGCCACCGCCGAGGGGCTGAGCTTGGCCTCGGACACGTCGTTGACGTCGCCGACCGCGAAGACGTCCCTCTGTCCCAGCACCCTCAGGTGTGTGTCCACCTTGACGTGACCGCTGCCGTCGAGCCAGGTACCGAGTCCCGCCAGACGGAGCCACAGGGTGTTCGGAGTGGTGCCGGTCGTCCAGAACACGACGTCGGCGGAGAGGGGGCTGCCCGCCTGGTCCCGCAGCCGGGCGCCGACGCCGGCGGCGGAGGCGACGAAGGTGTCCACCAGGACCCGCACGTCGTGCCGCTCCAGCCAGGCCCTCGCCTGACGGCCCATCCGGCCGGTGCCGTGGTGGTTGAGCAGGCGGGGGCCGCGGTGTGCGAGGGTCACCGTGGCCGGCGGGTTGGCCCGCCGCAGTTCCGCCGCCAGTTCCACGCCGGAGGGGCCGCCCCCGATGACCAGGATGCTGCGAGCTCCGGCGACGCGTCGCTGGTGGCTGCGGAAGGACTCCGCCGCCTCCTCGACGGTGCTGCCGGTGAAGCGCGCCGGTTCCTGGTAGTCGGCGCCTGTCGCGATCACCAGGGCGTCGTACGGCACCCGGTGGCCGGTGGCGAGGACCACCTCACGTTCCGCGGTCGCTATGCCGACGGCCTTGTTGCGCACGACACGGCCGCGGGCGAGAAGTGAGTCGTACGGGACGAAGGGGGCGTACGTCCATTCCTCGTCGGTGCTGGCCCGTAGCGAGGCGACGCGGTGGAAGAACGCCTCCTTGAGGTCGATGAGCGTGACGTCGGCGTCCGCGTCGAGTTCGCGCGCCAGGCGTACTCCCGCGTACCCCCCGCCGATGATGACGACCCGTCGCTTGGTCGTGACTATGGCCATGATGAGCTCACTTCTTCGTACTCCTGCCGAGTCTCCTCCTCGACAGACAACCGATGCCGCCCGGCCAGGGGCCGCCTTCCGTTGCACGCCCGGAGACACGTGCGGGGTTCAGACGGGCTCCCGGGACGTGCGAAACCTCTCCATGTGGGCACATGTGTGAATATCCCGTGCGCACGGCCCCGCCCGTGGCGGCGACGTCAGCCGGCTGCCGCGCCCGGGTGGCGCAGCAGCGTACCGGCCCTCTCCTCGAGCAGTGCCACCGCCAGCAGCTCGCCGTCGACCGGCCCGTACCGTTCGAGCGCCTCCTGGTGCAGGCGCCGGACGGTGTCCGCGACGGCGTGCGGAGTGCCGCACTGTTCCGCCAGAGCGGTGATCGCCGCCAACTGGTCGTGGATGCGGTCCAGGCCGTACGCGGGAAGGTAGTCACCGGCGAGGAGCGCGGGCAGGTCCCGGCGGACGAAGGCGGACGAGGCGGGACCCGCGGCCAGGACGTCCGTGAGGACGCCCAGGTCGATGCCGGCGCGCCGCCCGAGCAGCAGCGCCTCCGCGGTGGCGACCGCCTGACCGAACCACAGGAGGTTCACCAGCAGCTTGGCGGTGTAGCCGGTACCGGGTCCGCCGACATGGGTGATGCGGTCGGCGACCGCTGACAGCAGGGGACGGTGACGCTCCAGGAGAGTCGCGTCGCCTCCCACGAAAAGCCGCAACCGCGCCTCAGCGGCGTCCGCGGGCGAGCCGCCGATGGGCGACTCCAGGAATCCGACACCGTGCGCCGCCGCCTGCTCCCGGCAGGGGCCCGCGGCCGTAGGCGCGTTGCTGCTCATGTCGATCCACGTGGCGTTCGCGGCCAGCGCCTGGAGGACGACGTCCCGCACGGCCGCCGTGACCTCGGCCGGACCGGGCAGCACCGTGAGGAGCACGTCCGCCCCCGACGCCGCGGCCACCGCCGAGTCCGACCACCGGGCGCCGCACGACCGGACCGCCGCCCGGCGCTCGGGCCGGATGTCGTAGGCCCGCACCTCGTGCCCGGCGAGGACGAGACGGCGGCACACCGGTTCGCCCATCCGTCCCACACCTATCAGGCAGATCGTCGACATGCGCGGATGCTATCCCGTCACCTCCCTGCGGACCCGGGGGGCGAACCAGCCTGTCCTGTAGGTCGGCCGGAAGGCGTGACTGAGGCCCGTGCGGCCTCACCCCACCCGCATATTTGACACGTCAATCATATTGATTGATGCTTGCTGTGTCAATTACAACGCCGGCGGTCGAGCCGGCGGAGGAGAGGTCATGAGCGCCACGCCCTTCGATATCGGAGTCAACTCCTTCGGAGAGGTCGCGACGGACGACGGCCGTGTCCTCGACGACGCCGAGACGGTACGGCTGCTCGTCGAGGAGGCCGCGCTCGCCGAGGCGTCGGGGCTCGACGTCTTCAGCGTCGGAGAGCACTACCGTGCGGGCCACGTCGACAGCGCCACTCCGGTCCTGCTCGCCGCCATGGCGACAGCCACGGAACGCATCCGGCTCGGCACGTCGGTCACCGTGCTCAGCACCAACGACCCCGTGCGGCTCTACCAGGAGTTCTCGACGCTGGACGCGGTGTCCGGCGGCCGGGCGCAGTTGGTCCTGGGGCGCGCGTCCGCCACGGAGTCCTTCCCGCTGTTCGGCTACGACATCGCCGACTACGAGCAGCTCTTCGAGGAGAAGCTGCCCGCAGCCGGTCGGCCAGCACTCCCTGGGACTCGTCGCCGACACCGACGAGGAGGCGGTCGAGACCTGGTGGCGGTACTGGCAGCCGGTCGTGACCGCACTGGCCGAGGAACGCGGGTTCTACGCCCCGACCCGCGCACGCTACGAGGCGGAACTCGCCGACGGCGCGCTCTACGTCGGGTCCCCGGAGACGGTCGCCCGCAAGATCGCTCGTACGGCCCGAGATCTGCACCTCAGCCGCTTCGACCTCAAGTACGACGTCATGCGCCTGCCCCGGCAGGCCCGCGCCCGCACGATCGAACTGCTGGGCCGCGAAGTCGCCCCGCGCGTGCGGGAACTGCTCAGCGACGAGCCCGCCGGTGTCCGGCCCGGTACGGCACCGAGGTGATCCCCCTGGTCGTGCCGGCCGGCTGACAGAAGGCCCCGAGGAAGACGCGAAGGAGCGCAATGAACATCACCGACGTCCGCACGATCGGCGTCCTGGGCGCGGGAAAGGTGGGAACCGTACTGGCCCGGCTCGCGGTGGCGGCCGGCTACCGGGTGCTGATCGCGGGTTCGGGTGAGGCCGACGCCATCGCTCTCACCGTGGAGGTCCTCGCCCCCGGCGCGGTCGCGGTCACCGCGCAGGAGGCCGCGGCCCAGGCCGACGTGGCGATCCTGGCGCTGCCCCTGGGCAAGTACCGCAGCGTCCCGGTGGAGGCGCTGCGCGGCAAACTCGTCGTCGACGCCATGAACTACTGGTGGGAAGTCGACGGGATACGCGACGACTTCACCGACCCGCACACCTCCACCAGCGAACTGGTCCAGGCGTTCCTGCCGGGCTCCCGCGTGGTCAAGGCGTTCAACCACATGGGCTACCACGACCTCGAGGACGAGGCCCGGCCGGCCGGGGCGGCCGACCGCAAGGCGATCGCCCTCGCCGGTGACGACCCCGACGACAGGGCCACGGTCGCGCACCTCGTCCACGCCCTCGGCTTCGACCCTGTCATCGCCGGCCCGCTCGCCGGCGGCATACGACTGCAGCCAGGCTCCGAACCCTTCGGCGCCAACGTGGACGCCGGGGAACTGCGCGCCATGCTCGACCGCTTCCCCGCGTCGGAGCCGGGCCACGCCGTCAGCGAGGCTCGCTGAGGCGGTGTCGTCGGCGGGGGTGGCCGAGGCGGTCTCTAGCGTCTCCAAGGATGATCAGGACGTCCGCGCCGGTCAGTCGGCCGACGCCGCCCAGCCGCGGAGGGCCGGGGTGATCGCACCGGCCTGGGCCCACCCACCGTCTTCGAATGGGTGAGCCGGTCCGGCAACCGGAGGGCAATCGGGCACGACACGCACACGTACCGGACCGCGGGCGCCTGTGGCCGGTCCGGTTCACCGGACCGGCCACAGCCCTTTCCGCGCACACGCGGCCGGCTTCGGCGCGTGCTCAGTGCCCCGCGCTCATCCCGCCGTCGACGGCCCTTTCCGCATCGCGCGGCGGGGGTCAGTGCCGCAGCGACCTGAACGACGCGCGCAGTTCCTCGGCCAGCAGGCGCGGCTGCTCCCAGGCGGCGAAGTGGCCTCCCCTGTCGACCTCGTTCCAGTGGACGAGGTTGCCGTAGGCCCGCTCGCCCCAGCTCCGCGGCGCGGGGTAGATCTCGGCCGGGAACACCGTGACCGCCACGGGGAGGTCGGGGATGTGGAACGCGTCGAACGGTCCGCCGCCGGCCTGGTAACCCTCCCAGTACAGCCGGGAGGAGGACGCCCCGGTGTTGGTCAGCCAGTACAGCGAGATGGCGTCGAGCATCTCGTCGTAGGTGAGGACCTTCTCGGGCTCACCGCCGGAGTCGGTCCACTCGGCGATCTTGTCGTAGTAGTACGCCGCCATCGCCACGGGCGAGTCGGCCAGGGCGTAACCGATGGTCTGCGGGCTCTGGTTCATCATCGCCGCGTAGCCGAAGCCGTCGTGGTAGAAGTGCAGCAGCCGGTCGTAGGCGACCTTCTCGCGGGCCGACAGACCGGCGGGAGCCGGGTCGGAGTTCCGCAGGTGGCGGAGGATGTCCGGCGGCACGGTGCCGGGCATGTTCACATGGATGCCCAGCAGCCCCTTGGGCCGCTGCGTGGCCTGGATCTGCGCGATGATCGCGCCCCAGTCGCCGCCCTGGGACACGTACTCGCCGTAACCGAGCCGGAGCATGAGCCGGTGGAACGCGGTCGCGACGCGGGCCGGGTTCCATCCGGCCTTCCTGGGCGTCCCGGAGAAGCCATAGCCGGGCAGCGTCGGGAGGACGAGGTGGAAGGCGTCCTCGGCACGTCCGCCGTGGGCCGTCGGGTTGGTGAGCGGATCGACGATCTTCAGCAACTCGATGATCGAACCGGGCCAGCCGTGCGTCATCAGCATCGGCATGGCGTCGGCGTGCGGCGAGCGGATGTGGGCGAACTGGATGTCCAGCCCGTCGATCTCGGTGATGAACTGGGGCAGCGCGTTGAGCCTCGCCTCGACCTTGCGCCAGTCGTAGCGGGTACCCCAGTACTCGACCAGCGGGCGGACCTTCCCCAGCTGGGCGCCCTGCGCCCGGTCGCCGACGGTCTCCCGGTCCGGCCAGCGGGTCGCCCGCACACGCCGCCGCAGCTCGTTGATCTCCCGCTGCGGGACCCTGATGCGGAACGGACGGACCCCGGGGACCGGACGGGGGGAAAGGGGGCGGGCGCCGGCCGCCGGTGCGGGGCCCGCGGGTACCGGCCCGCCGGACGCGGCGTGCGCCTGGCCGGAGAGGCCGAGCTGGGTGGCGGCCGCGGCGCCCGCGGCGAGGCCGAGGAACCGGCGGCGGCCGGTGGTGAGGTGGCCGGTTTCTTCGGTGGCTCCCATGAAAACTCCCTGAAAAATCACTTACTGAAGCGGTTACGCTTTGCGAATGAGTGCGATCCTGACGCCTTCTTCGTCACCAGTCAAGTCGGTGACAAGTTTATGTGGCGGAATAGGCTTCGCAATACGCCTACTTGACGTAGCAAGGAAAATGTTTAGGGTGGAGCCTGACGGCGGGGCGTCCGTCGTGACGCCGAGTCAGGAACCGTGATGCAAGCGGAAACACTCCCCCGTGCGTTCATACGTGTCGCGACGGAACACGCAGAGCGTGAAGCCTTGGTGGACGGATCCGTCCGGCTCAGCCACGCCGAAACGCTGCGACGGGCGGTGGGCGTCGCGCTCCGGCTGCGGGACCGGGGGGTCGCCCCGGGCGACCGGGTCGCCATCCTGCTCCCCAACTGCTGGCAGTACGCGGTCGGTTACCTCGGGGCCCAGCTCGCCGGTGCCGTCGTCGTCCTGGTGAACACCCGGCTGACCGGTCCGGAGCTGGACCACGTCCTCACCGACAGCGGTGCGGGGGTGATCCTCACCGACGCCGTCGAAGGGCCTCTCGGAGGACGCGTGCCGACCGCGTTCGCCGAGCGTGTCGTCCCTGCCGCCGTCCTCCTGGCCCCACCGGCGCCGGACACGGCGGTTCCCGACGCCGGCGCACTGCCCGGAGCGGACCGGACCCCCGGCGACGTGGCACACCTGCTCTACACCTCGGGCACCACCGGCAGGCCCAAGGGCGCGATGCACACCCACGCCAATCTGCTGTTCAACGCCCGCACCGTGCGCGAGCGTCTCGGCGCAGGCCCGGGAGAGCGGACCCTGATCGCGGCCCCGATGTTCCACGCGACCGGTGTGGTCTCGCAGTTCATCGGTTTCCTCACCGCCGGTGCGTGCTGCGTGCTCACCCCCGAGTTCCAGGCGGAGACCGTCGTCCAGCTGATGGTCCGGGAGCGGATCACGTTCTTCGCCGGTGTCGCGGCCATGCTCCGGCTGATCCTGCTCAAGGCCGAGGACACCGCCTCCGACCTGTCCGCCCTGCGCCTGTTCGTCATGGGCGGTTCCCCGGTCCCCGAGAGCTTCCCCGCCGAGGTCGTCCGCCGTGTGCCCGGGCTGAGGCTCGGCAACGTGTGGGGGCTGACCGAGGGGACCTCGATCGTGACCTACACCGAGGGCGACGAGTACCTCGCCCACGCCCGCTCGGTGGGCAGGCCCGTGGCGGGGCTCGACGTCGCCGTCTCCGTGGGCGGCGCACCGCCCCGGGACCTGCGGGACACCGTCGGCGAACTGTGCGTGCGCGGCCCCGTGGTGGCCGCGGGCTACTGGAACGACCCGGACGCCACCGAGGCCACCTTCGTGGACGGCTGGCTGCGCACGGGAGACGTGGGCAGCGTCGACGCCGACGGGTTCGTCAGGGTCCTCGACCGCCTCAAGGACATGATCATCCGCGGGGGCGAGAACATCTACAGCGCCGAGGTCGAGAGCGTTCTGTCCGGCCACCCGGACATCGCCGACGTCGCCGTCGTCGGTGTGCCCGACCCGGTCTTCGACGAACGGGTGCGCGCGGTCGTCGTACCCCGCCGGGGCCGTGCCCCCGGCGCGGAGTCGTTGCGCTCCTACGCCGCCACCCGTCTGGCCGACTACAAGCTCCCCGCCGAGTACCTCTTCGTCGAGGAACTGCCCCGCAACCCGTCGGGCAAGGTGCTCAAGCACCGGCTCGCCGGCCTCCCCAGCGCCCGCAACAGCGTCACCAACCGGGCGCAGCCGTCATCTCCCGCCCAGGACACCGATGGTCTCCCGCGCTGATCCCGCCGCCGGCACGGCCGCGCCGCCCGCACCCGTCGACGTCCTGATCGTGGGCGCCGGCTTCAGCGGGCTCGGTCTCGCCGCCATGCTCCGCAAGGCAGGAATCCGCTCGTTGCGGATCCTGGAGGGCGCCGACGACCTCGGCGGCACCTGGCGCGACAACACCTATCCGGGCTGCGCCTGTGACATCCCGTCACCCCTGTACTCGTACTCCTTCGACCAGAAGCCCGACTGGAGCCGGCTGTTCGCGCGCCAGCCGGAGATCCTGGACTACCTGCGGGACGTGGCCCGCCGACGCGGCCTCGTCGAGCACGTGCGGTTCGGTCAGGAGGTCCGCGGCGCCCGGTGGGCCGAGGAGGATGCCTGCTGGGAGGTGGTGACGTCGGCCGGCGAGTGCCATCGCGCCCGGTTCCTGGTCTGCGCCGTCGGACCGCTGCACCATCCCGCCCACCCCGACCTGCCCGGTGTCGAGTCCTTCGGCGGCGCGGTGTTCCACTCGGCGGCCTGGCGGCACGACGTGGACCTGACCGGCAAACGGGTCGCGGTCATCGGCACCGGCGCCAGTGCCGTCCAGTTCGTCCCGGCGATCGTCGACCAGGTCTCGGCCCTCACCGTCTTCCAGCGCACACCGCCCTGGATCCTGCCGAAGTCCGACCGCCTCTTCGACGAACGTCACCGTCGTCTGACCCGCTGGTGTCCGCCCTACCGCTGGTGGACACGCGAACGCCTGTTCCGGATCCACGAGGGGCGCGCCGCCGGATTCGTCAGCGATCCGAGGGCCCTGGCCGCGACCGAGGCGCTGGCGCGCCGGTTCGTGGAGAAGCAGGTGTCCGACCCCTCGCTGCGGGCGGCCGTCACCCCCGACTACGCCCTCGGGTGCAAGCGGCTGCTGATCTCCAGCGACTGGTATCCGGCGCTGTCCCGGCCCCATGTCCGGTTGCGGCGGGGCGGGGTGGCGAAGGTCCGGCCCGGCACAGTGGTCGGCGAGGACGGGGCCGAGGTCGCCGCCGACGTCATCGTCTACGGAACCGGCTTCGACACCCAGAACACCCTCCGCATCGACATCACCGGGCGGGACGGCGTCACCCTCGCCGAGGCCTGGGCCGACGGAAACCAGGCCTACCTCGGCACCACCGTCGCCGGCTTCCCCAACATGTTCCTGATGGCCGGGCCGAACACGGGCCTCGGTCACAACTCACAGATCGTCATGATCGAGGCGCAGGCCCGCTATGTCACCGCCCTGCTGCGCCGCGTGCGCCGCCGCGGCGCGGACTCGGTCGAGGTGCGCGCCGACGTGCAGCGGGCCTTCAACGACTGGGTGGACAGGCGCATGGCCGGCACCGTCTGGCAGACGGGGGGCTGCCGCAGCTGGTACCAGGATCACCGGTCGGGCCGCAACACCGTGCTGTGGCCCGACACCACGATCGCCTTCCGCCGGCGGACCGGTCGCGTCCGGATGGCGGACTACCGGCTGGGGCGGGCCTGAACGGAGCGCCGGACCGCTCGGCACGTGGGCAGACCTGAACGATCCGCACGCACGCGGACCCGCCGACACGTCCGACGGTCCCGCCGACTCTTCCGAGAGGAGAAACGTAGGTTGCACCCGCCCGTGACATCACACGGCCGGCCGGGGCCGGCCCCTGTCGTCGAACTCCCTTCGTCCGCCCGGAGGGTTGCCCCGCGCGGCGTCAGGTGCGTGCTCTGGGGGTCCCCCGGCCGAAGGCTGGGGAGTGCCGGGACCTGGCCGTCAAGGCCTCGTTGTCCGGCGGGAGTTCGACGCCCCGCCGGAGCAGTCCGTCCTTCCCTCGCCGCGGCGTCCGGGAACCGCTCGAAGCGGCGGATCAACGACGGGGGCGGGTCCGGGCCCCGGCTGGTGCTCCCGTAAGGTACGTGTGAACCGGGAGCCGACTGTGGAGATGCCACCCGCAGCGAGCAGGTGTGCGACCGCAGTTCACCTCGATGACCAGGCTCGGCCCATCCTGTGGCGGCTCACACCTGATGACCGCTCAACCCATCTCGCCTAAGGAACGTCATCTTGCACCAGAGGAAGAGACGGCTGCGTCTCCCTGTTTTGATCACTGCGGGAGCGCTGGCCGTCGGCGGCCTGACCGCGACGCAGCTCACCGCACTCGCCGCGACAGATTCCACCGTGGCCTCCCGGCAGCAGGACTTCGCCGCAGCCGCCGCGGAGTACCACGTCCCGGTGAGCGTGCTGCTCGGCGTCGCCTACGAGGAGTCCGCGTGGGACGCCCACGGGGCGCAGCACAGCACCGACGGCGGCTTCGGTCCCATGCACCTCACCGACGTCACCCCGGCGATGATGGCCGGTGGAGCCATGGGCGGTGGCGGCCGGAAGGACCTCGCCTCCCTGGCGGCCAAGCCGGCCCTGCACACGCTCCAGGCCGCCGCGAAGCTGACCGGGATGTCGCCGGACACCCTGCGCGAGGACCCCGCCGCCAACATCCGCGGTGGCGCGGCGCTCCTCGCCTCGTACGAGAAGAAGGTGATCGGCGGGACGCCGGCGGACCCGGCCCTGTGGTTCGGGGCCGTGGCCCGCTACAGCCAGTCGACGGACCGTCAGGGGGCGGTGGCCTTCGCCGACCGTGTCTTCGGCACCATCCGCAAGGGCGCCTCCGCCGAGACGCACGACGGCCAGCGCGTCCGCCTCACCGCGGTCCCCTCGGTCCGCCCCGCGAAGGCGCAGGTAGACCGGCTGCACCTGGCGGCGTCGGCCACCGCGGACACCGAGTGCCCGCCGGCCGTGGCGTGCACGTTCGTCCCCGGCTCGGCTGCGGGTGTGCAGGTGTCCAAGCGGCCCGCGAACGGCATCCGGATCGACACCATCGTCATCCACGACCTGGAGACCACCTACGACGCCGGCGTGAAGGGCCTGTCCTCGCAGACCAACAGCGCCGCGACCCACTACGTGATGCGGTCGTCCGACGGCGCGGTGACGCAGATGGTGCCCACCAAGGACATCGCCTTCCACGCCGGCAACTACTCCATGAACCTGCACTCGATCGGCATCGAGCACGAGGGGTACGCCGCGCAGGGCGCCACGTGGTACACGGAGGCGCAGTACGAGGCCACGGCCGACCTGGTCACGTACCTCGCGGCACGGTTCGGCATACCTCTGGACCGTCAGCACGTCATCGGTCATGACAACGTTGACAGCCCGGACGACGCTCACGCCGCCGGGATGCACTGGGACCCGGGCAACGGCTGGGACTGGGACCACTTCATGACGCTCCTCGGCCGCCCCTACAGCGGAACGCACAGCGTCCCGGCCGTGGGTTCGGTCGTGACCATCGATCCGCCGTTCGCCGACACCGTGCAGACCGTGCGGGTCTGTCCCGGTGACGACCCGACCGATCCCACGACCCCCTGCACGGAGCGGCAGCAGGCGTCGAACTTCGTCTACGTGCGCACCGCCCCGGACGCGTCCGCCCCGCTGTTCGGCGACCAGGCGCTCCACGGCGCCGGGGCGGGTACGAACGAGATCAGCGACTGGGGCAGCACGGCCCAGTCCGGGCAGCAGTTCGTCGTCGCCGATGTGAGCGGCGACTGGACCGCGATCTGGTTCAGCGGTGCGAAGGTGTGGTTCTACAACCCCGGCGGCAAGAACACCAAGATCGCCTACGGCGTGAAGATGATCCGTCCGGCCGGCTCCGCCCCGGTGGCCGTCTACGGCCGCAGCTACCCGGACGCCTCGGAGTACCCGGCGGGCATCTCCCCCTCGACGCAGGCCCCGCTCACGGTGTACACCGTCCCCGCCGGCCAGGCGTACGTCGCCACCCAGGCCCCGGCCGCGACGGACGACTACGACAAGAGCAGCGGAACGGTCGTCCTCGGCGGCAAGAAGATGTACACCATCCAGTACGGCCACCGTGTCGCGCTGGTCTACGAGAACGCCGTCACCGCGACCCCGGTGACGCAGCACTGGGAGGACGGCGGCAACTGATCACCTGATCACCGCCGCGCCACGAGGGACCGGGCCGCGCGGCTCGGTCCCTCACGCGTCTCGGGTGCACGCGCGTGCGTCGTAGGCGCTGATCGGCTGACGGCGGTCGTAGGCCCTTCTCAGCCGGAGCCCCTCTCGGCGTCACGTCTCACGCGGCGGCCCGGTCCGCCCAGGCCTGCTCCAAGGCCCGGGTGAACGTCTCGGGCGACTGGACGCCACTGACTCCGTACCGCCGGTTCAGCACGAAGAAGGGCACACCCCCGGCCCCCATGTCGGCCGCCAGTCGCTCGTCGGCCCGCACGTCCGCGGCGAACGCGGTCGGATCGTCGAGCACCTCCCGGGCCGAGGCCTCGTCCAGACCCGCCTCCACCGCGAGGGCCACCAGCGTCTCCCTGTCGTAGATCGACCGCTCCTCCGCGAAGTTCGCCCGGAAAGCGAGATCCATCATCTCGGCCTGCCGGCCGTGCGTCCTGGCGAAGTGGACGAGGCGGTGCACGTCGAAGGTGTTGCCGAAGACACGTCCGCCGATACGGAAGTCCAGCCCCACCTCACGCGCCATGGCCGCGGCCTGTTCCTCCCTGGCCACCTGCTGCTCCCGGGTCCGGCCGTACTGCGCCGCCACCGCGTCGATGATCGGCACGGTGCCGTTCTCGGCCCGCGGGTTCAACTCGAACGAACGGTGCACCACCTCGACCTCCTCGCGGTACTCGAACGCGGCCAGCCCCCGATCAAAGCGGGCCCGGCCCACGTAGCACCACGGGCAAGCGACGTCGGTCCAGATCTCGACACGCATGGGATACATCTCCTGTCACAGCTGGTCGGAGCGGGCGACCTCCGGGTTGCCCGCCTGTAGGTCCGGCCGTACGTCCCGTGGGGACGACCGGCCGTCTGTCGATACGTGGATCAGGGGCGCTTTCCGGGGCGAGCCATCTGCGCAGGCAGGGTGAAGCGGGCGGAGGCGCGGCCGGGCGCGGTTGTCCCCGCCCTGAGCCAGGCGAGAACCCGCGCGGTGACGCGCGGTGTCACCGGCGCCGACGCTGCCACCAGCGTCGCGGACCCTCCTCGCTGCCGGTGCCGGTGCCGGTGCCGACCTCGACCTCGACCTTGACCTCGACCTCGACCTCGGCCTCGGCCTCGGCCGCCGCCTTGAGCCGCGCGGCCATCTCGACGACGCGTTCGGCTTGGATGGCGGCGGCGAGGCGGGTGGTCTCGCCGACGGGCTTGGTGCCCTGGCCATCGGCGTGGGAGGTGCCGTAGGGGTTGCCGTCGACGAACTTCTGCGGGTCGGTGAAGCCCGGCGTGACGATGATGCCGCCGAAGTGGTGCACGGAGTTG
>NZ_JNWV01000045.1 GCF_000716535.1 Streptomyces flaveolus | reverse complement strand
CGCTGTCCGACTACCGCCTGTTCGCCTTCCCGGCCTGAACTGCCGCGCGCCGCGTCCGCAGACGGCGTCGTCATGGACCGACGGGCGGTCCGAGAGGCACGACTCGGCGCCTCCTCACGGAACCGCTTCGCGGGCCTGCGGACGACGCGCGTCACCGGCGCGGCGACGCTGCCGCCCACTGCCGGAAGACAGGGCAAGCGCCTCGGTGTCACAGATCCACTTGGTGCGTGGTCAAAGTAGGAGAACGCTGTCAACCCAACATTGGCATACGGTGTGAAATCACCGAAACCTGTCGAGGATTCCAGTGAACTCCGTACGCCACTCCAAGCTGTGGACCGCTCGCAGGCGCCCCGATCGCACGGCGGCGGCCTGGGCGGGCTGTGCCGTCCTTACCCTGGTCGCCGTCGGCACCTCGCTCCCGCACGACCCCGACGACACGGGCGACGACCGTGTCAGCGCCGGGCGCACCTGCCGTTCCGCCCTGCCCGCCGACGAGGAGCTGTCCTGCGGCACCTACGGTTTCGGTGACCTGCGTTACGTGTGCCCGACGCCCGACGCGCCGCGGCGCTGTTCAACGACCACACAGGTGAGGGTACGGAACACCGGGCCGTCCACCGTGTACGTCACCGTCATCCACGGGCCGCGTCAGGGCGAGCGCGGACAGGGCCCGGAACAGGAAATCGCCCCTGCTCACACGGCCGACCTGCGCCCTGGGCAGGGAGACCTGCTGTTCGACCTCACCCTGCGAGGCGCGGGCGCCGTCAAGTCCCTGACGGTCGTCTCCGTGCGCTGACACCCGGTCCGCGTCCCGGCAGGGACCGGGCACCCGGTGTCCACACCCGCGCACGTGCGCACCGAGGGCAGGCCGAACGGCCGAGACGCCACCGCGGAGGGATCGAGAGTCTCGGCCATGAGCGGATCCGTGCGGGCACGGTCCCAAAGATGTACCGCCGCCCCCAGTGCCGGTGCGGTCGCCCACCGCACCGGCCGGGGCTCGGCTCGCCGGCAGCCCGACGTCGTCGGTCAGGAGAGCCAGTCGGTGTATCGGGTGGGGGCGAGGTGCGCGTTCTCGTCGGTGAGCACGTCACCCTCGACGGCGGCGAACATACCGGCCGTGGGATCGGTGACCACGGTGCGGGGGTCGCCCTTGTGGGACAGGGTGATCCGGCCGAGCTCGTCGAGGTTGAAGATCTCGGGGCCGGCGATGTTGCGGATGCCGTTCAGCGGGTCGCCCACGGCGACCTCCGCGACCGCGTCGGCCACGTCCTTTGCAGCGATCGGCTGGATCGGCGTGGCGGGCAGCCGGACGATGTCGCCGTCTGCGGTCCAGGACAGCACGGCGTCCATGAACTCCATGAACTGCGTGGCCCGGACGATCGAGTAGGGAATCGGACCTGCCTTGAGGATGTCTTCCTGCAAGACCTTGGCACGGTAGTAGTCCAAGCCCGGCACCTGGTCGACGCCCACGATCGAGAGGATGACGAAGTGTCCGGCGCCGCCCTTCCGGGCCGCGGCCAGGAGGTTGTCCATCGAGGTCTGGAAGAAGGCCGGTGACGCCTCGTCGAAGGTCGGCGAGTTGGTCAGGTTGACGACGACGTCGACGCCGGCGACCGCCTGCTCCAGCCCCTGACCGCTGATGACATCGATTCCGGTGGACTGCGAGTGCGGTACCGCCTCGTGCCCGGCGGCGTTCAGGTTCCGGACGACCTGCGAGCCGATCAGTCCGGTTCCGCCGATGACTGCGATCTTCATGACGCGCCTTTCGAATAGTGTGCGCAAATCTGGACATAAGGTTCATCAATGCGTGCTTCGCAAGGCGACGACACACTCGACTGAGATCGATCTTCCGCTCGCCCGTCTCCGCACACAGGGCTGACCGAGCATGCCGCCCGTTTGTGACAGGGACTTCGTCCCCGGTGGAGGACACGGCCACGGACAGCCGCTGTGGCGGACGTACCATCAGGCGCGACGCCGAAACGGCCCTTCGACGCGGGAGGCGACCCGCGCTCGTGTCAGTGCTGCGCCAGTACCCGTGACGACGTCCAGCGGGTGCGGCCGTGCAGGGTGAAGCCGGCCCGGACGGCCACGCCGGACTGCATCAGCTTCTGGTGCACCACCGGGTGGCGGCCGGGGCGGGAGACGACGAGGACGATGTGTCCCTCGGGCAGGCCGGTCACGGCGTACTCGCCCTGCGCGTTCGTCGTGGTCCGCACCAGTTGCCGGCCGCGGGTGTCCATGACGGTCACGGCGGCATGGCGGATGGGTTGCTGCTCGCCGTCACGGACGGTGCCCTCCAGCATGGACAGCGGCTCGCCGAAGTGGTGATGATGGTGAACCGGAAGCGCGGTCGGTGCGGGGACTTCCACGGAGGGATCCTCGACCGGAGGCTCCGGAATGTCCTCCGGGGCCTCCTCCGTGCTCTCCCCTACGGCCTCGCGCCGGTGCCGCCACGCGTCGAGCCCGAGCAGGCAGCCGATCGCCTCATCGATGGAGCCACGGCGGCGCCCGACTGACCCTGCACGTCGACCAGCTCGCTGCTCCCCCGGGACCGCGTTCCCGGCGCTCAGTCGACTGCGCTCATCACGGTCGACGGCTCGCCGGGGACCGGTTCGACGTCCCTCGCCGGCGGTAGGGGGTGCGGGCGGACTCGGACAACACAGGGCCGGTCGGCAAGTGCCCGGGGCGCGCCGACAGCAATAACGGCAACCATGTGGGCGACCCGTACGTTAAGGCGCCGTTCCTGCCGATCGGCGGCCTCGACGACTCGGACACCTGCCCTCGATCAGCCTCGACGCGGCCGCCTCGGTGGTCGAGGTCGCACCGCCTGTCGAGATGCGCCCCCCTTCCCCACCCACACGGCCCGTCGTCCGGGCGAGGAGGGCAGTGGAGTCAGATGAGTTCCAGTCCGCCGTCGACGGTGATCACCTGACCGGTCGCATGGCGCCCGGCCGGCTCGGCCATCCGGAGGATCCAGTGGGCCATCTCGTCCGCGCTCGCGATGTGGTGCGTGGGGATACGGTCGCGCTCGTAGGCGTACATGCCGTCGGCGGCCTCCGGCGTGAGGCCGGCGTGCAGCATGACGTCGGTCCGGGTGGGGCCGGGGGCGACGGAGTTGACGCGAACGCCTTCGCCGGCGAGTTCGAGGGCCCAGCTCCGCGTCATCTGCTCGATGGCCGCCTTGGTGGCCGAGTAGTGCGCGCCGCCCGCCATGGGACGGTGGCCGTAGGTGCTGGAGAGGTTGATGATCGTTCCTGAGGTCCTCCGGAGGTGAGGCAGGGCCTCGTGGGCCAGCAGGCTCGGAGCGACGACATTGAGCGCGAGCAGATCGACGATCGTCTGCTTGTCGGTCTCCGCCAGCGGCATGACCGCCGTCGCACCGGCGTTGTTGACGAGGTGGTCGAGGCGTCCCCAGCGTTCCACGGCGGCACTGACCACCTGGGCGGGTGCTCCGTCGCCGCAGATGTCGATCGCCAGGAACTCGATGTTGTCGTGAGCCCCGGCCATCTCCTTCAACGGCTCCTCACGGCGCCCGACCCCGAGTACGTGTGCACCGGCCTCGGCGAAGGCGATGGCCGTGGCCCGGCCGATGCCGGACCCGGCGCCGGTGACGATCGCGACATGGCCGGAGAAGACCTGGTCGAGAGAGTTGGCAGGCATGAAGCCTCCTTGTTCGATGTTCGTTGTACATAGAACTTTAAGGGCAGGCTCCGGGGCGTCTTCAATCGGGGTGAGTGACGGGACAGGGATCAGGACATACCGGACACCGATCAGTGCGGCTCAGGCGCGGTCGCCGCTCCCCGGGGGGCGCTCAGAGGCGTGCGTCACCATGAGCACAAGGTGGCATTGGGCGGCACGGCAGAGGGTGATGACCGCGACCACCGCGGCGGACGCCAAGTCCGGTGGCAGCGGGTGTCACAGGCCTCTACGGCGGGAGGTCACCCGCCCGTGGATTCACAGATCGTCGAGTACGGGGTGCCGAGCAGTGACGTCGTTACGCCTGTTCGTCGCGCTCGGTGACGTGGTCTCCGATGTTGTCACTGACAGCCGCGGACAGCAGTGCCGGCAGGAGGCCGGGGAAACGCGCATCGAGGGCGTCACGCCTCAGCTTCACGTAGCAGCGCGTGCCCTCCTGGCGGGTCTGTGTGACACCTGCCTCGCGCAGCATCTTGAGGTGATGACTGAGAGTGGACTTGGCGACGGGCGCGCTGAATTGTCCCCACCCGCGCTCGGCACCATCGGACAGGATGCGGACGATCCCCAACCGTGTCGGATCGCTCAACGCTCCGAGCAGGCGCGGCAGGGCGAGCTCGCTGTCGGCAGGTGACGAGTGGTCCGGCATGCCGGTCATGTTACCGGGTGTTCGGCACACGTCGAACATCGCGCGCGATCAGGAACGCACCGCTGACGGCGCAGCGACCCGCATCACGACTCGGGCTGTCACGCACCGCCGCGCGTCCGGATCGGGGCCGTGTGACAGCGGCTCGGCCGGGAGCGTCCCGAGTGCTTCGGCAGCCATCGGATCGCGAGTCCGGCCGATGGACCCCTCTCACTGGCGGATGAGCGCACCAGGGACACGCGCGAGGAGGGGCATTCGCCCGGTCGCAGGGCGTGCCAGGATTCCGGGCGCTCCCTCCGTGCCGCCCCCCACCTGCGCGCGGGTGGGATCGTGGCAGCGACGCGTCCGCAGACCTGGCCGCAGAGGGGTCGCGGCGTCCGTGCTCCCAGGAGGTAGCTGAGCAGGTGCCGTCGCGGCCGCGTGTCGGTGGTCGAGGCCCGTCTGCGGTTCGAGCGCCTCCGCCGGCGGCTGACGGTGGGATGACGCGGGGATGCTCCCCATCCTGCCGGGAAAACGTACCGACACCATTGGTCTGCGGCCGAGCTGTCGGAACCCCCGCACGCTCGCTGAGCCGACGCGCCATGTCCGCCTCGCCTCCTCCTCTCACGCCGCATGCCGGGCCGGTTGGTGTCCCGGGCGAGGTGATCCAGGGGCCGGCGGCAGCAGGTGGTGCGCTTGGCCGTCCGGGACGAGCAGCCGGATGAGGCCTTCCAGGTCACCGGTGCCGGCAGCGGTCCGGAACGCGGCGACGAGACGACGGTGTGACTCAGCGGGAACCGGCCGCACGCCGTCGCGCTCCAGGCGGGCCTGCGCGCGGTGGACCACCACCCGTGCGTTCTGGGCGCTGATCCGAAGCAGCCCCGCCAGGTCGGCATAGGTGTAGTCGAAGCCCTTCCGGAGCACGTAGGCGGCCAGCCGGTCCGGTGTCAGCCTCGCCATGAGCAGGGCCAGGGCCGCCTCGACCGCCACGGTTTGCTCGGCACGCGCCACGGGATCCTGGGCGGACCGGTCGCCGAGGTCGGCCAACTGCGGCTCGGCCGGCGCTTCGTGACGGTGCCGCGCGGACTGGACGACGTTGATCGCCAGACGGGTAGTGGCCGTGGTGAGGAACGCGGCCGGGTTCTTGATCTCCACTCGGTGGGTGAGCTGCCAGCGCACCCACACCTCCTGGATCACGTCTTCGGCTCCCGAGACGTCACCGAGAATCTGGTAGGCGATGCGGAACAGTCGTGTCCGCTGGGCCAGGAAGATGCCGAGGGCGGTGTCCAGGCCGTCTTCGCCCGGCCGGGCGACCGGGGGGCCGGTCGGTGTCGTCGTCTCCGGACTGGGCGCGGACATCCGGGAACTCCTCTTCGTGGGCGGGCGCCCATCGCGGGCGTTGTCTCCACCCTCGGCCCGGGGCACCCCTCACCGCGCCCTTGTCATCCATGGTCGAGTCCGTAGGGACCCCGGGGGGAGACCCGTGGACCCCGGGGGGACCCGGGGACCCGCACCGGCCCTCAGCCGGATCGCACCGTGCCCACGTCCCTGGCCTCCTCGGCCGGGGCGTTCGCGAGGGCACCCGGCAGTGCGCGACGGGAGTTGATACCGAGCTTCGTGTACACCTTCCGCAGGTGCCACTCCACGGTGTGCGGACTGATGAACAGCTCCGCGCCGATCTTCGCGTTCGTCATGCCGTCGGCGGCGAGTGCCGCGACCTGCGACTCCTGGGGGGTGAGGGCGCTCGTCGGTGTGCTTTCCCGCACCCTGACGTGCTCGCCGGTGGCGAGCAGCTCGCGGCGGGCTCGCTCGGCGAACGCGTGCGCCGGCATCTTGTCGAACATCTGGTGAGCCGTGCGAAGGTGCTCCCGGGCCAGCGAACGGCGGTGGCCGCGGCGCAGCCACTCGCCGTACAGGAGGTGGGTGCGTGCCACCTCCACGGCCACACCGCCGCGGCCGAACTCCTCGATCGCGGTCCGGTACAGACGGTCGGCCTCGTCGCCGTCGGTGAGGAGGGCCTGGCTGCGGGCGCTCGCGCCGCGGGCCCATCCGGAATCGGCGGCGCGCGTGAGTTCGAGCAGCCGGGCCAGCGAGGCGCGGGCCTGGTCGAGCTCACCGCACCGGGTGGCGGCCTCGATGTATTCGACCAGCGACAGGCCGGTGAAGTTGAAGCCGTCGTGCTCGATGGCCGTCCGAGCGGCCTCCAGGGCCTCCTCGTAGCGTGCCAGGCCGTTGAACAGCACGCCTTGGATGTAGCCCATGGCGCCCAGCAGGGACACCTCGCCGCGCTGTTCGGCCCTCTGCCGGGCTTCCTCGATGATGCCGGCGGCGACGTCCGCCTCGCCTCGCCACGCGGCCAGGACGAGCGTCGCGTACTTGTGCGGGGCGTGGCCCGTCGCGGCGGCGAGCGCGTCGGCTTCGTCGATCATCCGGGCCGCCTCGGCGAAGTCACCGTAGTGGATGTGCACCCCGCCGGCGTAGATGAGGGCCGGTTGCAGCACGCCGAGCGCCCCGATGTCGCGGGCCAGGCGCACCGCACGGCTCGACAGCGTGTCCCAGGCGTGCAGGTCCCAGGCGTAGTGAATGAACGACTCCAGCGCGACCGGTGCCAGCAGGAGCCAGCGCACGGTCGCCTCACGGGTGCCGAGCTCCTCGTGCGTGAGCAGATCCAGCGCGCCGTACAGTGCCGGGACACCGGCCTCGCAACCGTCCGCGAGGAGCGCGGCCACACCGTCCAGGAGCAGGTCGGCGGCCTTGGAGCCCGAAGAGGGCGCCCCGGACCCGCGGGCCGCGATCGCGGCGGCGCGGGCGCCGGTCGGACCGTGGACCCGGCCCGCGAAGATGGTCGCGCTGATCGCCTCCAGGTACGTCTCCCGCGCCAGTGGCGACCCGGCGGCGGTGAACTGTGCGGCGGCCTCGAGGAGCAGGGGTGCCGCCTCGTCGCTGCGGCTTCGGGCGAACAGGATCCTGGCCCGCAGGCGCGCCAAACGGGCGCGATCCAGAGCGCTCAGGGGACACAGTTCGGCCACGGTCGCGAGCTCCGTGGCCCGATCGGGCGCGGCGGCCGAGAAGTGGGCCTCGGCGGCCGCGAGAGCCCGGCGCCCCCGCTGCCAGGGGTCCGGTGTCACCTCGGCCGCGCGCTCCAGCAGTACCGCCTCGGCCGCGATGCCACCGCGCTGCCGAGCACGGTCGGCGGCCTGCTCCAGCCCTGCGGCGACCTCCTCGTCCGGTCCGTCGGCGGCCTGGGCGGCGTGCCAGGCGCGCCGATCGGGGTCCAGCACCGGGTCCGTGGCCTCGGCCAACGCCCGGTGCACCGCCCGGCGTTCCTCGGGGTCGGCTCCGTGGTAGACCGCCGATCGGACCAGCGGATGCCTGAACCGTACGGACTCACCGAACTCGATCAGTCCGGCCGCCTTGGCCGGTGCTGGATTGGGGGTGATCTCGAGAGAGGCGGCTGCGCGCACCAACAGGCGCGCGTCACCGACCGGTTCCGCCGCGGCGATCAGCAACAGGGTCCGGGTCGCCGCCGGCAGCGAACCGAGCCGGCCGGCGAAGTCCCGTTCGACACGGTTGGCCACCGGCCCCTGGACGCTCCGGAAAGTCGACGAGTCCAGGCCGTACGCCAGCTCGGCGGCGCTGCGGCCGCGGGAGAATTCGAGCAACGCGAGCGGGTTGCCGCGCATCTCGGCCGCGAACCGGTCCCGGACCCGTTTCTCCAGCCGCCCGCCGACGGCGGTCTCCAGGAGCTCTCCCGCCGCGACGGCGTCGAGGCCGCCGATCCGCAGTGCCGGCAGGCCGTTGAGTGCCTCCTGTCCCTCGGGGTCGCGTACCGCGAACGCCATCGCGACCGCTTCGGCCAGCAGCCGCCGGGACACGAATTCCAGAGTCTGCAAAGACACCTGGTCCAGCCACTGAGCGTCGTCGACCAGGACGAGCACCGGTCGGCTCTCCGAGGCCCGGGTGAGTAGAGTGAGCACGGCGAGGCCGACCAAGAAGCGGTCGGGCGGGTCTCCGGCCGCCATCCCGAACGCCACACGGAGGGCGTCACGCTGGGGTTCCGGCAACTCGTCGAGCTCGTCCAGGAACGGCGCACACAGTTGGTGCAGGCTCGCGTAGGGCAGCTCCATGTCGGCCTCGATGCCGTGCGCCCAGGCCACTCTCACTCGTGACGCCTGCGCGGCCACGTACTTCAGGAGTACCGACTTCCCGATTCCGGCCTCGCCACGGACCACCAGTACCCGGGACCCGCCTTCGCGCAGCCCGGCCAGCAGGTCGTCGAGCGCCGCGCACTCGCGATGCCTGCCGACCAGGTGGGGAAGCGGGCTGGCGATCATGCGACGCGGCTCCTTGGAGGCATCCGGGGGTGTGAAGCTCCCACGACGGGTTGTCGGAGCGATTCCCAAAACGATACCTGGGACATTCCCACACCTTGTGTCGAATTGTTGTGACGGAGTCCACTTCAAAAGTTGCTCCGACGCTGTCACAAACGAAGCCGCTGTCCGGTCGACCACTGCCTATGATCTCGCCGTCCGCCCTCGCAGGAGGTCCCATGTCTTCGCTCGGACACCAGCTCGCCACGTCCGTCCTCGTGGTGGGAGCCGGTGGATCAGGCCTCCGAGCGGCCATCGAAGTCGCCGAGGCCGGCATCGCGGTCATCGCGGTGGCCAAACGCACGGCTGACGATGTCCACACCGTCACGACGTCCGGATGCCTCGCTGAGGCACCGCCCGCCACCGGACCCGAGGACACGTGGGAACGGCACGCGGCCGACACATTGCGGGAGGGACACCTGCTGGCCGACCCGCGCACCGCGCAGATCGTGGCCCGTCACGCCGCGCAGGGATTCCACGACGTGAGGCGCTACGGCGTGCGTCTGGACCGCCAGGGCCGCGGCGGGACCGCACGGCACGGGTTCGGCGACCACCCGTACCGGCGTACCGCCTTCACCGGCGAGCACGCCGGCCTGGAGGTGCGGCGGGCGCTCCGTGAACGCGCCGAACAGCTCGCCGTTCCCGTCCTGTCGAACGTGTACGTCACCCGGTTGCTGGTCGACGACGGGACGGTCTTCGGCGCCTACGGATTCGATCTCGTCGACGGCTCGCGCTACCTCGTGCACGCCGACTCCGTGATCCTCGCGACCGGAGGGCACACGCGCATATGGCGGCGTACGTCGTCGCGTCGAGGCGAGAACACCGGCGACACGTTCCGCCTCGCCGTCGAGGCCGGCGCCCGGTTGCGTGACCCCGAGCTGGTGCAGTTTCACCCCTTCGGGCTGATCAGGCCGGAGACCGCGGCCGGCATCCCCGTCAGCGAGGCGGCACGCGGCGTGGGCGGGGTCCTCCTCAACAACCTCGGTGAGCGGTTCATGACGCGCTACGACGCCGAGCGAATGGAGCTCTGCGGCCGGGACAGGGTCGCGCTGGCCTCGTACACGGAGATCAAGGAGGGCCGCGGCACCCAGGCCGGCGGTGTGTGGCTCGACCTGTCCCACCTGCCGCGTGAGACGGTCCTGACGCGGCTGCCCCGGGTGCACAAGGCGCTGTTGGACCTGCAGATGCTCGACATCACCCGTGACCCGGTCGAGGTGGCGCCGACCGCCCAGTACTCCATGGGCGGTGTCTGGGTCCGGCCCGAGGACCACAGCACCGATGTCGACGGGCTCTTCGTGGCCGGGGAGGCGGCCAGTGGTCTGCACGGTGCGAACCGGCTGGAGGAGAACGCACTGATCGAACTACTCGTCTACGGCCGAATCGCCGGCCGGGCCGCGGCGGAGTACTCGGCCCGGCTCACCTCCCAGCATCGGTCGCCGGCGGCGGTTCGCGCCGCGGAGGCGGACGTGGATCGGCTCGCGGCCGCCGACGGAGACCAGAACGTCCGCGCGCTGCACCGGTCGGTGCGCCACCTGATGACGGAGCGCGCCGGTGTGGTGCGGGACGAGGCCGGGCTCGCCGCCGGGCTCGCCGAGCTCGACGCGATCGAGGCCCGCATGGCGTGCTTGGGCGTGCACGTCGACATCGCCGGCTTCGAGGACCTCGCGTACGCCTTCGACCTCAGGTCCGCCGTGCTCGCCGCTCGGGCGACGCTCTTGTGCGCGTTGGAGCGGCGGGAGACACGGGGGTGCCACAACCGGTCCGACCACCCCGACGTCGACCCCGACCTGCACGTCAATCTGGTGTGGTCCCCGACGTCCGGGGTGCGCCGCGAACCCGTCCCGCCCGTCCCTACCCACATCGCCGAGTTGATGCACGCCGTCCCGGCCGACGCGCGGTCGATCGAGTAGCGCGTCCAGGGAGCCGACGGGTGGGTCTCGGAGCACGGCGAAGGACGGCTCCACGGCAACCGCCCCGCCCCGTTTCCTCACGGCCTGCCCGGTACGGACTGTCCCTCCGCGTTCGGCAGGAGGGACAGCAGACGGAGGTTGGTGTGGCTCTCGGTGCCCGGTGTCGCGGTGTAGACCACGAGCCGCTGGGACTGGTCGGGGTCGACCAGCGTCTGGCAGTGCAGTTCCAGCGTCCCGACCTCGGGGTGCCGGAAGCGTTTGGAGGCGCAGTAGGGTCCCAGCACGGGGCGCTCGCGCCAGATACCGGCGAACTCGGGGCTTTCCCTGTTCAGTGCGTCCACGAGCTCGGCGGCACGCGAGTCGCCGCCGTCGCGGGTGTAGGCGCCATGGAGGTCCGCCACCATCAGACGGCTCTGCTCGGCGTGGTCGCCCTCGGGGTGGACCAGGCGGGAGACCGGGTCGGTGAACCAGCGGTAGTGGGCACTGCGTGCCAGTCCGGTGTGGCCCGTCTCGTCACCCAGCAGCATCACCGCCGGGCGCGTCTGTCTCAGTGTCTCGCCCAGGTGGTTCATCACCTGGGCGGGGGTGTCCTCCAATCGGTCAAGGATGCGCAGCATCCCCGGGTTGATGTGGTCGCCGCGCCGCACCCGGTGCGGCAGTGCGTGACCGGCGAGCTGGAAGAGGAGGTCGCGCTCCTCCAGTGACAGGTGCAGTCCGCGGGCCATCGCGGCGAGCATCTGTTCCGAGGGGTGGGGGCCTCGGGGCTGCTCCAGCCGGCTGTAGTAGTCCACCGACATGTCGCAGAGTGCCGCGACCTCCTCACGGCGCAGCCCTCCGGTACGTCTGCGGCGCCCGCGGGGCAGCCCGACGTCCTCCGGCTGGAGGGCCTCGCGGCGCGCCCGTAGAAAGGCCGCCAGTGCTGCCCGGTCCGCCATGGCTGTCCTTTCTCACGGGACGGTGCCGTCCCGACGGGATGGCCGGTCCGGATGTGTCCGGACCGGGCTTGCCGGTTCGTGGACGGCCGGGACGGGTTTGCGGGAGGTTGTGCCGCCTCGACCGTGACCTTCACGATGTACTCCGACCATGTGAGCAACGCGGTCAGGATCAGTCATTCCCCGCAACAGTGTGCCGTCCCGCACCCTGGCGGACGGTGGGACGGCATCCCTGACAGCGTTGTTCCGCCACGGGAACGACGGTGCAGCGTCGTGTCAGCGGGTGATCGCCTTGGTCTCGAGGAACTCCTCGAGACCGGCACGGCCCATCTCCCGGCCGTTGCCGGACTGCTTGTACCCGCCGAACGGGGCCTGGAAGTTGTGCTGTCCACCGTTGACGTCGACCTGGCCGACGCGCAGGCGCCGGGCGATCGCCATGGCGTGGTCCTCGTCACCGGTCACCGCACCGTTGAGTCCGTAGATCGTGCCGTTGGCGATCTCGACGGCGTGGTCGTCGTCGACGTAGGGGATGACGACGAGGACGGGGCCGAAGATCTCCTCCTGGGCGATGACGGACTCGGGGTCGACGTCGGAGAAGATCGTGGGCTTGACGTAGGCGCCGGTCTCGAAGCCCTCCGGCCGTCCGGGGCCGCCGGCCACGAGCGTGGCGCCGTCGGCGATGCCGCGCCGGATGTAGCCGTCGACGCGCCGGCGCTGGGCCTCGGAGGCGAGCGGGCCGATCCGTGTGCCCTCGTCCGCCGGATCACCGACGACGTATTCCTCGGCCGCGTCCCGGAGCTTCTCGACCACGGTCTGCTGAAGGCTGTCGGGCACGAGCATGCGCGTGTAGGCGCCGCAGGCCTGACCGCCGTTGGCCCAGGCATAAGCCAGTCCGCGATGGACGGCGAAGTCGAGGTCGGCCTCGGGGAGGACGATGTGGGCCGCCTTGCCACCCAGTTCGAGCGCGACGCGTTTGACCGTGCCGGAAGCGGCCACGGAGACGCTTCTGCCGGCGCGGGTCGACCCGGTGAAGGAGATCATGTCGATCTTCGGATGGCGGGAGAGTGCCTCGCCGACGACCGGCCCGGTGCCCTGCACCACGTTGAACACACCGTCCGGGAGGCCCGCCTCGGTGGCGATCTCCGCGAACATCCGGGCGCTGAGCGGGGAGTTCTCCGAGGGCTTGAGGACGACGGTGTTACCCGCCAGCATCGCGGGGACGACCTTGGTCACCAGTTGCTGAAGCGGAAAGTTCCACGGGGTGATGGCCCCCACCACGCCGATGGGTTCGCGGACGACGAGCGAGTTCTCGACCGCCTCCGTCCACTCGAACCGCTCGGCCGTCGTGATCGCGGCCAGGGTCGAAGCGACCGGGAACCCCACCTGCGCCTGTCGGGAGAAACCGATCGGGGCACCCATCTCCAGGGTGATGGTGGCGGCGAGTTCCTCGGAGTGCTGCTGAAGGCCCTCGGCCAGGCGCCGCATGACGGCCGCACGGTGCCGTGGAGTGGTCGACGCCCATCCTGGGAGGGCGGCCAGCGCGGCGTCCACCGCCCGGTCCACGTCGTCGGCCGTGCCCTCGCGCACCGTGGCGATCACCGATTCGTCGGCGGGATTCACCACGTCGATCAACGGCCCGGAACCCCGGAGAGGGCGGCCGTCGATCCAGTGAGAGGGCGTGGGGAAGGGAACCGCGGTGTTTTCGTTCATGCGGCCAAGACAACATCGGTCGTCGCGAGGCATCCATGCCTTCCCATGCCCATGATCTGCGTCACTTGCATGCCACGCCACGGCGGTCCAGGTCGGAAAGGGTGTTTGCTGCATGCCGGTGCGAATCGGCCTACCCTCCCTGAAGGCGCTGCGTATGGTGGGTGAGGATTGTCGGGGCAGCTACGCGGGCGGCGCAGCGAGTGCGAGGTGCTCGACCGGCTGTGCTCCGCGGTGAAGGCCGGGCACAGCGCCGTCACGCCGGCCTAGGCGGGCGGGACGTGCCTATGACGACCCACCCGGGCTCTTCGCCGTCCTGCGACCTGACCGGCGTCCATCACGGAGACGCCACCAGGTCACCGGCGGCCGTCCAGGCTCGTGCGTCCCAGGGCATCCCGCAGGATCCTCCGCACCTCGATGTGCTCTGCCGTCACGGGCATACCGCCTCGCGCGCGCCGCTCCCGGGCGCTGTTGGCGCGCTCCATGGCCTCGCGCACGGCGTCGGCGACGTCGTGGGCTCCGTCGACCACGTAGTACATCCAGATCACACGGGTCCCGCTGGGCCGGAACGGCACGCCGATCAGCCATTTCACGGGCTGCGTGAGCACGGAGCGCAGGGAGGACCGAGGATCGGGCGCCGTCCGGTCGGCCTCACGGAGATCGGAGCCGGCGACCAGGGCGCCCTCCCCCGCGGTGAGCCCTGCACCGCCGTTCTCCCGAAGGCTGGGATGGTCCATCTCGAGCAGCATGTGATCTCCTCTCCGCGTCCGATGTCACGCCGGTTGACCCCGAGCCGGAACATCAGCGCGAATGCCCGAAAATGCCGGTTCCACCTTTTGACTGAACAGCGCCGCTCCGTGTGACAAGCCGCCCCGGACCGCGAACGGCAGCGGCCCCTCAACATCGGGGTGCGCTCGTCCACGGAGCGTCCGAGCGGAATGCGTCGCCGATCCACCACCCGGGGTATGGGTGCGGTGGCGGGGAACGGACCGGACGCTCGTGCGCAACCCGTAGGCACTGCTCAGGACGACGACGATCCGGCCGGCCGGCCGGCCGTCAGGGTCGTCCAGTCGGCTCGCAGACGCCAGGAGACCTGCGCCGGCGCCTGGCTGCCGAAGCCGACGGACGCCAGGCGTCGCCCCCGGCCCGTGGCCCCGGACGCACATCAACGGCTCGTGAGAACCTGCTTCACAGCGGCCCAGTCGGGCAACCTCATGCCCTTGGCGAGGGTGCTAGCCACCGACGGCGTCCACCGGTCCGCGCCGGCACCGCTGCTGCGTGGGACGAGCGAGTAGAGATGCACTGTTGAGGAGCAGGGAAGAGGGCCGCCCCCCGGCCGCAACCACCCGAGCCGCTCTGGACGTTGTTCTGTTCCCCCGCGTGCGGCTGTGGGGTCGGCGCCGTGAACTTCAAGATCGGCGCCCGTTGTTCCTCACGGGCTTCGCGGAACGGGCGGTCCGGGGGCTGCTCGTCGCCGGCGGACGCCGGGTCCTGCGCCCGCGCACGACGGCGTCTCCTGGACCATAGGGAGCCCACCGTCGTCGTCGGTCACCGGCCGTTTGCCGTGGCCCGTCCCAAGGACGCGAGGTGCTCGTCGAACGTCCGGCGGCACTGGACGTACTCCCCGCGCGGCAGCAGGCCGCCTCCTGACATGGCCTTGCCCACCTTGCCGGGAAGCGTCACCGGCACGACGAGCCGCCGCCGGCCCTGAGCGCGCAGGATGCGACGCGTCATGTCCACCATGTCCAGCCGGTCGGGGCCCGCGATCTCCGGCGCCATTCCGGAAGGGCCCCGTACCGCGTGCTCGACGAGCTTCTCGGCGACGTCCTGGGCGGCGACGGGTTGGGTGAGCATTCTCGGCATCATGACCACCGGTGACCGGTTGGCCAGCAGCGGCTCCGGGAATTCGAAGAACTGGGTGGCGCGGAGCACCGTCCACGGCACGCCTCCGTCGCGGACCAGTTCTTCCTGCACGCGCTTGCCGAAGTAGTAACCGAGATCCACCTCTTCACTGCCGACGATCGACAAGGTCACCAGATGCCCGATGCCCATCGACCGGGCGGCGGAGAGCAGGTGGCCGGTGGTCCGGGAGAAGAAGTCGACCGCGGGCTTCTTCCTCGTCGTGACGATGTTCGTCACATCGATCACCGCGTCACTGCCGGACAACCGCTCTTCCAGGCCGACGCCGGTGGTCAGGTCAACGCCGTGCGAACGGGCGAGAACCAGGGGTCGATGTCCTGCGGCCCGCAGCTCCGCCACTACGAACTTCCCCACCAGGCCGGTCCCTCCGGCCACGGCCACCTGCATGTGATTGCCTCCTCGTACCGACAACGGTTTCCGACTCCCCCTACAGACAAGGCAGGTACTCCTCCTGTGACACGGGGCCAGTCCCGGGACCTGGGCCGGCATCCCGCCCACCGCACCGCACGGCACAGCCGTCGCGTAGTGGGGCAGGCCTCCGGCGCGGGCCGGGCCCGCAGGTACACGTCGGCACTTCCGCCGGCGTGGGTCAGCGGCCTCGGAACACCGCTCGACCAATCTCGCGCGGCAGCGCGGCGACCGCCATTCGACTCGGCGGGCACTGCCCTCCCCGAGCCGGCCTGTCACACGCGCCTGTGCCGCTCGGTCTCTGCGGAAGAGGGATGAGCTACCCCTGGTCCCCGCACCTCGGTCGAGAGGAAGACCCATGATCACGCGCATCGTGTCCATTGCCGAAGGCAGACGGCTCACCCGCTCCATCGCGATCGGGCCTCACACGCTGACGGCCGACGAACCCGAGCCCATCAGCACCGACGCGGGTCCCACCCCGGGTGAGCTGCTCCTGGCCGCGCTGGGGTCCTGCACGTCCATGGCCGTGCGGGCCCTGGCGGACCGACACGGCTGGGCGCTCGACCGTGTCGACGTGGCCGTACGGTTCGGCGATCAGGGGCGCATCGTCAAGAACGTCGGGTTGACCGGCGACCTGGAGCCGGCTCAGCGGGAGCAGTTGCTGGCAGCTGCCGGGCGCTGTCCCGTTCACCGCCTGCTGACCAGGGAGGTCACGATCGTCACCGTACCGGCTCTGCTGGCGGAACCGGACGAGTCCCACGCCCAGTCGCTCCCGCGGTGAGCGGGTCCCGCCCGGAACCCGGGCGGGTCAGGACGTGGTCGGCATGCCTTCGAGTGGCATCGAGCCGATCTCCTCGCGGGAGGAGGTTCCCAGCTTCGCGAAGACCTTGCGCAGATGCCATTCGACCGTGTGAGGGCTGAGGAACAGTCGGGCACCGATCTCCGGGTTCGTGAAGCCGCTCTGGGCAAGTCGCGCGATCTCGACTTCCTTCGCAGTGAGAACCACCGGCGTGACCGAGGCGCGTTTGCGGACCTTCGCTCCCACGGCCTGCAGCTCCCGTCGCGCGCGCTCCGCGAAGGCCTCGGCCCCGGCTTCGCCGAGCATCTCGTGTGCCTCGCTGAGCTGGGAACGGGCCTCCGTCCGTCGCTGTTCCCGGCGTAGCCACTCACCGTAGCGAAGCCGTGCCCGTGCACCGTCCATCCGGGCCTGCACCGTGTCGAGTTGCTCGATCGCTTCCGGTGCAGGTCGTCGGTGGCCTGCCCCTCGCTCATCAGGGCACGAGTGGCGGCGGAGATGCCGAGCGCCAGGCGGTTCCGCTGACCTGGGCCATCTCCTCGATCGTCCGCACAGTCTCGGCCGCATGCGCGGTCCGCCCCAGTCGTACGGCCGCTTCGACGAGTTCGACCCGGGACTGGAGGGACAGTCCCAGTTCCTGCGGGTTCTCGCGGCCACGTTCGGCGGAGGCGTAGGCCTCCTCGTATCGGCCGAGGCCGTTGTAGAGGACCGCCGCCGCCCACTGGGTCGCCGTCGTCGCCTTGCCCTCGTCCCGCAGGAGACGGTCGTGCGTGACGGCTTCGATGGCCTGCCGGGTCGCGGACTCCCGTCCCTTGAAGGGCTCCACCGCTTCCGGTGGCCCGGTCGAGCAGGTGGTTCAGCAGCTCGGTCTTCCCGATGCCCGCCTCACCGCGCACCACCAGGACTCCGCTTCGCCCGGTCCTGGCCGGCGCGAGGAGGTCGTCGAGAAAGCCGCGCTCGTTCCGCCGCCCGAGGAGCCCGGTCCGTGCTCCGTCTCCCGTCATGACAGCCTCCCGGCCGTCACGGTACCTTGGCGTCCAAGGGCGTCGAGTCTGTCCCGAGAGCACCGCTCTCCGTCTCATGTCGCGTGGATCAGGCCACCGATCCCACGACGACCGCCGTGCACACGAACGTCACCAGGGTGATCACGGCCATGGCGATCAGTGTTCCGCGCAGCCATCGCCCGAACCGGACGTTGTTCGCCGCCTCGGCCGCGCCGACACTGTCGGCGATGTACTTCGTCACCATGCGGGCCACGTACTTCTGTTCCTGGAGATACCACAGCTCGATATCCCTCTTCTGCTCGTGGGTCAGCCCGTCCGTCCTCGCGGTGAAGGCGGTCACACGCCGGCGAGCGGCGCTGAGATGAGCCTCGCGGTACAGATAGGCCTCTATGTCGACCAGGCCACGAGCGGCCTGCTTGTTCATGTTCATGATGCGTTCCTCCCAGAGTCGGTGGTGCCGGAGAGGAGACCGTCAGGCACCCGGCGGGCATCGGCCGTCGGTGCGTGCTCCCTCGACGCGTCTCCGGGCGGCCGACCGCTCGTTCGATCGGCCACCCGGCGGTCCGGTGCGCTGGGTGCCGGCCGCTCAGCCGGTCGCCTGCGCCGCCTCGTTGATCAGGCGTGCGACGTCACCGGGACGCGAGACGCCGACCGCGTGGGAGGCGGAGACGCTCACCACGGTGGCCTTCGCGCGCTCGGCCATGAAGACCTGTGCCTCCGCCGGGATGTTCCGGTCCTCGGTGGCCACCAGAACCCAGGACGGGACGCTCTTCCAGGCCGGGGCGGAGGCTCCCTCCGCCAGCGCGGCATCGGCCACGGGTCGCTGGGTGGCAGCCATGACCGCCGCGGTCTCCTCCGGGACGTCGGCGGCGAACTGCTGGTGGAACTTGCTCTTCTCGATGTAGAGATCGGTGACCTGGCTACCGTCCGGCACGGTGACCGGCACCGGGTGGAGCGCCTCCCCGAGGGTGCTGCCCGGGAACTTGCCGGAGAGGGTGACCGCGCTCTCGCCCTCGTCCGGCAGGAAGGCCGCGACGAAGACGAGTGCCTTGACGTTGTCGAGTCCGCCGGCGGCGTTGCTGATGACCGAACCACCGTAGGAGTGGCCCGCGAGGACCACCGGGCCGTCGATGGAGGCCACGAGTTGTCTGACGTACTCGCTGTCTCCGGCCAGTCCGCGCAGCGGATTGCTCGCGGCCACCACCGGGTAGCCGTGCGACTGGAGCCTTTCGACGACTCCGTTCCAACTGGAGGAGTCCGCGAACGCGCCGTGGACGAGGACGATGGTCGGTTTCTGTGCACTCATGAGAGTGGCCTTTCAATTTGCCGGTGAAATACGCCGGTGAAGACGCCGGTGACGTACGCGCCCCATCCGGGCGTGAGGCCGTGCTGAATCGCGGCACGTTCCGATGCATGGGATTTCCCGCGGCATGTCCGCGGGAGAGGGACTAGTCGATCAGTCGGTGCCCAGCGCCTTGCGCAGGACATGGATGGCCTGCTCGATCGCCGCGGTCGAGGCCTGGGTTCCGCGAACCGGGTTCAGCATCATGAAGTCGTGCAGGCTGGCGTTGTAGCGGACGCTGGTGGTCGGCACGCCGGCCTGGATCAGCTTGCGGGCGTACGCCTCGCCCTCGTCGCGCAGTACGTCGTTCTCGTCGACCACGACGAACGCCGGCGGCAGTCCCTTCAGGTCTTCCTGGGTCGCACGCAGGGGGGAGGCCGTGATCTGGTTCCGCTCGGCCGGGTCGGTGGTGTAGGCGTTCCAGAACCACTCCATGGCCTTCGCCGTCAGGTGCGGACCGTGGGCGAAGGTCCGGTAGCTCTCGGTGTCCTGTCCCGCGTCGGTGACGGGGTAGTACAGCGACTGGTGCAGGAAGGTCACGTCGCCGCGCCGCTTGGCCAGGTGGGTCAGGGCGGCGCTCATGTTGCCGCCGACGGAGTCACCGGCGACGACCATACGGGAACCGTCCAGCCCCTCTTCGGCGCCCTTGGTGGAGACCCACTGGGCGGTGGCGTACGCCTGCTCGATGGCGACGGGGTACTTCGCCTCCGGGGAGCGGTCGTACTCGACGAAGACCAGGGCCGCCTCCGCGCCCACGGCCAGTTCACGCACCAGGCGGTCGTGGGTGCCGGCGTTGCCGAGGATCCAGCCGCCGCCGTGCACGTAGAGGATCACGGGCAGGACGCCGGTGCTGCCGACGGGCTTGACGATGCGCACCCTCACGTCACCGACCTCGGCGGGAACGGTGATCCACTTCTCGTCCACGTCGAGCTTTTCGACCGGTCCGGACTGAACGTCGTCGAGCAGCTTCCGGGCGCCCTCGACACCGAGTTCGTACAGCAGCGGCGGCTTGGCGGCCGCGTCGGCGAATTCCTGGGCGGCGGGCTCGAGAACGAAGTCGCTCACGGCATCTCCTTGTGGGTGGTGGGTTTCGGAAGGCTTTACACCCCATGAGACCAGGCCGGGAGCCGATGTGTGACGCACCGGGGAAAGCGACGCGGAAATCGCTCACCGGCCACGGTATTTCCCGAGCGGATCCTGCTGGCCCGGCCGTTACTGGTCGGAGGCCGGCCGGGTGGGGTCGGTGGGCCTCGGCAGCAGGAATCCGTCGACGTACAGATCGACGTGCTCGTTGTAGAAGGCGGTCAGTCCGGCGATGCGGTTGGCGTGGATGGTCGGGAAGTCGTACGTCCAGGCGATGTCCTCGTGGGAGGCGGTGTCGCTGTCGAACGACCAGTAGCTGCTCGTCGTCCCCTTGTAGGGGCATCGGGTCACCGTGTCCGAGTGCCGCAGCCGGGTCCAGTCGATGGTCGTACGGTCGAGGTAGTAGCGGGTCGGGAGGCCGGTCTCGAACAGCTTCACGCAGGTGGGGGCCTCCGCCAGCACGACACCGTCCAACTCGACCCTGACGCCGCTGCTGGAACGGAGGGCGTCCACGCGGGAGTATGGGCTCCTGGGATGGACGAAGACCGGCTCGTCCTCCTCGAACCAGGAGTCCAGCGCCTCCCACTCGAAGCGCACGGTGCCGTGCAGGGGTGCCGGGGCGCCTTCTCCCCAGACCCACGCCGCTCCGGCCCGGACCTGCGAGCCGACGTGCAGAGTGTGACGGTGTGCCGGGCCGGCACCGAGGTGCTCCGTGTGCTTGTCGTCGTGGAGCACACCTTCCACCAGGTCCTCGACCGGGATGCTGAACTGGGGGTAGGCCTGCCACTCCCAGACGTACAGTGCGCGGCGGGTGTCGAAGGCGACACGTCCGCCGATCATGCCCCGGATGCGGCGCGGTACGGGCTCGACGTGCCCGACCGGGACGATGAGGCTCGGGTGCAGAACACTCTCGGTTGCCATGGTGATCACCTTGGATTCGCTGATGGTGCGCTCGCCGTGCCCGGTGTCCACGGTCCCAGGATGACCGCTCTCGGGCCGACGGGCCTCACATGCTTGTCGTCACACGGTGCCGAGGATCGTGTTGCACCGATCCGGACCGTGTCCTGGTCCGACGGGAGGGAATCGACGACCGACGTTGTCACAGATCGAAGGGGCTCCCGGTCAGTCAGCTGTAACTGTTCCACACTTGAGGAGATCCGTCATGGACGCGCGTATCAACTACTTCGGCAACGCCCTTGCCGGCAAGGTCATGAAGCACCTGAACTCGGCCGGCGCGGCGGTGCACGCGGCTCTCCCGGTCGCCACTCAGGAGCTGGTGAAGATCCGCGCCAGCCAGATCAACGGCTGCGGTTTCTGCACCGACATGCACACCAAGGACGCCACCGCCGCGGGTGAGGAGCAGCAGCGTCTGAACCTGGTGGCCGTGTGGCGCGAGGCCACGGTCTTCACGGACGCCGAGCGCGCCGCGCTGGAGCTGGCCGAGCAGGGCACGCGCATCGCGGACGGCGCGGCCGGCGTGTCGGACGAGGCGTGGGAGAACGCCACGAAGCACTACGACGAGGACCAGCTCGTCGCGCTGATGTCGCTGATCGCCGTCATCAACGCCTACAACCGCATCAACGTCATCAACCGGCAGCCCGCCGGTGACTACAAGCCCGGCATGTTCGGCTGAGTCAGCCGCCCCCGGCTCGGCCGGTCGCGGACCGTCCCTCGCCTGGTCGCCCCGACCCTCGACCAGGCGACGGACGCCACCCTGCCCGGCCGAACGGTGTCCGCCCGGCTGCCCGCCGACCGGAGCGACCGCCGCGGGCAACGGAATCCAGAGGACTCTCATGTCAGAACACCACGCACTCGCCCCTCTGCGACGAGTCAGCACCGACGTGCTGGAAGTCGCGTACTACGAGACGGGTTCCGCCGGTGACGACACCGTGCTGCTCCTGCACGGTTTCCCCTACGACATCCACAGCTACGCGGAGGTGGCCCCGCTGCTCGCCGAGAGCGGGTTCCGCGTCGTCGTCCCCTATCTGCGGGGCCACGGGCCCACCACGTTCCGGTCCGCGTCGACTCCGCGCTCGGGTCAGCAGGCCGCTCTGGGCGCCGACGTCGTCGCCTTCATGGACGCCCTGGGCGTGGAGCGGGCCTACCTCGCCGGATACGACTGGGGCGGGCGCGCCGCCAACGTCGCCGCGGTCCTGTGGCCGGAGCGCGTTCTGGGCCTGGTCTCGGTCAACAGCTACCTCGTCCAGGACATCGGCGCGGCGATGGAGCCCGTCGCACCCGAACGGGAAGCGGGCTTCTGGTACTTCTACTACTTCCTCACCGAGCGGGGCCGGGCCGGTCTGGCCGCCGATCCCCGGGGGATCGCGCGGGTCATCTGGAAGCGGAATTCCCCCAAGTGGCCGTTCCGCGAGCAGGACCTGGAGCGGGCCGCGGAGGCCTTCGCCAATCCCGACTACACCGACGTCGTGATCCATTCGTACCGGCACCGGCTCGGTTTCGCGCCAGGTGCCGAGGCGTACGCGGACCTTGAGGCACGTCTCGCCGAACAGCCCGCGATCACCGTTCCCGCCGTCACCCTCGACGGCCTGGCCGACGGCAACTTCCCGGCGGCGGACGGCTCCTCGACCGCCCGACACTTCACCGGCCCCCGACTCCACCGCAAAGTGGCGGACGCCGGCCACAACCTTCCGCAGGAATGCGCCGAGGCGTTCGCGGCGGCCGTGCGGGACGTGCGCGTCCTACGGCAGGAGTACGCCGACCACGACGGCCTCGCCGGGTCGGGCAAGGACACGACATGACGCACTCCCCCACTCCGGACGACTCCGCCCCGCTCCGTCTCGCCAGTGCCCGGGGACGGTGGACCCTGCTGGCCACCGTTCTGGGGTCCAGTGTCGTGCTGCTCGGCTCGACAGTCACCAACGTCGCGCTGCCGCGCATCGGCGACGACTTCGACGCCGACCTCGCCGTGCTCCAGTGGACGGTGAACGCCTACATGCTGACCCTGGCGGGTCTGATCCTGCTGGGCGGGTCCCTGGGCGACCGTTTCGGGCGGCGCCGCGTCTTCGTCCTGGGCGTGGTGTGGTTCGCGGTGGCCTCCCTGCTGTGCGGTCTGGCTCCGGACACCAACACGCTGATCGCCGCCCGAGCGCTGCAGGGCGTCGGCGGTGCTCTGCTCACGCCCGGCTCACTGGCGATCATCGAGGCCTCCTTCCACCCGGACGACCGGCCCCGCGCGATCGGTCTGTGGTCGGGCTTCGGCGGTATCGGCGCGGCCCTCGGGCCGTTCGTGGGCGGGTGGCTGGTGGACGGCCCCGGCTGGCGCTGGACCTTCCTGCTGAGCATCCTCCCGGCGCTGCTGTGCGTGCCCGTCGCGCTGCGCCACGTCCCGGAGTCCGTGAGCAAGCACCGGGCGGCCGGGGACGTCACGGCCGGCACGGAGGGCCGGCGGCGCACCGGTTTCGACGTCCCAGGCGCCGTCCTGGGCGCTCTGGCGCTCGCCCTGGTCACCTACGCGCTGACCGAGGCCCGGGACGGCGGACCGGCGGCCGTCGGCGCGGCCGTCGCCGGTGTCGTGGCGGGTGCCGTGTTCCTCCGCGTGGAGCGGCGCAGCAGCGACCCGATGATGCCGTTGTCGATCTTCTCGTCCCGGCAGTTCACCGCTGTCAACCTGATCACGCTGTGCGTCTACGCGGGCACGGGCGGGTTCTTCTTCCTGACCGCCCTGCAACTCCAGATCGTCGTCGGGTACTCGGCACTGGCAGCCGGAGCGGCCATGCTGCCCAACACCGTGCTGATGCTGCTGTTCTCGTCCCACTCCGGGATGCTCGCCCGGCGGCTGGGGCCGCGGACTCCGCTCACCGTCGGCCCGCTGGTGTGCGGAGCGGGCATGCTGATGATGCTGCGAGTGGGTCCGGGCGCGTCATACGTCCACGATGTCCTCCCCGCCCTGCTGGTGATGGGAGCCGGCATGGTCGTCATGGTCGCTCCGCTGACCGTGACCTTGCTGTCCTCGGTGGATGCCTCGAACGCCGGGCTGGCCAGCGGCATCAACAACGCCGCGGCCCGTGCGGCCGGGCTGGTGTCCGTGGCGGCGCTGCCCCTGCTGGTGGGGATGGGACCGGACACCTACCGGTCGGACGCGGCCTTCGACACGTCGTTCAGCCGCGCCATGCCGCTGTGCGCGGGGCTGCTGGCCGTCGGTGCGGCCGTGGCCTTCGGCACGCTGCGGCAGACCGCCGCGGCTTCTCATCCGCTGCACGGGCGGACACACGGCTGGCTGATGGAGCCGCCGCTGGTGTCCCGCTTCGCCCATCACCGGGCCGCCGAATGACAACCTGCCGGGACCCCCGGCTGTCACACCGGCGGATGTCCGCCGGTCTCGTTGTAGAGAGGACCGCTGCTCAGCGGTTCGCGCCGGCGCGTCGTCACGCGTCGGCCGCAGGAAAGGAGCGAGATATGTCGTACCCGTACCCGGAGCAGAAGTACTGGGGAGAAGACGGTGAGGTCAGCGCTGTCTTCCGGCCGGCCACCACGCCGCCGGACCTCGGTGAGAGCGGTACCGGGAAGGACGCCACCCACTATCTGGCGACCACTGGTACCACGCGGGGTGAGTTCGGGCTGTACCGGGTGGAGATGCGGCCCAGGGCGGGCGGCCCCAAGACGCACTTCCACAAGCGGATCTCGGAGTCGTTCTACATCCTGGACGGCACGGTGCGCCTGTTCAACGGTGTGGAGTGGGTCGACGCGCGCAAGGGAGACTTCCTGCACGTGCCCCAGGGCGGGCTGCACGCCTTCCGGAACGACTCCGACGCCCCGGCCGACATGCTTCTCCTGTTCACCCCGGGCGCCCCGCGCGAGGAGTACTTCGAGCAGGTGTCGCAGCTGGCGCACGCCTCGGAGGAGGAGCGTGCCGCGTTCTTCGACAAGCACGACTCGTACTTCGTGGAGTAGGGGACACCGACGGGCGGGGCCCCGCGACCGTGACACCGGTTAACCACCGGGGTGTCACGGTCGCGGGGCCCCACTTGTTGTGTTGGCGGCCGACACTTCGTGTCACGGAGCACGGTGATCCGGCCCCTGGCACACAGCGCGGGCGTGCCGCCGTCCGCCGCCCCACGGCGGCGGACGGCGGCCGGACCTCCGGGGTCAGGCGGTGGGCCGCGGCGCGCGCAAGTGGGCGCGCTCCTTGAGCTCCTGCTCGTCGACCAGCTCCAGCATGGGCTTGCCGGGGGCGCACATCATGGTGACGACGAATTCGGTCCTCTCATCGGTGAGGGCGTTGCCGTCCTGGTAGTGGATGGCGTCGCCACCCGGCTCCCAGAAGGTGCCGCCGGCCTCGATGACGCGCTCGGGCTCGCCCTCGAGTTCGAAACGGACCGCGCCCTTGACGACATAGCCGAACGCCGGGCCGGAGTGACGATGCGGCGGGGTGCCGGGGTCACCGGGCTCCCACTGGACGTGGATGGTCATCGCCGAGGCACCCTCGGGAACGGTGATCGGCGAGGCGTCCTGGAGCATCTTCGCCGCTCGGGTCCAGCTCGGACCGTCCTCGCCGCCGGTTCCGTGACCGTGCCCGTCGTGGCCGTGGTGGGCGTGCTGTGAGTTCTCCGACACTGAATCGCACCTTCCGTGGTTCCACTGTGTCCGGGCGGCACATCCTCCGCCGTGCACGTGGTCATGTCCGGTCGTGAAGACCGCTCACACCTCCTGACCGGCTGCCCGGCGGTTCTGTGACACCCGGTGGCGGCCGGCGACCTCCGGCACCCGACAGCGGGGAACGGTGTCACAACGAACGGACCCGGCCTGTCTAGGTGTGGTGAGCACGGTGGCACGCCGACGTCCGCCACCGCCTTCGACGGATACCCAGCGGGGTCATCGGCCCCTGGACGGAAGAGACCCAGATGAGAGTCGTCGTTGTAGGTGCCACCGGTCTGATCGGTTCCAGGACCGTCGCCAGGCTCCGGGACCACGGGGTGGAGGTCGTGCCGGTCTCCCGCAAAGAAGGGGTCGACGTCAGCACCGGCCAGGGCCTCGACCGGGCGCTGCGCGCCGCCGAGGTGGTCGTGGACGTCACCGACGCACCCTCACGCAGGCAGGAGGCCGCCACGGCGTTCTTCACCACCGCGACGGGCAACCTCCTCAAGGCCGCGGCCGCGGCGGGCGTCGAGCACTACGTCGCGCTGTCGGTGGTCGGCACCGACCGGGTCGGCTCGGGCTACTTCCGTGCCAAGGCGGCACAGGAGGACCTGGTGCGGCACACCACCCTTCCGTACTCCGTGGTGCGCGCCACGCCGTTCCACGAGTCCGTGGAGGCCGCCGCGACGGCCGGCACCCGGCCCGACGGTGTGCACGTCCCCCCGCTGCTGCTGCGTCCGGTCTCGGCGGACGATGTCGCCACGGCCGTCGCCCATGTCGCGGTGGGCCTGCCGCTGTTCGGGGTGCTCGAGGCCGCCGGGCCCGAAGAACTCCGGTTCGAGGACGTCACCGCCGAGCTGCTGGCCTCCCTGGGCCGGCCCGCCCCGGTGATCGCCGACGCGCAGGCCCCGTTCTTCGGCGCGGTGATCGAGGAGCGGACCCTCCTTCCCGGGCCGGCCGCCCACGTCGGCCACCACGCCTTCAGCCAGTGGCTCAAGAGCCGCTGAGTCCGCCGCGCGGCGACGCGTCGTCGCCCGTGATCCCCACCGACCGCCCTGTGGCGCCCACCGTGTCCACGGCCGGCGTCGCCGGCCCCACGCAGTGACAGGAAGGCTGCCATGAGTGATCCGTCCCGGCCCACTGAGACCTCTGTGATCAGTGAGCTCGACCAGCTACCCGATCGTGACCGCGAGGAGACCGCCGAATGGCAGGCCTCCCTCGACGCCGTCGTGCGGAACGCCGGGCCGGAGCGGGCGGTGTACCTGATGCGGCGGGTGCACGAGTTCGCCGCGGCGTCGGGGACACCCCTGCCCGGACTGCTGTCCACGGACTACATCAACACCGTCCCGGCAGCCGCACAGCCGGAGTTCGACGGTGACCTGGAGATGGAGTCCAGGATCACCGCGCTCAACCGGTGGAACGCAGCGGCGATGGTCACCCGTGGTTCCCGGCTGGGACTGGGCGGCCACATCTCCACCTACGCGTCGGCGGCCTGGCTCTACGAGATCGGCTTCAACCACTTCTTCCGGGGCAAGGACGGTGACGGCTCGGGCGACCAGCTGTTCCTCCAGGGGCACGCCTCCCCGGGCATCTACGCCCGGTTGTTCCTCGAGGGGCGGCTCAGCAGGGAGCAACTGGACGCCTTCCGGCGCGAGGCGGGCGGCCACGGCCTGCCGTCCTACCCGCATCCGCGACGACTCCCGTGGCTGTGGGAGTTCCCGACGGTCTCCATGGGGCTGGGCCCGCTCGGTGCCATCTACCAGGCCCGCTTCAACCGCTATCTGCGGGCTCGCGGCATCAAGGACACCTCCGCCTCGCGGGTGTGGGCGTTCCTGGGCGACGGGGAGACGGACGAGCCGGAGTCGATGGCCGCCTTGTCTCTGGCCTCCCGCGAGGGGCTGGACAACCTGACGTTCGTCATCAACTGCAACCTGCAACGCCTGGACGGGCCGGTACGGTCCAACTCGAAGATCGTCCAGGAGCTGGAGGCACGGTTCCGCGGCGCCGGCTGGAACGTGGTCAAGACGCTTTGGGGCGAGGCCTGGGACCCGCTGCTGGGGCAGGACACCAGCGGCGACCTGGTGCGTCGCCTCGGCGAGGTGCCCGACGCGCAGATGCAGACGCTGGCCGCGCGGGACGCCGCCTACATACGCGAGAACTTCTTCACCGGTGACGCCCTGTCCGCCGTCTCCGCCTCCCTGAGCGACGCGCAGGTGGTCGAGCTGTTCGAGAACTCCCGGGGCGGACACGAGCCGTTGAAGGTGTACGCCGCCTACCGGGCCGCGATGGAGCACCGGGGCGCGCCGACGGTGATCCTCGCCCAGACGGTGAAGGGCCACACCCTGGGGTCGGCGTTCGAGTCCCGCAACGCCAACCACCAGATGAAGAAGCTCACCATGGAGCAGTTCCGTGAGATGCGCGACCTGCTGGAGCTTCCCATCCCCGACAGCGCGCTCGCCGGTGACCAGGTCCCGTACTGGCACCCGGGGGAGAACTCGCCCGAGGTGCGGTACCTGCGCGACCGCCGGGCCGCGCTGGGCGGTCCCGCCCCACTTCGGCGGGTGATCGCCAAGCCGCTGCCGGAACCGCCCGCCAAGCCCTTCGAGGCGCTGGAGAAGGGTTCCGGCCACCAGGAGGTCGCCACCACGATGGCGCTGGTCCGGCTGGTCAAGGATCTGATGCGCGACGAGGAGAGCGGGGCGCGCTGGGTGCCGATCATCCCCGACGAGGCCCGTACGTTCGGCATGGAGTCGATGTTCCCCACGGCCGGCATCTACTCGCCGCTGGGTCAGAACTACGACCCGGTCGACGCCGACCAGTTGCTCCACTACAAGGAGAGCACGACAGGGCAACTGCTCGTCGAGGGCATCACGGAGGCGGGTTCCGTGGCCGAGTTCGCCGCCGCGGCGACCTCGTACGCCACGCACGGCGAGCCCATGATCCCGTTCTACATCTTCTACGCCATGTTCGGCTTCCAGCGCACCGGCGACCAGTTCTGGGCGCTCGGCGACCAGATGGGCCGAGGGTTCGTCATCGGCGGCACCGCGGGGCGCACGACCATGACCGGTGAGGGACTGCAGCACGGGGACGGGCACTCGCACCTGCTGGCCGCCACCAATCCGGCGGCGATCAGCTACGACCCGGCCTTCGCCTACGAGATCGCGGTGATCGTCCGGGACGGTCTGCGCCGGATGTACGGCGAGCGGCCCGAGGACGTCTTCTACTACCTGACCGTGTACAACGAGCCGAAGCACCAGCCGGCCATGCCCGCGGTGCCGGGGATCGAGGAGGGCATCGTCCGGGGCATCTACCGGTTCCGGCCCGCCGAACCCGGCGCGGCCGGACCCCGGCTCCAGCTGCTGTCTTCCGGTACGGCCATTCACTGGGCGCTGCGGGCGCAGGCACTCCTCGCCTCCGACTGGAACGTGCACGCCGACGTGTGGTCGGTGACGTCGTGGACGGAACTGCGCCGCGACGCGATGCGCGCCGACGACGCCCGGATGCGCGGTGAGGAGCGCACCCCCTTCGTCACCCGGGCGCTGGCCGGTGCGCCGGGGCCGGTGCTGGCCGTCAGCGACTGGATGCGGCAGGTGCCCGACCAGATCAGCCAGTGGGTCGAGCAGGACTACTACTCCCTGGGCACCGACGGTTTCGGTCTGTCCGACACCCGGGAGGACGTGCGGCGCTACTTCCACGTGGACGCCGAGTCGATCGTGGTGACCGCACTGGACCGGCTGGCCCGGGCCGGGCAGATCCCCCTGGCCACCGTCGCGCAGGCCCGCACCCGCTACGGACTCGACCGGTGAGCGGCCGGGAAGCGCGACCGATCCCCCATGGCGCAGGCCGTGGACGACAGGTTCGGAGGGCCCCTGCGCCCTGCCGGTCCGTGAGGAGCTGAACGACATCATGACGATCACCGTGACCCTGCCGGCCCTCGGCGAGTCCGTCACCGAGGGCACCGTGACCCGCTGGCTGAAACAGGTCGGCGAACGCGTCGAGACCGACGAGCCCTTGCTGGAGGTCTCCACCGACAAGGTCGACACCGAGATCCCCTCCCCCGCCACCGGCGTACTGCTGAGCATTGCCGTCGCCGAGGACGAGACCGCCGAGGTCGGCGCAGAACTCGCCGTCATCGGTACGGCGGACGCGGTCCCGGCAGCCACACCCGCGCCCCCGGCCGAGGCCCCTCAGGCGGCTCCGGCGCCGTCTCCGGCACCGTCTCCGTCTCCGACACCGGTGCCTGCGCCTGCGCCTGCGCCTGCGCCTGCGCCTGCGCCTGCGCCTGCGCCGGTGTCCCCCGCGCCCGCCGTTCCAACCGCCCCGGCGGCGCAGGAATCCGTGCTGCGCGGTCGGACGGTCCGGATGACCCGCATCCGCAAGGCCATCGGGGACAACCTGAAGAAGGCCCTGCTGGAGCAGGCGCAACTGACCAGCACGGTGGAGGCCGACGTCACCCGGCTGATGCGGCTGCGAAACCGGGCCAAGGACGGCTTCCTGGCCCGCGAGGGCCTCAAGCTGTCCCCGATGCCCTTCTTCGTCAAGGCCGCGGCCCAGGCCTTGAAGGCGCATCCGGTCGTCAACGCCAGGATCGACGAGACCGAGGGGACGATCACCTACTTCGACACCGAGAACGTCGGCATCGCGGTCGACACCGAGAACGGGCTGATGACCCCGGTGATCAAGGCCGCCGGCGACCTGAGCGTCGCCGGGATCGCCCGGGCCGTCCACGACCTGGCCGACCGGGCCCGCGGTGGCCACCTCACTCCCGACGACGTGTCGGGCGCGACCTTCACGATCTCCAACACCGGTTCGCGCGGCGCGCTGTTCGACACCGTCATCGTGCCGCCGAACCAGGCGGCGATCCTGGGCGTGGGCGCGACGGTCAGGAGGCCCGCGGTGGTGCGCAGCGCCGGCGAGGAGGTCATCGGCATCCGGGACCTGGTGCACCTGTCGTTGTCGTACGACCACCGGCTCGTGGACGGGGCGGACGCGGCTCGCTACCTGACCACGGTCAGGGAGATTCTGGAGTCCGCGGCGTTCGACGACGACCTGTACCCCGACGCCGGAACGTGAGCCGTGCCGGCGCCCTGTTGGAGGTGTTGATGGCACAGCCGATGCGGAACATCATGTTCCGCATCGGCTTTTTTTCGGGCTGGCGGCGGGCGGGACGGCCGCCAGGTCACGCGTCTCGACCCAGGCGGTGACGGTGCCGCCCTCCTCCCTGCGGTGCACGGGGACGGGCGCGTGACGCAGGATGGCGTCCATCCGTTCGTCGCCGGACAGGACGAGGCCGTAGAGCGTCGCCCAACCGGCCCCGAGTGCGTGATGGCCCAGGTCCTTCAGCAGGCGGGTACCCAGTCCACGGCCCTGCCAGGAGTCCTCGACGAGCAGCGCGGCCTCGACGGCCGAGTGGTCCGGCATCAGGTGGCCCACGGCGACGATGCGGCCGGTGGTGTCCCGTGCGGCCAGGTGGACCGAACCGGGGCGGGCCAGCAGAGCGGGCAGGTAGGTCTCAGGGTCGGCCATGGCCCGGTGGTAACGGCTCCACAGGGTGTGCGACGAGCAACGACGGTGCATCGCCACGGTGGGAGCGAGGTCGCCGGGGCCGATGCAGGTGATCCGCGGTTCGCGGGGCATGGGCTTGTCCTTGCGCGGCCGGGCCCGGTGCGGAATGTGCGCGGGCGGACCGACGGTCGGGGGAAGGGGGTTCGCACAGTGGGAGCGTGGAACGCCCATGGGACCGACGTGGACCGAACGGTCCGTGTCAGTCCCATGGGCGTCACGCGGAGAGGTCAGCGCACCGAGCGCGCGGCGTCCTCGATGACGTCGGTGACCTTGCCGGGCTGCGAGACGCTCACCGCGTGGGACGCCCGGACCTCCGTGGTGTGTGCACCGGCCCGCTCGGCCATGAACTCCTGTGCCTTCGGCGGGATGTTGAGGTCCTGGGTGGCGACCAGGGCCCAGGACGGGATGGTCTTCCAGGCGGGCTCCGCCGCGCCCTCGGCCAGGGCGGCGTCGGTGACCGGTCGCTGGGTGACGGCCATCAGGTCGGTCTCGTCACGGGGCACGTCCGCCGCGAACTGGTGCCGGAACTTGTCGTTCTGGATGTAGAGATCGGTGCCTTTGGAGCCGTCGGCGTTCGTGAACGGTACCGGGCGCAGTGCGTCGCCGAGGGTGCTGCCGGGGAACTTACCCGACAGGTCGACCGCGCTCTCCCCCTTCGCCGGGAGGAAGGCGGCGAGGTAGACCAGTGCCTTGACGTTCTTGTTGCCCGTTCCGGCATTGCTGATGACCGAGCCGCCGTAGGAGTGACCGGCCAGGACGATGGGGCCGTCTATGCCGGCCAGGACGTCCTTGAGGTAGGCGGAGTCGCCGCTCAGGGAGCGCAGCGGGTTGGCGACGGCGACCACCGGATATCCGTCGTGCCGCAGCCTCTTTATGACGCCGTTCCAGCTCGTTGAGTCGGCGAACGCACCGTGGACCAAGACCACGGTGGGCTTGGGAGCCCGGGAGGGGACACCCTTGTCGGCGGAGGCAGGGGCGATCGTGGTGGCGAGCAGGCCCGCGGCGATCGTGGCGCCGGCCAGAACGGTGAGGGAGGTACGGGCCCGGCGGGCGCGGGAGGAACGGGTCATGTCGAGTGCCTTTCGAACGGGATGGGTGCGCCCGGCTCCCGGAGGAGGTGCGGGCGGTGCTGAGGGTCGGTGACCCCGCGCGACACGCTGCTGCGGTACGGGTGGATCCGCTGTGGCTGCGAGGACGGCACGGTTGGTGCCGCGCGGGGAAGGACGGCCGCTCGGACCGGCGAGCAGTTCCCCGGGGTGCGCCACGGATCAGGACCGGTGGCGGCCGCTGATCTCCGTGTACTCCGACGCGGTGGGCTTGGGAACCTGCGTGCCCGAGCCGTACAGGACGCGGCTGAGCCGGACGCGCAGGCGCTGGCTACGGCGGGGTGTGGCACCGTCCGCGTCCCGCACGGGTGCGGCCTCCAGGGGCCGGTACTGCGTGTGGGCGGTCAGGACGTGCAGTTGGGCCTGGGTGAGCGGCTCGTGAACCTCGACGTACTCGCCGTGCGGAAGACGTTTGATGATGCCGCTCTCACGTCCGTGCAGCACCTTGTCGCGGTCTTGCCGCTGCAGGCCCAGTGCCACACGTTTGGTGACGAAGAAGGCCAGGACCGGGACGACGAACAGGCCGATGCGCACGGTCCAGGTCACCGCCTCGACCGAGACACGCAGGTGAGTGGCTATCAGGTCGTTGGCGGCACCGAGGAGGGCCACCGAGTAGACGCTGAGCCAGGCCACGCCCAGGGCGGTCCGCACCGGGCGGTTGCGGGGGCGGTCCAGCAGGTGCTGTTCGCCGTCGTCGTCCGTGACCCAGGCCTCGATGAAGGGGTAGGCGCCCATGGCGAGGAAGAGCAGGACGCCGATCAGCAGGGGCAGGAAGTTGTCCAGTGCCAAGGTGTGGCCCCAGAACGTGATCTCCCAGCCGGGCATGACGCGCAGGAAGCCGTCGGCGACGCCCATGTACCAGTCGGGCTGGGAGCCGGCGGAGACCTGGTCGGGGCGGAACGGCCCGTAGTTCCACACGGGATTGATCTGCGCGACGGCGGCCATGAAGAAGATCACGCCGGACACGAGGAAGAAGTAGGCGCCGGCCTTGACGGCGTACACCCGGAACGGGATGCCGACGACGTTGGTGTTGGTACGGCCGGGACCGGGGTACTGAGTGTGCCGGTGGCGTACGGCCAGAGCCACGTGTCCGACGATCAGGGCGACCATCAGTGCGGGGATGACCAGGATGTGGAGGGTGTTGAAGCGGGCGATCAGGTCCTCGCCGGGGAACTCGCCGCCGAAGAGGAAGAACGACACGTACGTCCCCACGACCGGGATCGACAGGAGCGTGCCGTTCACGACCTGCAGGCCGGTTCCGGACAGCAGGTCGTCGGGCAGGTCGTAGCCGGTCAGGCCGCCGAACAGGGCCAGGATGAGCAACAGGAACCCGAATACCCAGTTCAGCTCGCGTGGCTTGCGGAACGCTCCGGTGAAGAAGACCCGCAGCATGTGCACGAACACGGCGGCGACGAAGACCAGCGCCGCCCAGTGGTGGGCCTGGCGGACGAGCAGACCGCCGCGGACGTCGAACGATATGTGCAGGGTCGAGTCGAAGGCCTCCGACACCAGCCGGCCCCGCAAAGGGGCGTAACTGCCCTGGTAGACCACGAGGTCGGAGGAAGGGTGGAAGTAGAAGCTCAGGTACGCGCCAGTGAGCAGCAGGATGACGAAACTGTAGAGAGCGATCTCGCCGAGCATGAACGACCAGTGGTCGGGGAAGACCAGGCGCCGAGCGGAACGGGCCAGCCGGCGGTAGCCGAGTCGGCCGTCCGCCCATTGGGCGAGCCTCTCCCCGGTGCGCTCCTGCCCCGGCTCGGCCGGCCGGCTGTCGTTGCCCATCTCTTCACCATTCATTTCTGCATCACCCGAAGCTCGCTGCGTCTGATGGCGCCGCGGTCCCGGGCACTGCCGTGGGTCCGCGGCACTGGCGTGTTGCGAGGGCTCCCGTCGCCGTGGCAGCCGTAGCTGTCCGTGCCGCACCCCGGCCTCGGCACCGGCCGGGGGAACGTACACGTGGCACTGCGGAGCCGACTCGTCCACGGCTGTGCTGTTCGGGCACGGTTCGTGAACTGCTGTCCCCCTCATGACCGGCGAGACGGCTCAGGTGTGACACGAGGCTTCGGTGCCGCCGTGGTCCTCGACGTCCGTGCGCAGGGCTCGGCATCAGCGTGCAGCGAACGGCCGTCCCGGCGGGCCTACCTCAGCCCGCCGGGGAGTCCGGCGAAACCGGTGAACCCCGGGGGGCAGCCATACATGCCCCCCGCAGGTCGGCACCCCGCTCGCCGACATTGCTGTCACAGGCACGGCCCACCCGCGGTCTTGGTGGTCATGCACCCTGTCATGGCAAAAGCACCGACCTACCGCTCGCCAACGGATTCCTACGCCGTCACCGCGGAGTTCTACGACGTCCTCCAGGCCGGCGAGGACGAGACACGGGTCCGTCACCTCTACGGTCGCGAAGTCGCGAAGGCCCGTGTCGGCGTTCTGGACATCGGTGCCGGTACCGGACGGGTCACGTTGATGAGCGTGGCCGAGTCCCAGGTCGACGTGCACGCCGTCGAGCCGGCGCGCGCCATGCGCACCTCCTTGATGACCCGCCTCGCCGCCCTGCCCGCACGGCAGAGGGAGCGGGTGACCGTTCACCCGCACGCACTGGAGGAGGCGGCTCTGTACGCGGTCGCGGACGTGGCCGTCTGCCACAACACGGTCGCCTGTCTCTCGCCGAGCGCGCGGCACGCGCTCTGGCCTGCGATCGGCGCGGCCCTCGTCCCCGGCGGTTCGCTGTTCCTGCAACTCCCGCCTGCCCGGCTTCCCGCCCGGAACGTTCTGCGCGTCCTGCCCCAGCAGCGGATCGGCGAGCACGCGTACGGCGGACGCATGGTGATGTCCACGGCCGGGAACCGCATCCGCACACGCGTCGACTACTGGGTCCGGGGGGTGGAAGGTGTGCTGCGGGAGCACTCCGAGACGTTCTGGATGTGGCCCGCCTCGCGCTCCCAGGTGATCGACGACCTGGAGCGGCACGGATTCGTCCCGTTGCCGGGACACGATGATCCGGCCGTCCTGGCGGTGACGCTCCGAACTCCCTGGTGAGACGACGTGGTGACGCCCACGACGGTCGCCCTGGCACACCGACGCCGTGATGTCACAACCCGTGTCGCCGCCCGGTCTCATGGATGACCGCACCACACGGCTCGCCCTGTGTGCCTCACAACCTGGGACGGGAATCATCATGGCGCCTGCGAATACGTTCGTGATCGTCGGAGGCGGCCTGGCCGCCGGCAAGGCCGCGGAAGAACTGCGCGAGCACGGCCACGACGGGCCGCTCCTCGTCATCGGAGACGAGCGGGAGCGCCCGTACGTTCGACCGCCGCTGTCCAAGGGCTATCTGCTCGGCAAGGAGGACCGCGAATCGATCCATGTACATCCCGCGGGCTGGTACCGGGAACACGAGGTCGACCTGCTTCTGGGCACGAGCGTGACGTCGGTCGACGCGCAGGCCAAAGAGGTGACATTGGACGACGGTCGTCGCGTGCCCTACACCAAGCTGCTGCTGGCGACCGGTTCCTCACCTCGCCGCCTGTCCGTCCCGGGGGCGGACCTGGACAACGTGCTGTATCTGCGGCGCGTGGGCGACAGCGAGCGTCTGAAGTCCGCCTTCACCGAGGGTGCGCGGATCGTGGTGGTCGGCGGCGGATGGATCGGCCTGGAGACGGCGGCCGCGGCCCGGACGGCCGGGGCGGAGGTGACCGTGCTGGAACACGCGGAGCTGCCCCTGCTCAAGGTTCTGGGACGGGAGGCGGCCGAGGTCTTCGCCGGCCTGCACCGGGACCACGGCGTCGACCTGCGTCCGCACGCCGAGATCGAGCGCGTCACCGGAACCGGCGGCCGCGTGGACGGGGTCCAGCTCGCCGACGGCGGTCACCTGCCCGCGGACGCCGTGGTGGTGGGTGTGGGCATCACACCCAACGTCCGCCTCGCCGAGGAGGCGGGCCTGGACGTGCGCGACGGCATCGTCACGGACGAGCACCTGCGGACCTCGGTGCCCGACACGGTCTACGACCGGCTGCCGTACTTCTACACCGATCAGTACGACCTCGGGATGGAGTACACCGGCTACACCGAACCGGGCGGCCACGACCGTGTCGTCTTCCGCGGGGCACCGGACGAGCGGCGGTTCATCGCCTTCTGGATGTCCGGAAACCGGGTCGTGGCGGGAATGAGCGTCAACGTGTGGGACGTCATCGACACGATCCGTTCCCTGATCGAATCCGGCGTGGAAACGGACGACGCCGTCCTCTCCGATCCCGCGGTTGCCCTGGAGAGCCTTCTTCCGCGCGTCTGAACCACTCCGGCGACACGGGCGGCCCCAAGGTGCCCAAGCACATCGACCTCGGCCGACGAGGTGCTCTCCGCACCCGTCGCTGCCGCGCGCGTGGCCGACGGCCGACGAGGTGCTCTCCGCACCCGTCGCTGCCGCGCGCGTGGCCGACCCGACGTCATCTCCGGTCCGGCAACCCCCTGCCGGCCCGCCACCCCACCACGCGACACCGACGAGAGCAGACACATGACCGACAGCCCCTTTCCGCCGCTGCGCCCGATGCCGGACGACTGGCGACGGGCACTCGCCGTGGTAGCCCATCCCGACGATCTCGAGTACGGATGCTCGGCCGCCGTGGCCTCCTGGGTGGCCGACGGCCGGGAGGTCACGTACGTACTCGCCACTCGTGGTGAGGCCGGTATCGACAGCCTCGCCCCCGATCGCGCCCGGTCGTTGCGCGAGGCGGAGCAGCAAGCCGCCGCCGCGGCCGTGGGTGTGTCCACGGTGGAGTTCCTCGACCACCAGGACGGTGTGATCGAGTACGGCGTGCCGCTGCGTCGCGACATCGCCGCGGCCGTTCGGCGTCACCGGCCCGAGTTGGTGATCACGCTGAACCACCGGGACACCTGGGCCCACGGTGCCTGGAACACCCCGGACCACGTGGCAGTGGGGCGCGCGGTGCTGGACGCGGCGGCGGACGCGGGCAACCGCTGGATCTTCCCGGACCTCACCGAACGAGGACTGCGGCCCTGGAACGGCGTGCGGTGGGTGGCCGTCGCCAACTCTCCGACGCCGACTCACGCGGTGTCCGCCGAGCCGGGTTTCGAGCAGGGCGTGCGGTCCCTGCTGCGGCACCGCACCTACATCGAGGCGTTGACCGAGGAGGACCCGGAGACGTACGCGCGCCGTTTCCTGACCGACAGCACCAGCGTCCACGGCCCACGGTTCGACGGCCGGCGCGCCGTCGCCTTCGAACTGTTCAGCCGGTGACCGAACGCCTCCGCAACTCACACGCCCGGCGGAACCTCGCTCATACGCACGAGACCGTGCCGAGAAAGGACCATCCATGACGTACGAGTCCCCCACCGTTCTGGACGCCGGACCGTCCGACGGCGTCGATCCGGACGAGTTCGTGCGAGCGGCCATGCGCTGGCACTTCGACCCGGCGACAGGCTCCCGATACTGGCTCGACCGGGCCGATCGGCTCGCCTTCGATCCGCGGCAGGACGTCAAGGGCGTGGACGACCTGATGCTCTTCCCCGACCTGACCGACGAACTGCGGGACGTCCCGGTGGCGGACCTGGTCCCCCAGGGCTACGGGAGCGGCGCCCGGCTGCTCAACGTCTTCGACAGCGGCGGAACGACCGGGGCGCCCAAGCGAGTCGTCCAGCTCGACGACTGGATGCGGCACAGTACGGAGCAGGTCGACAAGCGCCTCCGGGACCACGGCCTGCCCGTCGGAGCCCAGTGGCTGACGGTGGCGCCGACGGGCCCGCATCTCGTGGGTGACGTGCTGCAGCGGGCGGCAGGCTCCCTCGGCGGCCCAGGACTGAGCATCGACATGGACCCCCGCTGGGTGAAGAAGCTGGTCGCCGCGGGCCGGAGCGACGAGGTCGAGTCCTACACGGACCATCTCGTCGAACAGTGCCGGCGGATTCTGCTGACCCAGGAGATCGGGGTACTCGCCGCCACCACCCCGCTGCTGGAGCGCTTCGCCCGCGAGGACGACCTTCTGGAGCGGATCAACGACTCCGTCGAGGCGATCATCTGGGGCGGCACGCACATGGACCCCGACACCCGCCACCTGCTGGGCACGGAGGTCTTTCCCGACGTCCCCCTCATCGGCATGTACGGCAACACCATGATGCTCACCGCACTGCTCGAACGGGTCGGTCTCAGCGCCTCGGAACCCTGCGTGTTCGACCCGGTGTCCCCGTACGTGTTCCTGTCGGTCGTGGACCCCGACACCGGGGAAGGGGTCGAGGTCGGTGAGCGGGGCCAGGTGATCGTCAGTCACGTCAGCAAATCCATGCTCGTCCCCAACAACGCGGAACGGGACACGGCCGTGCGCGTGCGGCCGGCCGACGGCCAGGCGGGCGACGCCGTCGCGGACGTGGCGCCGGTGCGAACGGTGAAGGGCGAGACGGTGATCGAGGGCGTGTACTGATGACGGTTGCCGAGGTCGCCGGCCCGGTGTACCTGGACGCGCTGGGTCCCCGCGGTCCGTACCGGACGCGGGTGCCGAGCGCGGTGACGGACGTGTCCGGTGCCGAGGTGGCGCGGCTGAGCCTGGTGCCACCGGTGTACGCCGGCCGGGCCCTGGCCGCGCTGCGCAAGGCCGAGTCGGTGCCGGCGGCCGACATCGACGCACTTCTGGCGGCGGCCGGCGAGGAGTTCGCCACCGGCACCATCGGCGGACTGGGCGTACGCGAGTACGAACACCTTGTCAGCCGTACCGCCGGCACTCCGCTGACGGTGGTGCGCGCGGCGACACGGGGCACGGCACGGTTCGTCGCCCAGGCCCGTTCCTCCGCCGAGCAAGGCAGGCCACGCGGGGCGGTCTCCGACCGCCGGGACCCGGCCCTGTATGCCGGACACGCCGTCTGGGCCCGCCGGGGAAGCGTGTTCGCCGTCAACGCCTCCGGAAACCATCCCGGTGTCCACCGGTTGTGGCTGGAGGCACTGGCCATGGGCTACCGCGTCGCCGTGCGTCCGTCACGGCGGGAGCCGTTCACCCCGCACCGGCTGGTCGGGGCGCTGCACCGGGCGGGCGTCCGGGAGTACCAGCTGATGTTGCTGCCCACGGACCACCGGACCGCCGACGTGCTCATCCGCGGTGCCGACCGCGCGGTCGTGTACGGCGGCGACGAGGTGGTCGCCCGGTACGCCCACGATCCGCGCGTGCTGGCCCAGGGGCCGGGCAGGACCAAGATCCTCATCACCGCGGACACCGACTGGCGGGAGCACCTCGACACGATCGTCGGCTCGGTCGCCGACGAGGGCGGCACCGCGTGCGTCAACGCCACCGCCGTCCTCGTCGAGGGCGATCCGGCGCCGCTCGCCGAGGCCGTCGCGGCCCGCCTGTCCCGGCTGCCCGGTCTGCCGCCCCAGGACGCGCGTGCGGTGCTCCCGGTGTGCCCGCTGGACCGGGCCCGGGCCCTCGACTCCTACCTGAGGTCGGTGGCGGCGGGGACCCGTGCCTGGCTCGGTGGTGAGGGCGTCGTCGACGACCTCGGTGACGGAAGCGCCGTCCTGCGTCCCGCCGTCCACCAGGTCGGCAGCTCCGGTGCCGCGCAGCTGCGGACCGAACTCCCCTTCCCCTGCGTGTGGGTGGCGCCCTGGAACCGAACGGACGGTATCGCTCCGCTGCGGGACACACTCGTGCTCTCGGCGCTCACCCGCGACGGCGCGCTGCTCGACGCGCTGCTGGCGGAACCCACCATCGCCAATGTGTACGTCGGTGACCACCCGACCCACTGGATGTCCCCGGGTGTGCCTCACGACAGTTACCTGTCGGACTTCCTGATGCGCAGCAAGGCCGTGGTCGGCGCCCTGTGACAGGTGATCAGTGGGGCATGAGCAGCATCAGAGCCGTCCCCAGCGCCGTCGCTCCGTCGCGGACGTGACCGTACGGGTCCGTCCCGGCGGCGCGGTGCGCGGCGCCGGTTGCTGGCCGCAGTGACGGCATGGAACGGGTCAAGGACCACACGCCGCACGCCAGGAGACACACCGTCAGCAGCCCGGTGATCCCGGCAGCCGGCATCGATGCGCCGGTGGCATGGCCGAGAGCCGTGGTGTCGTGCGCGGCCGGGACGCCACCGGCCGCAGCCGGGTGGGACGGCACCGCCCGGCCGTGGTGAGAGCGGAGCATCCAGGCCATCGCGGCCATGCCGACCGCGGGCGGCATCCGGCCGGCGATCTCCGCCACTCGGTTCGCCGTGCGGCGGAGGGCGGTCAGCGGGAACCACAGTGCGGCGACCGTGCAGAGGACCGTCATGGCCGGGCCGGGCAACGATCGGCCGAGGCTCCAGGGCATCACCGCCATGGCCACGGACATGGCGGAGTGCAGGAGGTGGTCCACCCGGTCACGGCGTCCCGTGCCCGGTTTCCTGACGCCGTGCCACAGCGCGTGCACCGCGACCAGGGCGAAGAGCAGCGTCAGCATGGAGCGCACGACGTCGACGGGCGTATCCATGGGCGGGTTCAGGCGGTGGGACGCGGGGCCACGTCACCGCCGCCGTCGCCGTCGCCGTGAGGGGAGTGGGCGCGCGCTGGCCTCCTGACCGACACCGTGTGCACCTTTCCTGGTCCATGACTGTTCGCAGTCTTGACCGGGCGTGCGGGTGTTCCGTGACATGGCACGCTCCGTGAGCGGGCGGGTGGCGGGCCCGGTGCGGCGCCGTGCCGGGCCCTGCGAAGTGGTGTCCCGGAGTCATCGAGTGCCACCGTGTGCGACCTGGCCGGCATCGGGGACGGTCGTGTCAACGACCCCCGACGCGTCCCCCCTCGAGCACTTGTAGCATGGTGCGCACGAAGCCAGAAGGGATGATCCATGCACGCTGGCGGCCGCCCCGACACCCTCGATCAAGCGACGAAGGACTTCCTTTCTGCGCGCCCGCGACTCTTCGGCATCGCGTACCGCGTCCTGGGCAGTGCGGTGGAGGCCGAGGACGTCATGCAGGAAACCTGGCTGCGGTGGCAGAACACGGACCGCACGAAGGTCCTCGAACCGGCCGCCTTCCTGACCACGGTGGCCACCCGGCTGGCGATCAATCTGGCGCAGTCGGCACGGGTGCGCCGGGAGTCCTATGTCGGCCCCTGGCTTCCCGAGCCCGTCGACACCACGGAGGATCCGCAGCTGGGCGCGGAGCGGGCCGAGGCCCTGGAGATGGCGGTTCTGCTGCTCCTGGAGAAGCTCAATCCCGTGGAGCGCACCGCCTACGTGCTGCGGGAGGCGTTCGACTACCCCTACGGGCGGGTCTCCGAGATCCTGGAGACGAGCGAGGCCAACGCCCGTCAGCTGGTGAGCCGGGCACGCAGGCACCTGGCCGCCGAGCGCAGGGAGCGCGTCACGCCGGCGGCGCATCGGCGGCTGCTGGAGGTGTTCCTCTCGGCGGCGCGGACGGGCGATCTGTCGGTACTGGAGGACGTTCTCACCGCCGACGTCGTCAGCTACTCGGACGGTGGCGGGATCCGCGGCGCGTCCAAGATCCCGGTCATCGGACGGCCCCATGTCTCGCGGTACCTCGTGGCGTTCGCCCCGCGCTTCTGGCCGCAGGCGGACATCCGGTGGGTCGAGGCGAACGGCCTGCCGGCCGTGCTGATCTCGGCCGGCGGGAACGCTGTCGCCCTGCTGTCCGTGGACATCTCGACGGAGGGCATCGACCGGCTCATGTGGGTGATGAACCCGGCCAAGCTGGCGCCCTACGTGGCCTCCCTGCGCGACTGACCCGCCGACCGGCTTCCTCCCCGGCCGTCGGCGGGCAGGCGTCACAGGAACGGTTACTTGTCGGTCAACCAGTAGTCCGGACCCGGACGCCCCCGGGTACGCGCTCCCGGACGTCCGCCGGGACGCCGTACCACGACGACATCGGAGTCATGCTGTGACCGAGCGGATCCAGTTGCCCACCCTGTCGACCGAGAAGGACTACGACGGGAACGAGTTCTCGCCCATCTACACGACCACCGTGACCGTCGAAGGCGGTGTGGCCTCGCACGGGCGGGCCTCCGGCCGGGCACGCTCGTCCGACGGCGCCCTGGACCTCGATCTGCGCATGCCCGCCGAGCTGGGCGGCGACGGCCAGGGAACCAACCCGGAGCAGCTTTTCGCGGCCGGCTTCGCCGCGTGCTTCCACGGCGTGCTGAGCCTTCTGGCGCGGCAGGAGGCACTCGACCCCGCGGCCATCTCCGTCGTGGCGACCGTCGCCTTCGGGCGGGATCCGCAGGACGGTGGCTATCTGCTGCGCGTCGACCTGGTGGTGCGGTGGCCCGGCGTCGCTCCCGAGGCGGCAACGGCTCTGATGGAGAAGGCCGACGCGCTGTGTCCCTACGCGCGCATGGCATGGAGAGGTACGCCGACCACCATCACGCTCGCCTCCTGACCGGCACGTCCGGCATGAGCGGGCGTCGCCCCCGGCGGCGGCCGCTCATCGCCCGCCCGGTCAGGAAGGGAACCACAGGTCCGCGTCGGCGGTCTCCTCCTTGCGGACGGCGAAGACGGAGATCTCCTTCTTGCAGAGGCTCTGCGGGGGCAGGGCCACGACCAGAGGATGGTCTCCGGGCGAGTCACGCCGATGGTCCCGTTCCGGGGTCGCGGCTTCGAAGAACTCCGCGTTGACGGACCGGTAGTGGGCCCAGTGCCGCGGCAGGTCGTCCTCGTGGAAGATGGCCTCCACGGGGCAGACCGGCTCACAGGCGTGGCAGTCGACGCACTCCGCGGGGTTGATGTAGAGCGTGCGTGAACCCTCGTAGATGCAGTCCACGGGGCATTCCGTGACACACGCCCGGTCCTTGATGTCGACGCAGGGCTGCGCGATGACGTACGTCATCCCTCTCCTCCTCCTCGGACCCGTCACGGGGCCGACTCGGCGGGCCGCCGGACTCATGGATACGACCGGGGACGCCGTCACGTTGTGACACGTGCGCTCTCCCCGGAGTCACCCCGTGTCGGACGTCCGGAGCGGCGCGCGCGTGTCACAAACCTCCGCGTGGCCTGGTCGTAGTCAGTGACACCCACAGCGACGGGAGCAATCGTGGCTATCACCGAACAACGACTTTCGACCATGGTGCTGGTGATCGGCACCGGCGGGGCCGGCCTGCGGGCGGCGATCGAGCTGGCCGAGGCCGGCGTCGATGTCGTTGCCGTCGGCAAGCGGCCCAAGGAGGACACCCACACCTCCCTGGCCGCCGGCGGGATCAACGCGGCCCTGGCCACGATGGACCCCGAGGACAGCTGGCAACAGCACGCCGCGGACACCCTCAAGGAGAGTTACCTGCTCGGCGACCCCCGCACGGCGGAGATCGTCACCCAGGGCGCGGCGCTGGGCATCGACGACCTGGAACGCTACGGCATGGCCTTCGCCCGGGAAGAGGACGGCCGCATCTCGCAGCGTTTCTTCGGCGCCCACAAGTTCCGCCGAACCGCGTTCGCCGGCGACTACACCGGCCTGGAGATCCAGCGCACGCTCATCCGGCGCGCGAGCCAGCTGGACATACCCATGCTCGACAGCGTCTACATCACCCGTCTCCTGGTCCACGACGGGGCCGTCTTCGGGGCCTACGGCTTCGACCTCAATAACGGCACCCGTCACCTCATCCACGCGGACGCCGTCATCCTCGCGGCCGGCGGGCACACCCGCATCTGGCGGCGCACCTCTTCGCGGCGGGACGAGAACACCGGCGACTCCTTCCGCCTGGCGGTCGAGGCCGGGGCCCGCCTGCGCGACCCCGAACTGGTCCAGTTCCACCCCTCCGGCATCATCGAACCGGAGAACGCCGCCGGCACCCTCGTCAGCGAGGCGGCCCGCGGCGAGGGCGGCATCCTGCGCAACGCCCTCGGCGAGCGGTACATGAGCCGCTACGACCCTCAGCGGATGGAACTGTCCACCCGTGACCGCGTGGCCCTCGCCTCCTACACCGAGATCAAGGAAGGCCGCGGCACCGCCAACGGCGGGGTCTGGCTCGACGTCTCCCACCTGCCCCGCCAGACGATCATGAACCGGCTCCCCCGGGTCTACCAGACGCTCCTCGATCTGCAGATGCTCGACATCACGCGCGAACCCATCGAGGTCGCCCCGACCGCGCACTACTCGATGGGCGGCGTCTGGGTCCGCCCCGAGGATCACAGCACCGACGTCCGCGGCCTGTACGCCATCGGCGAGGCGTCCAGCGGCCTCCACGGCGCCAACCGCCTCGGTGGCAACAGTCTCATCGAACTCCTCGTCTACGGCCGCATCACCGGCCAGGCCGCCGCCGCCTACTCGGAGTCACTCACCGCGCAGCCCCGCTCCGCGGCCGCGGTGGCCCAGGCCCGCGCCGAAGTCGACGAACTGCTCGCCGCCGACGGGCCCGAGAACGTGCGCGCCCTGCAGCGCGCCATCCGCAACACCATGACCGAACACGCCGGTGTCGTCCGTGACGAGCAGGGGCTGCGCACGGGCCTGGCGGAACTCGACACCATCGAGAAGCGCATGGAGAACGTCGGGGTCCACCCCGACATCGCCGGCTTCCAGGACCTCGCCCACGCCTTCGACCTCAAGTCGGCCGCCCTGGCGGCCCGCGCCACCCTGGAAGCGGCGCTGGAACGCCGGGAAACCCGCGGTTGTCACAACCGCAGCGACTTCCCCGACATGGATCCAGCCTTCCGCGTCAACCTCGTCTGGTCCCCGACGACCGGAATCACCCACGAGAGCATTCCCCCCATCCCGGACGAGATCGCGTCCCTCATGGAAGACGTCTCCACCGACGGAAAGCTCGTCGAATAGCTCGCCGAACAACTCATCGGACTTCCTGCTTCACAGCGTTTGTCTCAATTCCTGTCACAGAAAGCGTGTGCACCCGGTCTTACCTGGTGCACACCACATCACACATCTCCGAAAGGATCCCCACCATGAAGGTCGTAGTGATCGGCGGTACCGGACTGATCGGCTCGAAGCTGGTCGCCAAGCTCAAGGAGCACGGTCACGAGGCCGTACCGGCCGCCCCCAACACCGGCGTCAACACGCTCACGGGTGAGGGCCTGGCCGACGTCCTCGAAGGCGCCTCGGTCGTGGTGGACGTCTCCAACTCGCCCTCCTTCGCGGACGACGCCGTCATGGAGTTCTTCCGTACCTCGACCACCAACCTCCTCAAGGCGGAGGCGGACGCCGGCGTGACCCACCACGTGGCCCTGTCCGTGGTCGGTACGGAACGGCTCCAGGAGAGCGGCTACTTCCGTGCCAAGCAGGCGCAGGAGGCGCTGATCAAGGACTCTGGAATTCCGTACTCCATCGTTCACGCCACCCAGTTCTTCGAGTTCATGAAGGGCATCGCCGACTCGGCGACCGACGGTGACACCGTCCGTCTGGCCCCGATCAAGATCCGGCCCGTCTACTCCGACGACGTGGCCGCCACCGTCGGCCGCACCGCTGTCGGCACCCCCGTCAACGGGGTGGTGGAGGTCGCCGGCCCCGACGTGTTCCAGCTGGACGAGCTGATCCGGAAGGGTCTGGCCGCCAAGAACGACCCGCGCACGGTCGTGACCGACGTGCACGCCCCGTACTTCGGTGCGGAGCTGCAGGAGACGACCCTGCTCCCCGGCCCGGACGCGCACATCGCGGAGACCCGTTTCGCCGACTGGCTCGCGCAGCAGCACTGAGCCACCGGGCGGGTCGGCCCCTGGGGCAGTGGCCGACCCGCGAGGGGCCTGTCATCCGCGCACCGCGGCACGGCAGGCCCCTTCTTCATGCCCGGCGCGGCGAAGACCGAGACGCCGACACGCCTCGTCACACCCACAGACAGCAACCGCAGAGAAAGCCACTCACCATGCTGATGCAACGCGATCAGACCGTTCCTCCCCGTTCAGGTTCGTACCCGGCGGTGACCGGTGTGTACACCATCGACCCGGTCCACAGCTCGATCGGTTTCTCGGTCCGGCACGCCATGATCTCCAACGTTCGCGGGAGGTTCGAGCGTTTCGAGGGCCTTCTCAAACTCGACGGCTCCGACCCGTCCCGTTCCGAGGCGTACGTGAGTGTCCAGACCGACAGCCTGGACACGGGAGTGCAGGAGCGCGACGCGCACCTCGGGGGGCCCGACTTCTTCGACTCCGTGACGTTTCCCCTGATGGCCTTCCGCTCCACCGGCGTCGTCCCGCTCGGCGACGACGAGTTCCGCCTCACGGGCGGTCTGCGCATCAAGGACATCGAGCTGCCCCTGGACATCGACGTCGTCTTCGGCGGAGCGGGCGAGGACGCCCACGGGCAGCACCGGGCCGGCTTCGAGGGAACGGCCACCCTACGGCGCTCGGACTGGGGGCTGGCCTGGAACACACCGTTGGCGAAGGGGGGTGTCCTCGTCAGCGACAAGGTGACTCTGACACTGGACATCTCCGCGATACGGGTCGACCGGGACGCGGCGGCCTGATCGGATGCCGGTTGAGGGCGGGGCCGAGTCCGGTCACTCGGCCTGCGCTCACGCGGCGGTTTCCGTCTCCCCCGGCGCGCGCGCCGTACGCCGACGCATGGCGGCGCTCCCCTTCCGTCGTACCGCCCCAGATGCCCTCCACGGGGTCCGCGTCGACGGCCCACGCCAAGCACTGCTCCCTCACGGGGCAACGACGGCAGACGGCCTTCGCCTCGTCCGTCTGAATCGCCACCGGGCCACTGTTGACGTTGCCTATCGGGAAGAAGAGATCAGGGTCTTCTTCTTGGCAAAGTGCCCGTTCGCGCCAATCCATGGAACACCTCCTGCGGTGAGGGACGGATACGGTCTCCGGGGGCGGCTCGTCGTGACGGAGTGCGAAGGCGAGGGTGGGCGATACGTCACCGCTCGTCACTTGAGATGACCGAATGGCCGGCGTGTCTGTGACATGGAACCGGTGCCGGGGCTCGCTTTCTCCGAAGGCCGGCGAGGAATCCACCCCGATACTGATCGCGTATCGCGTGCTGGGCGGTGCGGCGAAGGCCGAGGACGTCGTCCAGGAGGTGCGGCTGCGCCGGCAGAGGACCGACCGTACCGCCGTCGTCAGTCCCGGAACGTCCCTGTCCGGCACCACCTGGACATCGACGTGGCCCAGTCGGCCCGCGTCCGCAGACCGGATACCGCGGCTCAGCCCCGTCGACGTGAGGGAGACCGTGAGTCGGGCGCGCGAACACCTGACCGACGACCAGCGGGACAGCGTCGACGGCACCGAGCACCGCAAGCGGCTCGATGCCTTCGTCGCCGCTGCTCGACGACCCGTCAGGGGCCAGGGCGATTCCAGCGGCGCAGTTTGTCGGGGTTGAGGACGACCAAGACCTGGACGACGCGGGAGCCGGCGATGTCGAGGGTGATGACCGCGGCGACCTGGTCGTCGTGGCGGACCACGAGACCGGTGCGTCCGTTGACGGGGTGGGTGTGCAAGGTGGTGCGGGGGTGCCCGGCGAGCAGGGTCAGCAGGCTCCGGGCGACGCGTTCGCCGCCGGTGACGGGCCGCGTCAGCGCGCGGACCTTGCCTCCGCCGTCGAAGTATGCGGTGGCCTCGGGGGCCAGCAGGAACGCCAGGCGGTCGGCGTCCCCGTCGGCGCACGCGTGTCGTACGGCTCGGGCGATCTCGTCCTGCCAACGTGGCGACGTCGGCTGTGCGCGCCGAGCCCGATGGCTTTGACGGGCCCGGTCCGCCGGATCGACGCGTTCCGCCCCGGACTGTCCCACGATGTCCGCAACCGTGCCCGGTGTCATTCCGAAGGCGTCGTTGAGGACGAAAGTCGCCCTCTCGGCCGGTGACAGCGTGTCCGACGTCCGCAGCAACACCGCGCTGGCCTCCCCCTCCAGGCCGCTGACGCGCTGTCCCCTCCCCGACAGGGAGCCCTGGGCGTCCTCCCGACGGCCGGACAGGGCCAGCCGTCCCAGGCAGATGCCACCGACGACCTGGGTCAGCCAGGCCCGTGGTGCCGTTATCCGCGCCCGCTGGTTGTCGGAGAGCCCGTACCACCGCCGGTACGCCTCGTCGGCGACGCGCTCTGCCGCAATGCGGCTGCCCAGCATCCACTGAGCGACCTCCAGCAGATGCCGCCGCTCGTCGAGCAACTCCGCGATCGGCAGGGTGTCACCGACAGGTTCCATACCGCGTCCTCCTTGCGAACGTCCCTCCGGCACCAGGGTTGCCGCTATGGCGTGCGCATCTCTCGGATCCCGAAACCGTGTCACTGAAACACACTGTTATGCGGCCTCGCCGTCGATGTCATTCTCCACGGCAATACAGTGAGTGGTGTCGAACGGGCCGCTCACGAGGTGCCCTTACCCGGGGCGGCCCGTCACACACTCACCTCCTCTCTGGGCGGCAGGGAGAACGCGGTAACAGGGCGCGCTGGACCACGGCTGTCACAGCTCTCCGCACTGCCTGGTCTATGCGGTGTCGACGGCTTGCGGCGCCATTCGCTCAAGCCCTGCGGCGAAGAAGGAGGAGCATGGCAGGGACACACGTCAGGCGACGCGTTCGGGTGATCGCTGCTGGAGACGAGTCCGTGCCCAGGCTTCCGGCACAAGCCGAGGAAGGACGAGAGAATGCCCCGAAGCACTGACCGGCAGACCGATCCCGCCGCCGCCACCGCGTCGCTGGCGGCGGAGGCGGCGCTGCTCGAGGGACGGCTGCGCCTGCTCCGAGAGGCGATCAACACGGTGGACGCTCGCATCGACGCGGTCTCCGAGACCCTACGGCGACTGCAGCACTCGGTGGCTGCGCCCGCTGACGGCCAGAAGCACCCTGGCGGGGCAGGCGACACACGGCTCGATCACTCGACGACCGGCCGCCCCTGACAGAGCACGCGGGCGGATCCGGTGAGTCGTCTCGGCAGTCGACGCGCGCTCTCCGGTGTCCGCCCGCTCCGTTCCGGACCCGCGGGGGCCGCTGCATATGATGTCCGGGTAGCATCCCGCCGGTGTGGGGCCGGGCTGACGTCGCCGGCACATCGGCGGCCCGCCGGAAAAGGGTTGAGGACGAGAGGAACGCATGGGCTCCGTGACTCCCACGGCTCGCAACATCGAGATCACCGCCGAGAGCCTCCGGGAGGACCTGGCCCGGCTGGAGGTTCAGAAGCAGGCCCTGGAGAGGGAACTTTCCGCGGTCACCGCTCACCTCGACTCCGTGCAGCGAGCCCTCAGCGCCCTTCAGGCCCTGTTGCCCATGGCCGCTGCGTCGTCCGCGGCACCCGGTCCTGTGGAGGTACGGCCCTCGGCAGAGCCGGCGCCCGAGCGGCGAGCGACACCGGCGAGCCCGACACAGGACGCTGACGAGAGCCGGGGGACGTCCGACCGCACCGACGCGGAGGCCGAGGCCGAGACCGACAGCGCCTCGAAGTACGGCAAGCTGACCGAACAGATCCTGGCGTACTTCGCCGAAGTCGCGGACACCGACGTCCGTGCCCGCGATGTCGCCGCCGCTCTGGGCCGTGACACCGACAGTGGCAGCATCAACGCCGTCCGGAGCACGCTCGACCGTCTGGTCGGTGCCTCCCGCATTCGCCGTGTCGGCCGCGGCCTGTACCGCGCCGCCAAGCCCTGACCCGGAGACCGTACTTCCCCACGCCGGGAGGCAGTGGCCCGCCCCCGGGCAACGGGTGCTCCTGGCGAAGCGCCCGCCGCCCGGTACGTCACCGCCGGCTCATCCGGCGACGGCGTCCTTGGGCTCCTCGCTGCGGCGTGGGGCGCCGCTGGAGACGAAGGCTTCTCTCGGGTGCTGGACCGAGACGAGGGAAACGATGTCGCGGCCGTAGAAGGCGGCGGTGGCCCACACCGCGAAAACGCGGATCTTACGTTCCCAGCTGGGAACGGCCAGGACGTGGTAGCCCCGGTGCATCAGCCAGGCCGGGAAGCCCTTGATCACCAGGCGCCGGTACTGGAAGATGCCGCGGCCCAGGCCCAGCGTGGCCACCACCCCCAGACTGTGGTGCACGTAGTCCTTGGTCGGCCGGCCACGCAGTGAGGCCAGGATGTTCTTCGCCAGACGCTTGCCCTGGCGGACGGCGTGCTGGGCGTTGGGCACCGTGCGGGCGTCCGGTCGTCCGGCCGCGAGGTCGGGCACCGAGGCGTCGTCGCCGGCCGCCCAGACGTCCGGCACCACCTCGGTGTCCGTACCGACCCGGAGATCCGCACGCACCGTCAGCAGGCCACGTTCGTCGACCGGGAGGTCGGTGTGGTTGTGCACGATCGGATTGGACGCGTTGCCCGCCGTCCACACGATCAGGCCCGAGTCGTACTCCTCACCGTCGGACAGCACGACGCGCCCGTCCTGAGCGGAGACGAGCTGGGTGTTCAGATGTACCCGCGCACCCCGCTTCTCCAGCGAGCGCACCACCCATTCACCGGGCCGGTCGGTGACCTCGGGAAGGATCCGGTCGCGCGCCTCGATCAGGTGGAAGGCCAGTTCTCCGGCATCGATCTCCGGGTAGTGCTTGAGCAGGGCCGTCGCCAGTGCCAGCAGCTCGCCGAAGCCCTCCACTCCGGAGAATCCGCCTCCGATGACGGTGACGGTGAGCAGCTTTCGGCGCTCGGGCCCGCGCGGAAGGGTCGCCGCGCGGTCGAACGAGGTGAGCAGCCGGTCGCGGATCGCCACGGCCTCCTCGACATGCTTCAGTCCGTACGCCTGGTCGCTCAGCCCCGGGATCGGGAACGTGCGCGTGACGGCTCCCGCCGTCACCACCAGCACGTCGTAGTGGAGATCGAAGTCCGGCCCGGTCTCCGGCCGGACCGTGACCGTGCGCGCGCTGTTGCGGATCTCCGTCACCGTGCCCGCGATCAGACGGGTCCGGTGCAGGTGCCGCCGCAGCGAGACCGCGGCATGCCGGGCCTCCACCGACCCGGCGACCACCTCGGGGAGGAACGGCTGGTACGTCATGTACGGACGAGGGTCGACCACGGTGACGCGTGCCTCACCTCGTCGCAGCTTCTTCTCCAGGCCCCACGCGGTGTAGAAACCCGCGTAGCCACCACCCACGATCAAGATCTCACGCACGGTGTCCTCTGTTCCTCTCGGCTTCACTTATGAAGACCGGTCAGAGCCTCGTGGTGTGACATGGCCGAGGGCCGCGATGGGGATTCGCGCGTGGATCCGGGCCGATCTGGCCGTACGCGCCCAGCGTGAGCTGTGCGAGGTTCGGGACGGTACTGTCCGCAGCACCCTCAGACCGCATCGCCCCCATCACGTACCGTTGCAACCACCAGTGGGATTTACCCAGCCGGACACCGCGGCTCCTTCACCGCCGACTCAGAATGCCTCGCCAACGGTGACGTGTCCGCTTCCATGGACCGCGGCACGGACGGATGGGAGAACGGCGCCCGCGCACAGGGCCTTTCCTTCGGCCCGACGACGCGATCGTCACACGCCTGCGTGCCGGCTCCAGTGCGTCTCCAGGATCTCGGCCACCTCCGCGGGCCGCTGAAGCAGAGGCCAGTGATTACAGTCCAACTCGAGCACCGCGGAGGCGTGCAGGGAGGCGCCGAGCCTGCGCCCGAACTCGATCTGACAGGCGGGGTCAAGCGCACCCCAGAAGACCAGGCACGGCGCGGACACCGCGGACAGCTCCGGCTCCCACTCCGCTCCCATCGTCACAGCCGACCGGTACAGCTTGAGGATGGAATCCTTCATCGGGCCGTCCACGCGGCTCGCCATTTCCCGGGCCAGGTCGATGGGCACGTCGAAGCCGGTCGCCAGGTCGTCGGCGAACGGTTCCCTTTGCAGTTCCTCCATGAAGCGGTCGCCTTCAACCTGGTCCTGCCAGATCTTGGCCAACGGGTGCCATTCGTACTCCGAGTTGATCGGCCCGTTGCCTCCCGCCCAGGTACGAACCAGATCGGGACGCAGACAGGCGACGCGGGCGGTGAGTATGCACCCCCAGTCGTGACCGACCAGGTCCACCGGCTCCCCGATCCGCTCCAGCCGTTCGACGAGCCAGTCCACGTACTCCTCCTTCGTGGAGCCGAAGCCGGCCGGGCGTGCCGCACCGAAACCGGGCAGGTCCCAGGCTTCCACGTCGGTCCGGGTCAGGTGCCGCCGCACGCCGTCCCACACTCGGTGGGTGTCGGGGACGCCGTGGATCAGGATGGCAGGCATGAACAGGTCCCTTCGTTCAGTGGACGACGCCTCGCAATCGGGGTCGGAACAGCATCCTGTCACACTGTTGTGTTTCACGGATTCCCTCGTGTCGGTGGACAGTGCGCGTCCTCATGTCACATGATCCGCGCCTGTCCGGTCTGCACTGCTGAGGGCGCCGAGGACGAGCCCGTGGGCCAAGGCATCCCGGGACCGGGTGCTCCGTCCGCCGACCGTCACGGACGTCGCTCCAGCCGATCTCGGTTGTGGCGTGTGGTGCCGTGTGAGAGGGAGGATGCCGTATGGACCAGGCCGATGACGCGGTGCCCATCGCGGATCTGCTCGACGAACGACGGCATCTGCTCAATGTCGCCTACTGGATGCTGGGCACAGGCCCCGAGGCCGAAGACGTCGTCACCGAGACCTATCGGCAGTGGTACGGCTTGTCCGATCTCCAGAGAGAACGCATCACCGACCCCTATGCGTGGCTGACGGAAACCACGGGCTCCATCTGCCTGGCGCGCCTCGTCCTGCCCGAGCGACGGCCCGCAGGCTCGGGCGGGGAAGACGGCGATACGGCGGCGGGACTCCACCGGGCCCTGGAGGAGGAGATCAACGACGCCCTGCTCAGCGCCCTGGGCGCCCTGCCCCCCGTCGAACGGGCGGCGTTCGTCCTCAACGACGTCTTCGCGATGCCACCGCGAGCGGTCGCCGACATCGTGGGACGGACACCACGCGAATGCGCCGAACTCGCCGACCGGGCCCGCCGCAGCCTGCGTGCCAGTCACGCACACCCCACCACACCACAACAGCACGACAGGATCGTCCGCGCGGTCCGGCGAGCCTGCGTCACAGCCGACGCCGCCCACCTGGCGTCCCTGTTGGCACCGGACGCCACCGCGTTCTTCGACGGCGGCGGCAAGGTCCGCGCCCTCACCCGACCGGTGCGCGGCGACCAGCACGTCGCCCGCACCCTCCTCACCCTCCTCACTCCCCGCCGCGACACCACCCTGCACCTCGGCCCCGCCAACGGCCGCACCGCGATCGTCGTGCGCCACAACGACCAGGTCGCCGCCGTCATCAGCTTCGACGTCACGGGCCACCACGTCATCCAGGTCTGGGCCGTCCTCAACCCCGACAAACTCCGCACCTGGAACCGCCCCCACGCCCCCGGCACCCCCAGTTCCACAGCAGTCGAAGACTGAGACGCCCACACACCGTGTACCCGGCCCGCGCAGGTCGCACAGCACAACACTTTTCGACTGCCCGCGACAACTTTTCCTGATCGATCTGTAACAGATCGAGGATGGCCCCGGTCTATGAAGAAGACACGGTTGAAGTCGTTGTGACTTGTTGTGACGTGCTCGGGGGTCGGCCGATGGGGCGGACCGGTGCACGGCAGTCGCACGAGCGCGCCCGTCGGCAGCACCGGTACACGGGGAACGGAGACACAGGATCATGCATCGTGAGACGCCCTCCACTGAGGGCACCCTGGACGAGGCCGTTTCCGTCTTCGTGGAGGTCCGCCCGCGCCTGTTCGGTATCGCGTACCGCGTGCTGGGCAGTGCGACGGAGGCCGAGGACGTGGTCCAGGACGTATGGCTGCGCTGGCAGAGAACGGACCGCTCGGTGGTGGTGAACCCAGTGGCGTTCCTGTCGAGTGCGACGACCCGGCTGGCCATCAACGTGGCCCAGTCCGCCCGAGTACGCCGCGAGACCTACATCGGCCCCTGGCTGCCCGAGCCCGTCGACACGAGCAGCGACCCGGAGGTCGGCGCGCAGCGGGCCGAGGCCCTCGAGCTGGCCCTGCTCCTCCTCCTGGAGAAGCTGAACCCGAGCGAGCGAGCCGCCTACGTACTACGGGAGGCGTTCGACTACGGCTACGCCGAGATCGCCGAGATACTGGGCCTGACACCTGTCAATGTACGGAAGATCGTGAGCCGGGCCCGCAAGCACCTGTCGGCCGAGCAGCGGGAGTCCGTGGATGCGGCTGAGCACCGACGTCTCCTCGATGCCTTCGTCACGGCGGCGCGGACCGGAGACGTCGCGTCGTTGGAGGCTCTTCTGGCCTCGGACGACGTCCGTCCGTCCGGTGGCAAGTCCTCCGGCGCCACTCGCCGTCGAGAAGACAAGACGCTGGGCGCCCCGGTACCGGTCCCGGAGTTCAGGGCGTTGCTGGCAGCCGGCTGACCTGCGGGGCGACGACGGTGATCGTCTGTCCATGGCGCCGGTGCCGACCCGCCCGCGATGTAGCGGCGGCACTCCGCGGCGGTCGCGAGGGTCCGGCGAGCGGTCGCGACGCTGCAGAGGTCGTTTGTCGTTGCGTTTTGAGCAGGCCAGTGGCAACAATTGGTGGGCAAGCTTTCACCGAGACATCACTGCGTCTTCTTCGCTGTGACTACGCTGGTGTCCCCGGATGCGAATGCATCGGCAGACCGTGTTCCGCATATGATGCACCGAAGCGCCCATCCCGGCGTCCGAGTCGAACGCCACCCCAGGTGAACTGGGCCGGGCGCGGCAAAGCTGAGGATGAGAGGAAGACATGGCCCAGGCAACTGGCGCGGCGCGCGACATCGAGGTCACCGCTCAGAGCCTGCACGAGGATCTTGCGCGTCTGCGGCTCCAGAAGCAGGCGCTGGAGAGGGAACTGGCCGCCGTCATGGCCCATCTCGACACCGTCCAACGGGCTTTGGGCGCACTCCAAGTCCTGATGGCGGATCCGGCGAGTGGATCGTCGGCCCCCGCGGACACCGTCGAGGCGGGCCGGCGCCGTGCGCCAGAGCCAAGGCCGGCGCACACGGACATTCCTCCGGCCGGACCCCCCGCCGTGGCGGAGGTCAGCCGAGACTCGAGGCAGCCCAAGAAGCGGCGGGGACCGGACAAGCGAGCTTCCCGGCCCGAGACCGAGGGGAAACGGACCTACGGAGAGCTCACCGAGCAGATTCTGGAGTACTTCTCACAGGCCGGCGACGCCGACGTACGCGCCCGCGATGTAGCGGCGGCACTGGGCCGCGACACCGACAATGGAAGCATCAACGCGGTCCGCAGCACACTCGACCGTCTCGTCGGTGCGTCCCGGGTCCGGCGGACCGGGCGCGGTCTCTACCGGGCCCAGCGGTCCTGAGCGGCTGCGCGGTTGCGACTGTGGTTGGCCCCGGACGCCGATTCGCGGGGGATCGATTGACGTCCGGGGCACTGCACCCGCCCGGCTCCGTGCAGCGGGTGCGGAAGCGCTCCTGAGCTCATGGGTTACCACCCTGCGCCGGGAACACTGTGATCACTCTACCGCATTCCCACAGCACTGAAGCTGACAAAGGTGTGTGTGCAGCCCCTCCCAACACAATGTTGTGACGAGTACGCTGACGCCCTTAACGAAACCGTTCTGGCGAGCGCCCAGGACTTCCCTGCTCACCTGGCGCCGCACCGGTCGTTCGCATCGTGCCCGCCCGATAACAGTGTGATGACATGTTGCGTATCTTCTTGGAGGAGATCGCCCCGCGACGGATCATCGGAAGATGTGAAGCACTCGCAGCAGCCGCAGACACTCCCCCGGACGACGGACGACGCGTCATCGCCGCTGTCCCCAGGCACCCACACGATCACCGTCCCTCACGGCGCCGCCCGCGTCGAACAGCGGTACCACGTCGCCGGTACCGGCCCTGTATGCATCGCTCACTCGGGCGGACCGGGCATCGGCTGGGAATACCTGCGCATGACCGCGCTCGAACGCAGCCTGACCATGGTGTACATCGAGCCGGTCGGCACCGGCGTTTCCGGACGACTCCCCGATCCGCACGACTACTCCGTGACCACGTACGCGCGTCTCCTGCACCATGTGGTCGAACACCTGGAACTGCCTGAGGTCACCCTGCTCGGCCACTCCCATGGTGGTTTCGTCGCCCAGCAGTACGCCCTCGACCACCCCGAGCGGCTCGCTGCCCTGGTCCTGTACGACACGTCACCGGTGGCGGACGAGCAGTTCTGGTCCGCGGCGGTCGCCGCCATGCAGCGGTTCGTGGATCGTCACCTCGACGACCATCCGGAGGTGGCCGATTACGTAGCTGCCCTCACGACCCGCCTCGACCTGCTCAACGACGACGGCGCCACCGCCGTCCTGCGCACGATCATGCCCGCCTATCTGTTCGACTACTGGGGCAGGGAGCACGAGTTCGCACCCGCTCGTCAGGCACTTCGGATGTATGCGGCCCCCACCCGGGGACAGGGCACTCCGTTCGACGTCCTGGACGCCCTGCCCGGGATCACCACACCGGCACTCGTCCTGGCCGGCAGGGACGACTTCATCTGCGGACCGCGATGGGGCCGCCTCCTGCACGAGGGCATGCCCGCCGCCGAGTTGTCGATCCTCGAGGACACCGGGCATCTCGCGCATCTCGAACGGCCCGCACAGTTCAGCGCTGCGGTCCTCGCCTTCCTCCGCGCTCACGGTGTGCTCGGGAGCCGACAGAATCCGTAGCCGTTCCGTCGGACACGAGGTCACGAACGTGTCGGCCACGGATCTCTCCTGAAGAAGGCGATGCGCGGCAGCGGTGACGTCGTCCGTGTGATGGCGATGGTGTCCGACAGCAGCGCGTAGGGGGCTCGGTCCGGCCGGCACCGGGGCGGACACGGTGGTGTCGCCTCAGGACGGTACTGAAGGCGACCGCGCCGACCGGGCCGGAACTCCCGCGAGCGGATGATCGGCGGGCAGCGCGAACAGGGCGACAGCGGCGGCGAGGGTGCCGTCCGCCCGCCGAGCGGCCGAGCCGACCAGCTCCCGCGCAGCCCCTTCCAGACGGCGTCCTGCGCATCCTGCGGGGTGATCCTGGAGCGTTCGAGACGCCGTTCATGACGCGGCCTCGCCGTCGTCCGGGTCGAGGACACCCGGATTGCGTACATCACTCGTGGCGAATGGCCTCCGCGCGGGTGACCTGCCGCAGGGTCGGCAGCGTCAACACGGTCACCAGCAGGACCGCTCCTGCGCCGATGCCGGTCATCGCCAGCATGCTGATCCAGTCGAATACCGCTGTACGGCCGACGAGGTGGAGGAGGGCGCCGCCGAGCGCCGTCCCGACCACTCCTGCGACGAGCATCCCGATCGCCACGGGCAGCGCGGTCTGCCACAGCACCGAGCCGCTGAGGGTTCGCCGAGGCGCGCCCACGGCGACGAGCATCGCCATGACCCGCTTCTGGTCCCTCAGTTGTTCGACCGCGCCGATCAGCATGCTCGTGGCGATCAGAAGCAGGACGACGGCAACACCTGCGAGCAAGGCGCGCCTGATGCTTCCCAGAGCCGTGTCCTCCTTCCGCTCCCCCGGGAAGTCGACCTGGAACTGCGGGCTCAACCGGGCCGCGGCAGTGCGGATGTGTTCTTGGACGTCTTCTTGGGAAGTGCGGTACGCGACGCTCACGACACGGGTCGCGTGTGCGACCGCGGATGCGCCGGCGGCTTCGGGCGTGGCGCGCAACATCGTCTCGGGGAAGGCCCCTTGAGGGTTTCCCGGCCTGGCGCCAACCGTGGCGGTGATCCGGGGGACCTTCCAGTCCAAGCCACTCATGTCCATGCGCATCCTCGTGCCCGTCTTCCACTCCGACGTGTCGTCAGTGCTCCCGTTGCGGGGGACGACCAGGAAGGCGTCGCCGCCTGAGCACGTGGGCACGGAGGCCAGGTGACGAAGTTCCGCGCAGTCGGCGATGCGTACGGTCTGCAGGATCCCGTAGGGAACTTCGCTCACCTGCACTTCGCTGAAGCCGACGACCTGGGTCACCCCGGGGGTCCGGGCGAGCTGGGAAACGTACGGTTTCTCGCCGTCGGCTCCGACAAGACGCACCACGCCGACCTGCGTGTCCGGCGCCGACCGCACCTGTGCCGTGGACCGGTGGTCGCCCGTATGGCCGTTGGAGATACCGGTGAAGAGGGTCTGCAAGGCGATGGCCCCGGCGACGGCTACCACGATGCCGTTGACCGATCGGGTGGCCGCTTCGCTGTGCGACCGCAGCCTGCGCATCGCGAGTTGCCAGGAAAGGGGGCCCGACCCGCCGGCCCGTTCGGTGAGCCGCTCGAGGAGCCAGGGCAGGACAGCGGTCACACCCACGAGCAGCGCGAGCATACCGGCGACCACCGTGAGGACACCTGCGGTGCTCTGAACCGCCGATGCGTCCCGGAGGGACGTCCGCAGGAGCAACAGGCCGAACAGCGGCAGGGCGACGCGCCACCACAGTCGCCGCTTGGCGACGGTGGACCTGCGTACCACTCCCAGCGGTTCGGCCACCACCTTGTTCATCGCCAGGTGAGCGCTGACCAGGGACAGGCAGGGCACGGCGACGACCACCACGGCCGCCAGGGCCGGATCGGGGGTGAGGTCCTGTGCGAAGACACTGAGTCCCTGGACGTCGACCATTTCGACGAACCGGCGTCCCACGGCGAACAGGCCCGCGCCCACGGCGACGCCGACGAGGGAGCCGGCCAGTGTCTCACCGGCGGCGATGCGGGCCGTCATGCCGCGGTCCGCGCCGATCAGCCGCAGCGCGGCCAGTCGCCGGTCGCGGTGTTCACCGCCGAACCTGGTGGCGGCTGCGATGAAGACGGCGACCGGGGTGAGCAGTACCACGATGCCGACGACGGTGAGCAGGACGAGATCGGGGGCCAGGGGCTTGTCCGGATAGACCTTGCCGAAGTGGTCGAGCCGCCGTGTGCCCGCTACGCCCGTCTCCAGGTGCTCGCCGCCCAGGAAGAAGACGTACTCGCCGGGGCCGAGCAGGCCCGAGTCGTTCACCTCTCCTACGACCGGGTGGTCGAGGCGGGCACGCAGCAGCCCGTTTCCGGGCTCCGCGAGCAGTCGTTCGAGAGCCGGCGACACAACCATTTCGCCTGGCCGCGGGTACCTGTCGAGTCCGGGCGGCAGAGGGGCGTCGGCCCCCTCCGGTTCCACCAGCCGGCCGCGGATCGAAGCACCGCGGAACACGGTGTCGATGTCCCTGACCAGTACGGTGCGTCGGGACGCCGGTACGGTCCGGTCGTCCAGGTTGACGTCGATGCGGCTGTGAATGCGCGCGTCGCGATGATGCCGGGCCGTGGGGACCGATGCCGCAAGGAGGACCACGGCTACACCGATTCCGATCCCCGCGGCCATGAGAACGGTTCGTACCACGCTCCCCCGGCCGCCGGTCAGGGCGAGTCTTGCTCCGAGGGCGAGTGCGCTGAACCGGCCGATGCGCCTTCGGCCGTGCGGGGCCGGGGCCGGTAGGGAACCGTGCTGATCTCGTCTGCGTGAGCTCACTGGCTTCCTCTCATGCTGCAGCAGGGCTGTACCTGGCCCGACGGCAGGGAGCAGGCTGGGACCGGAAGGCCGGGTCGAAGCCTGCTGGGACGGCCCACGAGAACGGTCGCCCACTGCGCATGCGACGCACGGCACGGCAGCCATGGACGGGAGTGCGTCCGGGCGCCGGCATGACTATACACAGCGTGTGTAGTGGGTTGTGACTCAACGGTGGCAATTGAGGTTGCAGGCGATGCCCGGCGAGGAAGACATCAGCCTTACGCTTCGACGGTACGCCTATGGTTGCGGGAGCGTTGAAGCCCGTGCGATGAGGCGGGGGCGTAGTCGCTTGGAGCGAACGTCCTCTCCCTGGAGCCGCCGCAGCAACAGGGCCATGGCCTGGCGGCCACCAGGCTGCCCGAGTCGCCGGCGTACGCGGCCCTCGCGCAGATCCGCCGGCGGAAGGCCGACGGGGACGTCGCCGATGCCGAGGAACTCAGCAGACGGGTCGGCCTGACGGTGTCCGGGGAGGCCAAGGCCACCCTGCGCGACGTCTTCGCGCCGGGGCTGCGGCGGCACACGATCTGCCTGTCGCTGGCGTGGCTGTTCAACTGGATGGCCATCCAGGTGTTCTCGGTGCTCGGCACCACCGTCCTCACCCAGGGCAAGCACGTCTCCTTCAGCAACGCCCTGCTGGTCCTGGTCCTGGCCAACGCGGTCGGCTTCGCCGGCTACCTGTTCCACGGCTGGGTCGGCGACCGCATCGGCCGGCGCACCACCATCATCGTCGGCTGGTCCATCGGGGCCGTTCTCACCGGCGTCATGCTGCTCGGTCCCTCCAGCAGCGTCTTCGTCATCGCCCTGTAGGCGCTGTCGCTGTTCTTCCTGACTGGTCCCTACGCGGCCCTGCTGTTCTACATGGGTGAGTCGTTCCCCGCCCAGGTGCGCGGGCTGGGCCCGAACGTGGCGCACACTATGGGCCCCGTCGGCGCGATCGTGGGGTCAGCGCTGCTGACCGGCCTGCTCAGCGCCGGGGTCCGCCTACGTGACCGGGCAGCAACTCATCGTCGACGGCGGTCTCACCGTCCGCTGGCCAAGCTGAAAGAGGTCACCATGCGTCACTCACTCCAGCAGCGTGTCGCCGTGATCACCGGCGCCGCCGGCGGAATCGGCGCGGCGATCGCCGACGCCTACGCGGCTCAAGGGGCACACCTCTTCCTGGCCGACCGCAACCGTCAGGGCGTCGAGGCGACGGCGGCCCGGGCACGGGCGACGGGTGCGAGGGCCACGACCCACCAGATCGACCTCACCGACGCGGACGCCACCCGCGCGATGGTCGACTCGGCGCACCGGGAATTCGGACGCATCGACATCCTCGTCAACTGCGCCGGACTGCTCACCGAAGTGCCCTTCGTCGACATGCCGGTGCACATCTGGGACGAGATGATCGCGGTCGACCTGCGCAGTGTGTTCCTCTGCTGTCGCTGGACGGCACCCATCATGGTCCGCCAGGGTGCCGGCCGCATCATCAACGTCTCCTCGCAACTCGCGCTGAAGGGCGCGGAGAGCCTGGTCCACTACTCGGCGGCCAAGGCCGGGGTCGTCGGCCTCACCAAAGCCCTGGCCCGCGAACTCGCCCCGTACGGTGTCCTGGTGAACGCCATCGCGCCCGGCCCCATCGAGGCGCCGCTCGTGGCCGGGATCAGCGAGGAATGGAAGAAGGCGAAACGCGCCGAACTTCCGCTGGGCCGCTTCGGTGTGCCCGAGGAGGTGGCCCCGACCGCCGTACTGCTCGCCGGTGATCCCTCGGGCAACCTGTATGTCGGTCAGGTGCTCGGCCCCAACAGCGGCGACGTCATGCCTTGAGAGGGCCTGATGTGAGGGTTCTGGGTCAGGGTGCCCGTGCACGCCGCTTCGATTACGGCGTTTCCGCGAGAGCGCGTGGAGCGGCGTGTCCACTCGGCTGGAGCCAGCTCAGTTGTTTGGTGGTCCGCACGTAGCCGTAGATCACCGAGGTCATGGCCAGAAGGAGGAGTGGTCCGAAAATCCCTGGATGTCTGGCCAACTCCATCGGCAGATAGCGGTACGACAGCAAGAGTGCGGCAAAGACCGTGGTGCCGTAGGTGACCAACTGGATTTGCGGTCGGTTCCAGCCATGGGCGAGCGAGCGGAGCGCTGCCTCGATGGTGAGCGCGAACACTACGCCGGCGACGAGATCCGCGCCGTAGTGGTAGCCGAAGCCCAGTGTGGCGCCGAGCGTGGCGATCAGCCAGAACGTCCCTGCGAAGCGCAGGAGCCGTGGTCCCTTACGGGTATGGATGAAGATCGCGGTAGCCCACGCGGTGTGCAGGCTGGGCATGCAGTTGCGGGGGGTGATGTCGTCGTACGACATCAGGTGCGGGGTGGTGATCGACGGGGGCGTGTTCGGCCACAGGTTGGCCACCGCCCACTGCACGCCGCCGGTGCCGGAGGCGCCCGGGCCGTAGGCGAAGACCGGTCCGACCACCGGGAAGATCATGTAGATGCCCGGTCCGAGGAGGCCGATCACCAGAAATGTGCGCACCAGATGGTGGCGCGGGAAGCGGCGCTCGACGGCCACGTTACGCAGCTGGTACAGCGCGACGACCACCGCGGCCACCGCAAGCTGCGCGTACACCAGGTGGAGCAGATGCGTGCCGATCGGGTCGGTGGCTCTGAGGATCCGGCCTGCCAGCCACGACGGGTTGCCCAGCGCGTGATCGGCAGTTGCCACGTACTGGTCGAGCACCATCGGGCGGGCCTTCGCCGTCAGGAACAGCCAAGTGTCGCCGATCCTGCGGCCGGTCACCAGGAGCAGGCCCAGCCCGACGCTCTTCAGCAGCAGAATGCGCTCCGGTCCCGTGCGGCGCGTGACAGCGACGACCGCGAATCCCAGCATCACCCACAACGCACCGTTGCCGAAGAGATGGCCATCGGTCACCCTGGCGTCGACCGCCCACCGCACCAGTACCAGGACGGCGTCCATCCCGATCGCGAGCCCGGCGGCGATGAACCGTTGGCGCCAGGTGAGCACTACCATCATCAGCGCCAGACCGCCGTACACCGGTCCCGGTTTCGGGGCGAATATCAGCTCCCTCACCTGGCCGGTGACAGGCCCTGGTTGACCGTAATGCCGAGCGGCGATCTCCAGCTCGACGAGGAATCCGAGGGCCGCCAATCCCGCCGCGGCCCACACTATTGCTCGCCGTCGACGCCATGCGGCCGGCACGGTTCTGCCGTCTTCTCGCGAGAACACCCGCGACGCTATGGATTTCAATCGTTTTGGCCGTTTTCGAATGAGTCCGACAGATGGAAAGCGATGTGGGTAAGCACCGCGAGTTCGAACATGCTATCGGAGCAACGTGCGCGGCTTGCGGGGGTCGAGGGATCACGAGATTTTCGCTGCGCGGTCGGCAGTCAGGCCCTCCGGGTCTTCGAGCAGGCTGCGGCTACCGACGGCGGCACGCCATCGTGCCGGCCGCCTCCTGCCGCCTCCCGACTCGCAGTCCGTCGCCCCTCGCCTTGGCCTTTCTGCCGACGTGCCGCACGCGGCGCAGTCCCGATCCGCTGTTCAGGCGGTCCGATTGCGGTGTGTGGCCTGGGCCGGGAGGAGCCGGTTCGGGCCCGCGTGCTCGGTGCGGGCAGCCTCCAGCAGCAGGCGCCAGGAAGTCACCGTCGGGCGGCGCCGCAGAAGACTGCGGCGTTCACGCTCGGTCATGCCTCCCCAAATGCCGTGTTCGATCCGGTTGTCGAGAGCGTGGGCGAGGCATTCGGTCCGGACCGGGCAGCCGCTGCACAGCGCCTTCGCCCGATTCTGAGCCGCACCCTCGACGAACAGGGCCTCAGGGTCCGCGGTACGGCACTTCGCCTGCGTCTCCCACTCCAGATCGCCCGTTGCCATCGCCGGCGGCCCCTCCCCTACTGGTGCCCCCTTACGCCTGCGGGGGGCTTGGTGCAGACCGTATGCCCACGACATGGCATGGTGATCCTCTCCACTACCTTGATCTTTAACGGCCGACGTCGAATGGTGCGTCGAACTTGATCACTCGGTCCGGTATCCGCCGTACATGGAAGCGGCCTTCGCCTGAACATGTGCTC
>NZ_JNWV01000044.1 GCF_000716535.1 Streptomyces flaveolus | reverse complement strand
GTCGACGTCGACAGCACCAGCCGCTCGGTGCGGGCGGCTATCCAGCCCAGCATCGTCGTCGGCGAGGACGGCACGAACGGCGGGTTGTGGTGCTCACCCGTCGCGAAGACGTCCAGCCCCGCTTCTTCCGCCTTCTGCGCGAGGGTGACCATCGCCTTGATCCGCTCGTGCTCGGTCGGCGTACGACCCGTGGTCGGGTCGACGGTCACATCACCGACGGTGAAGATGCCGAACTGCATCCGTCCTCCGTCCTTCCATCTGGTTGATGTATCAACTACGGCGGTACCAACAGGGTCGCCGTGCCGTGTATTCCGCTGCCGTACCGGGTCGCGGCGATGACACCCCCCGCTTAGTTGACACATCAAGCAGATGGCGTGAAGGTGGTCGGGTGCATCCACCGCGTACGAAGGAGAACTCGCCCATGTCCGACCTCGTCTTCGGCCTGGACACGTTCGGCGACGTGCCGGAGGACGACTCCGGCACCCCGGTCTCCGACGCCCGCGCCATCCGGCAGGTGCTGGACGAGGCCGTGCTCGCGGAGGAGACCGGCGTCGACGTCATCGCCCTCGGCGAGCACCACCGTCCGGAGTACGCGATCTCGACCCCGGAGACGGTGCTCGCCGGCATCGCCACGCGCACCAGCCGTATCCGTCTCTCGTCCGGCGTGACCGTGCTCAGCTCGGACGACCCGGTCCGCGTCTTCCAGCGGTTCTCGACCGTGGACGCGCTCTCGAACGGGCGGGCCGAGATCATCCTCGGGCGCGGCTCCTTCACCGAGTCGTTCCCCCTCTTCGGCTACGACCTCGCCGACTACGACGTGCTGTTCGAGGAGAAGATCGAGCTCTTCGCCAGGCTGCTGGAGGAGAAGCCGGTCACCTGGAGCGGCACCAAGCGGGCTCCGCTCGACAACGCCGACGTGTTCCCCAAGACCGAGTCCGGGCATCTGAGCACCTGGGTCGGCGTCGGCGGATCACCCCAGTCGGTCATCCGCACCGCGCACTACGGCTTCCCGCTCATGATCGCCATCATCGGCGGCGCCCCCCAGCGCTTCGCGCCGTACATCGACCTCTACCAGCGGGCCACCGCCCAGTTCGGTACGACCGCGCACCCGGTCGGCATGCACTCGCCGGGCTTCATCGCCGACACGGACGAGCAGGCCCGGGAGCTGCACTGGCCGCACTACAAGGTCATCCGTGACCGCATCGGCGCGCTGCGCGGTTGGCCGCCGGTCCGCGAGGAGGAATACGCGGCCGAGATCGAGCGCGGCTCCCTCTACATCGGTTCGCCGGAGACGGTCGCCCGCAAGATGGCCCGCGCGATCAAGGCGCTCGGCGTCGGCCGGTTCGACCTCATCTACACGACGGGCGCGCAGCCGGTCAGCGCGCGCCTGCGGGCCGTCGAGCTGTACGGCACGAAGGTCGTCCCGATGGTCCGCGACCTCCTCGCGGGCTGACACCAGGAACGGAGAAGAGATGCACACCACCGCCGTACGCACGGTCGGCATCCTGGGTGCGGGAAAGGTCGGCACCGTACTCGCGCGGCTGGCCCTGGCGGCCGGCCGTCGCGTGCTCATCGCGGGGTCGGGCGACCCGGCCAGGATCGCCCTCACCGTCGACGTCCTCACCCCCGGCGCGGTCCCGGTCACCGCCGCCGAGGCCGCGGCGGAGGCGGACGTCGTCATCCTCGCGCTGCCGCTCGGCAAGTACCGCGGCATTCCCGCCGACGCCCTGCGCGGCAAGCTCGTCGTCGACGCGATGAACTACTGGTGGGAGGTCGACGGCGTCCGCGAGGACCTGACCGACCCGCTCACCTCGTCCAGCGAGATCGTGCAGGCGTTCCTGCCCGGAGCGCGCGTGGTCAAGGCGTTCAACCACATGGGCTACCACGACCTGGAGGACGGGGCCCGGCCCGCGGGCACCCCGGGGCGCAAGGCGATCGCGATCGCCGGTGACGATCCGGACGACCTCGCCGCCGTAGCGAGCCTGGTCGACGCGTTCGGCTTCGACCCGGTCGTGGTGGGGCCGCTCGCCGAAGGGGTGCGGCTCGAACCGGGCACCGAGCCGTTCGGCGCCGACGTCGGTGCCGGGGAGCTGCGCGCGATGCTCGCCCGGTTCCCGGACTCGGAGCGCGGCCGGGCGGTGCTCGGCGCACGGGCCGCGGCCTCGGCGGCCACGGATCACGCGGCCTGACCACCGGTCGCGACCGCTCGCGTACGCGGTCCCCCGGGCCCTCGGGCCCGCACCGTTCACCCGCTCGGCCCACCCGGATGGCCGCCGTCCGGCGCACCCGCCAGGGTCTCAAGGGAGAGCCCGGTGTCCACGCCGAAGGGGCCAGTGATGCGCCGCTATCCGCCCGTCGCCGATCACGGTCTCACCGGAGACCCGCAGACCCGCGCGCCTGTCTCCCCCAGGGCCGTTCCCGGCGGGCCGTGTTCTCCCTGTTCTGCCCTCGCCGCCCGGGGCGCCGCCGGCGCGCGGGGCTAGGACCGGCGATGTCGTCGCGCCACGACAGCGGGGACCTCTCGGCGACCGTGCTGGAGGCGCTGTTCACGCAGGCGCCGATGGGGCTGTACGTGTTCGACGAGCAGTTGCGGATCGTGCGCTACAACACCGCGGGGCGCGGAGTGCGCGGACTGCCCAGCGACGCGGTGCTCGGGCGGCGGCTCGACGAGGTGGCGGAGGGCTTCCACGATCCCGAACTCCTCTCGCTCGCCCGTCAGGTGCTCACCGGAGAGGCGCGGGTGCGCAACCGCCTGATGCGCGGCCGGCCTCCCGGCGACCCGGACCAGGAGACGGTGCTCTCGGTGTCGGCCTTCCGGGTCCGTCCCGGCGGCGGCCATGTCCTGGGCGTCGCCGTCGTGGAGGACGTCTCCGCCCGGCAGCACACGGTGGACCGGCTGGACATCCTGCACGACGCCCATCACGCCATCGGCACCAGCCTGGACGTGCGGGACACGGCGGACGCGCTGGCCGAGACGGTCGTGGGCCGGTTGGCGGACGCCGTGTCGGTGGACGTGCTGGACGAGGCGGTGCGCGGCGCCGCGCTGTCCGGAGGACCGGTCGACGCCGACGTACCCCTGCGCCGGGTCGCGTTCCGCTCGGTGAGAGACCCCGCGCGGCAGGGCCCCTCCGGCACGCTCGACACCTTCCCCTTCCCCACGCCCTTCAGCCAGAGCCTGCAGGACGCCTCACCCCGGCTCGTCACCCGCCTCACGCCCAACGAGCCGTGGCTGTCCACCGATCCCGAGCGGGGCCGGCTGCTGACCGACGCGGGTGTGCACTCGCTCATCATCACCCCGCTGGTGGTGCGCGGCGTCGTCCTCGGGGTCGCCGGCTTCTACCGGTACCGCGACCCTCGGCCGTACGACGAGAACGATCTCTCCCTGGCCGAGCAGCTGGCCCAGCGTACGGCGCTCAGCATCGACAACGCCCGCAGCTACGCCCGCGAGCGCACCATCGCGACCGCCCTGCAACGCCATCTGCTGCCCCGCACCCCGCCACGGCTGACCACGGTCGACACCGCCGCCCTGCACCTGCCCGGCAGCGTGGGCGGCGGCGGGGACTGGTACGACGTCATCCCCCTCTCCGGCGGCCGGGTGGCCCTGACCGTCGGGGACGTCACCGGCAGCGGCATCGAGGTTGCGGCCGCCATGGGACGGTTGCGCACCGCCCTGACGACCCTCGCGGTCCGGGACCTGGCGCCGGACGAGCTGCTCTCCTGCCTCGACGAGACCACCGTCTCGCTCGCGCTGGACAGGGGCGAGCCGGTCACCGCGTCCTGCCTGTACGCGGTGTTCGACCCGGTGACCCGCACCTGTACGGCCGCCAGCGCGGGGCACGCGCCCCCGGTGGCCCTCGGCGCGCTCGGCGATCCCCTGGTCCTCGAACCGCCCGCCGGCCCGCTGCTCGGCACGGGTCGCGGCGGGTACGAGGCGGTGCGCGTCGAGCTGCCGGACGGCAGCCTGCTGGCGCTGTACACCAACGGTCTCGTCCGCGCGGCGGCGAACGCCCGGCAGACCCTGCTCCGCCTCCTGAGCCACCCCGACCGCCCCCTGCGCCAGCTCGCCGACGACGTGGTGTACGCCCTCCTGCCCGGCCAGAGCGAGGACGACGCCGTTCTGCTGCTCGCCCGCACCCGCGGCCTGGCCGAGGACCGGCTCGCCGAGTGGACGCTGCCCAAGGATCCGGCCGTGGTCGGCACCGCCCGCCGGCTCGCCGAACACCAGCTGTCGGCCTGGGGGTTGGAGGACCTGTCCTTCACGACCGAACTGATCGTCAGTGAACTGGTCACCAACGCCATCCGGTACGGCAGTCCGCCGATCCGGCTGCGCATGATCCGCGACCGGAGCCTGATGTGCGAGGTGTCCGACGGCAGCAGCACCGCGCCCCACCTGCGCAACGCCCGCTCCATCGACGAGGGCGGCCGAGGGCTGGCGCTCGTCGCCCAGCTCGCCGCCCGCTGGGGCACCCGGTTCGGACGCCGGGGCAAGACCATCTGGTCCGAACAGGAACTGGACGGCGGCTGAACATCCGGCGGCCGTTCCGGGCCACCGTGGCCGGCCGAGGCCGTATCCTGCCCGGCGGTTGGTGAACCGGGCGTTCCGGCAGGCGTACGGCAGGCGCCGGCGGGAAAGACCCGAACAGCGCGCCCGGTACGGGTGCGCACGGGGAACGGACGGGGGAAGGAGCGGACGCATGCGTGCGACCGTGCTGGATGTGGTGCGGGACGTCATCGAGCAACACGCGCCGGACGAAAGGCAGTTGGTCGACGACCTGGCGGGTCTGGACTACGGCGTGGTGGTACGGCGGATGCGGCGGGCGTCCTCCGGCGGACGGTCCGACCCGCTCGGCTTCGGCTTCGACGCCATCGCGGCCGTGGTCACACCCCTGGTCCTGATGGTGGTCGACGAGGCGTGCCGTGCCGCCGTCACGGACGGCACCGGACGGCTGATGAACCGGGCCGCGACCGCCCTCGGACGGCTGCGTCCGTCCGCCCGCCGCCCGGCCGCCCCGCCCGAGGTGCCCCACCTCGACGCGCGGCAACTGGCCTTCGTACGGCGGCGGGTGCGCGAGGAGGCGGTCCGGCGTGGCTTCTCCGACGCCGACGGCCTCGCGGACAGCGTGGTCGCACGGCTGGCCCTCGCGGGCACGGAAGACCCGCGCGACGACCAGCCGGGCGATGGCGGTGGCCGTCAGGAGGACGGGGCGGTCCGGTGAGCGGAGCCACGGAGGCGGCCGTGCCCCGCCCGGCGCCGGCGTCGCCGGCCCCCGACCCCGGCGTGCTGCCCGCCGGTACGTCCTTACGCTTCCTCGTCCTCGTCGTCGCGATGGCGGCGGCCACGATCGAGATGCTGACCGGCCTCCTGCGGCCGTACCCCGCCCGGAACGTCGAGTTCGTCTGCGAGTTCGCGGCGGGCTACGACCCGGGCGGCAACGTCATCGACAACGTGACGCGGAGCAACGCCCACGCGGAGGCGATCAAGGAGTGCGCCAGGGGCGCCCCCGTGACTCCGGAGTGGTACGGCCTGGCCGGCAGTGTCGTCGTCCTGCTCGTGGCCACGGCCGTGTACCTGCTGCTGCCGCGCTGGAAGCGGCGGCGGCACGGTCTGGTGCCGCTGCACGGCCGGGACCCGCGGGGCGAGATCCGGGCCGAGGTCGCCCGGCTGGCCGGGGTCGCCGGAGTGCGCGCCCTGCCCGACCTGGTGGTCGACCTGACCGCGTTCGACGCCGGCGCGAGCGTCTTCGGCCGGGCGGGCAGGCGCACCCTGCGCCTCGGCAACGGCCTGCTGCACGTCCGCCGCTCCGACCCGGCCCGCTTCCAGGCCGTGGTGCTGCACGAACTGGCCCATCTGCGCCACCGGGACGTGGACATCGCGTACGCCGTGACGGCACTCTGGCGGGCCTTCCTCACCCTGGTCGCCGTCCCGTTCGTCCTCGTGCTCGGCGGGAGCCTCGTCGCGGCGGAGTTCGGCTGGTTCATGGGCGCCGACGCCGTCTTCTGGCCCGCCTCCCGGCCGTACATGGTGCGGGAGATCGCGACCGCCGCGTTCCTGTTCCTGCTGGTCGTCCTGGCGCGCGCCGACACCCTGCGCCACCGCGAGCTGTACGCCGACCGGGGAGCCGTGGCCCTGGGCGCCGATCCCGGTGTCTGGCGGGCGGGGGCCGAGCGAGCCGGGACACAGGGCCGCCCGGCGCGGAGCGTGTCGGCGTTGTGGCGCAGTCACCCGACGTGGGCGGAGCGGCGCCGCGCGCTGGAGGACCCGGCGGCCCTGTTCGCGCTGACGGACGTGCCGTTGTTCCTGCTCGGGGCGGTGACCCTGGTCACCGGCAACGCGCTGAGCGACTGGTGGGACGCACGTCCGGCCGCCTGGCTCGTCGGGGGCCTGGCGGCTGCCCTCCTGGCGGTCGCGGTCTGGCGCGCGGCCCTGTACGCCGCGCACCGGGGCGCGCCCGGCCCCTCGGGTGTGCGGGCCGGCTCGGCGCTCGGACTCGGCCTGGTCTGCGGGGAGTTGCTGTCCGGGTCGAGCATCGGCCCGGGCTGGTGGCCCGCACACCTGGAACCCCTGCTCTTCCCGTTCCTCGGGGGCGTGGTCTACGTCTGCTGGCTGGCCGGGTGCGCCCGGCTGAGCGTGCGGGACACCTCGGGCACGCCGCGCGCGCTGCGCGCGGCGGTGCTCGTCGCGGCCGTCGCGGGGTGCGTCGTGGCGGCGGCCGGTCTCGGCTGGTGGATGGGCGCGGGCAAGCTGTGGCTGGCCGGGGACCTCTACCAGGCGGGCGGTCTGGAACAGGACATCCGCCGGATGTTCCCCGGCCCGTGGGGGACGCGGGAGCAGTACGCGGCGGTGCTGCCCTGGATCGCCTCGGTCCTCACGAGCGTGAGCGTCGCGGGCTCGACCCCCGTGGTCGCGGCGGCCGCGGTGGTGCTGTGGGTGTACCCGGCCGTCCTGCTGCTCAGGCGGCCACGGGCGACGGGGCTGCGCTCCACGCTCCTCGCCGGCCTGGCCGGGGGCCTGCTCGGTGCGGCCGCCCTGGCGGCGGTGATGGCGTACGCCCACACCTGGCGCCCTCCGCTCGGCGAGCGGGGCACGGCCTTCGGCGTCGTCTACATGTGGTGGCGGACCGTCGCCCTGTGGACCGGCGTGGCCGCGACGGCGGCCGTCGTCGCCGTGACCACCCGCACCCACCGGCTGCCCCGCGCCCTGGCCGCCGCCGGCATCGCCCAGATCCTGGCGCTGGCGGCGCAGTTCCCGCTCCAGTCCGCCGACGGCTGCCTGGGCCCGCTGCGGGTCATGGGCGACACCTGCCACTGGCTGCCCGACGCGTCCTGGTCGCTGACCGGGATCCTGGTGCAGACGGCCGCTCCGGCGATGTTCGGCGCCGCCCTGGTCGCCGCGCCCCTGGCCCGGCTGCCCCGCGCCGGGCGGCCCCCGGCGCCCGCCGGGACGGTACGGCGGTCCTGGCCGACCCGCGTCGCCGTGGGCGCCGTGGCGGTCCTGGCCGTGGCGTCGTCCGTCGTGGCCGTGCGTTCGGTGACGGGCGGCGGTGGTACGGCCCTGGCCGTGCCCGACCGTCCACCGGCCGCCGGGACCGGCGAACGGGTGCGGAGCTTCCAGTTGCTGGCCTGGTTCAAGACGAGCGGCCAGGCCGACATCGTCGCCGTGGCCTCTCGCTACACCACGTTCGCGCAGTGGTTCACGGAGTCGACGGACGCCGAGACCGGTGCCGTCGACGGTGACACCCTGCGCCCCATCTGCGCCGGCCTCGCCCGCGACGCGGCCACCGCCCGACGCCATCTGGGCGTACCCGACCCGGAGCTGGGCCGCGCGTGGTCCACGCTGCTGACCAAGAGCCGGGACGCGGCCCGCGAGTGCACGTCCGTGCTCGACGCCAGGACCGACGACGTGCAGCGCAACACGAAGATGCTGGAGGACCTCGTCGCCGCCTACCAGCAGGCGACGAGGACCGTCCCACCCCTGACGAAGCGCGTCACCACCGCGCTGGAGCAGTGGCCGCAGTGGAAAGGGAAGACCGGCTGACCAGCCCGCCCCTACCGGCGGCCCCCGTAAGGCCCCGGCGATGCGTACGGCGGGTCTACGGGGCCATCTCGTACGCGCCGGACAGTGTCTCGACCCGCTGCCAGACCCGCTCCGTGCGTGCCTCGTCGACGACCGGCCGCCGGATCGAACCCAGCGCCCAGCCCTGCTGCTGTTCGGTCGCCGAGTCCTTGCCGTGCAGTTCGACGGCGTGCGCGGAGAAGTCCCGCACGAGGACGGCGAAGAGTTCGTCGAGCACGTCCTCGTCGAGTCCGGTCAGGGCGACCTGTTCCAGGACGAGCTGCGCGTGCACGACGAGGGCGAAGAGCTGACCGACCGCGAGGACGAGGTCGAGGTCGCGGCTCTGCTCCGCGTCGGGGGCGGCCGTGGCGACGAACGCGCGGAGGGCGTCGGCCTGTTCGCGGAAGCGGCTGACGTTGGGCAGGTGCGCGTACGCGTCGAAGGCGGGCCGCCAGTCGTGGAAGCGCACCGCGCCGAGGCCGCGGGCCGGCCCCTGCCGGAACAGGAACTCGTCGTCGGCCGCGTCGAGGCGGGTCGGTACCCCGGGGTGGTCGACCGGGTCGAGGAGGTGGCTGCGCAGGAACTTCAGGATCAGCGCCAGGTTGACGTGGACCGTGCCCTCCAGCTTCGGCAGGCCGCGGATCTCCACGGCCGCCTGGCCGAAGTAGTTGTCCTTCTCGAAGCCCTTGGCCGCGATGACGTCCCACATCAGGTCGATGACCTTCTCACCCTCCGTGGTCACCTTCATCTTCGTCATCGGGTTGAAGAGCAGGTAGCGGCGGTCGTCCGGGCCGGCGGAACGGAAGTAGTCGACAGCGCGGTCGCTGAACAGCTTCATGCCGACGAGCCTGACGTACGCGTCGGTCAGCTCCCGCCGCACGTGCGGGAAGCTGGTCACGGGGCGGCCGTAGAGGATGCGGTTGTGGGCGTGGGTGACGGCCTCGTACATCGCGTGCTCGCAGATGCCGATCGACGCGGTGCACAGGTTGAACTTGCCCACGTTGACCGTGTTGAGGGCGGCGTCGAAGGCGGCGCGGCCGGTGTGCAGGACGTCCTCGGCCGCTACGGGATAGTCCTCCAGGCGGAACTCGCTGACGAACTTCGAGGAGTCGACGACGTTCTTGACCAGGTGGTAGGCCGGGTGACGGCTGTCGGCGGCGAAGAACACGTAGCCGTCGGGACCCTCGACGTCGGTACGGCGGCCGAAGACGGAGACGAGCCCGGCGGCGTTGCCGTTGCCGATGTAGTACTTGGAGCCGGTGGCGCGGAAGCCGCCGTCGCCGTCGGGCTCCAGCAGCATGTCGGTGGAGTAGATGTCGGCGCCGTGGGCCTTCTCGGACAGGCCGAACGCGAACACCTCACCCTGGGCGAGGAGTTCGGCGGCGCGGGTGCGGGCGGCGGCGTTGCCGCTCTGCCAGACCGGGCCGAGACCGAGGATCGTGACCTGCCAGACGTACCAGTAGTCGAGGCCGTAGAAGCCCAGGATCTCGTTGAGCGCGGCGATCCGGGCGGTGTCCCAGCGCTTGTCCGGTGCCCCCTCCCCCGCGACGGACGACGGTGTCAGGAAGGTGGCGAACAGGTTCTCCTTCGCCGCGAAGGCGAGGAAGTCGCCGAGCCAGGCGCGGGTCCGGTAGTCCTCGATCAGCCGCCTCTTCCCGCGCTCCTCGAACCAGTCGACGGTGGCGCGCAGCAAGCGGCGCGTCTCGGGGTCGAAGTGCGCGGGGTCGTAGGTGCGCGGGTTGAACAGCAGTTGGTCAGCCATGGGGATGACGCCTTTCGGCTGGTGGACAGGGAGGGTCGGGAGGTCTGACGGGTGGACCGGCCGGGTCGTGAGGTACGGCGGCGATCAGCGGCCCGGACCGAGCCGGGCCAGCGTGGCCAGGACGTCGTCCAGCCAGTCGATCATCATCCGCTCGTACGCGATGCCGCCGCGCAGGACGACGTGCTGGAGCTCTCGCTCCGGGTCCAGCGGCACCCGGGGGCCGGCCGCGCCCGCCTCGGGCGCCGGGAAGTCCCGCGCCTCTCCCGCCAGATAGTGCGCGAGCCGGTCCCGGTGGGCCTGGCGGTGCCGCTCCACCTCGTGGATCAGGGCGGCCGGGTCGTCGTCGAAGGCGGCGCCCCGGATCTTCACGGCCAGATCGTGGCGGACGCTCTCCGGCTCGGTCGGATCGTGCAACCAGGAGGTCAGCGCGGCCCGGCCGAGGTCGGCGACGGAGTACTCCTTCTTGTCCGGCCGGCCCTGCTGCGGGACGTCCCGTACGTCGACCCAGCCGTCGTTCTCCATGCGCTTGAGCACGCGGTAGATCTGCTGGTGGGTGGCGGTCCAGAAGTAGCCGATGGACCGTTCGAAGCGCCGGGCCAGCTCGTAGCCGGAGCCCGGCTTCTCCAGGAGCGACACCAGGATCGCGTGTTCGACCGCCATGACGCCGATCCTCCTATGCAACTCGTTGCATAGCAAGGTTCCTCCGCCCCGGTGCGACGCGGCTCACCCCGCCAACAGGCGGCCGTCGTGCGTGCGGTTGTCGTCCGTGGCCGGGCACGCGATGCTGAGGGAGCACGGAGGGAAGCGGTGCCATGGATCGTTTTCCGAATGCCGCCAACGTCGATTTCCACAGCCCCCTGGACCTCTCCAAGGCCGGCGTCGCGGTACTGGACGCCGAAGGCCGCGTTTCCGGATGGGGATCCTCGGCCCAGCGCCTGCTCGGCCACTCCCCCGAGGACGTGCTCGGGCAGCCCGCTGCCCGGCTGCTGGCAGCGACCTCCGGGCAGCGGCTGTCCGCCCTCTGCAAGGGGCGCAAGCCGCGCTGCACCGTCCTGGACCTCTGCTGCCGGGACGGACGTACGCTGCGCACGGCCGTGACGTTCGGTCCGCTCGCGCACCGGGGCGCCGCCGCGACCGTCGTGGTCGCGGCCGACCTGGACACGTTGCGCGGCTGGGAGGCGCAGCTCGCGATGTTGCAGGGGCTGGCGACGGAGTCCGCCGTGGGTCTGACGATCTTCGACACCGACATGCGCGTCGTCTGGGGGAACGTCTCCACCGATCTGGAACTGGCGGGGATCGCCCAGTACATCGGCCGACCGGCCGCGGATCTCTTCCCGGAAGGCGAGTTCATCTCCCGGCACCACCCTCCGGACGAAGACCAGATCATGGAACACGTGCTGACGACGGGCGAACCGATCATGGGCATGCACTATCGCGGGCGTGCCCCCGCCGACCCGGTGCGCGAGCACGTCTGGTCCTGCTCGTACCACCGGCTGGTGGACGCCCGGGGCGAACTGCTGGGGCTCTTCGAGGAGTCCCTCGACATCACCGACCGCTACCGCGCCCAGGAACGACTGTCGCTGCTCGTACGGGCGGGAAAGCGCATCGGTGCCTCGCTGGACGTGCGTCGTACGGCCGCGGAGCTCGCGGACGTGGCGGTTCCGCAGCTCGCCGACGAGGTGCTGGTGGACCTGCCGCCGGCGGTCATCGAGGGGCGGCAGCCGCCCACGGGCTCGGCGCCGGGGCACAGTCTGCTGCGGATGCACGGCCGGACACCGGAAGAGTTCCGGACCACTCCCGTCTCCTACCCGCCCTCGTCACCGCAGGCGCAGAGCCTGGCCACCAACCGTCCCGTCGTCGACGCCTGCCCGTCCGGGACACCGGGCGGGCCGGGATCGGCCGCCTCGCACTCCTGCCTCTTCGTCCCGCTGCTCACCCGCAACGCGGTCCTGGGCCTCGCCACCTTCCGGCGCAGCAGCAACCCCGACCGCTTCGGGCCCGAGGAGCAGACGCTCGCGGTGGAACTGGCCGAGCGAGCCGCCGTCGGCATCGACAACGCCCGCCGCTACACCAGCCAGCACGCGGCAGCCCTGGTGCTCCAGCGAAGCCTGCTGCCACAGCACCTGCCCGAGCAGAGCGCGGTCGACGTGGCGTACCGCTACCTGCCCGCCGACAGCCGCGTGGGAGTGGGCGGCGACTGGTTCGACCTGATCCCGCTGTCCGGCGCCAGAGTGGGTCTGACCGTCGGTGACGTGGTGGGCCACGGGGTCCACGCGGCCGCGACCATGGGCCGGCTGCGCGCCACCGTACGGACCCTGGCCCTGCTGGACCTGGACCCGGCCGAGCTGCTCACCCGGCTGGACGGCCTGGTCGCGCAGGACTCGGAAACCGATGCCGACGACGGGCTGGGCGACGCGACGCTCGGGGTGACCTGCCTGTACGCCATCTACGACCCGGTCAGCGGCCGGTGCGTCTGGGCGAGCGCGGGCCATCCCCCGCCGATCGTGGCCGATGCGAACGGCTCGGTCGCCCTGTCCGCGCTGGCACCGGGGCCGCCCCTGGGGCTGGGCGGCCTGCCCTACGAGAACGTCGAGCTGAGCCTGTCCAGCGGCAGCGTCGTGGCGTTCTTCACCGACGGAGTCGTGGAGGACCGGCACACCGACATCGACAGCGGAATCGACAGCCTGGCCCACGTACTCACCTGGCAGCGGTGCCCGCTGGAGGAACTGTGCGACCGCGCGCTGTCGGCCCGGCCGCCCGGCCCGCAGACGGACGACGCCACGCTGCTGCTCGTCCGCACCCGGCGGCTCGGCGCCGACCGTGTGGCGGACCTTGAGCTGCCGCCGGACCCCGCCATGGTGGCGCACGCCCGCACGGACACCGAGCGCCAGTTGACGGACTGGGGCCTGTCCGACCTGTCGTTCAACGCGGCACTCGTGGTGAGCGAGCTGGTCACCAACAGCATCCGGTACGCCACCGGCCCCGTCATGCTGAGGCTGATCAGGGACCGCTGCCTGCTGTGCGAGGTGTCCGACAACGCGCACACGGCACCCCACCTGCGGCGAGCGCGCCGGGACGACGAAGGGGGCCGCGGTCTCTTCCTCGTCGCCCAGATGTCCCAGCGCTGGGGCACGCGCTACACCGCGTCCGGGAAGACCATCTGGGCCGAGCTGGCGATTCCGTAGGAGCGCCTTGCCGCGGGCTGACGCACCGGAACGCAGGCCGCCGTACGACGCCGTGGTGATCGCGTCCCCGGGGGGCCGGCTCCCGGCCGGCGGCGTCACCGGTCGAGCCGGCTCGCCGGACGCCCGTGACCGGCCGTACGGAAGGCCCGTCGAGACCCCGCGCCGAGGACGGACGCCGCCGCGCCACGGCACGTGGCCACCTACGCGGGGCGGTCCTGAGCCTCCGGGCGCCCGCAGCGGACGGCGACGGCCGCGATGTCGTCGTCGAGCCTTCCGCCGCTGTAGTGGAGCAGGTCGCGGTGAAGCCGGTCCAGCAGCTCCCGGGGCGCCGCCGGGCCGAGCTGCCGCATCCACTCCGGTAGCGGGAAGAACGCGCCGGCGCGGTCCCGGGTCTCCGTCACGCCGTCGGTGTAGAGCAGCATCTGGTCGCCCGGGGTGAAGGCGATGGTGTCGATGTTGTAGTCGTCTCCGAGGAGCGTCGCGAGGTTGAGGGGCGGCGAGGGGGCGGTGGGTTCGAGGACGCGGATCTCTCCGCCCCGTATCAGCAAGGGCGGGGGGTGCCCGCAGTTGAGGATCTTCACCTGTCCGGCGCCGTACCGGATCTCGGCGATCAGAGCGGTGGCGAAGTGCTCAGGCTGATCCGGGTCGAGGATCGCCACGCTGTAGCGGCCGATGCTGGCCTCCAGGCGGTGGATGATGCCTCTGAGGTCGGGCTGGTCGTACGCGTTCTCCCGGAAGCAGTTGATCACCGCCGAGGCGGCCCCCACCGCCGACAGCCCCTTACCGCGCACGTCACCGATGAGCAGCCGGACCCCGTAGGGCGTGTCGGCCACTTCGTAGAAGTCGCCCCCGATCCGGGCCTGCTCCTGGGCCGCGAGGTACAGCGACTCGATCTCGACGTCCTTGACCCGGCGCGGCAACGGGCGCAGCAGCACCTTCTGCGCCGCGTCCGCCACGAGCCGGACCTGGAAGAGCGTCTCCTCCCGCTGGAGTCTGAGATGGCTCGTATAGGCGGCCGCCAGGGTGACCGCGACGATCGCAGCCGCCGTGTACGGCGTTCCCAGGTCGGTGTAGACGAGGCTGAGCCCGCTCATGACCAGCAGACAGAACGCCCCCAGCAGGATCGTCGGCACCACGGGCCACATGGCGGCGGCGAGGGCGGGTGCGGCGGGCAGGAGGCGGCTGAAGGCGATCTCCCTGGGAGTGGCGAAGGCCAGGCCCGAGACGAGGACGGTGAGAATCACGGGCGACAGCACGACCGTTGCGCGTCGGCCACCGTAGGGAGGGCGATGACGCCGCGGCCGTCCTTTCCTGATCACCAAAGTATCTTATCGGGGCATATCGGGCTTCGTTCCGTGCGACGGCATGGGCCCGGGCGTGCCGACCGGCCACGCCGCCTCCCGGGCCGTGCGGCGGCAGCCGCGCGACGGGCTCGACCGGGGTCGGCCGCCGCGCAGCGGTGCCGTCGGCCGGCTGTCCCGCAGTGGTGCTATCAAGGGTGTATGGAGGTATTTTCCGGGCGTCCTCGGAGCCCGGAACGTCATCCGCCCGGCGGACACCCGCGTGAACGTCGCGCTTCCCTGCTGAACCTGCGCAGTGCGGCCGGTCAGGTGTTCCTTCTGCAGGTCGTCATCGTGGTCCTGCTGGTGGTGGCCGCGGTGGTGGGCATGATGCTCCAGGCGGCGCGTGACGCCCTGCAGCAGGGGCGGCGGGAGTCGGTCATCGCGGCCCAGTCCTTCGCGAGTGCCCCCGGCACGGCCGCGGCTCTGCGGAGCCGGGACCCGTCGGCGGTGCTCCAGCCTCGGGCCGAGGCGGCGCGCAAGCGCGCGGGCGTGGATTTCATCGTGGTGATGAGCACGACGGGGATCCGTTACACGTACCCCTATCCGCGGGAGATCGGGAAGAAGTTCGTCGGCACCATCGAACCGGCGTTGAAAGGCCGTACCGTCGTCGAGCAGGCCGGCGGGCCGCCGCTGCCCGCGGGCAAGGGGACGGACGTGCAGGCCGTGGTCCCGGTGACCGATTCGCGCGGCAAGGTGGTCGGCCTGGTCTCCGCCGGGCTCACGGTCAGGAACGTGGCGGCCCTGTGGCTGCCGCAGCTACCGATCATCCTGGGCAGCGGCGCGGCCGCGCTGGCGCTGGCCACGGCGGGAACGACGCTGGTGTCCCGGCGGCTTCGGCGGCACACGCACGGCTTGTCCCCGGTGGAGCTGGCGCGGTTGTACGACCACCACGACGCGGTCCTGCACGCGGTGCGGGAGGGCGTGCTGATCACCACTGCCGACGGACGACTGCTGCTGGCGAACGACGAGGCGACGCGGCTGCTCGGGCTGCCGGAGGACGTGCACGGGCGTCCGGTGCGGGAGCTGGGGCTGCCGGAGCCGGTCATGCGCCTGCTGGCGTCGCCGGAGGCGGTCACCGACGAGGTGTACCGCGCGGGGAACCGGTTGCTGGCGGTGAACAAGCGGCCGACGTTCCCTCGGGCCGACCGGGGCGGCAGCGTGGTGACCCTGCGGGACACCACGGAACTGGCGGCGGTCTCGGGGCGTGCCGAGGTCACGCGGGAGCGGCTGGATCTGCTGTACGAGGCAGGGGTGGGGATCGGCACGACGCTGGACGTGGGGCGTACGGCCCAGGAACTGGCCGAGGTGGCCGCGCCGCAGTTCGCCGACCTGGTGACGGTGGATCTGCTCGACGCGGTGCTGCGGGGGTGGGAGCCGACCGCGGAGGGCTGGCGGCATCTGCGCCGGACGGCGATCGGCGGCGCACAGCCGATGATCCCGGTGTATCCGCTGGGCGAAGTGATCACCTTCTCGGCCCGCAGCCCCCAGATGCGGACGCTGCGGGAGGGGCGGGGCGTGCTGGAGGCGGACCTGCGGCAGGCCCGCGGCTGGCGGGAACAGGATCCGGAGCGCGCCCGGACGGCCCTGGAGTGCGGGCTGCGGTCGCTGGTGACCGTGCCGCTGCGGGCGCGGCACGTAGCCCTGGGCGTGGTGAACTTCTACCGGACCGCTGATTCCCCGGCGTTCGAGCCGGACGACCTCACCTTCGCGGAGGAACTGGCCGTACGGGCGGCGGTGGCCATCGACAACGCGCGGAGGTTCACCCGGGAGCACGCGATGGCGGTGACGCTGCAACGCAGTCTGCTGCCGCGGGGGCAACCGCAGCAGGACGCGCTGGAGGTGGCCTGGCGGTACCTGCCGGCGGAGGCCGGGGTGGGCGGGGACTGGTTCGACGTCATCCCGCTCACCGGGGCTCGTGTCGCCCTGGTGATGGGCGACGTCGTCGGACGCGGCCTGCACGCGGCGGCGACGATGGGGCGGCTGCGCACCGCGGTGCACAACTTCGCCGTCCTGGACCTGCCCGTGGACGAGGTGCTCGGGAACCTGGACGACCTGGTCGTCCGCATGGACGACGAGGAGCTCACGGGTGGTGCCGCGGAAGACCACGAGGGCGAGGGCGTGACCGGAGCGACCTGTCTCTACGCGGTCTACGACCCGGTGGTGGGGGTCTGCACCATGGCCCGTGCGGGACACCCGGAACCGGTGGTGGTGCGCCCGGACGGGACGGTCACCTGTGCCGGGGTGCCGGCCTCGGCGCCCCTCGGTCTGGGCGGCTACCCGTTCGAGACCGCCGAGCTGTCCCTGCCGGAGGGCTCGCAACTGGTGCTGTACACCGACGGTCTGGTGGAGGACCGCACCCAGGACATCGACGTCGGGCTGGAGAGGCTGCGCCGGGCGTTGGACGGGTCCGGGAGCCGCACCCCGGAGGAGACCTGCCAGGCGGTGATCGACGCGCTGAAGCCGTCGCACTCCTGCGACGACATCGCGCTGCTCACGGCACGTACCCGGACGTTCCCGCCCTCACGCGTGGCCGAGTGGGACGTCCCGCCGGACCCGGCGCTGGTTCCCTCGGTGCGGGCGCGCTGCCGGGAGACGTTGCGGAAGTGGGGGCTGGAGGAGACCGGCTTCGCCACGGAACTGATCGTCAGCGAACTGGTCACGAACGCGATCCGGTACGGCTCGCCGCCGGTGGGTGTGCGGCTGCTGCACGGACGCTGCCTCATCTGCGAGGTCTCGGACGGCAGCGGCACCTCGCCGCGGCTGCGGCGGGCGGCGACCACGGACGAAGGCGGGCGCGGGCTGTTCCTGGTGGCACAGTTCGCCCAGCGGTGGGGGACGCGGTACACGACCCACGGCAAGGTCATCTGGGCGGAACAGGTGCTTGCCGACGGTACTTCCGCCGCGTCGCGCCTCGCACCGGTCGACTTCCTCCTCGACCAGTTCGACCTCGACCAGTTCGACGATCCCGGCTTGTGAGCCGACGTGGACGCGTCCTCGCTCCCGGGCGGTCTCGGCGCGTCGGCCGCTCCGTCGGTGGCGACCACACGGACCATGGACGCACATGACACGACCGTCGAGGAGCTTGGAATGATCTTCATCACCGCGAAGTTCCGGGTGCTGCCGGAGCATGCCGACCAGTGGCCGGAGATCACGGCCGCATTCACCGAGGCGACGCGTGCCGAACCGGGTTGCCTGTGGTTCGACTGGTCCCGCGGTGTCGACGATCCGACCGAGTACGTGCTCGTCGAGGCGTTCCGCGACGAGGACGCGGGTGCCGCGCACGTCCGTTCCCCGCACTTCCGCGACGCGCAGCAGACCCTGCCGCCGCACCTCGCCGAGACGCCGCGCATCGTCAACATGACGCTGCCGCAGGAGGACTGGTCCCTGCTCGCGGAGATGGCGGTACAGGACCGGGGCTGAATTCGCGTCGAGGAGTCCGGGCGGGGCGCCCACCGCCTCAGCCCGCGACCTTCTCCCACACGGACACGTGCTGCCGGCTCTCGCTGGTGAACGGCTCCCGCGTCCACCCGTCCCACCGCTCCCGCAGCCGCATGCCGGCCAGCCGGGCCATGAGGTCCAGCTCGGCGGGCCAGACGTAGCGGAACGGAACGGCCAGGTACGTGCCGTGGCCGTCCTGGACGGAGACGTGGTGGGAGCTGACGGACTGGCCTGCCACGTCGTACAGGTCGAACCCGAGCCGCCCCTCGCCCACCCGGAACGGCACGGCGTTCTGCCCGGGCGGCAGCCGCCGCAGGTCGGGCACGCCGACCTCGACGACGAAACAGCCGCCGGGCTCCAGATGGCCGGCGGCGTTGCGGAAGCAGTCCACCTGGGCGTCCTGCGAGGTCAGGTTCATGATCGTGTTGTAGACGAGGTAGGCGACCGAGAACGTCCCGTCGGCCTTGGCGGTCGCGAAGTCCCCGATCGTGACACCGATGCCGTCGCCGCCGGGCTTGGCCCGCAGCCGCTCGACCATCGCCCGGGACATGTCGATGCCGTGCACCTCGACGCCACGCGCCGCGAGCGGCAGGGCGACCCGCCCGGTCCCGACCCCGAACTCCAGCGCCCGCCCACCGTCCCCGGCCAGCTCCGCCAGCACGTCCACGGCAGGCTCCACGACCCGCGGATCGAACATCTCCGCCGACGACTCGTCGTACGACGCGGCGACGGACTCCCCGAAGTAACCGTCCTGATCGAGCATGCGCCTACGGTACGGCGCTTCGCCCGGCCGAGGCCCGTCATTTTCGACCGCGGCGCTCGGCACCGTCGCCGGAGGGCTACAAGGGAGTCCGGTGCCGGTCAGTCGCCGCCTCGTCGGACGTGGGCTTCGGCGAGGAGGAGGTAGCTGCCGGCCGTCCAGGTGTAGGCGCGGTCGCGCAGACCGGTTCCGGTGAGGGCGTCGAAGTTCTCCGCGAAGCCGTGGGTCTCGCACAGGGCGCGGAAGCGGGCGCTGATGTCGTCAGCCAGCCGGAGGTGGCCGGCCCTGCGCAGACCGTCCTCGACGAGGACGGTGGCGGGGGCCCAGATGGGGCCGCGCCAGTAGCCGTCGGCGAGGTAGTGCGGCGAGGTGGGCAGTTCGGTGGCCAGGCCGTACGGCGTCAGGTGGGCCTTGATGTGGTCGGCCAGGGCGCCGCTGACGTGCCCGGGCAGGTGCTCGCCCAGCACGATGGGCATCAGGTCGAGGAGGCTCGCGCTGCTCCAGGTGTCCCCGGTGCCGACTCCCCGGGCGACGAACCTCTCGCCCGTCCAGAGTTGGTCGAGCAGCGCCGCCTGGAGATCCTCCGCCACCCGCGTCCACCGCCGAGCCAGGTCCACGTTGCGCAACTCCGCCGCCAGCTCGGCGAGTTCGTGCGCCTGGAGGACTAGGAAGGCGGTCAGGTCGGCGGTGACGACGACCCGCTCCGGGTCGAACGTGGTGGCGTTGTCCCAGCCACTGTCGTTGCCGTGCTGGTAGTGGGCCAGTTCGGCCCCGGGAGCTCGCCGTGCGGTGAGCCAGAAGGTCGTCCACCGTTCCAGCCGGTCATAGGTCTCGGCGAGTTCGGCGGGGCTGGGAGGCACCGGCAGACGGCGGCGCAGGTGGCCGTGGGCCCAGCCGTGGATGGGCGGTTTCACGAAGTTGTACAGGACCTCGGAGTGGGTGACCGAGTCGGGCAGGGCACCGCTGTCGTCCTGGTGGTCGAAGGGCAGGGCGAACTGGTCCAGAGCGAGCTCGGGGCAGCCGGGTGCCAGGGCCAGCGCATTGAAGCAATGGTCCCAGCTCCACACCTTGTCCATCCAGTGCTTGGACATGAGTACGGCGGGCCTGGTGACCAGTCCCGTCGGTCGTACCGTCGCCGACCAGAGGACGTACGCGGCGAGTTCGGCGGCCGGGGTGGCCGATGAGCGCCAGGGCGCCACCGCCTCGGCGAAGTCCGCGAACGAACTCCGCGCGGACGCCTCGACCTCCTCGAAGGTCGCCGACGACGCGTACGGCGGGCGGGACGCGTCGAGCTCCTCCAGCGCGACCTCCCAGGTGCCGTCCGCGCCGGCTGTCGTGACGAGACCGCGATCGCCGCTGCCGAGCGCCTGGCCTCCGGCCGTGTGCGCCACGGTGCCGGACAACACGGTGACGCGGTAACGGCGTCCGGTCTCGTACGACGTGAACACGTGCGCGTCCGCTGCCGGGTCCCGGAAGAAGTACGTGCCGCTGAACGGGGTCAGGGTCTGCGCGGCCGCGGAGATCCTGATGTCCAGGCCCGTCCCGCGCAGGCGTACGGTGTCCGGCGATGCGTAGACGAGGTCGATGCGCCCGCCCCCGCCGATCCAGCTGAGCAGGCCGGGTGTCGCCTCGACGCGGGTCTCGAGGCGGTCGCCGGTCCCCGGGTGCAGGGGGGTCAGGCGCAGGACGGCGTGCATGCCGTTCTGGTGGGAGACGAGGTGGAGATCGTCGGCGTACGTCTTCTCCGCCACCACGGGCGAGATGTCGAACCAGGACCCTCGCGTGCTGAACGGGATGTCGTGGACGGAGAAGGCCGGACCGGATCGGGCGGCGGTCATAAGGGATGACTCGTTTCTCGGGCTGGGGCGTCCACCGTCCGACGCGCGGACGGTGAAGCCGTGAGGAGGGGGTTCAGTCCTTGACGGCACCGGCGGTCACGCCGGCGGCGACGTAGCGCTGGGCGAGGACGAGGACGACCGCGGCCGGCAGGGAGGCCACGACCGCGGTGGCCATGATGGCGTTCCACTGCTGGTTGTTGTTGCCGATGTAGTGGTAGATGCCCAGGGTGATGGGCTCGTGCGCACCGCCGTTGACGAGCGTGCCGGCGAAGACGAAGTCCGACCAGGACCACAGGAAGGCGAACAGCGACACGGTGACGACGGCGTTGCGGCTCATCGGCAGGACGATCGACCAGAAGGTGCGCAGGGGCCCGGCGCCGTCGGTCCTCGCGGCCTGGAGCAGCTCGCCGGGGATGCCGGACATGAACGCGGTGAAGATGAGCACGGCGAACGGCACGGCCAGGGTGGAGTCGGCGACGATCAGGCCCGGGACGGACTGGAGCAGGCCGAGCTGGAGGTAGATGGCGTAGAAGCCCATCGCCATGATGATGCCGGGGATCATCTGCGCCGCCAGCAGGAGGAAGCTCAGTATGCCGCCGCCGCGCGGCCGTAGCTTGGCCAGGGCGTAACCGGCCGGTGCGGACAGGGCCACGGTCAGCACGACGGTGCCCAGGCCGATCACCAGGCTGGTGCCGAGGTAGGGCAACTGCTCGTCGAGGACGGTGCGGTAGCCGGCGAGGGTGCCGTGGACGGGGAACAGGTCCGGTGGGCTCTTGCGCATGTCCTGGTCCCGGGTGAGGGAGACGTTGAACATCCAGTAGACCGGGAAGAGCATGACCGCGGTCAGCAGCAGGCCGGTGGCCGTCTTCACCCACGTACGGTTGGTGCCGCGGTTCATGACAGGGCCCGCTTTCGCTGGACCCGGACGTAGAGCAGGCCGAACACCAGGGCCGCGACGACGAGCAGGTTTCCGACGGCCGCGCCGGGGCCGAAGGCGGGCAGCAGGTTGCCGAAGCCGAACTGGTAGGACCAGGTGGCGAAGGTGGTGGACGAGTCCGCCGGGCCGCCCTTGGTCATGATCCAGATGATGTCGAAGACCTTGAGCGTGTAGACCAGACCCAGCAGCAGCGTGATCGCCGACACCGGGCGCAGCAACGGGAAGGTGACGCGCCAGAACCGCTGCCAGGAGCCGGCCCCGTCCAGGGCCGCCGCCTCGTACAGGCTCGCGGGGATGGACTGCAGGCCGCTGTAGAGGACCACCAGGTTGAAGGGGACGCCGATCCAGATGTTGGCGATGGTCACGGAGGTCAGCGACCACGACGGCGAGGTCAGCCAGTTGACCGGGCCGACGCCGATGACGTGCAGGGCGGCGTTGACGATGCCCGAGTCGCTGTTGAGCATCCAGGACCAGGTGGAGGCCGACACGATCAGCGGCAGCAGCCAGGGCACCAGGAACAGGGCGCGCAGGGTCGCGGACAGCCGGAAGTGCTGGTTGAAGAAGACCGCGAGGGCCAGGCCGATGGCGTACTGAAAGGCCAGGCACACGGCGGTGAACACCACGGTGTGCAGCAGCGCCGGGGCGAAGGCCGGGTCGTCGAAGACGGTCCGGTAGTTCTTCAGGCCCGTGAAGGGTGCGTTGCCCTGCACGAAGGAGCGGACCGTGTAGTCGCGCAGGCTGAGATCGATGTTGCGGTAGAGCGGATAGGCGTAGAAGAGAGCGAGGTAGAGGGTCACCGGGGCGAGGAAGCCCCAGGCCGCCCACTGCGTGGACGCGGGACGGCGCCGTGTCCCGCGGCCGGCCGGCGGCGGAGCGTCGGTGGCCGCCGTGTTCCGGCCCCGCGCGGGCCGGGAGTCGGGCGGATGTGTCGTCTGCTTCACCGGGCCCACGTCACTTCACCGAGGCCTGTGCCGAGGAGAGCGCGTCCTTGGGCGACTTGGACCCGCTGAGGGCGGACTGGACGGCCTTCCACAACTGCTCGGACATCTTCGGGTACTTGGTGCCGAGGTCGTCGCTGGTGCGTCCCTTGGCCGACTTGACCGCCTCGACCCAGGGCTTCAGCTCGGGGTTCGCCTCGATCTGCCGCTGCTGGACCTCGCCGGTGGGGGCCACGTAGGAGAGGGTGGTGTCGGTGTCGTACAGGTTCTGCGTGCTGGTCAGGCAGGTCGCCAGCTTCGCGGAAGTGGCGTAGCGGCCGGTGTCGCCCTGCACCGGGATGGTGACGAACTCGCCGCCGGTCGGGGCCGCGGCGGTGCCTCCCGAGGCGCCGGGGATGGGCAGCACCCCGTAGTCGAGCCCGGCCTTCCGCGCATTCGCGAGCTGCCAGGTGCCGTTCTCCGCGAACGCGTAGTCGCCGCCGGCGAACTCCTGCCAGCTCGTCGTCTGGGTGTTGTTGAGCACCGAGTTGGGTGCGTAGCCCCGCTTCAGCCAGTCCTTCCAGAGCGACAGGGCGGACACGGCCTGGGGCGAGTCGAGTCGGGCCAGCTCGGCGCCCGCTCCCCAGAACCAGGGCAGGAACTGGAAGCTGCCCTCCTCCGTGCCGATCGCCGAGAAGGTGACGCCCTTCCTGCCCGCCTTCTTGACCTTCTCCAGCGCGGCCGTCAGCGACGTCCAGTCCTTGACCGAGGCGATGTCCACCCCGGCCTCCTTCAGCACCTTCTTGTTGTAGTAGAGGGCGAGCGTGTTGGCGCCGATCGGTGTGCCGTACGTCTTGCCGCCCGACTGGCCGGCCGCGAGCAGGTTGGGGTCCACCTTCGAGGTGTCGAGCCTGGTGTCGGCGGTCGTGGTGAGCACGCCCGCTTCGGCCAGGGTCGGCACCACCGGGTTGTCCACGACGAGGACGTCCGGTGAGTTGTCCTGCTGGGCGGCCAGCAGCGTCTTGTTGCCCAGGTCGCTGGTGTCGAAGCCGGTCCGCTTGATCTTCACCCCGGCCTGGGTGCCGCACTTGTCCAGCAGCTTCGTCCAGGCCGAGGTCTTGTCGAACTGCGGGTACGGGTCCCAGACGGTGTAGGTGCCACCGTCCGCGCCCTTGCCGCCGGTGCTGCCCGAGCCGGAGGAACAGGCGGTGCCGACGAGGGCGACTGCTGTCGACAGGGCCGCGGCGGCGAGGAGCCGTCGGGAGGAACTGTGCATGGCGGGTCCTTCGTTCTCGGCACACGGGTGCCGTGGGAGAGGGGTGGTCAGGGGCAGCGGGCACGCCGGACGGCGGCGGTGAGGGGACCGGGTGCCCGGTGTGAGGTGGCGGAAAGAGCGATCGGAACCGATGCGGATCAGGGTGCCGAGGCGGAGTCGCCGGTGGCGGGCCCGGTGCTGGCCCGCAACGAGATCGGCGGCGTGAGCAGGTGGTGCCGCGGGGGCGCGTCGGGATGGTCGAGCCGCTCGACGAGCAGGTCGACGGCGCGGCGGCCCATCTCCGCCGCCGGTACGTCGGCCGCGGTGAGCTGCGGGGTCACCGTCTCCGCCCACCGGGCGGCCACGATCCCGGTGACGGAGAAGTCGCGCGGCACATGGCGGCCCGCCCGGGCGAGCCCGCGGTACAGCCCGCCCAGCGCGGCCTCGTTCAGCGTGACCAGCGCCGTGGTGGCCGGATCGTCACGCAGGATCCGCTCCACACACGCCTGGCCCGAGGCGGCGTCGTCCCCGCAGCAGTACGTGCGCACGCTCAGCCCGCGCTCGGCCGCCGCCTTGGTGAACCCGTCCAGTCCCCGGTGTGCCGACTCGTATCCGGACCGCAGGAGTTGTTCGGGCCGGTTGACGAAGGCGACCCGGTGGTGGCCGAGGTCCGCGAGATGGTGGACGCACGCTTCGGCCAGCGCGGTGTGGTCCAGGCCGACCCACCAGCCGTCCTCCGGGTGGGCGGTGCGGCCGATGGCCACGGAGGGGAAGTCCAGGGCGGCCAGGTGATCGACCCGGTCGTCCTCCAGCCTGATCTCCATCAGGATCGCGCCGTCGACCCGCCGCTCCCCCAGCAGCCGCTGGAACGAGCGGTCGCTGTCCACCCCGCTCGGTGACAGCAGCACGTCGTAGTCGTAGGCCGCGGCGGCCTCCACCACGCTGCCGATGAAATCCAGCTGCATGCCCGTGTAATGGTTGCCGGCGGGCGGGAAGACCAGCCCGATCGTGCTGGTCCGGCCGTTGGCCAGAGCACGGGCGCTGGCATTGGGCCGGTACCCCAGCTCGTCGATGACCTGCTGGATCTTCCGACGCGTCTCCTCCGACACCGGACGCTTGCCGCTCAGCGCGTACGACACGGTGCTGCGCGAGACACCGGCCCGCCGGGCGATCTCACCGATGTTCACGGCGACTCCTTGCTCGAACCGGTTCGACACTCTTGGGAAATGAGCGACCGCCGGCCCTCAGGGGCTGGAAAGAGATAGGGGGCGAGGACCGGCCGTCGAACCGGTTCGCGTGAAGTGAAGGTAGGAAGGCGACGCACGGGTGTCAACACCTCGGACACGCAACGCCGTGACAGCCTCAACTCCCGTAGTCCGCCGTGTCGGAGGGATTGATGGTCGCCTGTCCCGGTGCTAGCTTCGCCGAACCGGTTCGATGAAGCGATGGCACCGCCACCCCCGTGTCCGCCTGCCGTACGGCACCGGAGCACGGGCCGCCGTTCCCGGCTCCCTCACGAATTCGCCCGGCTTCTCGACGCATCGCGTGCGAACCGGTTCGACGACTCTGCCCACTCAGGCGATTGAGGACGCGATCGATGACATCCGCTGACAGACCCGCCCGGCGACGCCGGGTCCCGGCCGCCATGGCCGTCGCTCTCGGCGCGGGGCTGCTGACCGCGCCGGCCGCCGCCGCACAGGCGGCGGACCCGCCCCGGCCGACCGCCCACTACACCTTCGACCAGGACGACCTCGCCGCCGGAAGGATCGCCGACAGCTCCGGCAACGGGCTCACGGCGAGCCTGGTGAACGGCTCCACCGCCCAGTCCGTCGCGGGCACGGACGGCGGCAGGGCTCTGGCCCTGCCCGGCGGGGCGCCCGACTCCGACGGCGCGTACGTCCGTCTGCCCCGCGAAGTGCTCGGGGACGCGGCCGACCTGACGGTCTCCGCCCGGGTGAAGTGGAGCGGTGACGACGCGTCCTGGCAGCGCGTCTTCGACCTGGGCACCGACACCACCAAGTACCTGTTCACCACCCCGTCCGACAACGGCGGGGTGCTGTGCACCGCCGTGACGACCGGCGGAGGTGGCGCCGAGGCCAAGGTGAGCGGCTACGCGGCGCTCCCCGCGGACCAGTGGCGCACCGTCACCGTCACCCTCGACAGCTCCGCCCGGCGCGTCACCACCTACCTGGACGGCGTCGTGGTCTCCTCCGCCGGGACCGACGTCAAGGCCCGTGACCTGCTGGACGGTTCCGCCACAGCCGCCGGTTACATCGGCAGGTCCCTGTACCCGGACCCGTTGTTCAAGGGAGCGATCGACGACTTCGCCGTGTGGCACACGGCGCTCACCCCCGAGCAGGTGGCCGGCACGGTCGGGCACGTGCCCGGCCTCCAGCAGCTCTCGCGGACGTCGTTCGACGTCCGTACGGCGGCGGGGACCGCCCCGTCCCTCCCGGCCGCCGTCCGCTCCTCCTTCTCCGACGGCTACGACCGCGACACGCCGATCTCCTGGGACGGCGTACCGCCGGAGAAGTACGCCCGACCGGGAACCTTCACGGTGGCGGGAGCCGCGGCCGGGCGCCCGGTGCGGGCGACCGTCACCGTCGTCCGCGAGGGACAGCTGGAGGTCGACCTCGGCTCGGACACCGGCGCCTTCCACGGCGGCGCCTCCGGCACCCTGTACGGCGTGTACGGACCGGACGTCCCCACCAACAACCTCATCGAGGGCATGGGCCTGCGCACGGTCTCCACGAAGGCGCAGGACGGCCCGCAGCACCCCGGTGCCGACGCGCTGGAGGTGGTCGGGCCGCTGTCCGACTCCACCGACGGTGACGTGTACATCTACATGACCGACATCCACCGCAGCTTCCCGTACGAGTGGCCGGGCGACACCCCCGCGGAGAAGCTCGACCTCTACGAGGAGAAGATCGCGGGGCAGGTCGACCAGGTCCTGCGACTGCCGGCGAAATACCAGGACAACATCGTCTTCGTGCCGTTCAACGAGCCCGAGGGCAACATGTTCGGCACCGGCGAGTGGAGCTACGACAAGGTCAGCTGGCTCGACGACCCGCGTGACTACTTCGCCGCCTGGGACGACGTCTATCGGCTCATCAAGGGGAAGATGCCGAAGGCGCGCATCGCCGGCCCCAACACCAGCGTCCTCTACGACCAGGTGAAGGGCTTCCTCACCCATGCCCTGGCCGCCGGCACCCTCCCCGACGTCATCACCTGGCACGAGCTGAGTCACCCCGAGGCCGTGCGCGCCGACGTCGCCAGGTACCGGACGTGGGAGAAGGAGCTGTTCAAGGGCACCAGTCGTGAGGGCACCCGGCTCCCGGTCAACATCAAGGAGTACGCCTTCAACTACCACACCTCCGTCCCCGGCCAGATGATCCAGTGGGTCTCCGCGATCGAGGAGTCCAAGGTGGACGCCGACATCGCGTACTGGAACATCGACGGCAACCTCTCCGACTCCGCCGTGCAGTCGAACCGGGGGAACGGCCAGTGGTGGCTGCTGCACTCGTACGCCTCGATGAGCGGACACACCGTGAAGGTGACGCCGCCGTTCCCCGGCGAGAACTACACCATGCAGGGCGTCGCCGCACTCGACGAGGACAAGCGGCAGGCGCGGCTGCTCTTCGGGGGATCGACGGGCAACGGCCACATCACCTTCGCGGGCGTCCCGAAGACGGTCTTCGGGGACCGGGTCCACGCCTGGGTGCGGGAGATCGAGTGGAGCGGGCAGATCGGCGACTCCTCCGGCCCGAAGCTGCTCACGGAGACGAACCTGGAGGTCGGCGACGACGGAAAGGTCGCCGTCGACTTCGGCGACGGCGCGCTGCCGAAGCTGAAGGAGTCCTCGGCGTACGAGATCGTCCTCAGCCCGGCCGGCAAGGCGGAGGGCACCCAGTCCCCGCCGGTGCGCTGGCAGGCGTCGTACGAGGCGGAGGACGCCGCGCACACCGGATCCGGCTACTCCAGGAACGGCCCGGAGGGCTCACCCCGTGACGTGTCGAAGTTCTACACCTCCGGCGGCTACGACGTGGGCGGCCTCCGCACCGGCTCGGACGTCACGCTCGACTTCACCGTGGACGCGCCCGAGGACGGCACCTACGACCTGAGTGTCTTCGCCAACTCCCTCAACACCTTCGACAAGGTGAGGGAACAGGGCCCCACCAACGTCTTCCTGCGCGTGGACGGCACGGCGGACAGCGAGCGGGAGCTGCACCTGCCGCTCGGCTACAAGTGGGTGGTCTGGGACCACACCGACACCACGATCCACCTGACCAAGGGCGAACACACGCTCACGCTCGCCGCCAGGAGCCTGGACGGCGAACGCGCCACCAAGGGCGACGCCATCGTCGACCGCATCACCCTCTCCCTCTCCGCCACTTCGGCCGCCACCCAGGTGTACGAGGGCGAACTGGCCTGGCTGGGCGGTGGGGCACGGCCCGTCCACGACCTGCCGAAGCGGGCCGGAACCCCCGCGACGGGCTCGGGCGCGGCCCGGCTGGAAGGGAACCAGACGGCCACGTTCTGGGTCTACTCCCCCGCCGACCGCGAGGCCACCCTCCAGGTCGACACGCTCGGCGGCGCGAACGCCCGGCTCTCCGTGAACGGTCACGACGTCCTGCACCTGACCAAGGGCAGGCAGCGCGTGGCGGTCTCCCTCTCGGGCGGCATCAACAAGGTGACGGTCACGGGCGGTTCGTCCGCCACCCTGGTCGACCGCCTCACCGTCGCACCCGGTCAGGGCACGCTGGAGGCGCGCACCTACGAGGCGCAGGACGCCGGTCTCGCCGGCACGGCCACCCTCACCCCGCTCTCCCTGGCGACCGACGGCACGGCGATCACCGGCATCGGCGGCGCACCGGGCAACGGGAACACCGCGACCTTCACGGTAGCCGCCGACCGGACCGGCCTCTACGCACTCCGCATCCGCTACTCCAACCCCGAGCAGTCCCCTGCCACGCACTACAACCCCGACCCGCTCGCCCGCCACGCCGACATCACCGTCAACGGCGGCGAGACGCGGCGCGTCAGCTTCCCGCACACCTTCCACCAGGACAACTTCTGGGAGCTGAGCGTCCCGGTCCGCCTCACGAAGGGACGGAACACGATCACCTTCCGCTCGGAGGAACTGCGGAACTTCGACGGCACCACCTACGCCTCGGACACCTTCCCCGGCATCCTGCTCCGCTCTCGCCACGCACCGCTGATCGACCGGATCACCGTCGCGCCCTACGCGCGGGAGGTCCGATGAGGTGATCTCCGCCGGCGGCCGAGGCGCCGGGTGTGTGCAGCGAGGCACCGCCCGAGCCCCGGCCGGGCCGGGGAGCGGCCGCCGATGTGCGTTCAGGAGTGCGTACCGCTCCGTCGTCCCGGACGTGGGACACGACTACGCACGCCGGTCCCGCGACCGGGTCAGCCGCTTCAGTTCGATGATGGTCGCGACGGCGTGCAGCCAGGTGGCCGCGGTGTCGTCCGCGGCGATCCCGCCCGCGAGTCCGGTGCCGGCCCGCAGCCACTGCCGTACCAGGCCGGCCGCCTCCCGGCGGGGCAGGGGCTCGGGCAGCTCCGCGGCGCGGGCGAGTCCGCCGGCACGCACGGTGTCGGCGAGGAAGGCGACCGAGCGCGGCTCGGTGCCGAGGCGGTCGAGGACGACGGCTGCGGCCGCGGCACCGTCGCCGAACAGGGCGGTGCGCCGGGGGCCGGGCCCGGCGGTGAGGCCGTACCGCAGCAGGACGGTGATGTCGAGCCGGGCCAGTTCGTCGTCCGTGCGGTCCGGCGGGTACGGGGCGTCGTCGTTCATGGCGGGGCCTCGGGTGTCTCGTCTCATCCGACTGGTCCGCTGCGGCTCAGCCGACGGTGACGGTGTAGGTGATGCGCTCGGGGGCCTGGGAGGGGGCGGCCGACCCCGTGGTCGGGGTGGCGGAGGGTCCGGTCGTCGCGGGGGGCACGGTGGAGGTGTTGCCCTGGCAGGTGGAGAACGTGCAGTGCAGCAGCGTGAACCGGGTGGTCCCCTTGCCCTTCGCCTCGAAGGTGAAGGTGAGCCGGCCGCCGGCACCGGGCATCGGCTCGTCGCCGGAGTCCGACGCGTAGTCCTGGCCGCGGCTGACCAGCACCGAGCTGTCGGGCTTCGGGTCGACCAGGTACCAGTACTCGCGGGTCGAGGCGTTCTGGCCGACGGTGAGCGTGAAGCGCTCCCCCGGCTCGGCGGTGATGCTGGTGTCCTTCACCGGGTGGCTCGTCGGGCGGCTCGCGGTGCTCTTGGAGCCGTCGGCCGGTTCGTCGGTACCCGGGCCGCAGGCCGTGGCGAGGGCGAGGAGCGCGGCCGCCGCGAGCGCGGCACCGCCCCCGCTACCGCGGGAGGTAGACACTGTACGCGTTGGGGAGATCACTGGTGGAAGCCTTGCCCATGTGGCCGTTGATGAAGTCGTCCTCGCTGACCCAGGTGGTCGAGCCCCAGGGGTTGTACACCTGAAGCATGTCACCCTCCTGGGCGATGATGGTCATGGCGTGGGCGCCCTCCTTGCCCGAGACGTCGACCGGCACCGGATGCCCCTGCGCCACCGACTTCTCGACCTCGGTGAGGACCGCCCTGCGGTCGGCGGCGCTGTTCAGGTCCTGCCGCTCGTAGTCCGTGCCGGTGGCACCGCCCACGGCGTCGTCGTTGATCCGTTCCTGTCCCTCGGGACCCATGCCGCCCCAGTTCTTGCCGCCGTCGCCTTCGGTGTGCAGCCGGTGCTGTTCGGCCACCAGGCGCTGCCTGAAGGCCTCGGGGTCGTCCTGCTGCCCGTCGGGGCCGCCGGTGAGGTCGAGCGCGTAGAGGGGGTCGACCATGGCGCGGGAGGTGACGGTGGACGAGGCCACGCAGGTGCCCTCGGAGCCGTCGCCGCCCTGGATCCACCGCTGGCCGTCGAACGTGACGTAGTCCTTGTTGTTGTTCGAGCCGTCCGGCGCCAGGCCCTCGTCGTTCATGCTGTCCGCGCGGGTGACCACGGGAGTGAGGTGCCGGCGCATCCAGTCGGGGTCCTTGCCGTGGATCTTGCCCTGGAACGTCCCGATCTCGGCGACGCTGTGGCCGGCGGCCAGGGCCTTCATCAGGTAGGCCCGCTCCTGCGGGCTGTCCGACTTCGCCAGCATCCGCTCCATGGCCGTCTCGTCGTCGAGGCTCAGCAGGTCCATGCGCGCCGACGCGCGCGCCAGGTCGCCGGCCGTGAGGATCTCGTTCAGCTCGGCGTCGGCGCCCGCGACGCCGGTGTCGGCGAGCATCAGCTTGTCGACGGCGGTGAGTTCGCTGGTCTCCATCTTGCCGGCCCGTGCCTCGGCGGCCCACTTGTTCAGGTCGCGGGCCGCGACGCGGGTGGCCTCCTGCGCGTCACAGACGGCGGCGTGCATCAGGTCGACCGCGTAGGAGCCGAAGTGGGCGGCGTTCTTGCGGTCCCACTCCTCCTCGTCGTTCTCGTGCAGGTCGTCGAAGAACCCGTCCTTGCCGCCGAGCGTCTTCTTCTGCTCCAGCAGCTGTCCGCGGCCCCGCTCGTCCTTGCGCTGCGCGGCGCCGATCGCGTCGGCCAGCGTCAGCAGCACCGTCGCGCATCCCTGGAACGCCTCGCTCATCTGGGTCGCGGACCGCGCGGCGGCGTTCACCACGTCGGAGGCGAGGACGCTCGTGTCGCCGACCCACACCTCCGCAAGACCCTTGCGGCCCACCCGGTCGACCTGGTCGAAGACGCCGCCGACGTGGTCGACCTGGCCGCGGTAGAGGCTTGCCAGGCTTTCCAGCAGGCCGGGGTCGCCGCCCGGTTCGGGCACCGAGAGGGCGTCGTCGATCAGGTCGAGGAGCTCGTTCTTGCTCCCGGCGGCGAGCATTTTCTCGGACAGCCCGGCGAGCCACGCGAGGCGGAAGGAAGGGGAGTCGAGAGGAGAGGAGAAGAACGACACGGTCGTTTCCTCAGTAGCCCGACAGGGCCGAGGTGCGCCCGCCCTGCGCCGATGTGCCGGTGAGGCCGCTCGTGCCGCCGGCGGGCACGCCGTCCACGTGCGTCTTCACCTGGCCGTCGGTGCCGTGGTAGGTCTTCTTGGCCAACTGCACCTTGCCGCCGAGCTCGTGCAGTGCCGACGCCAGTGTCCTGGCCTCCGCCTCCCAGGCCTTCACGAACGCGTTCAGCGCCGACGCGGCGTCGTCACCGCCGACATCGCCGTACGAGTAACTCGTGCGGGACCTGACGGCCGAGCTGACGGCGTCCATGTCCGTGCCGGCGTCGTCGAGTTGCCGGGCCTGCCCGGTCATGCCTGCTCTGACCTGGTAGCCGTCCGAGCCCACCGTGCCTCCCCCGTATGCATGCGGCCGTGACCGCGGGCAGGCTAACACGCACTCCCTGTACGAAGATCACACGTCGTCGGCCCCCCACACCTCCTCCACATCACCCACGCCACGGCGCCCCTGACGCTCGTCCCGGCCCGGGCGACGGGCCGCGGCTCGCCGTACCCGTCCACGGGTCCCGCTCGTGGCGCCGTTCCGGCCGGCGCCGGCAACGCTCCCGCCGGTCACCGGGGATCGAACCGGAGCCGCTCCAGCTCGGGTGGGAGCGGATCGGCGCACAGCCGCTCCGGGTGTCCCGGTGGAGGTCCGGTCAGTGGGCCGGCGGACCGGTCGGCGGGCGGGTCCGGGGGCGGGGGCGGGGGATGCCACTGGAGGCCGAAGTGGACGACGGCCTCCCCCAGCATCCGCAGGCAGCGGACGAGCAGCTCGAGCATCCCCGGAGGATGCGGCACCGGACCAAAGCCGGCCCAAAGCGCGAACGGCCCCGGCCCGACCGTGAGTCCCGGGCCCGGCCTCGCCCGAACCGGCGGCCCAGCCTCGCCCCGAGCCTCGGCGCCACCGCGCCGAAATGCCCGACCCGATCGGCCGGAGGCCCCGGCGTCACCCTTCCCGCGGCCCCGGCCCGCTCGGGTCCGCTCCCCGCGCGACCACGCCTTTCGGCCAATCCGCCTACGTACGTACTTTCGCCGATGTGTGGACGGCAACACGCGCACCACAGTTGGTGCCCGGCAAGCGAAAACGTTTCCCTCTATCGCACGAGGTGTCGATGCGCTACGAGCTGCTGGGCCCGCTTCGAGTGTCGGACGGAGTGGAGAACTTCTCTCTCAGTGCCCCCAAGACAGAGATGACGCTGGCCACGCTTCTCATCGGCGCGGGCCGGGTCACCACCAAGGAACATCTGGTCACCGAACTGTGGGGCGCCCGGCCCCCGAAGCGGGCCTCCGCGGCGGTGCACGTCTACCTCTCCCAGGTGCGCAAGTTCCTCGTCTCCGCCGGGGACCGGTCGGGCCGCGCCATCAGCACCAAGCCCTCCGGCTACGTGCTCCACCTCGACGACGCCGGGTACGACGTCGCCGACTTCCAGGAGCTGATCCGCGGCGGCCGCGCCCACCAGGACGCCGGCCGGCACGAGGCGGCGCTGGAGGCGTTCGAACTGGCGCTGCTCCTCATCCGCGGTCCCGTGCTGGACGGCGTGGCCGAGGGGCCGGCCCTCTCCTCCTTCGCGACCTGGGTCGAGGCCGAACGGCTGGACTGCCTGGAGCTGTCCGTGGAGTCCCGAACGGCGCTCGGCCGGCACCGCGAGGTGATCAGCCTGCTGGACGGGCTGATCACCCAGTATCCGCTGCGGGAGTCCTTCTACCGGCAGTTGATGCTGGTGCTGTACCGAGCCGAGCGGCAGGCGGAGGCGCTGCGGGTGTACCGCAGGGCGCAGCAGGTGCTGCGGGCGGAGCTGGGTCTGGAGCCGTGCCGGTCGCTGCGCCGGCTGCACCAGGCGATCCTCACCTCCGACCGGCTCCTCGACCTTCCGCTGGCGGGCTGATGTCCGCCGAGCAGCGGGCCACATGGCTGCGGCGCTTCCATCCGGGAGCCGCGTCCGCCCCCGAACTCGTCTGTTTCCCGCACGCGGGCGGCTCCGCCGCCGCCTGGCACCGGCTGTCGGCCGCGCTCCGCCCGGCCGTCGAGGTGTGGGCGGTGCAGTACCCGGGGCGCCACGACCGTCACCGGGAGCCCCCGATCACCGATCTGCACGTCCTCGCCGACCGGATCGCCGCCGCGCTGGGCCCCGCCGACCGGCCCAGGGCGCTGCTCGGTCACAGCATGGGCGCCTCCCTCGCCTACGAGGTGGCGGTGCGGCTGGCCGAGCGGGGAGCCGGCGAGCCCGTCGCCCTGATCGTGTCGGGGCGCCGCGCACCCTCGTGCGCCGGGACGGGCCGGGACCGGCTGGCCGACGACGACGCCCTGGTGGCGAAGGTGCGCGGCCTCGGCGGCACGGAGGCCGCGGTGCTGCGGGACGCGGACCTGCTGGAGCTGGTGCTGCCCGTACTGCGCGGCGACTACCGGGCGCTGGCCCGCTACGCGCCCACCCGGGGCCGTCCGCTGTCCTGTCCGGTGCTGGCGCTGGCGGGCGAGGCCGACACCGAGGCCTCCGTCGAGGAGGTCGGGGCCTGGCGGCACCAGACCTCAGGCGCGTTCCGCCTGCGGGTGTTCGACGGGGGCCACTTCTTCCTCACCGACCAGGTGCCGGCGCTCGCCGGCCTGGTGCGCGAGCTGCTGTCCGGGGCCGTCCCGCCGCCGGCGGGGCGCCCGTCGGTCGCGCCGACGGACGCCCCCCGCGCGGGCGGCCCGTCCCCGGCGGCCTCCTCACCGGGACAGGGCCACGATCCGGGCCAGCTCCGCACGTGAGTTGACGCCCAGCTTGGAGTAGATCCGGGTGAGGTGGGCGTCGACGGTGCGCGGGCTGACGCGCAGCGCTTCGGCGATCTCGCGGGACTTGCGCCCCTCCCCGGCCAGCTCCGCCACCTCCCGCTCGCGCAGGGTGAGTTCGGCCAGCGTCTGCTCGGCCCGCCCGCCCGTGGTCCGGTCGGCGGCGCGGGCCAGCTCCTTGGCCCGCGCGCCCGACGGACTGGCGCCGCCGAAGAGGTCGAGCGCCTCGCGGTAGCACTGCGCCGCCCCTTCCGCCAGGCCACGGGCCAGCAGGGCGTGCCCGCGGGCCAGCAGGGCGTGCCCGTGCTGCTCCGGCAGGGCCACCGCCGCCGCGGCCTCCGCCGCGTGGTCGGCCCACTCCTGGATGCTGTCGGCGTCGACGCCGCTCTGCACCCCGGCCGCGGCGAGCAGTTCGTAGCCGCGGGCGGCGAGCACGGCGACCGGTTCGGAGACCCGCCAGGCCTCACGCCGGGGCAGCAGCAGCGCCAGCGCGGCGGCGCCGTCGCCGGCCGCCAGATAGGACTCGGCCAGCAGCAGCGCGTTCAGCGGCGTGCGCGGGGCGGTCAGCGGCTGACCGCCGACCGGGCGCGGGGGTCGTACGGCGGAGACGCGGCCCAGTTGTGCCCAGGCCGCCGCGGTGATCGCATCGGAGAGCCCCACGTGGTCGGCGCGGCCGGCGGCCCGGGCCACCGCCCGGCCCTCCTGAGCCGTGTTGACCGCGTCCGCCATGTCCCCGGCCTGGTAGTGCACGTAGGCGAGGGTGTCGAGCAGGGGCGGCAGCAGATGGGCGTCGCCGCGTTCGCGTACGGCGGTCAGGGCGCGGTCGCCGTGCCCGCAGGCGGGCCCGTACCAGCCCATCAGCGCCTCGGACCAGCTCAGGACGAGCAGGTACACCGACTCCTGCTCGTCGGCCTGGCTGCCGTTGTCGAGGGCGTCGAGGGCCTGGGAGGCGGCGTACAGGGCCGACTCGGCGGCGCAGGTGTCGCCGGAGAGCAGGGCGCACATGCCGCGCAGCGCCAGCGCGCCCGCGGCGGTCATCGGGTCCGCGCCCGCGGTCCGCCGGACCAGCGCCTCGGCGTCGGCGCGGACGGGCACCTGGCCCGCCAGTACCTTGACGACCTGTTGCTGCACGGTGAGCAGGGCGACGGAGCCGGGGTCCAGGGCGGGTTCCGAGCCCAGTTCGGCGGCGATCAGCGCGTGCGCCTCCTCGTCCCGGCCGAGCGCGGCCAGCACCGCGGAGAGCAGCGCCACCGCGGGCACCCGCTCGGTGGCACCGCCGCGGTGGGCCAGGGACCGGCCGGCCAGGATCTCCCGGGCCAGGACGACGACCCCCTCGTCGTCACCGGCCGCGGCGAGCGACTGGACGACCGAGCGCCACAGCTCGGGGCCGACGTGCTCGTCCGCCGGACCGCACGGGGTCGTGCGCTGCACGCGGAGCGCCACGCTGAGCCAGCGCGCGGCGTCGGTGGGCCGGCCCTGGTGCAGTGCGGTGCGCGCGGCGGAGGCGAGCACGCGCAGGTCCGAGGCCTCGGTCGCGGATCCGGATCGGTCGATGTGCGGGGCGAGTTCGGTGGCCGACGCGCCGATCCCGGAGAGCCGGTGCAGGGCCCTGCGGTGGGCGCCCGCCCGCCAGCAGGCGTCCATCGTCGCGTACAGGCAGCGGCGCAGCAGCGGGTGGCGGTACGTCAGCCGGCCCGGTTCGCTCGCGGGCCTGATCAGATCGCGTCGGCGCAGTTCGCCGAGGACCGCGCAGGCCCGGTCCCGGTCGAGCCCGGCGACCTCGGCGACGGAGTCCACGTCGAAGGTGTCGCCCAGCACCGCGGCCGCGTTGGCGACGGTGCGGGTGAGGTCGTCCAGGTGGCTCGTCTCGGCCAGCAGCCGGGCGCCGAACCCGCCGCGGGTGAAGATGTCCTGGGTGTGGTCGGTGCGCTCCGCCGCCAGTGTGGTGAGGTAGAGCGGGTTGCCGCCGCTCTGCTCGTGCAACCGGGCCACGCCGGGGGCGGTGGCGGGTGCGCACAGCAGTTCGGCGCTCTGTTCCAGGGACAGGGCGGGCAGTTCCACGGCGTCCGTGGTGCCCTGTTCGACGCCGTGCCGCAGGGCCGCCCGCAGCTCGACCGGTGCCTGCCGGGGGCGGTGCGCGACGAGGAGGGCGAGTCCGCCCTCGACGGGCCAGCGGACGAGCATGTCGATGAGTTCGGCGGAGCAGCTGTCCGCCCAGTGGCAGTCGTCGAGGACGAGCAGCATCCCGCCGGGCGCGCCGACCAGGCAGGCGCCGATGAGGCGGCGCAGCTCGGTGTAGTAGTGGCAGCGCCGGGTGAAGTCGGCCGACTCGGCCTCGGCGGGGCCCGTGGCCAGCGCCTTGATCAGTGCGGCCGCCTCCGCGGGGACCGGTGCGCCCGGTCCCCGCTGGGCGTGCCAGCTCATCAGGGCCTGGATGAAGGGGCGGAACGCGACGTCCCGCTCGGGTTCCGCGCAGCGGCCGCGCAGAACGGTCAGGCCCCCCGTCCGGGCCCGGTGGGCGGCGGCGGTGAGCAGCAGGGTCTTGCCCGCGCCCGGGTCGCCCGCCACTTCGACGGCCCGTGACGCTCCGCCGGCGGCCGCGTCCACGGCACGCAGCAGCCGGTTCAACTCGTCGGTACGGACGGTGCTCGGTACAGCGCTCTCCACAGTGGTCACGGCCATCCGTGCAATCCCCTTCCCCCGTCGTTCAGTTACCGCGATGTCCGTTCCTTCCGGCCGGTGAACGGACCGGCCGCACCCCAGACTAGAAGAGGCCCCGGCCGTCCAACTGGCGTGTAACAGAAGCTTCACGGGTCCCCGGCGGCCGTTCGCGCAGGAAGCGAGGCCGGTCGCTCCGCACGCACATGGCCGGAAAGCGGCGGGCGCGGGCATGCCTTAGACGAGCTTTAGACGCCCGCACGAGCCTGTTCTCCCACCGACGGCGTCCGCGAGCCCCGGCGCCGGTGTCCGCCCACCCGAAGGAGGAGCCGCCCGTGTCGCTCACCGAGGACGTGCCCGCCGTGCGTCTGCCCCGGCCGTCTCCCCCACCCTGGCTGCACGGGGTGCGGCGGTTCCCGCTCGGTGACCTCACGGAGATCGCCGTCGCGCTCGCCGACGGTGAGCTGATCGTGCGTCAGCTCGAACTGGTGGTGCCCGGCGGGGAGCACCCGCTGCGGCTGGTGCGCGAGTACCGGAGCGGGCGGCGCGATGCGGAGGGTTTCGGACCGGGGTGGACGTTCACCGCGGGCCCGGGTGTCCGGCGGGAGCCGACCGCGCGGGCGGTGACCCTCGTGGACGCGCGTGGTCGGGCCACGGTGCTTCACCGCGACGGCGCCGGCCGGATCGTCCGCGCGCTCGACCCGCTCGGCGCCGAGGTCGCGGCGTACGCCTACGACGCCGAGGGCCGGCTGGTGCGGCACCGCCATGCGTCGGGTCTGGTCACCGAGTCGCGGTGGGACGCGGAGGGGCGGCTGGCCGGGATCGGTGTGCCGGGCGGGGAGGCGCTGGTCTTCTCCTACGGCGCCGGCCCGGCGGTCCGCGCCGTCGACTGGACGGGCGCGCGCAGTCCGGTGCGGTTGGCCTTCGGCTACGCCGACGGCCGGACCACCGTCCGCGAACCGGGCGGGGGCGAGACCGTGTACGCCTTCGACCCGCGGGGCCGCCTGGTGGGCGTGACCGATCCGCTGGGCCACGAGACCCGGCAGGGCTGGGACGCCGACGGCCGCCCCGTCACGCTCACGGACCCGCTCGGCGCGGTCCTCGCCCGCACCTACGACGCGCAGGGACGCCCCACCGGTCTGGTGCTGCCGACCTCCGCGCGCTCCCGGGTCGGGTACGACGACCCGGCCCGTCCCGAGCTGCCCACCGAGCTGCGGGACCCGGCGGGCAACGAACTGCTGCTGGAGTACGACGCCGGGGGCCGGCTCGCCGCCGCCCGCACGCCCGGCGCGGGCGGCGCGTTCGACCGCCGGACCTACCACCCGGAACACGGCGGGATCGCCACCCTCACCCGGGGCAACGGTGCCGTCACCGCCTTCGGCTACGACCGGCACGGCGACCTGATCGCCGTGGAACCGCCCGCGCCGCTCGGCCGTACCGTGTACCACCGGGACGCACTCTCCCGGATCACCGCGGTGACCAGCGGAAACGGCAGGCGCACCGGCTACCGGCAGGACGCGGCGGGCCGGCTGACCGAGGTCGTCGACGAGGACACCGGGCAGCCGCTGATCGCGCTCGCCCATGACGCGCTCGGCCGGGTGGTCCGCAAGTCGGGACCGGGCTGGCGTTACGACTTCGGCTGGCTGGCCACACCCGCGGGCAGCCGCCTGGCCTCGGCGGTGCGCTCGGCCGGGGGCGAGCGGGAGGAGATCGGTGCCGGCTACGACGCGGCGGGCGCGTTGACCTCGCTGACCACCGCCGCGGGCACCACCCGCTACGCGCTCGACGCGGCGGGCCGTACCGAGTCCGTCGTCACGCCCGCCGGCCGTACCGCGCGCCTCACCCGTGACGCCGCCGGCCGGCTGACCGGGATCGGCTTCGGGCGCGGCGCCGTGCGGATACGCCGGGACGCGGCAGGGCGCCGGACCGCCCTCACCGTGACCGACGGCGCGGGGCACACCGTGCTGTCCGTCGAGTACGGCTACGACTCGGGCGGCGGCGCCGACACCGACGTACTGCGCCGCACCGTGGTGGACGGGGAGTTCACCGGGTACGCCTACGACGGGCTCAAGCGGCTGGCGCGGGCCGGCCGCACCGAGTTCGGCTACGACGCCGCCCACCACCTGGTCCGCCTCGGCGACATCCGGTTCACGCTCAACGACGCCGGCCAGGTCACCCTGTTCGGCGAGACGGAGTTCGGCTACGACGGTGCGGGCAACTTCACCGAGGAGACCAACCCCACCGGCTCCTTCACCTACAGCGCCACCCACCAGACCCTCACCGGGGTGTTCGGCGGCCGGCAGGTGGTCGACATCGCCTACGACGGCCTCGGCCAGGAGGTGCCGCGCCGGATCACCGAGACCACCGTCGACGGCCGGACCGTCACCCACGTCCTGACGCACAGTCAGCTCGGTGTCGTGCGCGTCACCGACGACGGCGTTCCCACCGACTTCGTGCGCGACTCCGACGGCACCCTGCTGGCGGTGCTGACCGCCGACGGCCGGCACTACTGGGCCGTGACCGACCAGCAGGGATCGGTGCTGGCCCTGCTCGACGAGGACGGCGCACTGGCCGCACGGTACGGCTACACCGCGCACGGTGCCGTCACGGCCTCGGGGCCGGCCGCCGCCGTCAACCCCTTCCGGTACCGGGGCGCCTACCAGTTGCTGCGCAGCGCCCTGGTGCTCGACCACCACCTCTACAACGGCCACTGGGGCCGGTTCACCCAGCCCGACCCGACCGGCCGCCAGTACGCCCCGTACACCTTCGCCGACAACGACCCGGTGAACGGCGGGACATGGACCCGGCACGACTTCTGGTCCGTGCTCGCCCGCCCTCACCGGCCGGCCGCCGAGGTGTTCCTGCCCCGGCCGCCCGCCCCCGGTGCCGGAGCCGGCGGCTTCACCGATGCCCTGACCGGCGCGGCGATCGAGACGTTCACCGGGGCCGGGCCGACGCCCGACCAGGTGCCGCTGATCGCGGGTGCCGCACCGTCCCGCACCGTTCACCACGCTTGAGACTTCAGGAGAGGACCGAGATGGCCGACCAGATCGTGCTGCGCGTGCCCAAGGAGATCGTCGTGAAGGTGGTCGACGACGTGGAGGTCGCCGACCCCAGGACCGGTCAGACCGGGACGTTCGACGACGAGTTGTACGACGAGACGGGTGCGCTGATCGGCACCTCGCACGGCTCGTTCCGCATCGCCTACGAACGCCCCGGCGACGGCGGTCTGATGACGTACTACACCGAGGACATCACCCTCGCGGACGGCACGATCCACGCCGAGGGCTGGGCCGACTTCAACGATGTCCGCACCAGCGCCTGGGTGTACTACCCGGCCACCGGGACCTCCGGCCGCTACGCCGGGCTGACCGGCTTCCGCACCTGGCGCATGACCGGGGTCCGCGCCTCCGCCGAGGCCCGGATCCTGCTGTCCGACTGAGCCACCACCATCCGAGGAGAGGTCCCACGATGACCGGTCGGGACGTGTACATCCGTTCGGCGGCCTCGGCGCTGCCGGGGGCGCCCGTGGACAACGCCGCCCTGGCCCGGTGCTTCGGCATGGACGCGCTGTGGGAGCAGTGGGTCGACGTGTTCATCGGCACCGGCTCCCGCCATCTCGCCCTGGACCTGGAGTCCGGCAAGATCACCGGCACCCTCGCCGAGCTCGCCGAGGAGGCCGGCCGCAAGGCGCTGGACGCCGCCGGGGTCGATCCGGGCGAGGTGGACGCGATCGTGCTGGGCACCGCGACTCCGGACCGGCTGATGCCGGCCACGGTCAACATGGTCGCGGACCGGCTCGGCATCGACGGCGTGCGCACCTTCCAGCTCCAGTCCGGCTGTTCCGGCGCGGTGCAGGCGCTGGACGTGGCCCGCCAGGTGCTGCTCAGCGGGTCGGGCGAGACGGTGCTGGTGCTGGGCGGCGATGTGATCGCCCGGTTCTACGACGTCGAGCGCGATCTGCGCACGGCCCAGCCGGCGGAACTCGTCAACTACGTGCTGTTCGGCGACGCGGCCGGAGCCGCGGTGCTGAGCACGCGGCCCGCGCCGGGCGCGGCCGCGCTCCGCGAGGTGTTCACCCGCCTGGTCGGCCTCGGCCGGGAGCCGGGGGCGGTGCTGGAGTGGTTCGGCCCCGCCGACCGCGACAGCGACCGGCCCGCCGCCACCGAGGACTACAAGGCGATCGAGCGGCACGTGCCGCAGATGACCGAGCAGGTGCTCGCCGAACTGCTCGACACGGTGGGCTGGGGCCCCGCCGACGTCGATGTGCTGCTGCCGCCCCAGCTGTCGGGCCGGATGACCAAGTTGATCACCGAGCGGCTCGCGCTGCCGGGGGCGCACGAGGTGACGTGCGTGGACCGGGCCGGCAACTGCGGCAACGCCATCGTCTTCCTCCAACTGGAACGGGCCCTGGCCGACGCGCTCGGGCCCGGGCGGCGGGCGGTGGGGATCTCCATCGAGTCCAGCAAGTGGATCAAGGCCGGTTTCGCGCTGGAAGGGTGCTGAGGACGTGACGGGCGACGTGAGCGACGGCCTGGCGGAGCTGGGCCGGCTGCACCGCGAGGGCAGCCTGGCCGCCGGCTATCCGCGGGTGCGCACACTGCTGGCGGGCCTGCCGGACGACGAACTGGTCCGGGCCGGGCGGGTGCTCGCCCGGCTCGACACCGACGACGTGCGCACCCGCCATCCCGGCACCCCCGCCCCGCTGCTCGCGGTGACCGGGCACGGCACCCTGTCGGGCCTGGTGCCCGCGCTGACCGCGGAGCTGGCCCGGCACGGACTGCTGGCGCGGGTGCGGCTGTCCGACTTCGACAGCTGGCTCTTCGACCTGGCCGACCCGGCGAGCGACCTGTACGCGGCGCGCCCCGACCTGGTGCTGTGCGTCCTGGATCCGGCGGTGGTGACGGACGCCCTGCCCACGCCGTGGCAGGTGACGGACGTCGAGCGGGTGCTGGAGGAGAAGCTCGGTCTGATCGAGCGCGCCGCGGAGGTGTGCGGCACCGCCGCTCCCGGCGCCACGCTGGTCCTCAACACGCTGCCGCTGTCGTGGGAGGTGCCGGCCCAGTTGCTCGACCTGCGGGCGCGGGCCCGGCTGGGCGCGGTGTGGCGGCGGGCCGAGGCCCGGCTGCTGGGCCTGTCCGAGCGGTGTCCCGGGGTGGTGGTGGTCGATCTGCTGCCGCTGGTCGCCGAGGGCGTCGCCGTCCGTGACGTACGGCAGAGCGTGTACGCCCGAGCGCACCTGTCGGACGCGCTGCTCGCCCGGTACGCCCGGGAGGTGGGGCACCTGGCGCGCCTGTCGTCGGGGGGCGGGAAGAAGGTGCTCGCCCTCGATCTGGACGAGACGGTGTGGGGAGGGGTGCTCGGCGAGGTCGGTCCGGAGGGCATCGAGACCGACGGCGGCTACCGGGGTGAGGCGTTCCGGCGCTTCCAGCTGGTGGTCCGGCAACTGGCCGCGCAGGGCGTCCTGCTCACCGCCGTCAGCAAGAACGACCAGGAGCCGGTGGAGAAGACGCTGCGCGAGCATCCCGGACTCGTCCTGCGCGAGGAGGACTTCGTGCGCGTCCGCGCCAACTGGCGCCCCAAGCACGAGAACCTGGCCGAGCTGGCGGGTGAGCTGAACGTGGGTGTCGACAGCTTCGTCTTCGTCGACGACAGCTCCTTCGAGTGCGGCCTGGTCCGGCGGGAGCTGCCGGGCGTGGCCGTGGTGCGGGTGGACGGGGAACCGGCGCTGCATCCGCAGCGGCTGCTGGCCGACGGCTGGTTCACCGCGCGGGAGCTGACCGACGAGGACCTGGTGCGCCCCGCCCGCTACCGCGAGGAGCAGGCCCGGCAGGACTTCCTGCACTCCTTCGAGTCCCTCGACGGCTATCTGCGGGAGCTGGGCATCACGGTGACGGTGGCACCGGCCGAGCCGGCGGAGCACGCCCGGATCTCCCAGATCACCCTGCGCACCAACCAGTTCAACCTGACCACGCGGCGGCTCCAGCCCGCCGACGTCCGGGCGCTCGCCGCGGACCCCGGCGCCCGGGTGCTGGGGGTGCGCTCCGCGGACCGGTTCGGCGACAACGGGCTGGTCGGGGCGGTGCTGCTGCGGCACGTGGACGACGTGCTGCACATCGACAACTTCCTGCTGAGCTGCCGGGTGTTCGCGCGTGGCATCGAGCAGGCCGTGCTGCACGCGGTGCTGCGTCACGCGCGGGAGAGCGGGGTGCGTGAGGTGCGGGCCGCCTACCGCCGTACCGCGAAGAACGGCAAGGTCGCCGACTTCTATCCGCGCGGCGGGTTCGAGACCGTCACGGCCGGCGAGGAGGCGGCCGAGTTCCGGCACGGCCTGGCCGAACTGCCGGGCGCCGCCGGGCACATCCGTCTGACCGCGCGTTTCGACCGCGCACCTGGTGAAGGGGACACCCCGTGAAGACCGTCGAAGACTTCGTCGAGCTGTTGCGCGACGAGCTCGCCCTGCCCGTCACGGTCGAGGATCTCGGCCGCGCGCTGGACAGCGTGGACTCCTGGGACTCGGTGCACCTGCTGACGCTGTGCACCCTGCTGGAACGGGAGACAGGGCGTCCGCTGTCCCTCGCCGACGTGCTGGAGGCGCCCAGCCTGGAGGCCGTGTACCGGCTGGCGGTGGTGTCATGACCGAGGAGAGGGCACAGGGGCCGGGCGAGCGGACCGACGAGACGGTCGTCGAGGAGCCGCTGCCCCGGCAGCGGCGTCACACGCTGTTCTTCCTGGAGGTGATCCGGGACTTCTCGCCCGTCTTCCTCGACACCGAGGTGGACATGACCGGGGTGCTCGCGCACCGGGCGGCGGCCGTGGAGCGCGCCGGCACACGGTTCAGCACCACGTCGTACGTGCTGCGTGCCGCGGGGCGGGTCCTCGCCAAGCATCCGGAGGCCAACGCCGCCGTGCAGGGCGGGCCGCGCCGGCCGCGCATCGCGCGCTATCCGTTCGTCAACGGCAAGGTGGCGATGGACAGCACGCTGGAGGGCCGGCGGGTGGTGCTGGGCACCGTGGTGCCGAACGTGCAGGACGCCGGACTGGAGGCGATCCAGGCGCATCTGGACCGGGTGCGGCAGGGCGATCCGGAGCGGCTCGCGGACTTCGAGGGGATACGGCGGCTGCACCGGCTGTCCTGGCTGGAGGGGCGTAAGCAGTTCCGGCAGGCCGCGCAGTCGCTGGCGCTGCGCCCGCATCTGACGGGCACGTTCGCGGTGACCTCGCTGGGGCACCGCGCGGTGGACTCCTTCCAGTCGGTGGGCGGCACCACGACGACGTTCGGGGTGGGCCGGATCCTGGACCGGCCGGTGGTGCGGGACGGCGTGGTCACGGCGGCTCCGGTGATGCGCCTGAGCCTGTCCTTCGACCACCGGGTCATCGACGGGGCGGAGGCGGCGGACGTACTGACCGAGGTCAAGGAGGCGCTGGAGAGCGTATGAACGACATCGCGGAGCTGAAGAACTTCGTCGTCGCGCACACCCGGTCGCAGGGGCTGGCGCCCGAGCACTACGCCCCCTTGCTGTCGCGGATCCGGGACGACGGGGACGGCACACCGGGGTCCTGGGCGGGCGAGTGGTCCGCCGAGGCAGCGCGGCTGGAGGCCGAGGGCAAGCCGCTGGAGGCGTGCGTGCACTACAACATGGCGCGCTTCCCCTTCGTCGACGGCCCCGCCCGCGCCGCCGCGCTCGAACGGTGCGTCGCCGCGTTCGACACCTGGCGTGCGGGGTTCCCGGCGATCGAGCGCCTCGACGTGGAGCTGCCGGAGGGGCGGATCCGCTGCTGGACGTCCGGGCTGGACGCCGCCGCTCCCAAGCCGCTGCTGGTGATGACCGGCGGGATCGTGTCGGTGAAGGAGCAGTGGGCGCCGGTGCTGCTCCAGCTCGGGGCGCTCGGTTTCGCGGGCGTGGTCACCGAGATGCCGGGGGTCGGCGAGAACACGCTGCCGTACCGGGCCGACAGCTGGCGGATGTACCCGGCGCTGCTGGACGCGGTCGGCGAACGGGCCGACGTGTCCCGGACGTTCACCCTGGCGCTCAGCTTCAGCGGCCATCTGGCGCTGCGCGCCGCGCTGCACGACGAGCGGATCAGGGGCGTGGTGGGGGCGGGGGCGCCGCTGCACGACTTCTTCACCGACAGCGAGTGGCAGCGGTCCGTTCCCCGGGTGACGACGGACACCCTGGCGCATCTGACGGGCTCGGCGTCCGCCGAGGTCTACGGGCCGCTGAAGACCTGGGCGCTGACGCCGGACGAGCTGAGCGCCCTGCGGGTGCCGGTCGCCCATGTCACCAGCCTGCGTGACGAGATCATCCCGCCCGGGGACGCGGCGCTGCTGCGCGAGCGGGTGCGCGGGGTGCGGCTGCTGGCCCACGACGACGTGCACGGCTCGCCCCGGTTCTTCGCGCAGACCCGGCTGTGGACGCTGCTGTCGGTCCTGCGGATGCGGGGCGGGTACGGCGAGCAACGGCTCGCGCTGACCCGGGAGTTCGCCCGGCTGCGCTACGGAGGGGGGCGGGCGTGAGCGAGGTGCTGGAGCTGGAGGGCGGCGCGCGCTGTCTGCGCAATGTGCTGGGGCGGTTCGCGACCGGGGTGGTGGCGGTGGCCGGCCGCGACCCGGTGACCGGCGACCGGGCCGGCCTGGCGGCGAACTCGTTCTGCTCGGTCTCCCTGGATCCGCCGCTGGTGTCCTTCTGCGTCGCCCACACGAGCACCAGCTGGCCCCGCATCCGCTCCGCGGGCCTGCTGGCGATCAGCATCCTGGGGGCCGAGCAGCGGGAGGCCGCGACCCGGCTGGCGACGCGCGGCGGCGACAAGTTCCAGGGGCTGCCCTGGCACTCCTCACCGGGCGGGGCCCCCATTCTGGACGGGGCCCTGGCCTGGCTGGAGTGCACGGTGGAGGCGGAACACCCCGCGGGCGACCACGTGATCGTGGTGGCCCATGTGAACCGCCTCGACGCCCTGCGCGACGGCGATCCCCTCCTCTTCTTCCGCGGCACCTTCGAGCGCCTGGAGCGGGGTGCGGGGGCCGAGGAGTGAGGCCGGGACGCTGACGCCAGGTCGGGGACCTGCCGGCCACGGTGGAGCCGAGGGCTCACCGTGGCCGCCGGTGCGTCCCGCGCCCCGCGGGAACCGCCGCTCAGCCGGCGCTGTCCGGGCCGGCCGCGGGACGGTCCGCGCCGAAGGCCCGCAGGAACGTGTCCACTCCGGCCGCGACGATCTTCTCGACCTGGTCGGGGACGAGGGGGCGGGTGCCGAGGGCGCTCAGTTCGGGGAGTTCGTCGTAGACGAGGGCGATGAACTGGTTGGCGGCCCGTTCGGGGTCTTCGATGCGGAGGTGGCCGGCGTTGGCCAGGCGGGCCAGACGGCCGGCGAGGGCGTCGGTGAACTGGTTGGGGCCGCTGGCCCGCACCTCGTCGAAGAGGTCGGGGAAGCGCACCGCCTCCGCGTACAGCAGCCGGCGCACCGCCTCCGACTGCTCGTCGCAGTAGCAGTCGACCAGCTTGTGCGCCACGTCCTGCAGTCCGGGCCGCAGCTGGTCGGGGTCGTTCGGGAAGGACTCCAGGACCTGCAGCGTCTTGGCGTTCGACCGGGCCGCGGTCTCCGTCATGACGTGCCGGAACAGGTTCTCCTTGGAGCCGAGGTGGTTGTAGATCGTCGGCTTCGCGACACCCGCCTCCGTGGCGATCATGTCGAGGCTCGCCTGGGTGTAACCGACCCGGGAGAACACCCGCAGGGCCGCTTCCACGATCGCACGTCGCTTGTCCATACGGCCGCGTTCCGCCGGGGCCGTGCCGCTCTTCGGGGTCTCGCCAACGCTCATACGGCCATGCTACCATCCCAGCCATAGAAATGAACTACCCAGTAAAGATTGATGGGCGAGACGGTTCAAAGGAGTTACCGTGTCTGAAACACAAGCGGAGAGCGCGCCCGCCCGGCTCGACGCCCCGCTGCTCACGCTCGTGGGCGTGATGGTGCTCGGCGGGATGATGTCGTACCTGGACGCGACGATCGTCAACGTCGGCATCAGCACCCTGGGCGGCGAGTTCAAGGCCTCGCTCGGCACGATCGAATGGGTGACCACCGGCTATCTCCTGGCCGTGGCCCTGGCCATCCCGCTGGCCGGCTGGGCCCTGGTCCGCTTCGGGGCCAAGCGCATGTGGCTGCTCGGCCTGAGCCTCTTCCTGGCCGGCTCGGTGCTGTGCGCCCTCGCCTGGAACGCCGAGTCGCTGATCGCGTTCCGCATCCTCCAGGGCCTCGGCGGCGGCATGGTCGACCCGATCATGATGACCGTCGTCGCCACCGCCGCGGGCCCGCAGCGCATGGGCCGCGTCATGGGCCTGATCTCGGTGCCGATCACCCTCGGCCCGGTCGTCGGACCGATCATCGGCGGTCTGCTCCTGGACAACCTGTCCTGGGAGTGGATGTTCCTCGTGAACGTGCCCTTCGCGCTCGCCGCGATCGTCCTCGCGATCCGCGTGCTGCCCGCCGACCCGCCCAGCGGCGGCGCCTCCGCCCCGCTCGACGCGGTCGGCGTGGCCCTGCTGCCGCCCGGGTTCGCCGCGCTCGTGTACGCCCTGTCCCAGGCCGGCTCCGCGGGCTTCGGCAGCACCCGCGTGATCGTCGGGCTCGTCGTCGGCGTGGCCCTGTTCGTCGCCTACGGCGTGCACGCCCTGCGCACCGAGGGCACCCCCCTGCTGGATCTGCGGCTCTTCTCCAGCAGAGGCTTCTCGGCCAGCGTGACCACCATGTTCCTGCTCGGCGGCGGCCTGTTCTCGCTGCTGTTCCTGCTGCCGCTGTACTACCAGCAGCGCGGCCACAGCGTGCTGGAGTCGGGGCTGCTGCTCGCCCCGCTCGGCTTCGGCACCCTGATCGGCATGCCCGTCGCGGGCAACCTGGCCGACAAGTTCGGCGCCCGGCGGCTGGTGCCCCTCGGCGCGGCCCTGATCGGGATCGGCGCGCTGGTCTTCACCCAGGCCGACAACGGCACCTCGCAGGTCGCGCTCACCGCGGCCCAGCTCGCCGCCGGCTTCGGCATGGGTCTGGTCGGCGCCCCCACCATGGGCTCGGTCTACCGCACCGTGCCCGGCGAGGCGGTGGCCGGGGCGACCGGCGCCGTCTTCATCCTGAACCAGATCGGCGCCTCGCTCGGCATCGCCGTCGTGGCCCTCATCCTCCAGGGCGGCGGAGCGCACCACACGCCCACCGCCGGCTCGTACTCCGACGCCTTCTGGTGGCCCGTCGTCGCGGCCGTCGTCGTCCTCCTGGCGGGCCTGCTGCTGCCGGGCCGGCCGCAGCCCGCGCCGGCCGCGGAGAGCGACGCCCCGGCCGAGCACATCGCCGACCCGGCCTGACGCAGCGCCGAACCGCCCCGGCGGCCGGCCCCGCCGCCGGGCCACAGGCCGGGGTGTGCGCCGTTCACCATCCCCCGTCGACGGCGCACACCCCTCCTCCCCTCCCTCTTCCACGTCCGTTTCCTCTTTCCTCCAGGGACTGGCCATGACCACAGCCACCGGCATACCCGTGTCCGTTCTCGACGTCGTACCCGTCTTCGAGGACGGCTCCGCCACCACCGCGCTGCGCGACACGGTGGCGCTCGCCCCGCGCGTGGAAGCCCTGGGCTACCGGCGCTACTGGGTCGCCGAGCACCACAGCACCCCCAGCCTCGCCACTTCCGCGCCCGGCATCCTGGTGGGCCAACTGGCCGCCGTCACCAGCACGCTGCGCGTCGGCTCCGGCGGTGTCCTGCTGCCCAACCACGCCCCTCTGGTGGTGGCCGAGCAGTTCGGCACCCTGGAGGCCCTGCACCCGGGGCGCATCGACCTCGGACTCGGGCGTGCGCCCGGCACCGACCCGCTGACCGCGCGGGCGCTGCGCCGGACCTCGCAGGGCGAGGACTTCCCGCTCCAGATCGAGGAGTTGAGCGGCTACTTCGCGCCCGGTGACCCCGCCTCCGGCATCGTCGCCGTACCCGCCGCGGACGGCCGGCCCGAGATGTGGATGCTGGGCTCCAGTCCGTCCAGCGCCGAGGCCGCCGCCGTGCTCGGGCTGCCGTACGCCTTCGCGCACCAGATCAACCCGCACGCCTCCGCGCTCGCCCTGGCCCGCTACCGCGAGGCGTTCCGCCCCTCGCCGTTCCTGGACCGGCCGCGCACGCTGGTCGCGGCGCTGGTCACCGTCGCCGACAGCGACGAGGAGGCCCGCTCGGTCGCCGGGCCCTACCTGCTCGGCAAGATACAGATGCGCACCCGGCCGCGCTTCGACGCCTTCCCCGGCCCGCGCACCGCCGCCGACCACCCCTACAGCGCGGCCGAACTGCGTTTCCTGGACGAACTGACGGAGCCCCAGCTCATCGGCTCCCCGGGCACCGTGCGGACCAAGCTCGCCGCTCTGGTGGAGCGGACCGGCGCCGACGAGGTGATGGCACTCACCGTCGTCCACGGGCAGCGGGAGCGGCTGCGCTCCTTCGAACTCCTCGCCGAGGCCGCCGCCGAGGTCGCCCCCCGCCGGGCCGAGAGCGCTCCGGCCCGCCTCTAGAGCGGACCCGCGCCCGGGGCGCGGCGCATGCGCCAGCTTCAGCCCCGCTTTAGACGAGTCCCGACAGTGGGAACGGTCCCCCACCCCGATCGCCCGGAGCCCGCATGCACCCGCGCCGCACCGCCCACGGAGCCGCCCTGCTGTCCGCCCTCGTGCTCACCGCGGTATCGGCCTGTTCGGTCGGCGGGAGCACGTCGACGGGCGGCAGCCCGAACTCCGGCGGATCCCTCGTCTACGCCGCCAACCAGGAACCAGACTGCTGGGATCCGCACGTCAGCGCCCAGGACGTCACCGCCTTCGTGCAGCGCCCGGTCTTCGACTCGCTGGTCTACCAGGCGCCGGACGGCGAACTGGAGCCCTGGCTCGCCCGGAAGTGGACGGTCGGGGACGGCGGCAAGACCTACACCTTCACCCTGCGCAAGGGGGTGACCTTCACCGACGGCACCCCGCTCGACGCCGCCGCGGTGAAGGCCAACCTCGACCACATCACCGCCCGGGCCACGCACTCCCAGTACGCGGCGGGCCTGCTCGGCCCCTACGAGGGCACCACCGTGCGCGGCCCACAGGTCGTCGAGGTGCGGTTCAGCCGCCCGTACGCGCCCTTCCTCCAGGCCGCCAGCACCACCTACCTGGGCATGGAGTCCCCGGCGTCGCTGAAGCAGGGCGCGGACCGGCTGTGCGCGGGCACCGCCTCGGTCGGCTCGGGCCCCTTCAAGGCCGCGGCCTATGTGCGCGGCCAGCAGCGGCAGTACGTCCGCAACGCCGCCTACGCCTGGGCGCCCGAGGACGCCGGCCACAGCGGTCCGGCCCGGCTCTCCGCCTTCACGATCCGTTTCATGGCCGAGGACGCCACCCGCGTCGGCGCCCTCACCTCCGGGCAGGTGGACGCGGCCGCCGCGCTGCCGGCCCAGCAACTGGCGACGGTACGCCGCCAGACCCGGCTGAGCGTGGTCTCCCGGGCGGTGCCGGGCGCGGTCGACGCCTTCTACCTGAACACCAAGGGCGCGCTCTTCTCCGACGTCCGGGTCCGCCGCGCCTTCCGGGCCGCGATCGACCTCGACGCCGTGGTCCGCTCGGTGTTCCAGGGCACGACGACCCCCGCCGCGAGCCCCCTGTCGCCGACCACGCCGCACGCCTATGACGCCACGCTCTCGACGCGGCGCTCCTACGACCCCGGGCTGGCCGCCCGGCTGCTGGACCAGGCGGGCTGGACCGGCCGTGACGCCCAGGGGTACCGGACGAGGAACGGCCGCACCCTGACCGTCGTGGCCCCCGTCTACGGCAAGCCGACCCTGTTCTCGCAGGCCGTGCAGGGCAGTCTGAAGAAGGCCGGCATCAAGCTCGACCTGGCCGCCTCCACGGACGCCACCGAGGTCGCCACCCGCCTCGACAAGGGACGCTACGACGTGGTGGAGACGTCCTGGGCCCGGGCCGACGGCGACATCCTCGACCTCTTCTTCCGCTCCACCGGGTCCACCGCGCTGGGCGGGCACAACTTCTCCCGCCTCGCCGATCCGCAGGTCGACGCCTGGCTCAGCCAGGCCCAGCGGGTCCAGGACCCGGCCGCGCGCGCCGCCGCCTACGCCCACGTGCAGCAACGCACCCTCGATCAGGCGGTCGTCGTCCCCGGGTACGTCGTGCAGTCCACCGTGGGCATGGCCAAGCGCGTGCACGGGCTGCGGATGAGCGCCGGCGCCTGGCCCGAGTTCTACCCGGCCTGGGTGGAGGGCAGCCGATGACCGCCCTGCGCTACGCGGCCGCCCGGCTGGGGGCCGCCGTGCTGGTCGTGTGGGGGGCGGCGACCTGCGCCTTCCTGGTGCTCCAGCTGGTGCCCGGCGACCCCGTGCACGCCGTGGTCGGCTCCAACGCCCTGATCGACGCCGCCCAGCGCAAGGAGATCGAGCACCACTACGGGCTCGACCGGGCCCTGCCGGTGCAGTACGTCACCTATCTGGGCCGGCTGCTCCGCGGCGACCTCGGCGACTCCTACCAGTTGCAGCAGCCGGTCGCCCAGGTGCTCGGCCAGCAGGTGCGGCCGACCGCGGAACTCGCGCTGTTCGCCACGCTGCTGGCCGTCGTCCTCGCGGTCGCGGTGACGCTGGCCACCTCCGGGCGGGCGCGCTGGCCGCGCCGGCTGTCGGGGGTCGTCGAGCTGGTCGTCGTCTCCACCCCGTCGTTCTGGCTCGGCATCATGCTGCTGACGCTGTTCTCGTTCCGGCTGGGCTGGCTGCCTGTGTCGGACAGCGGCGACGCGCGGTCCCTGGTCCTGCCGGTGGTCACCCTGGCGCTGCCGATCGCCGCCGTGCTCACCCAGGTGATGCGCGAGGGCCTGCTCGACGCACTGCGCGCTCCCTTCGTGCTCACCGCACGCGCCCGCGGACTGACCGAGCCGGCGGTGCGGGCCCGGCACGCGCTGCGGCACGCCGCGCTGCCCGCGCTCACCCTCGCGGGCTGGTTCACCGGCACGCTGCTGAGCGGCGCGGTCGTGGTGGAGAACGTCTTCGCCCGGCCCGGCATCGGCCGGGTCACCCTGCAAGCGGTCACCGGCCGCGACCTGCCGCTGGTGCAGGGCGTGGTGACGCTGTCCGCGCTGGTGTTCGTGGGCGTCGGCGCCGTGGTCGAGGTGCTGGCCCTGGTCGTGGACCCGCGGCTGCGCACGGCGACGGGGGTGGCGGCCGCATGACACTCTCCCCCTCGCTGCGCACCGGGCGGCGGGCCGACCGGGCCCGGACGGCCGGGCGGGCGGCGCGTCCGCCGCTCACCGTGCTGCTCGCGGGCGCCGTCCTCGCGCTCGTCCTGCTGGCCGCGTTCGCGCCGGGTCTGTTCGCCTCCGGCGGCCCCACCGACACCGACCCCCTGCACGCCCTCCAGGCCCCCGGCTCCGCCCACTGGTTCGGCACCGACCAGCTCGGGCGCGACGTGTTCACCCGGGTCGTGCACGGCACCCGCTACTCGCTGGCCATCGGCGCCGCGGCGACCGGCGCGGGCATCGCGCTGGCCGTGCTGTGGGGACTGGCCGCCGCGCTGTCGGGCCGGTTCGGGGACGCGCTGCTCATGCGCGCCGCCGACGCCCTGCTCGCGCTGCCCGGCCTGCTGCTGGCACTGCTCGTGGTGCTGATCACCGGCAAGGGCGTCACGGGCACCACCCTCGCCGTGGCCATCGGCACCGCGCCCGGCTTCGCCCGGGTGGTGCGCACCCAGGCCCTGGTCGTACGCCGCTCCGGGTACGTGGAGTCGGCGGTGGGACTCGGCGTGCCACGGACGCTGGTCGTCCTGCGCCACGTGCTGCCCAACACGCTCGGGCCGCTGCTGGTCCTGGCGACCGTCACGCTCGGCGCGTCCATCTCCACCGGCGCCGCGCTGAGCTACCTGGGCCTCGGCGCCCAGCCGCCGACACCTGAATGGGGTGCGATGCTCACCGAAGGGCAGGGATTCCTCCAGCAGGCCTGGTGGATCGCGCTGTTCCCGGGCGTGCTGCTGGTCGGCACCGTGCTCGCGGTCACCGTCCTGGGCCGTTACGCCCAGGCCCACGACGCGGGGAGGTCCGCCTCATGACCGCCGCACCGGCGCGCGAGGACGCCCCCGAGGACCCGCTCATCGACGTGGCCGGTCTCGACGTCCGCTTCGGCGGCGGGCCCGGGCAGGTGCACGCGGTGCGCGGGGCCTCGCTGCGGCTGGCCGCCGGACGGTGCCTGGCGCTGGTCGGTGAGTCCGGCTCCGGCAAGAGCGCGCTGGCCCGCGCCCTGCTGGGGCTCGCCGGGCCCACCGCGACCGTCGACGCCGAACGGCTGACGCTCTTCGGGCACGACGCGGGCGCCTTCGGACCCCGGGAGTGGCGTGCGCTGCGCGGGCGGCGCATCGGGCTGGTCGCGCAGGACGCGCTCGTCGCCCTCGATCCGCTGCGCCCCATCGGCAAGGAGATCGCCGAACCGCTGCTGACCCACCGGGTCGTGCCGCGCGGCCAGGTCGCCGGCCGGGTCGTTGAGCTGCTGGAACGGGTCGGGGTGCCGGAAGCCGGGGAGCGGGCGCGCAGCCGGGTCCACCAGCTGTCGGGCGGACTGCGGCAGCGGGCGCTCATCGCCTCGGCGCTCGCGGCCGAACCCGGGGTGCTGATCGCGGACGAGCCGACCACCGCGCTGGACGCCGCCGTGCAGGCCCGGATCCTCGCCCTGCTGGCCGAATTGACGCACAAGGGCACCGGACTGCTGCTGATCAGCCACGATCTCGCCGTGGTCGAGGCGCTGGCGGACGAGGTGGCCGTGATGCGCGCGGGCGTCATCGTGGAGCACGGCCCGGCCCGCGAGGTGCTGGAGCGGCCCCGGCACGACTACACCCGGGCCCTGCTGGACGCCGTACCCGGCGGCCGGCCCGCCCCGGTGCCGCCCGCCCCGGCCGAGGGCCCGCCGCTCCTCGAAGTCACCGGTCTGGTCAAGGAGTTCAAGGGGCCGCGCGGTACCCGGCGCACCGCGGTCGGCGGGGTCTCCTTCGCCCTGCACCCGGGTGAGTCCCTCGGTCTGGTCGGCGAGTCCGGGTCGGGCAAGTCGACCCTGGCCCGGATGGTGCTCGGCCTGACCGCCCCCGACGGCGGGGCGGTACGGCTGGAGGGCGCGGCGTGGAGCGGGGTGCCCGAACGCCGGCGACGGGAACGGCGCCGGGCGCTGCAGCTCGTACCGCAGGATCCGCTGAGCGCGTTCGACCCGCGCTGGAGCGTGACCCGGATCGTCGGGGAGGCGCTGGCCACGGCCGGGGTGCCGCGGCAGGAGCGGCGCGCACACGCCGTACGGCTGCTGGAACAGGTCGGTCTGACCGAGCGGCACCTGGACCGCCGGCCGCTCGCGCTCTCCGGCGGCCAGCGGCAGCGCGTCGCCCTGGCCCGGGCGCTCGCGCCCCGGCCCCGGCTGCTGGTCTGCGACGAGCCGGTGTCCGCGCTCGACGTGTCCGTGCAGGCCCAGGTCCTCGATCTGCTGCGGGACCTGCAGGCCTCGCTGGGACTGGCGATGTTGTTCATCTCGCACGATCTGGCGGTGGTCCGGGAGATCTGTTCCCGGGTGCTGGTGATGAAGGACGGACAGGTGGTGGAGTCCGGGCCGGTGGAGGAGGTGTTCTCGGCACCACGGCACCCGTACACCCGGGCGCTGCTTGAGGCGGTGCCACGGCGGGCGCGCGCCGCTCAAGAGCGGCTTTAGATCCGGCCAATGGACGACTGCGAGCCTCGACGGGCCAGTTTTCGGACAAGCCGGAGGTCACCACTCATGCCAGGCGCCCCAGGACACCCCACGGTGTCGAGACTGCCGTCGCTCACCGGGATGCGGTTCATCGCCGCCCTGCTCGTCTTCGCCTTCCACACGACCTGGCAGACCAGCTTCGTCGCCGGCGGTGGCGGCCGTTTCCTCGGTGACGTCTTCGCCAACGCCGGCTTCTACGGTGTGAGCTTCTTCTTCGTCCTCAGCGGGTTCGTCCTGACCTGGTCGGCCCGCCCGCAGGACACCGCGCCCGGCTTCTGGCGGCGCAGGATGGTGAAGATCTACCCCAACCACCTGGTGACCTTCGCGGCGGCGGCCGTGCTCATGCTGATCGCCGGCGAGGTGTTCACCACGCAGGGCACGCTGGCCAACCTGTTCCTCGTGCAGGCCTGGATACCGCGGATCCAGGTGCCGAACACCATGAACGCGGTCAGCTGGTCGCTCTCCTGCGAACTGTTCTTCTACCTGAGCTTCCCGCTGCTGCTGCGGCTGCTGAACCGGCTGCCGGTGCGCCGGCTGTGGGCGCTCGCCGGCGTGCTCGCCGCCTTGACCGTGCTCGCCCCGGTCGTCGCGCGGTACGGCATCGGCGGCACCCCCCTGCCGTTCATCGCCGACGGCAGCCTGTCCTTCGAGCAGATCTGGTTCGTGTACTTCTTCCCGCCGGTGCGGGCGCTGGAGTTCGTCCTCGGCATGGTCGCCGCCCGCCTGGTCCTGGCCGGTGCCTGGCCGCGCCTCGGGCTGCTGCCCGCCGGTCTCATCGCCGTCGGGGGCTACGCCGTCAACTCCACGGTGCCGTACCTGTACGGCGTCGCCGGCACGGCCGCCCTGTGGCTGACCCCGCTGGTCGCGGCGGCCGCCACGGCCGACGAGCACGGCACCCGCTCCCCCTTCCGGGGCAGGGCGCTGGTCCGCCTCGGTGAACTGTCCTTCGCCTTCTACATGGTGCACGGACTCGTCGTGACCTACACCTTCCGGTGGCTCGTCGCGGACACCCACCTGGCGCCCGCGGTCGGTGCCGCCACGCTGCTCGGCGCACTGCTGCTCGCCCTGGCACTGGCCCACGCCCTGTTCACGTGGGTGGAGGCGCCGCTCATGGCCCGGTTCGGCAGGCCGCGCCGGCGGCGCCCGCCGGTGTCTCCGGCCGCCCGCCCCACCGCCCTGGAGGCCCACGAATGACCGACCTCACCTCTTTGCAGGCCGACGCCCGGGACGTCCCCGCCTATCCGCAGGCGCGGGGCTGCCCCTTCCAGCCGCCCACCGGGTACGAGCGGTACACCGCGGCCGGGCCCGTCTCCCTGGTCGAGCTGTACGACGGACGCCGGGTGTGGGCCGTCAGCGGCCACGCCGAGGCCCGGCAGGTGCTGCTGGACGCGGCGACCTTCTCCTCCGACCGGATGCACCCGCACTACCCGGCGACCGCGCCGCGCTTCGAATCGGCGCGCAAGGTGCGCAACTTCATCGGCATGGACCCGCCGGAGCACACCGTGCAGCGGCGCATGCTGCTGTCCCACTTCACCGTGAAGAAGGTGCAGGCGCTGCGCCCGCGCATCCAGCGTCTCGTCGACGACCTCATCGACACCATCGAGGCCAAGGGCCCGGTCGCCGACCTGGTGCCGGACTTCGCGCTGCCGGTGCCGTCCATCGTCATCTGCGAGTTGCTCGGCGTGCCGTACACCGACCACGCCTTCTTCGAGCAGCAGTCGCGGCGCGTGGTGACCGGCACCACCAGCCTGGAGGACAGCGCGGACGCGTTCGCGCAGCTCAGCGGCTACCTCGACGGTCTGATCGGGCGCAAGGAACGGGAGCCGGGCGACGGACTGCTCGACACCCTCGTCGCCGAGCAGCTGTCCACGGGGGCGCTGACCCGACGCGACCTGGTCGACATCGCGCTGCTGCTGCTCGTGGCCGGGCACGAGACCACGGCCAGCGCGATCGCGCTCGGGGTGCTGACCCTGCTGGAGCACCCGGACCAACTGGCCGCGCTGCGCTCGGACGCGACGGTGCTGCCGTCGGCCGTGGAGGAGCTGCTGCGGTACATGGCGATCGCGGACGGCGTGGCCCGGTTCGCCACCACCGACACCGAGCTGGGCGGGCACCGGGTGCGGGCCGGGGACGGGGTGGTCGTGGTGATCTCCACCGCCAACCGGGACGACGCGGCCTTCCCCGGCGCGGGGACGTTCGACGTGACGCGCGGGGCCCGGCACCACGTGTCGTTCGGTCACGGGGTGCATCAGTGCATCGGCCAGAACCTGGCCCGTGCGGAGATGGAGATCGCCCTGTCCACTCTCTTCCGCCGGCTGCCCGGACTGCGCCTCGCGGTCCCGGCCGGCCGGCTGAAGGTCAAGGAACCGGGTGGTGTCCAGGGCGTCTGGGAACTGCCCGTCACATGGTGAGAACTGCTGAGAGGACCTGACAACGATGCGCATCACGGCCGACACCCACCGGTGTCTGGGCGCCGGGCAGTGTGTGCTGTCCGCCCCCGACCGCTTCGACCAGTCGGAGGAGGGCACGGTGCTCGTGCTCGACGCCCGGGTGGCGGACGAGGCCCAGGAACGGCGGCTGCGCGATGTCGTGGCGCTGTGCCCGTCGCAGGCGATCGCACTGGAGGACTGACGATGCCCGTGACGGGAAGCCTGGCCGACGCCGTGGCGGAGCACCGCGGTGCGCTGCTGCCGGTCGGTGAACTGCCCCCGGTGCCCGGTGTGTCGGTCCGCGAGGTGACCGTGCCGGGGCCGGCCGGAGCCCCGGACGTGCTGCTGCGGGTCTACCGGCCCGCCACGGCCGGCACCGCGCTGCCGGCCGTGCTGTGGATCCACGGCGGCGGCTTCTGCCTCGGCAACGTGGACTCCGTGCACGGCGGGGCGGCGCAGGCGGCGCTCGCGGCGCGGGCCGTGGTGGTCGCCGTCTCCTACCGGCTCGCCCCGGAGCACCCCTTCCCGGCGGGGCTCGACGACTGCTGGGCCGCCCTGGAGTGGGTCGCCGGGCATCCGGCCGAGCTGGGCGCGGATCCGGCGCGGCTCGCCGTGGCCGGGGCGAGTTCCGGCGGCTGCCTGGCCGCGGGGCTCACCCTGCTCGCCCGGGACCGGGGCGGGCCGCGCCTGTGCTTCCAGCACCTGAGCACACCGGTCCTGGACGACCGGCTGGCGACCGGCTCGATGGCCGCGTTCGACGACACGCCGATCTGGAACCGCCCGCTCGCCGAGGAGAGCTGGCGGCTGTATCTGGGGCCCTGGAGCGGTCCGGTGCCCGAGTACGCGGCACCGGCCCGCGCGGCGGACCTGTCCGGTCTGCCGCCGGCATACCTCTCGACGGCCGGCCTCGACCCGCTGCGCGACGAGGGCCTGGAGTACGGTCTCCGCCTGGCGCGGGCCGGCGTCCCCGTGGAGGTGCACAACTTCCCCGACGCCTACCACGCCTTCGGCGGCCCTGCGACGCCCGATCAGCAACGGCGCATCGCCCTGGAACACCTGGACGCGCTGCGCCGCGGGCTGCATCCGTAGCGCGTCGCGGGGGCGGCGGAGCCGCTGAGCCACGCAGGGCCGTTGTGCGGAGACCGGTCACCGCGCAACGGCCCTGTGCCGTCCGGCACTCGGCCCCGCACGAGAGGGAACGGGCCGCGCCACGGCCCGTTCCCCGGTCGTGCCGCCGTCGGCGGGCGGGCTGCGGTTTAGAGCTGCCAAAGGACGCCGTTAGAGGTGATCGCGAGGCTGGTGGAGCCAGGTAGTCCGCACTGAGGGAGTACGTGACACACCATGCGCAACGACCGCTTCGTGCCGATCGCCGTCGTCGGACTCGCCTGCCGGCTCCCCGAGGCCCCCGACCCCGGCTCCTTCTGGGACCTGCTCAGCCGGGGCGAGGACGCCGTCGGGGAAGCCCCGGCCGGCCGCTGGTCCGCGACGGCTCCGGCGCGCGGCGCGTTCCTGGACGAGGTGGACCGCTTCGACGCCGCCTTCTTCGGGATCTCCCCGCGCGAGGCGGCGGCGATGGACCCGCAGCAGCGCCTGCTGCTGGAGCTGGGCTGGGAGGCCCTCGAAGAGGCCGGCCTCGTGCCCGGCGCCCTGGCCGGCAGCCGTACGGCCGTGTTCGCCAGCGCCATCTGGGACGACTACGCCGCCCTCCACCACCGGCGGGGCGAGGCGGCGGCGGACCGGCACGCGGTCACCGGCCTGCACCGGGGCATCCTGGCCAACCGGCTGTCGTACGTGCTCGGGGTGACCGGCCCGAGCCTCACCGTGGACACGGCCCAGTCGTCGTCCCTGGTCGCCGTGCACCTGGCCGGTGAAAGCCTGCGCTCGGGCGAGTCCGACCTGGCGATCGTCGGCGCCGCCAACCTCGTGCTGTCCCCGCACAGCAGCGCGGACAGCGCACGCTTCGGGGCGCTGTCGCCCGACGGCCGGTGCTTCACCTTCGACGCGCGGGCCAACGGATACGTGCGCGGCGAGGGCGGGGTCACCGTCGTCCTCAAGACCCTGGACCGGGCGCGGGCCGACGGCGACCGCGTGCACTGCGTGATCCTGGGCAGCGCGGTCAACAACGACGGCGCCTCACGCGGGCTCACGGTGCCCGACCGGGGCGCCCAGGAGGCCGTGATCCGCGAGGCGCACGCGCGGGCGGGCACGACCGCGGAGTCGGTCCAGTACGTCGAACTGCACGGCACGGGCACGCCGGTGGGCGACCCGGTGGAGGCGGCCGCCCTGGGGGCCGCGCTCGGCGCCGGACGGCCCGCCGGAGCGCCGCTCCTGGTGGGCTCGGCGAAGACCAACGTGGGGCATCTGGAGGGTGCCGCCGGTCTGGTGGGCCTGCTCAAGACGGCCCTGGCCGTCTCCCGGCGCCGGCTGCCCGCGAGCCTCAACTTCCGCAGCCCCCACCCGGACATCCCGCTGGCCGAGCTGGGCCTCGCCGTGCAGACCGAGGACACCGCCTGGCCGCACGACGAGCGGCCCCTCATCGCCGGCGTCAGCTCGTTCGGCATGGGCGGCACCAACTGCCATGTGGTGGTGGGCGATCTGGCCGCGGTCGCGGACGCGGACGCCACGGGCGCGGCCGAGGGTTCCGCGGCGGGCCCGTCCCGCGACCGGCCCACCGTACGGGCCACCGGTGACGCCCCGCCCGCCGGGCCGGATGCCGAGCCCGGCACGGCCGGTCCCCTGGCGGACACCACGGCGCCGGTGGCGGACGCTCCCGGTCCCCTGCCGGACCCGACCGCGACGGTGGCGGACGCCGCCGGGCCCCTGCCCTGGCTCCTCTCCGGGCGGGACGCGGCGGCGCTGCGCGCGCAGGCGGCCCGGCTGGCCCGGCACGCCGTCGGGTCCGGCGCGGCGGCGCATCCCGTGGACACGGCCTTCGCGCTCGCCGCGACCCGGACGCACTTCGCCGAACGGGCCGTGATCGTGGGCGACGGCCAAGCCGGACTGCTCCGCGGTGTCGAGGCGTTGGCGGCGGGCCAGGGGCACCCCTCGGTGGTGCGCGGAACCGCCGACGCCGCACTGCGTACGGCCGTGCTGTTCACCGGGCAGGGCAGCCAGTACGCCGGCATGGGCCGCGAGCTGCACGCCGCCGAACCGGTGTTCGCGGACGCCTTCGACACCGTGTGCGCCGCGCTCGACGCCCACCTCGAACGGCCCCTGCGCGAGGTCGTGTTCGGCGACGACCCGGCGCTGCACGAGACCCGGTGGACGCAGCCCGCCCTGTTCGCGCTGGAGACCGCGCTGTACCGGCTGGCGACGCACTGGGGGCTGGCCCCGGACTGCCTGGCCGGTCACTCGGTCGGCGAGCTGACGGCGGCGCACACCGCGGGCGTGCTGTCCCTGGAGGACGCCGCGCTGCTGGTCACCGCGCGCGGACGGCTGATGCAGCGCGCCCCGGCCGGCGGCGCCATGACCGCCGTGGAGGCCACCGAGGAGGAGGTGCTGCCGCTGCTCACGCCCGCCGTCGCCCTCGCCGCCGTCAACGGGCCGCGCGCCGTGGTCGTCTCCGGCGACGCGTCCGAGGTCGAGCGGGTCGCGGGGCACTTCGCCGCGCAGGGGCGACGCACGCGGCGGCTCACCGTCAGCCACGCCTTCCACTCCCCGCACATGGACCCGGTCCTGGCGGAGTTCCGCGAGGTGGCCGCCGGGGTGGAGTTCCGCCCGGCGTCCGTGCCGGTCGTCTCCAACGTCACCGGCGACTTCGCCACCGCCCAGGAGCTGGCCTCCCCCGACTACTGGACGCGGCACATCCGCGCGGCGGTGCGGTTCCACGACGGGATCCGCGCGATCGGGCGCGGCGGCCCCGCCGTGTTCCTCGAACTCGGGCCGGACGCGGTCCTCACCGGCATGGGCCGCGATTCCCTGGACGGCGGCGGGCACGTCTTGCTGGCCGGACTGCGCCGGGGCAGGCCCGAGCGGCCGGCCCTGCTGACCGCGCTGGCCGGCGCGCACGTGCACGGGGCCCGGATCGGCTGGGCGGAACCGCTCGCCGCGCTGGGCGGCCGGGCCGTGCCCCTGCCGACGTACGCCTTCCAGCGGGAACGCCACTGGATCGACGTCCCGGTGCCGGACACCGGGGCACCGACCGGAGAGGCCGACGGCCCGGGCGGCGTCTCCGCGGAGCCGATCACCGGGGAGGAGCGGAACACCGGGGAGGACCCGGCGCCCGAGCCGCCCGTCCTGTCCCGTCCCGCCCTGCTGGACCTCGTCCGCACCCAGGCGTCGATCGTGCTGGGCCATGTCACCGCCGGCGCCGTGGACGCCGGACGCAGCTTCAAGGAGCTGGGCTTCGACTCGCTGGCCGGTGTGGAGCTGCGCGACCGCCTGCGGGCGGCGACCGGGCTGGAGTTGCCGGCGGGGCTGGTCTACAACCATCCGACGCCGGACGCCGTGGCGGAACTGCTGCACGACCGGATCGGCCGGCGGCCGGGCGGGGCGGCGGCGCGCCGGGTCCGCGCGGCCGTGGCCGTGGACGAGCCCGTCGCGATCATCGGCATGGCCTGCCGCTACCCAGGCGGCATCGCCTCACCCGAGGACCTGTGGCACGTGGTCGCCTCGGGCACCGACGCCATCGGGCCGTTCCCCGCCGACCGCGGCTGGGACCTGACCGCCCTGTACGACCCCGATCCCGCCACCCCCGGCACCACGTACGTGCGCGAGGGCGGGTTCCTGGAAGGGGCGGGCGACTTCGACCCCGCGCTGTTCGGGATCAGTCCGCGCGAGGCCGAGGCGATGGACCCCCAGCAGCGGCTGTTGCTGGAGACCGCCTGGGAGACCTTCGAGCGCGCCGGTATCGCCCCCGAGCGGCTGCGCGGCGGCGGCACCGGCGTGTTCGTCGGCGCCACGAACCAGGACTACGGGCCGCGCCTGCACGAGGCCGCCGACGGCCACGACGGCCATCTGCTCACGGGCGGCACCACGAGCGTGGCCTCGGGCCGGCTGGCGTACACCTTCGGCCTTCAGGGTCCGGCGGTCACCGTGGACACCGCCTGCTCCTCCTCGCTGGTCGCGCTGCACCTCGCGGTCCAGGCGCTGCGCCAGGGCGAGTGCGAGCTGGCGCTGGCCGGCGGTGTCACGGTGATGCCGACGCCGGGCATGTTCCTGGAGTTCAGTCGGCAGCGCGGGCTGGCGCCGGACGGCCGCTGCAAGCCGTTCGCCGCGGCGGCGGACGGCACCGCCTGGGCGGAGGGCGTGGGCCTGCTGCTCGTCGAACGCCTCGGGGACGCCCGCCGCAACGGGCACCGGGTCCTCGCCGTCGTACGGGGCTCGGCCGTGGGCCAGGACGGCGCCAGCAACGGCCTGACCGCGCCGAGCGGCCCCGCTCAGGAGCGTGTCATCCGCCAGGCCCTGGCGGCCGCCGGGTGCGGGCCCGCCGAGGTGGACGTGATGGAGGCGCACGGCACCGGCACCCGGCTGGGCGACCCCATCGAGGCGGAGGCGCTGATCGCCGTCTACGGCCAGGACCGGCCCGCGCGGCAGCCGCTTCTGCTGGGCTCGTTGAAGTCGAACATCGGCCATGCCCAGGCCGCGGCCGGGGTCGGCGGGGTCATCAAGATGGTGCAGGCGATGCGGCACGGGACGGTGCCCGGGACGCTGCACGTGGACGCGCCCTCCCCGCAGGTGGACTGGTCGGCCCGGACCGTCGAGCTGGTCACCCGGTCCACGGACTGGCCGGACCGCGGCCGTCCGCGCCGGGCGGCCGTCTCCTCCTTCGGCATCAGCGGCACCAACGCCCATGTGATCCTCGAACAGGCGCCGGACGCGCCACGCCCGGCGGACACCGGCACCGGTACGGACTCCGGCACCGTGCCGGACACCGCCGGCGGCGAGCGGGCGGTACCGGGCGGTTCGGCCGTGCTGCTCCCGCTGTCGGCGCACACCCCGGAGGCGCTGAGCGCCCAGGCCGCGCGGCTCAAGGCGTACCTCGAGGCCCGGCCGGACGCCGATCTGGGCGCCGTGGCGGTGCGGTTGAGTGCGAGCCGGGCCCGTCTGGAGCACCGTGCCGTCGTCGTGGCCGACGACCGGGACGACGCCGTCGGTGCCCTGGCCGCGCTGGCCGCGGGCACGGACCGGTCCGGGCTGGTGCGCGGGCGGGCCGTCGACGCGGCCCGCACCGCGTTCGTGTTCACCGGGCAGGGCAGTCAGCGGGCCGGGATGGGCCGTGAACTGTACGCGGCGGAGCCCGAGTTCGCCGCCGCCTTCGACGCGGCCTGCGCCGCCCTGGACCCGCACCTTGAGGTGCCGCTGCGCGAGGTGGTCCTCTCCGGTGACGACACCCTCATCCACCGGACCGCCTACACCCAGCCCGCCCTCTTCGCCCTCGAAACCGCCCTCTTCCGGCTCGTGCGGAGCCGGGGGCTGGAACCGGAGTGGCTTGCCGGTCACTCGGTCGGTGAACTGGCCGCCGCGCACGTCTCCGGCGTGCTCTCCCTCGAAGACGCCGCCCACCTCGTCGCCGCCCGCGGCCGCCTCATGCAACACGCCACACCCGGCGGCGCCATGACCGCC
>NZ_JNWV01000043.1 GCF_000716535.1 Streptomyces flaveolus | reverse complement strand
CGCTCGTTCCCCTCGTCCTCGGCCGCCGCAGCGACGTCCACCGCCACCTCGTCCGGCACGATCCCGCGCACCGGAGGAAAGACCATCCCGTCCTCACCGTCCGCGCAGTCCAACGCCACCCCGCACGGCACCCCGGCCGCGGGAACGGCGACGTCCAGCAGGCGTGCGCCGAGGATCGTCTGGTACGTCCACTCCCGGGCAGCCTCACCGCGTGCGACGGCGTAACGGGCCAGCGCCTGCTCGTCGGAGAAGGCCAGGATGAAGCGGACGCCGTTGAAGTCGGCCGTCAGCAAGCCACGTTCGGAGTCCGGGCCCGAGCCGTCACCCAGGGGCACCAGGACCGGCGTACGGCGGAACTCGCCGAGCAGGGCGGCGAACGCGCGCTCGCGCGCCTCGGTCTCCGGGGCCGCTTCGGTCCGTGCGGCCGGTTCGGTCGCTTCGGCCGGTTCAGCCGGTTCGGGCTGTTCGTCGGGGGCGGGCGTCGGGTCGGGTGCCGCCTCCGTGCCCGGTTCGGTACGTCCCGGATGTGCGTTCGCGGACGCCGCCCCTTCCGGTGAAGGAAGCGTCATCTCGGCATAGTCGTACAGCCGTGACCTGGGAATGCTCTGACGAGGCGTCTCCTCCGCCTCACCCCCGTGCTCAGCCATGCAGCCCATCATCACCACCGCGGCCGGAGGGAACAACCCGGTGCTGTATCACCCTTGTCACAGCCGGGTCCCGGAGGGCGCCGGGGTACGCTCCTGCGGTTCCGGCGTACCGCGACATGGCGAGCAGGGTGGGGAAGAGTGCACAAGTCCGAGGCCGAGCAGTTGATCGACCAGGCCTACGAGGCCTGGGACGCCGAGGACTGGCCGACCGCCGCCGGGCTGTTCGAGCGGGTCCTCGCGCACTACCCGGACGAGCCGAAGAGCTCGGTGTGGTGGTACGACGCCGCCCTCGCCCACAAGTTCCTCCGCAACTGGGGCAAGGCGTACGAACTGGGCCGCGAGGCCGCCGCCCGGGCTCCGCGGGGTGAGGGCGATCCGGCGTACTGGAACCTCGGCATCGCGGCCACCATCCAGCGCGACTGGGCGACGGCCAGGGACGCCTGGGAGGGGTTCGGTATCCAACTCCCGCCGGGGGAGGGTGAGATCAACGGGCGGTTCGGGCCGGCGTGCGTCCGGCTGGACACGGGCGGGGAACGGGAGGTCGTCTGGATCGACCGGCTCTGCCCGACGCGCGGCCGGGTGGTGAACGTGCCGGTGACCGGCGGACGCCGCTACGGCGAGATCGTCGTCCACGACGGGGAACCGAAGGGGCGACGGGTCATCGAGGGGCGCGAATACCCCGTCTTCGAGGAGCTCCTCCTCTTCCAGGCCTCCGACCTGCCGACGCTGACCGCGACGGTCAACGCGAGCGAGGTGGCCGACGTCGACGACCTGATCGAGCTGTTCGACCGGCACGGCTACGGTGCCGAGCCGGCGAGCGGCTACGAGGTCCTGTGCGCCTGCTGCAGCGAGGGCACGCACGAGCAGGAGCGGAAGACCCACGCGGGGGCCCAGCGGGTGTCCTTCGCGGCGCCCGAGGAGGAGGCCCGCCGCCTGCTCGACCAGTGGGCGGCGCGGACGCCGATCGGCCGGAGCTGGAGCGGGCTGACCCTGATCGGCTGACGAGGGTGGGACTTGGGGTGAATTGGTAGGAAATGAGGGGTTCCGTCAGGCGGTATCCGTTCTATGCTGGTATCAGCCTACGAGGCGAGTGAGGGAGTCCGACCGGAGTAGCCGACTCAGGCGGGATGCGCAGGCATCCGCCCGGGCCGACAGCGGCGGTAGGGCTGAGAGGCTGGAAGGCAGCAGTCAGGCCGGACGGCGACCCCCATCACCTGATCCGGACCATGCCGGCGAAGGGAACCCGTCTCGTAGGTCTTCTCTGTGCCCCGCGGCCTTTCTCCGTGTCCGCGTCACCCGTGCCCCGTCGGCTCCGTCAGGTCGATCAGCCGGCACACCGTCTCGATGTCGACCTTCACCTGGGCGATGGAGGCGCGGCCCGAGAGCCAGGTGATGAGGGCCGAGTGCCAGGTGTGCTCGATGACCCGGACCGCGGAGAGCTGCTCGGGGGTGGCGTCCGTCAGGCCCATCGCGTCCAGGATGATCGCGGTCGTCTGGCGGGAGACCTGGTCGACCTCGGGCGAGACGCTGCGGTCGGCGAAGGTGAGGGCGCGGACCATCGCGTCCGCCAGGTGCGGCTCGCGCTGCAGCGCCCGGAAGGCCCGCATCAGGGTCTCCGCGACCCGCTCGGCGGCCGTGTCGCCCGCCGGGGGCTTCTTGCGCAGGGTCCCGTGCATGTGCTCGAGCTGGTCCTGCATGGTCGCGACCAGCAGATGCACCTTGGACGGGAAATAGCGGTACAGCGTGCCGAGGGCCACCTGCGACGACTCCGCGACCTCACGCATCTGCACGGCGTCGAAACCGCCCCGGCTGGCCAGCTGCGCGCTCGCGTGCAGGATCCTGCGACGGCGGGCCTCCTGCCGCTCGGTGAGGGGCGAGGCCGGACGCGAGGTGCTGGCTTCCGCAGGCATGGGTCCCCGTTCCGTGACAGTCGGTGAGGCCGTCTGTTGGGCTCGTGATCGGACAGCATGGCAGGGCGGCGCGCCGTGGCGCGAATCACCTGATCCACTGCTCACAGCGCCCCTACCTGCCGGTAGATTCAGAGCCTCTTGAACGATCAAGTCTGAAACTTGTTCTAGATTAGCGTCCCGTCGTAGTCTCGCGGGACAGTGCAGGCAGAAGGGGGCACGGAGTGACCGCTGAGGCCCGGGAAGCGGGTGCCGACCAGGAACCCGCTGCCGACGGCGGACGACCGCTCGACATCGCGCTCCTCACCTATAAAGGGAACCCGTTCTGCGGGGGCCAGGGCGTCTACGTACGGCACCTCTCGCGGGAGCTGGCCCGCCTCGGCCACCGCGTGGAGGTCATCGGCTCCCAGCCGTACCCCGTCCTCGACGAGGGCTACCCCGGCCTCACCCTCACCGAGCTGCCCAGCCTCGACCTCTACCGCCAGCCCGACCCCTTCCGCACCCCGAAGCGGGACGAGTACCGGGACTGGATCGACGCCCTGGAGGTCGGGACCATGTGGACCGGCGGCTTCCCCGAGCCGCTGACCTTCTCGCTGCGCGCCCGCCGGCATCTGCGCGCCCGGCGCGGCGAGTTCGACGTCGTCCACGACAACCAGACCCTGGGCTACGGCCTGTTGGGCGACATCGGCGCGCCCCTGGTCACCACGGTCCACCACCCCATCACCGTGGACCGGCAGTTGGAGCTGGACGCCGCCGAGACCTGGCAGCGCCGCTACTCCGTGCGCCGCTGGTACGCCTTCACCCGCATGCAGAAGCGCGTCGCCCGCCGGCTGCCCTCGATCCTCACCGTCTCCGGCAGCTCCCGCCAGGAGATCGTGGACCACCTCGGCGTCCGGGACGACCGGGTCCACGTCGTCCACATCGGCGCCGACACCGACCTGTTCGCGCCGAATCCGGCCGTCACCGAGGTGCCGGGCCGGATCGTCACCACCTCCAGCGCCGACGTGCCGCTGAAGGGCCTGGTGTTCCTCGTGGAGGCGCTCGCCAAGGTGCGCACCGAGCACCCCGGCGCCCACCTCGTCGTCGTCGGCAAGCGCCCGCAGGAGGGCCCCGTCGCGCAGGCGATCGAGCGGTACGGCCTCGAAGGCGCCGTCGACTTCGTCAAGGGCATCTCCGACGCCGAGCTGGTCGACCTGATCCGTTCGGCGCAGGTGGCCTGCGTGCCCTCCCTGTACGAGGGCTTCTCGCTGCCCGCCGCCGAGGCCATGGCCACCGGCACCCCGCTGCTCGCTACCACCGGCGGCGCGATCCCCGAGGTCGCGGGGCCGGACGGCGAGACCTGCCTGGCCGTACCGCCCGGCGACGCGGGGGCGCTGGCCGCCGGTCTGACCCGGCTGCTCGGGGACCCGGAGCTGCGGGCGCGCCTCGGCCACGCGGGCCGCCGGCGGGTGCTCGACCGCTTCACCTGGGCCCGCGCCGCCGAGGGCACCGTGGCCCACTACCGCGAGGCCATCGCCCGCTCCGCGGGCCACTCCCCGAGCCGCTCCGCGGCCCGGACCCCCGGCCGCTCCGCGGCCCCGGCAAGTGTTGCAGGCGTCTCCTCCGAAAGCAGGGCCACGTGCTGACCGTCGACTTCTCCCGGTTCCCGCTCGCCCCCGGCGACCGTGTCCTGGACCTCGGCTGCGGAGCCGGCCGGCACGCCTTCGAGTGCTACCGGCGCGGAGCCCAGGTCGTGGCCCTGGACCAGAACGGCGAGGAGATCCGCGAGGTCGCCAAGTGGTTCGCGGCGATGAAGGAGGCCGGGGAGGCCCCGGAGGGCGCCACCGCCACGGCGATGGAGGGCGACGCCCTCGCCCTGCCCTTCCCCGACGACTCCTTCGACGTCGTCATCATCTCCGAGGTGATGGAGCACATCCCCGACGACAAGGGCGTGCTCGCGGAGATGGTCCGCGTGCTCAAGCCGGGCGGGCGCATCGCGATCACCGTGCCGCGCTACGGCCCCGAGAAGGTCTGCTGGGCGCTCTCCGACGCCTACCACGAGGTCGAGGGCGGCCACATCCGCATCTACAAGGCCGACGAACTGGTCGCGAAGGTCCGCGAGGCCGGGCTGAGGCCGTACGGCAGCCACCACGCGCACGCGCTGCACTCGCCCTACTGGTGGCTGAAGTGCGCGTTCGGCGTGGACAACGACAAGGCGCTGCCGGTGCGGGCGTACCACAAGCTGCTGGTCTGGGACATCATGAAGAAGCCGCTCGCCACCCGGCTCGCCGAGCAGGCGCTCAACCCGCTGATCGGCAAGAGCTTCGTGGTCTACGCGACCAAGCCGCACCTGCCGCGGCTGTCCGAAGGGGCGTCCGCCGAGTGACCACCCCCCGGACAGAACACCTCGTCCTGCCCGGGGTCCTCACCGCCGAGCAGGCCGCCGCGACCGTCGCCGGCATCCTGGCCGTGCAGCGGGAGGACGGCGCGATCCCGTGGTTCCGCGGACATCACCTCGACCCGTGGGACCACACCGAGGCCGCGATGGCCCTCGACGCGGCCGGTGAGCACGACGCCGCCGAGCGGGCCTACGGCTGGCTCGCCCGGCACCAGAACGAGGACGGCTCCTGGTACGCCGCCTACGCCGACGGCGTCCACGACGAGATCACCGACCGCGCCCGCGAGTCCAACTTCGTCGCCTACGTAGCCGTCGGCGTCTGGCACCACTACCTGTCCACGGGCGACGACACGTTCCTGGACCGCATGTGGCCGACCGTCTACGCGGCCGTCGAATGGGTGCTGCGGCTCCAGCAGCCCGGCGGTCAGATCGGCTGGCGCCGGGAGGACGACGGCACGCCCACGACGGACGCGCTGCTGACAGGCAGCTCCTCCATCCACCACGCCCTGCGGTGCGCCCTCGCCATCGCCGAGGAACGGGAAGAGCCGCAGCCCGACTGGGAGTTGGCCGCCGGGTCCCTCCGCCACGCGATCCGCCGTCACCCGGAGCGCTTCCTGGACAAGGACCGCTACTCGATGGACTGGTACTACCCGGTCCTCGGCGGCGCGCTCACCGGAGCGGAGGCCAAGGCCCGCATCGAGGGCGACTGGGACCGGTTCGTCGTCCCCGGCCTGGGGGTGCGCTGCGTGGTCCCGAACCCCTGGGTGACCGGCGGCGAGTCCAGCGAACTCGCCCTGGCCCTGTGGGCGATGGGCGAGTCCGACCGGGCCCTGGAGATCCTCCAGTCCATCCAGCACCTGCGGGACGCGGACAGCGGCCTGTACTGGACGGGCTACGTCTTCGACGACGACGCCATCTGGCCCCGCGAGCTGACCACCTGGACGGCCGGCTCCCTGCTGCTGGCCGTGGCCGCGCTGGGCGGCCACGACGCCACGTGCGCGGTGTTCGGCGGCGAACACCTGCCGGTCGGCCTGGACCCGGACTGCTGCGGCTGACCCGAGCGCGGACGTAACGGCTCCGCGAGGGGCCGGCCCTGCCGTCCGCCCGGGTCAGTGCCGGTGCATCCGGTTGGCTATGGCGTGGCCCACGAACAGGTAGACCACCGCGGCGAGCCCGTATCCGGCGACCACCCGGGCCCAGGCCTCGTCGAAGGTGAAGAGGTCGTGGGACCAGCCGGCCAGCCAGGAGGCCGCGTCATGGACGAACTGGACCAGGCTGTTGGCCCGGTTCGCGTCCAACAGGTACATCAGGATCCACAGGCCGAGGATCAGCGCCATGATGTCGGCGACGATCGCGATGACCGTCCCGGCCTGGTTCGCGCCGTTGCGATATCGAGGGGACATACTTTCCGGATTGCCGGGCGCTGTGCCGTGAAACCCCCCACAGAGCCCGGAGCCGACCCGGACCTGACCCGGACACCACCCGGACGGCGTCCCCCGGGTGGCGCACCCCGCCGCCCCGGGTGAGGCTGCCGGAGGAAGCAGACCGCTCGGGGAGGACACGTCCGGAGGACTCTCGTGCCCGTACCGATACGGCGCCTCGTCGTGGCGCTCACCTTGTGCTGCGCCCTGGTGGCGGGTGCCACCGCCTGTGGAGGCAGCGAGAAGAGCAGTACGAAGGACACTGCGGCGGCACAGGTCGTCCCCGCCGTCGACAGCCCCAGCCCGACCACGCCCGCGGAGAAGCGCAAGTTCGCCAAGACCCGCTTCGTCGTGGACGCGGGCCTCGCCGCCGGCGCGACCTACCAGTGGATCGTCAAGCCCTGGAAGGAAGGCAAGTTCAAGAAGGGCGCCAAGGGCCGCAAGCTCGCCCTGGTCAAGGCCGGTCTCGCCGGCGCCTTCGCCTACAACCGGCTCAAGGCGGCCCAGAAGAACGCCCAGGCCGACCCGACCCTCTCCAAGGCGCTCGCGCCCCTCACCAGTGGCATCGACGCCCTGAAGAACCTGCCGTCCAAGCTCCGCAAGGGCGACCAGAACGCGGTGAACTCGTTCAACGACGTCATCGGCGGCGTCAAGGACGCGGGCAAGAGCGCCGGCGCGCCGGTCAAGGACCAGGTGCCCTCGGCCTCCCAGCTCTCCAAGGGCTAGGTGTTCAGCTCGGCGAGCACGCGCAGCGTGTGCGGGTCCGGTGACAGGGCCAGCAGGTCCGTCACCGGGCCCCGGCGCCACAACTCCAGCCGCTCGGCGATGCGTTCACGCGGACCGACCAGGGAGATCTCGTCGGCGAAGGCGTCCGGCACGGCCAGCACCGCCTCCTCCCGGCGCCCGGCGAGGAACAACTCCTGGATCCGCCGGGCCTCGCCCTCGTACCCCATGCGGGCCATCAGCTCGGCGTGGAAGTTGCGGGCCGCGTGCCCCATCCCGCTGATGTAGAAGCCCAGCATGGCCTTGACGGGCAGCAGCCCCTCGGCCACGTCGTCACAGACCTTCACCCGGGCCAGCGGAGCCAACCTGAACCCCTCCGGCAACTTCCGCACCACGTCCCCGTACACCTCGGGCCGGCCCGGCGCCCAGTACAGCGGCAGCCAGCCGTCGGCGATCCGGACCGTCTGGGCGACGTTGCGCGGGCCTTCGGCGCCGAGGAGGACGGGGAGGTCGCGGCGCAGGGGATGCGTGATCGGCTTGAGCGGCTTGCCGAGGCCCGTGCCGTCCGGGCCCCGGTAGGGCAGCGGGTGGAACCGGCCGTCCGCCGCCACCGGCGCCTCCCGGCGCAGCACCTGCCGTACGACGTCGACGTACTCCCGGGTCGCGGTGAGCGGGGACTTCGGGAACGGGCGGCCGTACCAGCCCTCCACCACCTGCGGCCCGGAGAGTCCGAGCCCGAGCAGGACGCGCCCGCCGGAGAGGTGGTCCAGGGTGAGCGCGTGCATCGCGGTGGCGGTCGGTGAGCGGGCGGCCATCTGGACAACCGCCGTACCCAGCCTGATCGTTGAGGTCTGGGCGGCGATCCAGGTCAGTGGCGTGAAGGCGTCCGAGCCCCAGGACTCCGCCGTCCACACCGAGTCGTAGCCGAGCCGCTCCGCCTCCCGGGCGAGCGGCACATGACCGGCGTCCGGACCGCGTCCCCAGTAGCCGAGCGCGAGACCGAGCCGCATGCGCCTACCTCCTGACGATACGTCAGATATTGCACGGGAGGCGACTGTACGACAACGGCCCCCCGCCCGGAAGGGCGAGGGGCCGGTGCGCGGCGGCGACGGATCAGCCGCGCTGGATGCCCGAGGTGTCCTGGAGCACGCCACGGCGGCCGTCCTGGGTCTGCGCGACCAGCGCGGCTCCGCGCTGCTCGACGGCCAGGTACCAGGTGCCCGGCGCCAGTTCGGCGATCTGGTTCGGCGAACCGTCCTCCGAGAACAGCGGGCGGGGCACCGGTACGGCGAACCAGAACGGCGAGAAGTCAGCGGCGGCCGGCTGCGGCGCCGGGGCGGCGCCCTGGGGGGCCGGCGGCTGCTGCCCGAACGGCTGGCCCGGCTGCGGCTGCGCGCCGTAGGGCTGCTGCGGCTGGGCGCCCGGGTAGCCGTAACCACCGGGCGGCTGGGCGCCGTAGGGCTGCGGGGCGACCGGCTTGGGGGCCGGGATCAGGGCGGCCTGGAGGGCGGGGACCAGCGGGGTGGCGATGGCGGCGGCGGCCAGCAGCAGTGCGGCGATGAGGCCCAGGATCAGACCGGAGCCGGCACCGACGTCGAACTGGTCGAAGTCGTCGAAGGCGCCCAGCGGATCGATGATCGTCCAGAACGAGGTCCACGCGGCGAAGAGCGTGAGGGCGACGCCGACCTGGCCGAGGTCCAGGCCGACCACCTTGCGGGGCTCCGGGAGGGCGCGGGAGACGACGATCAGGACCGCGCCGACGATGCCGCCGACGTACATGCTCATCACCAGGCCGAGGTTGTCCCAGGCGTTGGGGATGTCGTTGCCGCTGGTGTCGAACGTGTCGAGGAACGACGCGATGAACAGCACCACCGCTGCTCCGATCACCACGCCGTCGCCTCTAGTGAGGGAGCGGATATTCACTTCAGGTCCTTCGTAGGTCGTCTCGTCGTCGGTAGACACTATCGTCCGCAAGATCCGGCTGTCCGGCCGGTTCCGCCCGCCGGTCACGAATCGCGCAGGAAACTCACGATTCCCTCAGAGATCCCTTGCGCCGCCCGCTGTCGCCAGGCGCCGCTGGTCAGCAGTGCCGCATCCTTGCTATCGCGCATGTTGCCGCACTCGATGAACACCTTGGGAACCGTTGACAGATTGAGACCACCCAGGTCCGTCCGCGTGACGAGACCGGTACCGTCGCCGAGGTAGTTGGAGGGCGGTTCCCCCGTCTCGCGGAGGAAGTTGCCCGCGATGCGCACCCCGAGATCGTGCGACGGGCCGACGATGGCACGGGTGTCGGCGGCACCCGCGTGCACGGAGCCCGGCAGGATGACGTGGAAGCCGCGGTTGCCGGGTGCGGAGCCGTCGGCATGGATCGAGATCGCCGCGTCCGCGCGCGCGGTGTTGCCGATCCGGGCCCGCTCGTCCACGCACGGACCCCACGCCGGACTGTCGCCGTCGCGCGTGAGCTCCACCGTGGCGCCCTGCCGCTCCAGCAGGTCCCGCAGCCGGTGCGCCACGTCGGACGTGAACCGCGCTTCGGTGTAACCGTCGTTGGTGGACGTACCGGTGGTGTCGCACTCCTTGTGGTTCGTTCCGATGTCCACCGGGCGGTTGATCTCCGCCGTGTGCTGGAAGTTGCCCGGGTTGTGCCCCGGGTCGATCACGACGACCTTCCCCTTGAGCGGGCCGGAACCGCCCGGCCGGGCGGAGGGCGAGGCGGACGCCTTGCCGTCGTCACCGCCGGTGGCGTCGCCGCCGCCGCTCCTGCCGCTCGCGGAAGGGACCGGGGCGGAGGACACCGCGGAGGTGCGCGGGGCCGGCGCGGGGGAGCCCGTACGGTCCTCACCGCCAGGGCCCCCGCCCACCGCCTCGTACACCACCCAGCCGAGCAGTGCTCCGGGCACCAGCGCGGCGAGCGCCACGGTCAGCGGGCGCCGCCGGGGCCGGCGGGGCTGCGGGGGATCGAAGTCCGGGCCAACGTACGACACGTCTGCGACTCTAACCGGGGCCTCAGATCCCCGCTCCCGTTCGCCGCAGGACACGCAGCGACCCGGTCGCCGAGACCTCCGTGAACGCCCCGGACCCGAGGGCCCGCAGGTACACCCGGTACGGCGCCTGACCGGTGAACTCGTCCTCCGGGTGGGGGAAGACGTCGTGGATGACCAGCAGCCCGCCCTCGGCCACGTGCGGCGCCCAGCCGTCGTAGTCGGCCGTGGCGTGCTCGTCCGTATGGCCGCCGTCGACGAACACGAACCCGAGCGGGGAGTTCCAGATGGCCGCGATCTGCGGGGAGCGGCCGACGAGGGCGACCACGTGCTCCTCCAGCCCCGCCTTGAACAACGTGCGCCGGAAGGTGGGCAGCGTGTCCATCAGGCCGACCTCGGGGTCGACCGTCTCCGGGTCGTGGTAGTCCCAGCCGGGCTGCTGCTCCTCGCTGCCCCGGTGATGGTCGACGGTGAGCGCCGTGGCACCGGCCGCGCGCGCGGCGTCGGCCAGCAGGACGGTGGAGCGCCCGCAGTACGTGCCGACCTCCAGCAGCGGCAGCCCGAGCCGGCCGGCGGTGACGGCGGCGTCGTACAGGGCGAGCCCCTCGTCCAGGGGCATGAACCCCTTCGCCGCCTCGAACGCGGCCAGGATCTCAGGCTTGGGAGCGGCGGGCATGGGGCGCCTTTCGGTCGTACGTCGGTCCGACCGCCCATGCTGCCGCACCCCCGGTCGCTCATCGACAGGGGGTGCGGTGCGAAGGGTGCGGGAGCCGGCGGACGGAGCGGGGCGCCCCGTCAGGCGTTCACGGTCTCCCCGGGCAGCGAGAGATCCAGATCGACGGCCCGCTCCTCACCGGGGTGCGTCGCCGAAGAAGCCAGCGGCCCGTGGCCGGAGGCCCGCGCGGCCAGCACGTACGCTCCCTCGGCCGGCACGGCGAGCGCATAGCTGCCGTCCTCGGCGGAGACGGTCGCACCGGCCTGCCGGCCCCGGCGGTCGATCAGGGTGACCTTGGCCCGGGCGACGGGCGTGCCGCCGGCGTCCAGGACCCGCCCCCGGAACCCGCGCAGCGCCTCCTCGGCACGCTCCAGGTTGGCGTCCTCCTCGCTGCTCGCCCGCAGCTGCGTGTGCTGCGCCGGGCGGGCCGCCTTCGGCAGGAAGACCGCCAGGACCAGGCCCACCGCGACGGCGGCGGTGGCGATCAGGAAGGACACCCGGAACCCGTGCATGGTCGGGATCGCGACGCCGTTCACGTTGTTCGCCGTGTTGGCCAGCACCATGCCGATGACGGCGCTGGACACCGACGTGCCGATGGACCGCATCAGGGTGTTCAGGCCGTTGGCCGCGCCGGTCTCCGAGGCCGGGACCGCGCCGACGATGAGCGCGGGGAGCGAGGAGTAGGCGAGGCCGATGCCCGCGCCGAGGACGACGGACGTGACGATCGTCTGCCAGGCCGCGTCCATCAGGCCGAGGCCGCCGCCGTAGCCGATCGCGATGACGAGCAGGCCGGTGATCAGCGTGACCTTGGGGCCGTAACGGGCGGACAGACGGGCGTACACCGGGGCGGTGAACATCATCGTCAGGCCCAGCGGGGCCACGCACAGGCCCGCGACGACCATGGACTGGCCGAGGCCGTAGCCGGTCGCGGCGGGCAGCTGGAGGAGCTGGGGCAGGACGAGCGAGACGACGTAGAAGCTGACGCCGACCATGATCGAGGCCAGGTTGGTGAGCAGCACCTCGCGGCGGGCGGTGGTGCGCAGGTCGACCAGGGGCGCCTGGACGCGCAGCTCGAACAGGCCCCACAGCAGCAGGACGACGGCGGCCGCGGCGAACAGGCCGAGCGTCGTGCCCGAGGACCAGCCCCAGTCGCTGCCCTTGGTGATGGGCAGCAGGAGCAGCACCAGTCCGGTGGACAGGCCGAGCGCGCCGAGCAGGTCGAAGGAGCCCTTGGCGCGCATCGGCGACTCGGGGACGACGAGGAGGGTGAGGAGGATGGCGAGCGCGCCGAGGCCGGCGGCGCCGTAGAACAGGGCGTGCCAGTCGGTGTGCTGCGCGACCAGGGCCGCGGCGGGCAGCGCGAGGCCGCCGCCGACGCCGATCGAGGAGCTCATCAGGGCCATGGCCGAGCCCAGCTTCTCGCGCGGCAGCATGTCGCGCATCAGGCCGATGCCGAGCGGGATCGCGCCCATGGCGAAGCCCTGGAGGGTACGGCCGACGATCATGGTGAGCAGCTGGTCGGTGAAGGCGCTGACCAGGGCGCCGACCACCATCACGGCGAGGCTGAGGATCATCATGCGGCGCTTGCCGTAGAGGTCGCCCAGCCGGCCCATGATCGGGGTGGCGACGGCGCCCGAGAGGAGGGTCGAGGTGAGGACCCAGGTGGCGTTGCTGGGGGCGGTGTCCAGTAGCTGCGGCAGGTCCTTGATGACCGGTACGAGCAGCGTCTGCATCACCGCGACCACGATGCCCGCGAAGGCGAGCACGGGGACCACGGCGCCGCCCGCTCTCCGGGTGGGCTGGTCGGTCGTCGTCTCTGGCATGGGGTGAGGCCTTCCGCGTGTCATAAGTGCTGGGTAAACCTCGTATGCACAGGCAACTATTCCGTTGCTTCGGGCCTCTAACGAATTTTTGACCCTTCCATGGGTTACTGACGCGGTGTCATGGCGGGAGGGGAAATCTTGGTGCGGGCCGGGGCAACGGTCCGGGCGGCCCATGGACTCCTTCAGACATCTAGGAGGTGCCCATGGGGGACGGGAAGCAGACTCGGAACGAGGAGTTCCAGAGCTTCGTGGTCGGCCGCTGGCCGCGGTTGATGCGTACGGCATTTCTCCTCACGGGGGAGCAGCACGCCGCCGAGGACCTGGTCCAGTCGACGCTCGAACGGGTCTATGTGGCCTGGCGCCGGGTCGGCGGCGCGGACGACCCGGAGGCGTACGTACGGCGCGTGATGATCAACGCGCACGCGCGCAGACACCGCCGGAGGCTCAGGGAGTTCCTGGCGCCGAAGGACGACTCCGGCCTGGTGCGCGAGGTGGCCGACACCGGCGACCGGATCGCCCAGGCCGACGACCGCAGTGCCCTGCTCAAGGCGCTCGCGCAACTGCCCGCCCGGCAGCGGGAGGCGGTCGTGGAAGGACGGCACCTCCACCGTGGCCCGGCCGGCGGGATCCGCGCCCGCCGCCCATGACGGCACCGCGCTGATCCGCCCGGTGGCGGGCTACCCGGGAGGGAACTGGTTCGTGTGCGTCGCCCCGGAGGGAACGGCCTACGAGGAGGCGGACGTGACGAAGTGACCCGCCGCGCGGGAGGCCCCGTTCAGAGCCAGCCCTGTTGCCGGGCCTCCCGTACCGCTTCGGCTCGGTTGCGGGTGTGGGTCTTGCCGATGGCGGAGGAGAGGTGGTTGCGGACGGTCGACTCGGACAGGTGCAGCCGGCCGGCGATGTCGGCGACGGTCGCCCCGTCCACCGACGCCGTCAGCACCTCCCGCTCACGGGGCGTCAGCGGATTCGGCCCGGCGCTGAGCGCGGCGGCGGCCAGCGCCGGATCGATCACGGTCTCCCCGGTGAGCACACGCCGGATCGCCGCGGCCAGTTCCTCCACGGGCCCGTCCTTGACGAGGAAGCCGGCCGCTCCGGCCTCCATGGCCCGGCGCAGATAGCCCGGCCGGCCGAAGGTGGTGAGGATCAGCACCCGGCAGTCGGGAGCCTGGGCCCGCAGCTCTGCCGCCGCGTCCAGCCCGCTCATGCCCGGCAGTTCGATGTCCAGCAGGGCCACGTCCGGCCGGTGCGTGAGCACGGCGTCCACGATGCCGTCGCCCGAGCCGAGCTGAGCCACGACCTCGATGTCCTCCTCCATGCCGAGCAGCAGGGCGAGAGCGCCACGCATCATGCCCTGGTCCTCGGCGAGCAGCACCCGGATGCGTGTGCCGGGCCGGTGGTCCCGGGGCATCTCGTCGTCCATCGCCACAGGTTACGCCGGGCGGCGCGGGCAGCCCCTGCGTCCTGTCGTACCGAACCGCGTCCCGGCGAGCGAACTGAGCGGGTCCTCGGCGGGGGCGGGCAGTTCGCGCAGGTATCTGGGGAGGGAGAGGGAACGGGGAGGGGAGGGCGGCCCTGGGGCAGGGTGGGCGGCGGTGCGGCGGTGCGGTGGTTGGAGGTAGCTCGCCGGACTGGGGCGGAGTGGTGCGGCGCGGTTGGGGTCGGAGGTGGCCCGCCGGTCGGGGTCGGAGGCTTACGGTGCGGTCGAGGGTCGGAGGCCGTACCGCCGTCGGGCGGCGTGTCGGTCGACCCTTGGCCGCGATGATCGGCGCGTGCTCGCGGAAATTCCCTACCGTGGCCGCAGGAATGGGCGGAGACTCGGCTCATGGCTGACATGGGGGCGTTCCGGGAGGCGGTCACCGCGTGGGCGGCCGGTGGGCCCGGGGGCCCCGCGCGGGAGCAGGCCGTGCGGCTGTCCGTCCGGGCGGTCGTGCTGCTCGAAGGGCCGAGCGACGCGGCGGCCGTCGGCGCGCTGGCCGCGGGCCGCGGCCGGGACCTGGCGGCCGAAGGCGTCTGCGTCCTGCCCATGGGCGGGGCGATGAACGTCGGGCGGTTCGCCACCCTCCTCGGGCCGGCCGGACTGGGGTTGCGCCTCACCGGGCTGTGCGACGAGCGGGAGCGCCCGTACTACGCCCGCGGCTGGGAGCGGGCCGGTGTGGCACAGCACGGGTTCTTCGTCTGCGCGGCGGATCTGGAGGACGAGTTGATCCGCGCGCTGGGCGTGACCCGGGTGGCGGAACTGGTCCGGGCGGAGGGCGACCTGCGCGCGCTGCAGACCTTCCTGCGTCAGCCCGCCCAGCGGGGCCGCACCGCAGAGCAGCAGTTGCGGCGCTTCCTCGGCACGAAGAAGGGGCGGAAGATCCACTACGGCCGTGTCCTGGTCGAGGCCCTCGATCCCGGCCGCGCACCAGCCCCGCTCGACGGTCTGCTCGCCAGTCTCTGACCGGAGCCACTGACCGGAGCCTCTGACGGGACAGCGGGCTCGTCACGGACGGCTCGTCAGGGTCGGCTCGACACCGGGGGCTCGTAAAGACTCGGCATGGTCCGGTGCGGCGGGGGTTGACGCGTCTTGACGGTACACAAACAATCACCCCTGCAATCGCCCGTGCCGTGCCCGCGCATTTCCTGGAATCCGCAGTAATTCCGCAGGCGAATAAGTTCGGTATTTCGGTCGAACGATGTCCGGGATTTCGGACAAGCCTCGCCCCCCGACGAACCCGAGGTGCACCGTGCTGTCGAGATCCCCCCACGCCCCCGGGGCCCCGCGAGCCCCGCGAGGTCCCCGCGCCCTCCTCTCCCTCCTCGCCGTCTGCGCCACCCTCGCCGCGCTGTTCCTCGGCGCCGGCGCGCCCCCGGCCGCCGCCGCGAGTTCGCTGCCCTGTGACCTCTACGCCGCCGCCGGCACCCCCTGTGTCGCCGCGCACAGCCTGGCCCGGGCGCTGTACGCGTCGTACAACGGGCCGCTGTACCAGGTGCAGCGCGCCAAGGACGCGGCGAAGACGAACATCGGTCTGCTGTCCGCCGGCGGGTACGCCAACGCCGCCGCCCAGGACTCCTTCTGCTCCGGCACGACATGCGTCATCACCGAGATCTACGACCAGTCCCCGCGCCACAACGACCTCACGATCGAGGGCGCGGGCGGGGCCGGGGCCGCCGATGTGGGGGCGCCCGCGGACGCCCTGCCGGTGACCGCCGGCGGCCACCAGGTCTACGGCCTGGAGATCTCCGCGGGCATGGGCTACCGGGACAACTCCACCTCGGGCGTGGCCGTGAACGGGCAGGCCGAGGGGATGTACATGGTGACCTCGGGCACGCACGTCAACAACCGCTGCTGCTTCGACTACGGCAACGCCGAGACCAACAACATGGACACCGGCAACGGGCACATGGACGCCATCAACTTCGGCACCGAGTGCTGGTTCTCGCCCTGCTACGGGCAGGGCCCCTGGGTGCAGGCCGATCTGGAGAACGGGCTGTTCCAGTCCGACGCCGGCTACAGCAGGAACACCTCCAACACCGGGACCGGCCCGCTGCCGTTCGTGACCGCGCTGCTGAAGAACAACGGCCAGGACCATTTCGCGCTGAAATACGGAAATGCCCAATCGGGCGGGCTGACGACCACCTATTCCGGGGGTGAGCCCACCGCGGGCGGATACTCCCCGATGCACCAGGAGGGCGCGATCGTCCTCGGTACGGGCGGTGACAACAGCAACGGCTCGATCGGGTCCTTCTTCGAGGGCGTGATGACCGCCGGCATCCCGACCGACGCCGCCGACAACGCCGTCCAGGCCAACATCGTCTCCGTCGGTTACGGCGGCCCGACCGGCAGCACCGGCACGCTGAACCCCGGCTCGGAGATCTCCCTGCGCGCCACGACCTCCTGCTGCACCGGCGACTACGTCCGCCACCAGAACGACGCGGCCGTCATCTCCCCGGTGACGTCGAGCAGTCCCTCCCTCGACAAGAACGACGCCACCTGGATCGTCCGCCGTGGACTGGCCGACAGCTCCTGCGTCTCCTTCGAGTCACGGAACTATCCCGGTGACTTCCTGCGCCACTCCAACTACCGGGTCTACCGGCAGCCCATGGACGGCACCGCCCAGTTCCGGGCCGACGCCACCTTCTGCCCGCAGACCGGCAGGAGCGGCACCGGCACCTCGTTCGCCTCGTACAACTACCCGACGCGCTACCTGCGCCACTACGACCACGGCCTCTACATAGCGAGCAACGGCGGAACCAACGCCTTCGACAGCGCCACGTCGTGGACGGCGGACGTGAGCTGGGCGGTCACAGCGCCCTGGGCGCCGTAGCCGCCGACGGCACCGGTTCGTCACCGCCCACCGGAAGGTCGGCGGTGACCGTGAATCCGCCGCGCGGCGCCGGGCCGGCCGTGAGGGAACCGCCCGCCGCCGCGAGGCGTTCGGTCAGCCCCCTCAGCCCCGTACCGCCGGCGCTCCCGCCGGCGGCGGGCGTCCCGGCGCCCGTGCCGTTGTCCGTGACCGTCAGCCGGACCCGTTCGGCGGCTCCCTCGACGGTGATCTCGCAGCGGTCGGCACGGCTGTGCCGGACGACGTTGGTGACCGCCTCGCGCACCACCCAGCCGAGCAGCGCCTCGGTCTGCGGGTCGAGCGGCGCCCCGGACTGCCGGACCACCGGCTCCACGCTCGCCGCGGACAGCGCGGACCGGGCCCGGGTCAGCTCGGTGGCCAGGCTGCCCTCGCGGTAGCCGGTCACCGCCTCCCGGATCTCGGTGAGCGCCTGCCGGCCCACCGACTCGATGTCCGAGATCTGTGCGAGTGCCGCGTCCAGATCACGCGGGGCCAGCCGGCGGGCCGCCTCGGACTTCACCACGACCACCGACAGCGTGTGCCCGAGCAGATCGTGCAGGTCGCGGGAGAAGCGCAGCCGCTCCTGCTCCACCGCCCGCCGGGCCAGCTCCTCGCGGGCGGCCCGCAGTTCCCGTACCGCCTCGGAGAGGCTGAGGATCGCGGCGGTCACCATGGTGGAGATGAAGGTGCCGTAGCCGATGCTGGTCGCGTCCTCCCAGCCGTCCTGGGCGGCGGAGGCGACACCGGCGTACACCGCCAGCAGGACGCCTGCGCGGCCCAGCCACGGCCCGCGCAGGACGGCGCCGGTGGCCAGGCCGAGCAGCGGGAAGAACATCAGCCAGCTCCCGCCGTAACCGAGGGCCAGGCCCGTGGTCAGCAAACCCATCAGGCCCAGCGCCACCCGGGTGGACGTCGACTCCCGTCTCGTCCGGTCGAAGGCGCGGAAGGTGACGTAGATGTAGAGCGAGTTGAAGGCCAGCAGGCCCAGGCCGCCGATCCACGGGTCGGGGGTCCGGCCCTGGAGCAGGTTGGAGAAGGAGCCCATGCCCATCAGCAGCCAGGGCAGCAGGGCGAAGCCGGTGGGCGGCGGGCCCGGATGGCCGACGGCGGCGGGGTGCGCGCCGTCCAGCCGCTCCGTCCCCCGAGCCGCCCGCCGCGCTGCCTTGACGCGCCGCGCCCGCGCCCGCCACTCCAGCCGTTGCGACTGCCAGGCCGCCGTCCGGCAGCGCAGTCTCCGCCACCCTGTCATCCCCGTGTCCCCCGTTCGAAGCGTTCGTATGAGCCCGCCCGGTCGCGGCGGGGCAGCACAGCGTACGAATCGAACGGTACGGAACCGGGCCCGGCCCCGACAGAGAGGCGTGTACCAACCCGGGCGGTACAAATGTCACGGCCCGCCAGCGGAGCTGACACGGTGTCAGGAGCCTTCACAAGTGGGGGGCGCTCGGCTATACAGGGGGCGCCGGACTGGAACGCGTTCTAGGTCCGCACGTGGACGACCTCGGTGCGGCCGACGGTGCGGACGTCCGCACCGAGGTCTTGAGACCCGTCAGGAGCCCCATGCCCATCGACGCCGCCAAGGCACTCGCCGCCGAGCCCCGGTCGGGAGAGATCTCCTGGACGCGCAAGGACGTCCTGCTCTACCACCTCGGCATCGGCGCGGGCGTCCCCGCGACCGACCCCGACGAACTGCGCTACACCCTGGAGTCCCGGCTGCACGTCCTGCCCAGCTTCGCCACCGTCGCGGGCGCCGGCTCACCGGGCGTGATCAGCGGGCTGTCCATGCCCGGCGTCGACGTCGACCTCGCCCGCGTCCTGCACGGCGGCCAGACGCTCACCCTGCACCGCCCCATCCCGGCCGAGGGCACCGCCACCGCCACCGGCCGCATCGCCGCCGTGTACGACAAGGGCACGGCCGCCGTCCTCGTCATGCGCACCGAAGTCACCGACGCCGAGGGCCCGTTGTGGACCAACGACGCGCAGATCTTCGTACGGGGAGAGGGCGGCTGGGGCGGCGACCGGGGACCGTCCACCCGGCCGGAGCCCCCCGCCGGGGAGCCCGACCGGACCGTCGAGCGGCACCTGCGCGAGGACCAGGCGCTGCTCTACCGCCTGTCCGGCGACTGGAACCCCCTGCACGCCGACCCCGAGTTCGCCAAGCTCGCCGGCTTCGAACGGCCCATCCTGCACGGCCTGTGCACCTACGGCGTCACGCTCAAGGCGGTCGTCGACACCCTGCTCGGCGGGGATGTGAGCCGGGTTCGGTCGTACGCCACGCGGTTCGCGGGGGTCGTGTACCCGGGGGAGACCCTGCGGATCCGGATGTGGGCCTCGGAAGCCTCCGTGCGGGTCGCCGTGAGCGCCGTCGAACGGGACGACGCGCCCGTCCTCGTCGACACCACCGTCCAGCACTCCTGACAGACCGCGAGTGAGAGACAGCGAGTGACAGACCGCGAGGGGAGCCCGCACCATGCGCGCAGCCGTACTGCACGAGATCGGCCAGGAAAAGCTGGAGGTCCTCGACGACGTCGAGGCGGTGGGCTTCGGCCCCGGCAAGGTCCGGGTCCGGGTGCGCGCCACCGGCCTGTGCCACTCGGACCTGTCCGCGATGAGCGGGGTGCTGCCCCAGCCCGCCCCCTTCGTACCCGGCCACGAGGGCGCCGGCGAGATCCTCGAGGTCGGCGACGGCGTACGGCACCTCAAGCCGGGGGACCGGGTCGTCCTGTGCTGGCTGCCGGCCTGCGGCGCCTGCCCGGCCTGCAGACGCGGGCAGACCCAGCTCTGCCTGGCCGGGTTCATGAACGCGGGCACCCCCAACTTCCGGCGCTCCGGCGGCGACCTGTTCGGCTTCGCGGGCACCGGCACCTTCGCCGAGGAAGTCGTGGTCGACGCCGGCTGCGCCGTGCCGATCCCGGACGACGTGCCCTTCGACATCGCCGCCCTCATCGGCTGCGGGGTCACGACCGGTCTCGGCGCCGCCCTCAACACCGCCGACGTGGCACCCGGTTCGTCGGTCGCCGTCATCGGCTGCGGAGGCGTCGGCATCTCCGCCGTACAGGGCGCGCGGCTGAAGGGCGCCGCCGAGATCGTCGCCGTCGACCCGGTGGCCTCCCGGCGCGAGTCCGCCCTCGCGTTCGGTGCCACGAAGGCCGTGGCACCCGAGGGGCTGGCCGACGCCAAGCAGCAGGTCACCGGCGGCGAGGGCTTCGACTACGTCTTCGAGGTCGTCGGCAGGTCCGCCACCGCCCGCACCGCCTACGACAACACCCGGCGCGGCGGCACCCTCGTCGTGGTCGGAGCCGGCGCCATGGACGACTTCCTCCAGCTCAACATGTTCGAGCTGTTCTTCGACGAGAAGCGCATCCTGCCGTCCATGTACGGCGGTGGGGACGTGCTGCGTTCCTACGAGCGCACGATCGCCCTGTGGCGGGCCGGCCGCGTCGACCTGGCGGGTCTGATCACCCACCGGGTGCCGCTCGCGGGGATCAACGAGGCGCTGGACCAGATGCGCACCGGGACCGCCCTGCGCACCTGCATCGAGATCTGAGGAAGCGGCGCATGTCACTGCCACTGGAGGTGCTCTGCGCGATCGTCACCGGCGCCGGGCGCGGGCTCGGCCGGGCCGAGGCCCTGGAACTCGCCCGGCTCGGTGCGGCCGTCGTCGTCAACGACTACGGGCAACCGGGGCGGGACGGCTCCGGCGCGGCGTCCGCGGGTCCCGCGGAGGAGGTCGCCGAGGAGATCCGCGCGGCCGGCGGCACGGCCGTACCGCACACCGGGGACGTCTCCGACTTCCCCCAGGCCCGCGAACTGGTCGAGTCGGCCATATCCGCGTTCGGCAGGCTGGACATCCTGGTCAACAACGCCGGCATCCTGCGCGACCGCATGGTCTTCTCCATGACGGAGGACGACTGGGACGCGGTGATCCGCGTCCACCTCAAGGGACACTTCAACACCACCCGCTTCGCCGCCGCGCACTGGCGGGAGCGGTCCAAGGCGGCCGGTGCGGCGGTGTACGGGCGGATCGTGAACACCTCCTCGGAGGCGTTCCTGGCCGGGTCCGCGGGCCAGCCCAACTACGCGGCGGCGAAGGGCGGAATCGTCGGTCTGACCACCTCCACCGCGCTCACCCTCGCCAAGTACGGCGTCACGGCCAACGCGATCTGTCCGCGCGCCGGGACCCGGATGACCGAGGACGTCTTCGCGGGCCTGCGGAAGCCGGCGGAGGGCCTGGACCCGCTCGCTCCCGAGCATGTCGCCCCGCTCGTCGGCTATCTGGCCTCGCCGGCCGCCGCCCGGGTCAACGGCCAGTTGCTCGTCGTCCACGGCGGCATGGTGGCCGTGGTCGAACGGCCCCGGGTGCGGGTCCGGTTCGACAGCGAGCAGGAGACCTTCACGTACGACGAACTGGACGCGCTCCTCACCCCGCGCTACGCGGACCGGCCGCCGGGGGAGACCTTCGCGGCGGCGGAGGTGCTGGGGCTCAGGCGGGGGTGAGGCGAGGGAGCAGGACGGGGGTGAGGGCAGCCGGGGTAAGGCAAAGGGGGCGCCCGCCGAGCGAGCGCCCCCTCTTCTTCACTGCCGTCAGGCAGCTGCCTCCGCCGTCTCCTGGACCGGCTTGCGATGCCGGCCGTGCGGAGTCGACTCGCTCTCCTGGGCCGCGACCGGGCCCCGGTGCCGACCGTGGCCGGCGTTCTCGGAAGAGCCGGCAGACAGCTGCTCAATGGTGCTGGTGTCGCTCATCGGACGTATTCACCCCGTCAAACTGATCTTTCGTACAGCCGGGCGAGTTTAACCGGCGCACCACGGGCCGAATCCAGGCGCACACGCCAACCGGCACTAGTTCGTTACAAGACGTCCCAAGGGCGCCTGTTGCAACGGCACGGGCCGGGTCACCGCCGGAACCGGAGGGCCCGATTCCGCCCCCGTCGGAACCTCCTGCTCCAGGGTCCCCGCAGCGCCGCCGTCCCGGTCCGGGCCCCGGACGTCCCCCGCCCCCTCGGTGGCCGCGACCCCCGTGACCGCGGTCGTGCACCCGCTCGGCGGCGGCACGTCCGCCACGCCGCACGGATTCGCCGGCGTGGCGTACGGCAGGCGCAGCACCCCGTCGCGCGTGAACAGCCCGCTGCCCGCCAGCCAGCCCCCGGGCGCCGGGAGGTGCCGGACCTCACGGTCGGCCGGGCGCCACAGGCCCACCCAGGTGCCGAAGGTCCCGTCGATCCGCAGGCCCACCGCGCAGTCCTCCGGCATCAGCACCTGACCGGGCTGGACCGCGAACGGGGTCACCGCGCACTCCGGCACCCGCAGGCACTCCGGGAACCGCACCGGCAGGGTGCTGCCGAGCACGCCCCAGCCCAGGCGTTCGCGCCCGGGGGAGGGCGCGTCCGAGGAGATCAGCAGCAGGCCGCTGTCGGGATCGGCGAGCAGCAGCCGGTCGTCGCTGCCGTCCGCGATCTGGAGCAGTGGCGAGACCTCGCCGGCGCGCTCCAGGTCCACCACGACCGTCTTGGTCCGGCCCTCCAGTTCCCGGTCCAGCGCCAGCATCCGGCCGGACCCGTCCAGCCAGACGCCGCCCGAGCAGCGCCCCGGCACCTCGGCGCACCGCTCCGGGCCGAACGCCCCGCCCGCCACCAGCCACACCACGCTGGAGCGCGGCCCGACCGCGAGGGCGTACGCCCGCACGCCCCCCGGCGCCGGCGGCAGCAGGGTGAGCCGGGTGCCGGGCTCGGCGCTCTCCACCGCGCCCAGCGGCAGCTCGCCGGTGCCGGGCCCGGTCGGGTACAGCAGCGAGAAGGCGTGCCGTCCGGCCACCAGGCGGTGGATCAGCACCCGTCCGTCACCCATCGGCTGCACCTCGGTCCCGGGCTCCTCCGGCTGGTTGCCGGGCAGGGGCACCGCGTACGGCTCCGGGCCGTCCAGGGTCCAGCGCTCCGGGAACAGGGAGTCACCGTCCCGCGCGAGCCGGGCGGCGTACGCGCCGTCCGCCGTGATCGCGCATCCCGTCCCCGGCACGCCGTCGGTCCCGTCCGTGGAGGGGGGTTCGATCGCACAGGCCGTCATCGTTCGGTCACCTCCGGCGACGAAGCTAGTTTTCGCCAGCACAACCAGGGGACCGGCCCTCCCCGGCTTCACACGTAAGGGTGGTGCAGAAGCGATTCACCTGAGGAAACCGGGGCGTCTGTGCTGAGCGGGGTCAGACCGGACGCATGCGGTACAGCCCCGCCGAACAGCCAGGTAGCCTTGGGCCGTGCCCCGTCTGTCTGAAGTCATCGCCGCGCTGGAGAACCTGTGGCCCGCCGAGCGGGCCGAGTCCTGGGACGCGGTCGGCACGGTCGTGGGCGACCCCGACCAGGAGGTCACCCGGGTCCTGTTCGCCGTCGACCCCGTCCAGGAGATCGTCGACGAGGCCGTCGAGCTCGGCGCCGGCCTGCTGGTCACCCACCACCCGCTCTATCTGCGCGGCACGACCACGGTCGCGGCCACGCACTTCAAGGGCCGGGTCGTGCACACGCTGATCAAGAACGACATCGCGCTGCACGTCGCCCACACCAACGCCGACACCGCCGATCCGGGTGTCTCCGACGCCCTCGCCGGGGCCCTCGACCTCCGCGTCGTACGCCCCCTCGTGCCGGACCCCACCGACCCCGAGGGCCGCCGGGGCCTGGGCCGCGTCTGCGAACTCGACCACCCCCTCACCGTCCGCGAGCTGGCCGCCCGTGCCGCCGAGCGGCTGCCCGCCACCGCGCAGGGCATCCGGGTGGCCGGCGACCCCGAGGCCGTGGTCCGCACGATCGCCGTCAGCGGCGGCTCCGGCGACAGCCTGTTCGACCAGGTCCGCGCGGCCGGCGTCGACGCCTTCCTCACCGCCGACCTGCGCCACCACCCGGCTTCCGAGGCGGTGGCCCACAGCCCCCTCGCGCTGCTCGACGCGGCGCACTGGGCCACCGAGTGGCCCTGGTGCGAGCTGGCCGCGAGCCAGCTCGACGAGATCTCCGACCGTCACGGCTGGGACCTGCGCGTCCACGTCTCCAAGACGGTCACCGACCCCTGGACCGCCCACGCGGCGTCCACCGCCACCGCCCACCCGTCGCCCACCACCACCCTTCCAACGAGCGCTTCGCGCGCCCCTTCCGATACCACGGGAGCCCCCAACTGAACGCCGCGCCCGCCGACCAGATCCGACTCCTCGACGTCCAGGCCCTCGACGTCCGCCTGCAGCAGCTCGCGCACAAGCGGAGGTCCCTGCCCGAGCACGCCGAGATCGAGTCGTTGACGAAGGACCTGACGCAGCTGCGCGACCTGCTCGTGGCCGCGCAGACCGAGGAGAGCGACTGCGCCCGCGAGCAGACCAAGGCCGAGCAGGACGTCGACCAGGTGCGCCAGCGCGCCACCCGCGACCAGCAGCGCCTGGACTCCGGCGCGGTCACCTCGCCGAAGGACCTGTCCAACCTCCAGCACGAGATCGCCTCCCTCGCCAAGCGGCAGGGCGACCTGGAGGACGTGGTCCTGGAGGTCATGGAACGCCGTGAGGCCGCGCAGGAGCGGGTGAACGAGCTGACCGAGCGGGTCGCCTCCGTACAGTCGAAGATCGACGACGCGAACGGTCGCCGGGACGCGGCGTTCGAGGAGATCGACGGCGAGGCCGCCTCGGTGGCCAAGGAGCGCGAGGTCGTGGCGGCCTCCGTCCCCGCGGACCTGCTCAAGCTCTACGACAAGCTGCGCGAGCAGCAGGGCGGCATCGGCGCGGCCAAGCTGTACGCCCGCACCTGCCAGGGCTGCCGGCAGGAGCTGGCCATCACCGAGCTGAACGAGATCCGCTCGGCGGCGCCGGACACGGTGGTCCGCTGCGAGAACTGCCGCCGCATCCTGGTGCGTACGGCCGAGTCGGGTCTGTAAGGGGTTTCAGGGGTGCGGGAGTTCATCGTCGAGGCCGACGGCGGGTCGCGGGGCAACCCCGGGCCCGCGGGTTACGGGGCGGTCGTCCTCGACGGGGCCACGGGTGAGGCCCTGGCGGAGGCCGCGGAGTACATCGGCGTCGCCACGAACAACGTCGCCGAGTACCGCGGTCTGCTGGCCGGTCTCCGCGCCGCCCACGCCCTCGACCCGTCGGCCCGGGTCCACGTCCGCATGGACTCCAAGCTCGTCATCGAGCAGATGTCGGGCCGGTGGAAGATCAAGCACCCCGACATGAAGCCCCTGGCGACGGAGGCGAGGTCCGTCCACCCCCCGGACCAGGTCACCTACGAGTGGATCCCCCGCGAGCGGAACAAGCACGCGGACCGCTTGGCGAACGAGGCGATGGACGCGGGGGCGAAGGGCCGGCAGTGGTCCCCGTCCCGGTCCCGCGCGGCCCTGGACACCCCGCCTCCCGCCCCTGAGCCGCAGGGCCCACCCGGAGACGCGGCGGCGGGAGCGGCAAGGGCCCGCGCGGCCCTGGCGGAGGGCCGCGCCGCCGGTGCGACCCCTGAGTCCGCCGCAGGGAGCCTCGAAGCCGCCGGTGCGACCGCCGAATCCGATGGCGCGACCCCCGAGCCCTCGGCAGCCGCGCCGGAATCCACCGCATCTGCGGGCAGTCGTGCCGCTGGGGCAGGGTCTGCTGGGGAGCGGCCGTCGTCCGGGGCTGTGGGGAGTCGTGCCGCTGAGGAGCGGCCGTCGTCCGCTTCTGCGGGCAGTCGCGCTGCCGAGGCGGCGTCCGTCCCGGCAGAAGCGGCACCTCCCCGCGAGCAGCGTCCTACGACCCCCAGCGCCGGGCGCGCTCCCGGTGAGCAGGCCCCGACCACCCCCGGCGAGGGGCGTCCTTCCGGCTCCCGTGGGGGAGCCGTGGACGAGCAGCGCGTCACCAGTGCCCCTGGCTGGAGCGCCGCCCCGGATCTCGGTGCCCCCGCCACCCTCGTCCTCCTCCGGCACGGCGAAACCCCCCTGACCCCCCAGAAGCGCTTCTCCGGCAGCGGCGGCACCGACCCCTCCCTCTCCGCCGCGGGCCGGGAGCAGGCGCACCGCGTCGCCGAGGCCCTGGCACGGCGCGGCACGATCCAGGCCGTCGTCGCCTCCCCCCTCGCCCGCACCCGCGAGACCGCCGAGATCGTCGCCGCCCGACTGAACCTCGGCGTCACGCTCGAAGACGGCCTGCGCGAGACGGACTTCGGCGCCTGGGAGGGCCTGACCTTCGGCGAGGTCCGCGAGCGCTACCCGGACGACCTCGACGCCTGGCTCGCCGACCCGGAGGCCCACCCCACCGGCGGCGGCGAGAGCTTCACCGAGACGGCCACCCGGATCGCCGCGACCCGTGACAAGCTGACCGCGGCCTACGCGGGCCGTACGGTCCTGCTGGTCACGCACGTCACCCCGATCAAGACCTTCGTCCGCCTCGCGCTCGGCGCCCCGCCCAAGTCGCTGTTCAGGATGGAGCTTTCGGCGGCCTCCCTGTCGGCGGTGGCGTACTACGCGGACGGCAACGCGAGCGTGCGGCTGTTCAACGACACCTCTCACCTGCGCCCCTGAGCCGTCCGGCACCCACGCCCCGGCGCCTACGCCCCTGAGCCGCCCGAGGACCGCAACCCGGCCGCCGTACGCGCCAGTTCCTCGATCCGGCCCCAGTCCCGGGCGGCCAGCGCCTCCGCCGGGACCATCCAACTCCCGCCCACGCAGCCGACGTTGGACAGAGCCAGATACTCCGGTGCGGTCTCGGGCCCGATCCCGCCCGTGGGACAGAACCGGGCCTGCGGCAACGGCCCGGCCAGCGACCTCAGATACGCCGTACCGCCCGCCGCCTGCGCCGGGAAGAACTTCATCTCCCGCACCCCGCGCTCCAGCAGCGCGACGACCTCCGAGGTGGTCGACACCCCGGGCAGGAAAGGCACCCCGGACCCGCGCATCGCCTCCAGCAGCGCCTCCGTCCAGCCGGGGCTGACCAGGAACCGCGCCCCGGCGGCCGTACACGCGTCCACCTGCTCCGGCGTGATCACCGTGCCCGCCCCGACCACGGCCTCCGGGACCTCCGCGGCGATGGCCCGGATCGCGGCCGGCGCGGCCGGGGTCCGCAGGGTCACCTCGATCGCGGGCAGTCCGCCCGCGACCAGCGCCCGCGCCAGCGGTACGGCGTCGGCGGCGTCGGTGAGCACCACCACGGGCACGACGGGGGCGAGGTCCAGCACGGAGGCAGCCGGAAAGGAGGGCAGCGGCGAGGTCATGCCCTCATCGTGCCCAGTTACTGCAAGCGCCGCAATGAGCGTTGCAGAAGATGCAACGGCCTACGGTGTCCTCAGTGGATCTCGTCCACCAGCACGTCCAGCGTCCACGCCTTGCCCGCCCTCCCGGGTGCCTCCGCCTCCACGACGTACCCCAGCTCCCGCAGCACCCCCACCAGCTCCGCGGGATCCTTCGGCGCGGTCCCGGCGGTCAGCAGGCTGCGGACGATCCGGCCCTTCGTCGCCTTGTTGAAGTGGCTGACGACCTTCCGGGTCGGCGCGTGCAGCACCCGTACCGTCGCCGTCCGCCCCGCCACCTCGCCCTTCGGCCGCCAGGCCGCCGCGTACGCCGAGGACCGCAGGTCGAGGACCAGGCCGTCGGCCGCCGCCTCCGGCACCACCTCGGCCATCGGCGCCCGCCAGTGCCCGGCCAGCGCGCCCAGCCCCGGCAGCTTGACGCCCATCGAGCAGCGGTAGGAGGGGATCGGGTCCGTCACCCGCACGGCACCCCACAGCCCGGAGAAGACCAGCAGCGACTCCGCCGCGCGGCGCCGCGCCGCCGTGTCCAGCGTGGCCAGGCCGAGGGCGTCGTACAGGACACCGGTGTAGACCTCCCCGGCGGGGCGGGCGCCGGCCGTGCGCAGCCCGGCGTTCTTCCCGACCTCGCCGCGCAGCCCCTCGCTCAGCCCCAGCACCTCGCGGGCCTTCCCCTCGTCGCCCGAGCACAGCTCGACCAGCTCCCCGAGCACGGCCTCCCGCGCGGCGGTCAGCCCCGGCAGGGACAGCGACTCCAGCCGGAGCGGGGCACCCTCGCCCGGGTTCGCCTTGCCTTCGGAGGGCGGCAGCAGGACCAGCAACACGTACTCCTTACGTAGACCTCCGCGCCAGGGTACGGCGTGACTCCGGTGCCACCTCGGCCTACGCTCGCTCCATGCCCCGCCGCAAGATCCGCGTCACCGGCGCCCCCGAGGCGCCCCTCCGGGCCGCGCTCGCCGCGCTCCGCTCCGGACTCGGCATCCCGGAGGCCTTCGCACCGGAGGTCCAGGCGGCCGCCGAGCAGGCGGCCAAGGACCCCGCCCTGCCGGTGTACGACGCCACCGACGTCCCCTTCTTCACCCTGGACCCGCCCACCTCCACGGACCTCGACCAGGCCGCCCACCTGTCCCGGCAGGGCACCGGCTACCGCGTCCGGTACGCCATCGCCGACGTCGCCGCCTTCGTCGCACCCGGCGGAGCCCTGGACGCGGAGGCGCACCGGCGGGTGACCACCCTGTACTTCCCGGACGAGAGGGTCCCGCTGCACCCCACCGTGCTCAGCGAGGGCGCGGCCAGCCTGCTGCCCGGCAAGACCCGTCCGGCGGTGCTGTGGACGATCGACCTGGACGCGGAGGGCCGCACCCTAGCCGTCGACGTGCGCCGGGCCCTCGTCCGCAGCCGGGCCAAGCTCGACTACGCCGGCGTGCAGCGGGACATCGACGCGGGCACGGCCGAGGAGCCCGTCGCACTGCTCAAGGAGATCGGCGAGGCGCGGGAGCGGCTGGAGGCCGAACGCGGCGGGATCTCCCTGCAGGTGCCCGAGCAGGAGATCGTCGAGCAGGACCACACCTACGCGCTGCGCTACCGCGCCCCGCTGCCCGCCGACCGCTGGAACGCCCAGCTCTCCTTGCTCACCGGGATGGCCGCCGCCGATCTGATGCTCACCCACGGCACCGGCATCCTGCGCACCCTCCCCGCCGCCCCCGACGGCGCCGTCGGACGGCTGCGCCGTACCGCCACCGCCCTGCACATCGACTGGCCGCACCACGTGTCGTACGCGGCCCTGCTGCGCACCCTGGACCCGCACGACCCGCACCACGCGGCCTTCCTCCAGGAGTGCACCACCCTGCTGCGCGGGGCCGGCTACACCGTCTTCCGGGACGGCGAGCTGCCCGCGCTCACCACGCACGCGGCCGTCGCCGCCGCCTACGCGCACTGCACCGCCCCGTTGCGCCGCCTCGCCGACCGGTACGCCTCGGAGATCTGCCTCGCCGCCGTCGCCGGCCGGAACCCGCCCGACTGGGTGCTCGCGGTGCTGGACGTGCTGCCCCGGCGGATGGCCGAGGGCTCCCGGCGCGCGGGCACGGTCGAGCGGGAGTGCGTCGACATCGTGGAGGCGGCCCTGCTCAAGGACCGGGTCGGGGACGTCTTCGACGGCTGCGTCGTGGACGTGGACGAGCACCGGCCGACCGTGGGCACCGTCCAGGTGATGTCCCCGGCGGTCATAGGACGGATCGAGGGCCCGGACCTGCCCCTCGGCGAACGCCTGCGCGTCCGGCTCACCCGCGCCGACCCGGGCACGTCGAAGATTGCCTTCACCGTGGCGTGAGCGCCTGGACGAGCGCGGCATGGAATGGCGGCTTCCGGCGCTGTACCCGGTAGCGGGGGCGCGGCGCGGCACGGGCGCCGGCGGTGGGAGTCGTGAGGGGACGGTCCGATGGGGGAACAGGCACGGTGGACACGGGCCCGGCTGGGCCGCTGCGGGCCCCCGCTCGACCTGCTCACGGCGAGCTTCCGCCGGCACGTGTACGCCCCGCACGCCCACGACGAGTACACGATCGGCGTCTGCGTCGGCGGCTCCGAGATCATCGACTACCGGGGCGGCCACATCCGCACCGGCCCCGGCACGATCGTCGTCCTCGAACCCGGCGAGATGCACACCGGCGGCCCCGGCAACCCCACCGACGGCTACGCCTACCGCGCCCTGTACGCCGAGCCGTCCCTGCTGGCCGACGGCACCCTCGGCGGCCTGCCGCACTTCCGCGAACCCGTCATCGACGACCCGGCGCTGGCCCGCGCCCTGCGCACCGCCCACACGCGGCTCAGCGCCTGCCCCGACCCGCTGGAGGCCGAGTCCGTCCTGCCCTGGGTGCTCACGGCCCTGGCCCGGCGCCACTCCACGGCCCGCCCGCTCCCCGACCGCGTCCCCGGCGCCGATGCCATAGCCCGCACGGTCCGCGACCGCCTCGCCGACGAACTCACCGACCCGCCCTCCCTGACCCTGCTCGCCACCGACCTCGGCCTGTCCCGCTACCAGCTCCTGCGCGCCTTCCGTACGACGATGGGCATACCCCCCTACGCCTGGCTCGCCCAGCACCGGGTGACCAAGGCTCGGATCCTGCTGGAGACCGGCCTGCGCCCCGCCGAGGTGGCCGGCCTCGTCGGTTTCGCCGACCAGGCCCACCTGACCCGCTGGTTCCGCCGGGTGCTCGGGGTGACCCCGGCGGCCTACCGCAACAGCGTTCAAGACAGCCCCTCACCGGGAGGCCGACACTCGGCCGCATGACTGCACGCGGCTGGTTCCTGTTCTCCCTGATGGGAGTGGTCTGGGGCATCCCCTATCTGATGATCAAGGTGGCGGTGGACGCGGTGTCCCCGCCGGTGGTGGTGTTCACGCGCTGTGCGCTCGGCGCGGCCCTGCTGCTCCCGTTCGCCCTCCGCCAGGGCGGCTTCGGGGACGCGGTACGACGTCACTGGCGCCCCATGCTGGCCTTCGCGGTCCTGGAGATCATGGTGCCCTGGTTCACCCTGACCGACGCCGAACGGCACCTGTCCAGCTCGACGGCCGGCCTGCTGATCGCGGGCGTACCGATCGTCGGCGTGGTCCTGGCCCGGCTCCTGGGCGACACGGAACACCTCGGCGTCCGCCGGATCACCGGCCTGACCCTGGGCCTGGCCGGGGTGACGGTCCTCACCCTCCCGCACCTCACCGGCGGTGACGCCCGCTCCCTGGCGGAGGTCCTGGTGACGGTCGTGGGCTACGCCACGGCCCCCCTGATCGCCGCCCGCCGCCTCAAGGAGGTCCCGTCACTCCATCTGACGGCCGCCTGCCTCACCCTGGCCGCCCTGGTCTACGCCCCCGCGGCGGCCCTCACCCGTCCGGCCGCCCTGCCCTCGCCCACCGTCCTGGCCGCGCTGGCCGGCCTGGGCGTGATCTGCACCGCGGTGGCGTTCGTGGCGTTCCTGGAGCTGATCAGGGAGGCCGGCCCCACCCGGGCCACGGTGATCACCTACGTCAACCCGGCGGTGGCGGTGGCGGCGGGCGCGCTGTTCCTGGACGAGTCGCTGACCCTCCCCGTGCTGGCCGCCTTCGCCCTCATCCTGGCCGGCTCGGTCCTGGCGACGGCCGCGGGTCCGCGACGCGGCACGCGCCCGGTACCATGGTCGACACGGCAGACGAGCCGGGCGGGCGGCCGCGTGGAGTCCCCTTAGGGGGCTTCCCGAGGAACGTCCGGGCTCCACAGGGCAGGGTGGTGGCTAACGGCCACCCGGGGTGACCCGCGGGACAGTGCCACAGAAAGCAGACCGCCGGGGGCCTCGGCCCTCGGTAAGGGTGAAACGGTGGTGTAAGAGACCACCAGTGCCCAGGGTGACCTGGGCAGCTAGGTAAACCCCACCCGGAGCAAGGTCAAGAGGAAACACTCCGGTGTTTCTGCGCGGACGTTCGAGGGCTGCCCGCCCGAGTCCGCGGGTAGACCGCACGAGGCCGGTGGCAACACCGGCCCTAGATGGATGGCCGTCGCCCCGGCGCCCGCGAGGACACCGGGGAACAGAACCCGGCGTACAGCCCGGCTCGTCTGCCGCTTAGGCTTCGCACTAGCGAATACGCAGGTCAGGCGCCCTTTCTCGCGTGTTGGCGGGCCTCGCTGGCCCCTGGGCCACACTGGTTCGAAGGGGAGCGTACGGCTACGTACGTAGCCATGAGAGCAGCCATGCCTCGGGCGTCGGAGCTGGGCGACGCGATCGTCACATGAAGGGTGCGCCGTCGCGGAGGTACAGCGGCCGTCCGGCGTCCAGTGCCTTCAGGGCGTGCTCGAACCGGCGCCGGGTGCGGTCCCGGAGGCGTTCGGCGGCTTCGGCGGCCGTGACGAAGGCGGCTTCGGACAGCTCGTCGTCTCTCGGCCGTAGCCGGTCGGCCTGGTCCTCGTCCAGGGTGCCGCCGTCGAAGACGAACGCGAGCTGATCATCCCAGGGACCGTGCGGGGGCACCCAGTCCACCACCAGCAGCCCGAGCAGCGTGAGGCGTACGCCGAGTTCCTCCACCAGTTCACGGCGTGCCGTGTCCTCAGGTGGCTCGTTGGCCTCCGCCATCCCGCCGGGCAGATCCCATCCCGGTTTGTAAGTGGGGTTCACCAGGAGCACACGGCCGGACGGGTCCCGAAGCAGCACGTCGGCCGCCACGCGCTTGCGGGCCTGTTTGGCGTTCCCCTCCGCAAGGTACGCCTTCCAGGCGTCGGCGTCGGCGGGATCAGGTGCTGGGGGCCTCATACGGTGGTGCCTCCAGGGGACGTCGGGATCAGATCAGCCAGCAGGAGCATTCTGGCGCGGCGCGCATCATCGAACCGCGCCAGGTACTCCCGGACCGGCCGGTACCCCCGGTGCGGCTCCAGCAGCCGTCCTAGCCCGTCAAGCTGCTGCACCACCCGGACCGAACCGAGAGTCGGGCTCATACTGAGCAGGTCGTGGCCGACGCTCACCGCAGCGGCGAGGTCACCGCGGCGCACGTGGATGTCCACCAGGCTGATCCGGCTGAGAGCCAGGGACCGCGCCCGCCCCGCCCCGCGCAGCGCAACAGCCTGTTCGGCGTGCAACAGCGCCTCGTCGTACCGCTTCAGGTCACGCAGGACGAGGGCTGACTCGCTGGCCAGCGCGGCCGCATCGAACGGGCTCAGCCACGGGTGATCAGCAGCGGGCGAAGCCTCCAGGTCACGGTGCGCGGCCTCCAGCGCGTGGGCGGCCAGGGAGCGCTGAGACGCGACTGCCAGCGCACGTGCCTGCATGGTGTGCAGCCGCGCTGTCAGCGCGGGAATCCGAGGCCCCTGCACGGCCAGTTCCAGCCCGGTCCGCGCCCAGCCGGCAGCCCCGGCCGCATCCCCGGTCTCAAGGGCAAGGTGGCTGCTGCTCGCAGCGACGTGCGCGGCCAACGGGAGGTCACCAGAGGTGCGGGCCAGAGGGAGAGCGCGGGCGAAGTGCTGGGCCGCGCGGTCATCATGACCGGAGTCGTGAGCCATCCAGCCCGCCATCTCGGTGAGCGCGGCTGCGGCGGCGAACACCTGCGGACCGCTGCCGATGTCGACCAGCCGGGGCGCCACCCGGTCCGACAGGTGCCGGACGACAGCCCCGTACAACCTGCCGCCGCCGGTCTGACGGTCAGCGCTGCGGAAATGATCCATCGCCACCAGGTCGTCACCGTCCGGCGGCGGCCGATCCGTCCGCTCGTGCTCGGCGGTCGCTGGCGCAGGCTCCCATGATCGTCGAGCCAGCCCCAGCATGTGGCCGGGGATGTGGAAGGCGTCGGCGATCTGCTCAAACAGGGTCAGCTTCTCCACCCGGCACTTGCCGTTCATGTAGTCGTACAGCCGCCCCTGCGTGATGTCGACCGCGGCAGCAATGCGCCGCGTACTGACACCGCGCGCATTGAGCATCCGAAACACCACGCCCATGTCCCGCTCGGCGCACGCATGGAGCAGGCGTTCATCCCCGAGCAGACCGGCGACGACCTCACGCGGGCCCGGTGACAGACGGTCCATCTGCAACTCCCCCAGGTAGCGGATGGAGCCGATGCTAAGGCCAACGCCGTTGACCTGACTCCGTGTTGGAGTCACTTTCTGGAGTCTCCCCATCCCCTTCTCTACGTGTTGACTGACCGTCAGCAGCCGGGAGGTGCACCCGTGAACGCACCTCGGCGCCGCCCTGCCCGAACGCTTCTCCTCCGAGGCGTGCGGGCGGGCCCTCGCCCCATCAGCCCGACCAAGGCGTGACGATGACCATGACCAACGAGCAAGTGAGTCCAGGGCAATACCCGCGCCAGAGCATCACCCTCGCGAGCGAGGCCGCCAGTGTTCCGGCGGCGCGTCAGATAGTCCGCGAGGCGTGCGCGGCGTGGGGCATGGACCAGGACGCCGCAGAGACCGGCACGCTCCTCATCTCCGAAATGGTCACCAACGCAGTTCGCCACGGTCACTCTCACAGCGTCCGGGTGGTCACTGAGCAGCCACGCCCTGACCGGCTCCGCATTGCAGTGGTAGACACGTCCCGCCGCGTGCCCGAGCTGCACATCGTTGGACCAGACGCTATCGGCGGCCGTGGCCTCCTCCTGGTCGACGCCCTCTCCGACCGCTGGGGAACCGATCTCCTTCCCTGGGGTAAGCGCGTCTGGGCTGAGATCGCGATCAAGGTCGGCGGCCAATGACCTGTGGCCACCGCATGCTGCAAGCCGACGGGGTAACCGCCGGCGCCGGGCTCCTGGGAGCCGTCGCCGTTGGGCTCGGGCTGGTGGTGTCCATGGTCTTTGACGAGGTCCACACGGGGTCTACCCCGACTGCGTACTCCGTTTCCGACAAGGAGCCCCACGTAGCGGCTCTCGCCACACTGGACCGGCCCCCACAGCCATCCACGCCGGTGTGCGCAGCGCCATAGCCCTGAACCCTTCCCGGACCGGACGACTGGCCGCTACGTCCTCGGCCATCGGACGCCCCCCCGCATCCGTCCATCGGTCGTCGGCAGCGCGCGGGACGGTCCCTCACACCCGAGGGGGATCGCAACGGCCGCCCGCTCGATCCCCTGGAGCGGACGGCCCAACCACCCCCGGCCGGGGCACAACGCTCGTTCACGCCAGATGCCCGGCCAAGCCCCTCGCGCCGTCCGGAAGCCCCGGGCGGCGATGTCACTGTCGGATCACCTGAAAGATGAGGAGACTCATGCAACAGCCCTCGACGTCACTGCATCAGGTCAAGCCCTGGGGACTCGGACGCATGCGGCCCTACCCGACTGCGGCCGTCCTCTCCGCCGCCCGGCCCGTCCTCGACCCCCACACGCAGGTCCCCGCGTGGGTCGGCCCCGACGGCGCACCGCTGACGGCGGAGGCCAAGCACAAGCGGTCGGAGACGTCGCAGGAGACGAGTACGAAGACCAGCCTGGACGGCACTCCGGACCAGGGAAGCGACCAGAACGGGGACTCTGACTGATGGCTGCGGGTGGGCCGCCCGTCCTCGTCGTCACGCGCCTGGACGACGCGACTGCGGATGAGGTGATCACCGAACTGAACCAGCGTCGTGTGCCAGTGGTCCGCCTGGACCCCGGCGACTTTCCCCGCGAGGTGACCCTGTCCGGCACCTTCGACAGCACCGGGGCCACCGGCACTCTCGCCACCGTGTCCCGGAGCGTCGACCTGGGGAACGTGCGCTCGGTGTACTGGCGGCGGCCCACCCCCTACACCGCCGACCTTGCCATGGATGAGCAAACCGGCCGTTGGGTCGTCGAAGAAGCCCGCTACGGGCTCGGCGGCATTCTCGCCGCTCTCCCCGGCGCGCACTACCTGAACCACCCATGGCGCAACCGGAACGCCGAGTACAAGCCGGCACAACTGGCCACGGCTGCGGCCTGCGGCTTCACCGTGCCACCCACGCTCATCACCAACGACCCCGAACGCGCCCGCACCTTCGCCGCTGAACACGGGCCGGTCCTCTACAAGCCGCTCAGGGAATCGGAGTACACCGACGACACCGGCCGCGCACTGACCGTGTGGATCGAGGACGTCACCCCAGGCCAGATCGACAGCCAGCTACGGCACACCGCGCACCTGTTTCAGCAGCGCGTCGGCAAGTCCGCCGACATCCGCCTCACCGCCGTCGGTGACCACCTCACCGCCGTCCGTATCGACGGTTCACCTGGCGTGGACTGGCGCCGCCACTACGACCGGCTCGCCTACACCGCCGTGCCCGTCCCCCCGGCCATCGTCAGAGGAGTGCGCGCCTACCTCGATGCTTTCGGACTCAGCTTCGGCGCCTTCGACTTCGGCCTGGACCGTGCCGGCGTCTGGCACTGGTATGAGTGCAACCCCAACGGTCAATGGGCCTGGTTTCCCGACCACATCACTGCTCCCATCAAGCACGCCATCGCCGACCGCCTAGAGCATGGAGCCCTTGCATGACCGACCCCGCCGACCTGCGCCGCCAACTCGCCGCCGCAGTCCCCGTGGAGGACCCGGCATGGCGCACAGCCCTCGAAACGGTGCCCCGGGAACTCTTCCTGGGCAACGGCCTGTTCCACTTCGACGGCCGCCAGTGGACCCCGGTGCACCGCGACTGGACCGATCCCGGAAAGTGGCTGGGGCTCGTCTACCAGGACACCACCTGGGTCACCCAAGTCGACGGCACCACCGCCGCCGACGCCGTCGGACCCGTCACCGGCCGCCCCACCTCGTCCAGCACGCTGCCCTCCCTCATCGTGCGCATGCTCGACGTCGCCAGGATCAGCGAAGGTCACAAGGTCCTGGAGATCGGCACCGGTACCGGCTATTCCACCGCCATCCTGTGCAGCCGCCTCGGCGACAACAACGTGTACTCCATCGAGTACGACCCGGGCTTGGCCGCCGCGGCGGCCAACCACATTCACGCCGCCGGGTACCACCCCACGCTGATCACCGGCGACGGCCTCACCGGACATAAGGACGACGCCGAATACGACCACATCGTGGCCACCTGCGCCGTCCGCCACATCCCACCAGCTTGGTTGTACCAAGTACGCGCTGGTGGAACCATCACCACCACCATCAGCGGATGGATGCTCGCCTCCGGACTTGTCCGCCTCACCGTCCAGGACGACGGCACCGCCACCGGCCGCTTCCACCCCGACCAGGTCAGCTACATGCTCGCCCGCCCTCACGAACGCCCACCCCGACCCACCTTCCAGCAGCGTCCCGGCCACACCCGCGCCACCCGCGTGAACCCCGCACTGCTGGAAGACTGGACCGGGCAGTTCCTCGCTCAGCTCGCCGCACCGTCCGCCGAACTCATGACCACTGGCACGGGCGTGATCCTCGTGGACGTCGCCACCGGGTCACAGGCGTGGACCGAACCGACCGGAGGCGGCTGGACCGTGCACCAGCACGGCCCTCTTCGGCTCTGGGATCAGGTGGAAGACGCTCTCACTGTCTGGCAGGACGCAGGCTCGCCCCCACACTCGGACCTCGGCCTGACCGTGGAACCGGACGGCACCCAACGCGTGTGGCTCGGAACACCCGACGGCCGCTCCTGGAGCCTGCCGGCCTGACCTACCGACCGTCCGGCTCTGGCCGCCGAACTGCGGATCGCCGTGGGCGCAAGCGCGCCATGCTTTGGCGTGACCTCCCTTTCCCTCGCGCCCCGGGGAAACCCAGACGATGTCTGCCGGATAGCGGGTGTCTCTAGCGTGACGGCCGGAATGATCACGGCTGATACGCGAAAAGAGGGCATATGTCAGGTGAACTGATGACCAAGGCGCAGGACTGGGTCTCGGGATACACCCCTCGCCCCCACCCGGACCTCGGCCGCAGCGGGGTGGTGTGCCCGTACATGGTGAAGGCGCTGCGCCGGGACTACGTGCACATGGTCGAGTTCGACGCCACCCGCGGTGACGAGGCGCTCATGGCGCTCGCGCGGGAGCTGCTCGCGCGGATGCGCCGGCGGGCCGACGAACTGGGCAGCGACCGGATCTACCTGGTGAACATGGTCGTACCGTACGGGCTGCCCGACGACGAGCTGAAGGCGATGGTGGAGCGGGTGCACACCGCGCTGAAGCCGGAGTGGGTCGAGGCCGGGTTCATGGTGGGCGACTTCTGGCCCGACCACGAGACCACAGGCCTGCACAACGACGACTTCCGGCCTTTCACCAGCCCGCTTCCGCTGCTGGGGATGCGTCACATCGTCCCCGCCGACCTGGCCTTCTTCGTCAAGCACGAGCGCGAGCCGGGACGGCGGAAGTGGTGCCTGGAGATGTTCCGGAAGAACTTCGCGACCCAGCTCAACGAGTACTGGACGCGAGAGCTGGAGCAGGCCGAGGCGGATGTGGAGCGAGAGCTGGCGGAGCTGAGCGCGGCGGCGTGAGGGCCTGAAGGGAAGGGGCCCGGGACGGCGGAGAGGGGGCGCGGGACGGACAGTCCGGGCCCCCTCTCCGTCGTCCCGGGCCCCGTTCGCCGACCCGTTCCCACGGACGTCACACCGCTCGTACGGCCGTCATGCCGCCTTCGCGAGGACTTCCCCCGGCGCGGGCGCGGCGCTCGCGCGGACCCACTCCCGCAGTACCGCCTCCGCCGCACCGGAGTCGATGGACTCCGCGGCGGCCGCGAGGGCCGGGCGCAGGCGGTCGGCGAGTGGCGCGGTGGACGGGGCGGCGGCTGCCAGTGTCGCGGCCGCCGACAGCAGGACCGCGTCACGGACCGGGCCCCGCCGGCCCGCGAGCAGCCGGCGGGCCACCTCGGCGTTGTGGGCCGCGTCTCCGCCGCGGAGGGCCTCGGCCGGGGCGAACGGGATGCCCGTCTCCCGGGGATCGAAGCGCTCCTCGCGGATCCCGCCGTCGCTGACGCACCAGACGTGCGAGGTGGTCGTCACGGTGAGTTCGTCCAGCCCGTCGTCGCCCCGGAAGACCAGGGCCTCGGTGCCGCGCCGGGCCAGCACACCCGCGATCAGCGGGGCCAGCCGGGCGTCGGCCACGCCGACGGCCAGCGCGCGGGGGCGGGCCGGGTTGGTGAGCGGGCCCAGGGCGTTGAAGACGGTCGGGATGCCCAACTCGCGGCGGGGCAGGGCAGCGTGCCGCATCGCCGGGTGGAAGTCGGGTGCGAAGCAGAAGGCGATGCCCACGGTCTCCGCGAGCCGCGCGAGCCGCTCCGGCGGCAGCCGCAGCGTCACACCCAGCTCCTCCAGCACGTCGGCGGAGCCCGAACGGGAACTGGCGGCCCGGGCGCCGTGCTTGACCACCCGGGCGCCGGCCCCGGCCGCGACGATCGCGGACATCGTGGAGATGTTGACGGTGCAGGCGCCGTCGCCGCCCGTGCCGACGACGTCGACGCAGTCGTCCGGCGCCCGCATCGGCACGGCGTGCGCGAGCATGCCGTCGGCCAGGCCCTGGAGCTCATCGACCGTCTCCCCCTTGGCGCGCAGGGCCACGAGCAGCCCCGCGATCTGTGCCGGGGTGGCCTCGCCGCGCAGCAGCGAGTCCATCAGCCAGGCGGTGTCGGCGGGGGTCAGATCCCGCCCGCGCAGCACGGTGTCCAGGAGGCGGGGCCAGCGGCGGTCCGCTTCGGGGGCGGGTGGGCCCGCCGGGAGCGTGCCCGGTCGTGCCGTCATCCTCAGCCCCAGTCCTGGTTGCCGGGTGTGACCGAGGTCAGGGTCTGGTCGGCCGCGGTGACCGTCCGGCCGGTGCCGTCGGCCACGACGCCCCAGTCCTGGTTGGCGGCGAGGACCGTCCGGCCGGTGTGGACGGGTGCCACGCCCCAGTCCTGGTTGTCGGGCGTGACCGAGGTGCCGTCACCCACGACGCCCCAGTCCTGGTTGGCGGCCGTGACCGGGCTGCCGTCGGCCACGACACCCCAGTCCTGGTTGGCGGCGAGGGCCACGGCGTGCGCCGGGACGACGCCCTGGTGGCGGTGGCCGAGGCCCGCACCGGCCTGCACGACGGCGAGGACGGCGGCCCCGCCGACGAGCAGACGGCCGGCCGTATGGATGTGCTTGTTCCACGTGCGCTTCATCGCGTGTATCCCCCTCGTGGAAAATTCCCTGTCCCGGGGCGCCCACCGGTTTCACGACCGTGGCGCCCGCTGCGGAATGGACAGTAGGAAGGGCGGACTTCGCCTCGTTATCGTCCGCACTTCACGCGCCGAGCACGATTGATAAGGCGCTGTCCAGGGGGTTTTCCTCCGTGTGTTCGGAGGTTTCTCCGACTGTCGGCGGTGCCGGCGGAATGAAAGGATCGCCACCGTGGCGGCCCCGTCCACGCACGGGGCCCCGGCCAGGTACCGGCCCTCGGCCACGCACCGAGAACGGCAGCGCGCAGACGGGACGCCGATGACTTCCTTGACCCTGAACCCGACCGTGCCGCCCGCATCCCGCGCGCCCACGGTCACCTGCGATGTGTGGCTGTCGAGCCGGCTGACCAGCCCTGAGCAGCACTTCGGGCTGCTCGACGAGGCCGAGCGGGCGCGCAGCGCGGAGTTCCTGGTGGAACAGGACCTCGCCCTGTTCGTCACCGGCCGGGTGCTGGCCCGGGCCGCGCTCGGCTCGCTCGCCGGGATCCCCGCCGGGGAGGTCGCGCTGCGCACCCGCTGCCCTGGCTGTGGCGGCCCGCACGGCAAACCGCGACCGGCGGGCGCCGTGGCCGAGTGGGAGCTGTCGATATCGCACTCCGGAGACCTGGTGGCCGTGGCCGTGACGCGCGGGCACCCGCTCGGGGTGGACGTGGAGCGCTCCGTGCCGCCCGCCGAACCGGGCATCCCCGTGGAGTACGAGCTGGTCCTCACCCCCGCCGAACGGGCCGCCGTGGAGGCGTTGCCCGTCGAGCGGCGGGCCGCCGCCTGCCTGACCCTGTGGACCCGCAAGGAAGCGGTGCTCAAGGCGACGGGGGAGGGGCTGAACACCCCCATGGACTCCTTCACGGTCAGTCCCGCGCACCGGCCCCCGGCCGTGACCGTCTGGCACGACGACCGGCCCGGGCCGCGCCCCGGCATCGCCATGGCCGACCTGCCCCGGGTGGACGGCTGCGTGGGCGCCCTGGCCGTCCTGGACGCGGAGGACGTCGTCGTCCGTATCCGTTCCGGGGCCGAGGTGCTGGCCGAAAGAATGCGATAACGAAAGAAAAGCGCTCCTCGATAGCTTCGCTGCACGGTTACGGGCTCGAACACCCCGAACAGGAGATGCAGCGTGATCAAGTCAGTTGTCATTGTCGGCGGCGGAACCGCTGGTTGGATGAGCGCCACGTATCTCAAGGCGGCGTTCGGTGACCGGATCGATGTCACCCTGGTCGAATCCGACCGGGTGTCGAGCATAGGCGTCGGCGAGGCCACCTTCAGCACCGTCCGGCATTTCTTCGACTACCTCGGCCTCGACGAGCGCGAGTGGATGCCGCACTGCGCCGCTTCCTACAAGCTGGCCATCCGGTTCGAGAACTGGCGCGAAGTGGGCGACCACTTCTACCACCCCTTCGAGCGCCTGCGGATGTCCGACGGGTTCACGCTGGCCGACTGGTGGCTCCACGAGGGCGACCGCAGCCTCCGCTTCGACCAGGCCTGCTTCGTCACCCCGGCGCTGTGCGAGGCGCAGCGCTCCCCGCGCATGCTCGACGGCTCGCTGTTCGCCCAGGGCCTGGACGAGTCGCTCGGCCGCTCCACCCTGGACGAGCAGCGCGCGCAGTTCCCGTACGCGTACCACTTCGACGCGGGCCTGCTCGCCCGGTTCCTCGCCAAGTACGGCACCGACCGGGGCGTCCGCCACGTCGTGGACGACGTCGTCGAGGTGCGCACGGACGAGCGCGGCTGGCTCACCGAGGTGATGACCAAGCAGAACGGCGCCCTCGCCGGCGACCTGTTCATCGACTGCACCGGCTTCCGCGGACTGCTCATCAACCAGACCCTGGAGGAGAAGTTCGTCTCCTTCCAGGACGTGCTCCCCAACAATCGCGCGGTCGCGCTGCGCGTCCCGCAGCCGGACCAGGCCGAGCGGGGCATGCGGCCGTACACCACGGCCACCGCCATGGAGGCCGGATGGATCTGGACCATCCCGCTCTACGGCCGTAACGGCAACGGATACGTCTACTCCGACGAGTTCTGCACCCCGGAGGAGGCCGAGCGCACGCTGCGCGCGTTCGCCGCGCCCGGGCAGGACGACCTGGAGGCCAACCACATCCGGATGCGCATCGGCCGCAACGAGCGCTCCTGGGTGAAGAACTGCGTGGCCATCGGCCTGTCCAGCGCGTTCGTCGAGCCGCTGGAGTCCACGGGCATCTTCTTCATCCAGCACGGCATCGAACAGCTGGTGAAGCACTTCCCGGACGAGCGCTGGGACCCGAGCCTGGCCGACGACTACAACCGCCGGGTCGCCCGGGTCCTGGACGGCGTCAAGGAGTTCCTGGTGCTGCATTACGTGGCGGCCGGACGCGACGACACGCCGTACTGGAAGGAGGCGAAGCTGCGCGGGCTGCCCGACGGCCTCGCCGAGAAGCTGGACATGGCCCGCTCGCACCTGCTGGACGAGCGCGCGATCTACCCGTACTACCACGGCTTCGAGCAGTACTCCTGGATCACGATGCTGCTCGGCCTCGGCCACGAGCCGCGTGCGGCCCGTCCCGCGCTCGCCCACGTCGACCCGACGGCTGCCCGTGCCGAACTGGCCCGGCTGCGTTCCGACGCGGACCGCCTGGTGCGGACGCTGCCCAGCTGCCACGAGTACCTGACGTCGATCCACTGACCTGTCACGGGTGCGGAGCCGGCCGAGTCGGGCGCAGTTCCCTCAAGGGGCGCGGGGAACTGCGCGAGCACCCCCGCAGCCGCACCCGGCACCCCACCGGACGTGCCCCGGCCCCGACCTCCGAAGGACGCACCCATGACCCCTGTTCGAGCAGTGCCCCGCCACTCCCCGCCACCCGCCACCGGTCCCGCCCGGCCGGAGGCCTTCCGTGCCCTCATGAGCGCCTTCCCGACCGGGGTCGCCGTGGTGACGACCTATGGAGCCGACGGCCTGCCGCGCGGGCTGACCTGCTCCTCGCTGTCGAGCGTCGCCGCCGAGCCGCCCACCCTGTCGGTCTGCCTCACCACCCGTGGCGAGACCCTGCGCGCCTTGCGCGCGTCCGGCGTCTTCGCGGTGAACCTGCTGCACGACGCCGGCCGGCGGGCGGCGCAGGTGTTCGCCCGGCCGGGACAGGACCGGTTCGGGCAGGTCGACTGGCGGCCCTCGCCCGGCGCCGGGCTGCCCTGGCTGGCCGAGGACGCCTTCGCCGTGGCCGAATGTCGGGTTTCGGATCTTTCCGAGGTGTCCGATCATACTGTCGTCATCGGTGAGGTGACCGGTGTCGTCCAGGAGCCGGGGGTCCCCCTGCTCTACGGGGCGCGGGGGTTCGCCGCCTGGCCGGGCGGCACGGTTCCGGGGCCGCACGTGGCGCCCGAGGGGGTGGCGTCGTGACAGGCCTGCACGCGGACCCTCTGGCCCGCTTCCTGCTCGCCGTCGCCCTGGTGGTGCTGCTCAGCCACCTGTGCGGCCTGCTGGTGGGCCGGCTCGGCCAGGCGCCGGTGATCGGGGAGATCCTCGGCGGACTGCTGCTCGGACCGTCCGCCCTCGGCTGGCTGTGGCCCGCCGCCGGGCACTGGCTGCTGCCCCCGGGCGTGACCTCCGCGCTGACCACCACCGCCCAACTGGGCCTGGTCACCTTCATGTTCCTGCTCGGCTGCGAGCTGCGGCTGGACGGGGCGCGGTCGGGCGGTACGGCGGTCGGCGCGGTCGTCGTCGGCGGCATGGGCCTGCCGTTCCTGCTGGGCGCGGCCCTCGCCGCGGCCGCCCCCGGCGTGCTGCGCGGCGAGCACGCCCACCAGACGGCCTACCTGCTGTTCTTCGGTCTGTCGCTGTCGGTCACCGCGCTGCCCGTGCTCGCCCGGATCCTCGTCGACCTGGGGCTCGACACCACCCGTACCGGGGTGTTCGCCCTGCTCACCGCCGCGGTGGGAGACGGCATCGCCTGGCTGGTGCTCACCGCCGTACTCGCCGTCAGCCGCTCCGGCGGCACCGGGCCCGTCGTGGTCACGGTGCTGCTCGTGACCGCGCTCGTCGCGGCCACCTGGCTGCTGGTGCGCCCCGCGCTGGCCGCGTTCCTGCGGCGCGTCGAAGCCGGCGGGCGCGGTGAGCGGCTGGTGCTGCCGCTGCTGCTCGCCGGGGCGTTCGGCTACGGCGGGCTCACCCAGGCCATGGGTCTGCACCCGGTGATCGGCGCCTTCCTGTTCGGCATGTCCGTGCCGCGCGGCTCGGTGCTGGTCACCCGTCTGCACCAGCAGCTCCAGGGCTTCACCCAGGCGGTGCTGCTGCCGCTGTTCTTCGCCGGCGTCGGACTGACCGTCTCGGTGGGCGAGCTCGGCACCGACATCCGGCACTGGCTGCTGCTGGCCGGCGTCGTCCTGGCCGCGGCGGTGGGCAAGCTGGCCGGGGCGGGCGGTGCCGTCCGCCTGATCGGCCTGGACCGCACCGAGGCGCTGCGGTTCGGTGCGCTGATGAACTGCCGGGGCGTCACCGAACTGGTGGTCGCCGGCATCGGCTGGCAGTCCGGACTGATCAGCTCGGCCGGTCTCACCGTCCTGGTGGTGATGGCCCTGGCGACGACCGCGATGACCGGCCCCCTGCTCAGGCTTCTCGGTACCACCCCGCAGGCCGGGCCACCGGCCGCGGTCCCCAGGCACCACGAACCCGTTCCCGCCCGTGCCGCCCAGGGCAGCCCCGTGGAGGTGTGACATGTCCCCGATCGACTCCGCACGGATCAGTGAGCAGAGACAGCAACTGCGCGCCATCGACCAGGACATCATCGAGCTGGTCCGGCAACGCCAGGAGACCGTATGGCAGTTGCGGACCCTGCGCCGCCTCGCGGGCCTGCGCGAGTACCAGCTGTCCCTGGAGAACGAGGTGCTGAGCCAGTACCACGGCGCACTGGGCCGCACGGGCTCCGCGATCGCGCTCCAGCTGCTGTCGCTGGCGCGCTCCGAGTCCGCGGGCACGGCACCCGGCGCCGCACGGACCACCGGGGCCGCCACCGCGGCCGACGCGGCCTGATCCACGCCCCTGGGGGCCGGCCGTCGGGCCGGCCCCCATCGCGGCGTTCGTCCCAGGCTTCAGGACCGTCCCAGAGAGGAAAGAACCCATCGTGTCCAACGCCACCCGATCCGGTCCGCGCGACCGGCCGCCCCGCACCGCGCCCCGTCCCGCCCCGTGGGGCCTGCTCACCCTTCCGTTCCGCCGCGACACCTGGCGGCGCCTGCTGTACGCCCTGCTGGTGCCGCTCGTCGCCGGGCTCGTCCTCGTGCTCCAGTTCGTCATGAAGGCCGCCCATGACAGCGGACACCCGGGCGTGGGGCCGCTGGTGCTGTTCGCGGCCCTGCTGGGCGCGGCCGTGGTGGGCCCCGCCTTCGAGCGCATGCGCCTGCGGTTCTTCTTCGGCGAGCACCTCGGGCCGCGTGACGGCGGCCGCTTCGCGGGCGCCGTCGCGTTCTTCTTCGTCAACGCGCTGCTGACCACGGCGTCGTTCGCGGCCACCGTCGGCTGGGTCATCGTCTCCGCGCGGAACCTGACCTACCCGATCTGGGGCTGGGCGCCCTATCCCGACCCCGCGTGGGGCGGGCCGAGCCCGGTCGGTGCGGTCGCGCTGCACTTCGCGGCCGGCGTGGTGGCCTTCTTCGCGCTGCCGTGGGTGGTCGTCCGGGTCACCGAGTGGCAGCGCGCAGCCGTACGCCGGTTCGCGGCCGGGGAGCGCTGACCGCGGCCCTGTCCCGGGCGCTTGGGGTACGACGGTGCCCCCGACGGAGGAATTCCGTCGGGGGCACCGTCGTACCCGGGTCAGGCCACCCGGGTGCGCGGGGCGGGCGAGAGCCTCCTGCGCCCGGCGGACAGCGGTACCGGCTCGGCCGGGGCCCGGGTGGGCGGCGGCGGTGCCATGGTGGCCGGGTCCTCGGCGGACAGCAGCCGCAGGACGGCGAGGACCCGGCGGTTCTCGCCGTCCCCGCCGTTCAGGCCCAGCTTGGTGAAGACGGCGGCCACGCGCTTCTCCACCGTGCCCGGGGACACGCACAGGTCGGTGGCGATGGCGCTGTTGGTACGGCCCAGCGCCATCAGCCGTAGCACGTCCCGCTCGCGCGGGCTGAGCTCGGACAGCCCGGGGTCGTCCCAGACGGCCGGGCCTGCTCCGGCGCCCGCGTTCGGGGCCGCCGGGAACGCGGCGGCGAGCACGCCGGTCGCGCGCGGGTCGGCGACCGTGCCGCCCGCCGCGATCCGCTCCAGCGTGGGCAACAGCACCTCCGCCTCGACGACCTGGTCGTGCAGCAGCAGCGCCGTGCCCGAGCGCCGGGCGCCGAACAGACGGGCGGCCAGGGCCGGGGTGGGCGCGGCGCAGTGCAGCAGCGAGGCGAGGCCGGGCAGGGCGCGCCCGGCCTCCAGTACGGCGTCGACGACGGCGTCGGCGTCGGCGGGGCGCAGGCCCGCCAGTACGGCGTCCGGGCGGCACCGGACGGCGGCCGCGGGCAGCGCGGACGGGCCGGCCAGGACGGCGGCCACCTCGTGTCCGCCGTCCCGCAGCACCTGGGCGAGGCCCGCCCGCAGGACGGCCGAGCCGTCGGCGATGAGGATACGCATCGGGGTCTCCTGCCTCACACGCGGGCGGCGGCGTACCGGCGGGCGGCGGACAGGAAGTTGTCCAGCAGCCGCATCCCCCCGGTCGTCGCCACGCTCTCGGGATGGAACTGCACGCCGTACACCGGCAGTTGACGATGACGCAGGGACATCACACACCCGTCGTCCGCCGCGTACCCGGTCACCTCCAGCCGTTCGGGCAGCGGCTCGGCCACCACCAGCGAGTGGTAGCGGGCCACCGTCGTCTCGGTGCCGAGCCCCTCGTACAGACCGGTGCCGTCGTGCCGTACGACGCTGGTCTTGCCGTGCCGTATCCGGTCCGCGGTCACCACCCTGCCGCCGTAGGCGAGGCCCACGGCCTGGTGACCGAGGCAGATGCCGAGCAGCGGGGTGCGGCCGGCGAAGGCGTGCACGATGTCGACGTGCCCGCTGTCCGCCGGATGCCCGGGCCCCGGCCCCAGCACCACCGCGTCCGGGGCCGAGGCGAGCAGCTCGCCGGGGGTGCGGGTGCCGCTGCGCACCACCTCGGTGCCGACGCCGAGGCCGCGCAGGTACTGGTCGATGATGTAGGTGAAGCTGTCGTAGGCGTCGACGACCAGGATCCTCACGGCAGCAGCTCCTTCCCGGTCAGCGCCCAGTGGGCGGCGGCCATCTTGTGCAGGGTCTCGTGCCACTCCCGCTCGGGACGGGAGTCGGCGACGATGCCGGCGCAGGCCTGCGTGCGGTAGACGGCGCCGTCGTGCACCACGGTGCGGATGCACAGGGCGAGCAGGCTCCAGCCGCGGACGTCGACCAGGCCCACCGCCCCGGCGTACATGCCGCGCGGGCCGTCCTCCAGCTCCTGGATCAGCTCCATGGAGCGGATCTTCGGCGCCCCGGTCACGGTGCCCGCCGGGAAGGTGGCACGCAGCACGGACCAGGTGTCGTGCGCCGGGTCGAGTGTCCCGGAGACGGTCGAGACGAGGTGGAAGACGTGCGAGTACGTCTCCACGGTCATCAGCTGCTCGGTGCGCAGCGTCCGCGGCAGGCAGACGCGGCCGATGTCGTTGCGGCACAGGTCCACGAGCATGATGTGCTCGGCGCGTTCCTTCTCGTCGGCCGACAGAGCGGCCACCCGGCGCGCGTCGGTGTCCGCGTCCCCGCTGCGTGGGGCGGTGCCCGCGATGGGCCGCATCACCAGCCGGTCGCCCTGGGCGGCGACCAGCATCTCGGGGCTGGCCCCGATCAGGGTCGTACCGGCCCGGGGCACCAGGTACATGTACGGCGACGGGTTGCGCGAGCGCAGCCGCCGGTAGACCTGGAGCGGGGTGAGGCCGGTGTCGACCTCGATGCTGTGCCCGATCTGGATCTGGTAGACGTCACCGACCCCGATGTGCGCCAGGCACCGCTCGGCGCGGGCCAGGAAGGTCCCCCGCGCGGTGGAGTCGCGCACCGAGCGCGGCTCGGGCGCCTCCGGCACCCCCGCCACCTCGGGCAGGTCGGCGAGCGCCGCGGCGACCGGGTCCGGGCCGGGCGGCGGCCCGAACACCTCGGCGTGTGCGCGCAGACGGCGTACGGCGCCGGTGGCGAGGTCGTAGTGGACGGTGTCGCGGAACAGGGTCAGCACGCAGTCGGGGCCGGAGTCCGGGTGCGCGCGGGCGGGCAGGTCCTCCATGTGCCAGGCGGCCTCGTACCCGATCGTGGTCACGAAGCCGAACGCGAAGGCGTCGTCCGGGACGTGCGTGTGCAGCCGGAACAGCCGCTGGGCCGCACCGAGGAACTCCCACACCCGGCCGGCCCGGTCCAGGGCGCGGGTGTCCGGGCCGAGCACGGGCATGCCCAGGTGGTCGGCGGTGGCGAGCAGCGCGCGGGCCACCTCGGCGCGGCCGCTCACCCGGACGTGGCCGGCGTGGACCTCGATCTCCGCGAGCCGGCCCTGGCCGACCACGGCACGGCCGCGGTCCTGGAGCGGGCCCTCGGGGCTTTCCAGGAGGAACACGTCCTCCGTCCCGAGCCGCCCGGCCAGGGCCGAGTACAGGGCGAGCGGTTCGTGGGGCGGCAGCGGCGTCTCCTCCACGCGCACGTCGACGCGTACCGGAGCGGACTGGGCGCGTGGCACGGCCGGTTCGAGAAGTGTGGTCACGGGCATCTCAATTCCTACGTGCGGACTGTGCCGCGGTCGTCAGTCGAGTACGTAGCCGTCGCGCGCCCGCGAGCCGCGGGAGCGGCGCAGGTCGGTCAGGACGAAGCTGCGCTGAAGCCAGCGGTCCCGGCCGTCGTAGCGGGGGCGGAAGGCGGTACGGCCGTGCACGGTGACCCGGTTGTCGACGATCGCCAGATCGCCGGGTTCCAGCCGGACCGTCCGCGCGGTCAGGTCGAACAGCTCGGCCAGCTCGGCCAGGGCGGCGCGGCCCCGGTCCGTGGTCGCCCGGGTGGCCGCGAAGTCCACCCGGACGTCGGGGTCCTCGGCGGCACCGGTGAGCACCGCGTGCGGCGAGGCGGCGCCGGCCGCACCGAAGGAGGGCGGGGCGGCCGTCACGAACTCCTCGCCCCACAGGGCCGTCCGGCTCTCCTCGGACAGCAGCGGGAGCGTCTGGCGGACGCAGCCGGTGCGCAGGCCCGCCACCCGCTCGTGGTCGGCGCGCAGGCACAGCAGCATCACGAAGTCGGGGCGGTGCGGGTGGAAGGCGTTCTCGGTGTGGAAGGACAGCAGCGCCGAGCCGGCGTTGCCCTGGAAGTCCTCCTGGCCGGGAACCGGGACGACGTCCTGGACGAGGGCGCCGGTCTTCTCCGGCCGGAAGGCGGCCGGGTCGCCGAGCCCGGCCGCCACCATCAGCAGCACGGCGGCGGGCACGGACGCGGTGCGCTGCACCGAGCCGCCCACGGACGGGGTGTCGGGCAGCTCCGCCTCGTCGACGGGCAGTCCGCGCACCAGCAGCGTGCCGGCCGGCCCGGAGTCGCGGCGGAAGTCCCGGAGCCCGCGGCGCAGCGGGATCGGCAGCTCGCACCAGGCGTCACGGGCGGCGGCGACATACGCGTGGTCGTCCACCCGGCCGTCCCCGGCAGGGGCGACGCGCCGGGCGAGCGCGGTGATCCGTCCCGCGTCCCCGGCGCCGACGGTGAGGGTGCGGGGCGGGGCGGAGACGGCGGCGGTGTCGAGGAGCAGGGTCATGGAGTCATCGCTTTCCGGTCGGATCCACGGGTGCTGATCGGCGCCACGAGAGGGGCGGCGATGCGCCGGTAGGCGCGGGTGGTCAGGGCGACGGACCGGTCGAGGCGGGCGGCGTTGAAGTAGATCTCGTCCTCGGCGAGCAGATCGCGGTCCACCACGAGCGTGAGCCGCGCGTCGAAGGAGAACGGGATGACCGCACCGCTGGCGCAGCCGGTGAGGCGTTCGGCGGTGGCGCGGTCCGCGAAGGCCGCGCGGGCCCGTCCGGCCAGTGCGGCCACCGCGCCGGTGTCCACCCGGCGGTCGCCGGGCACCACCGCCAGGACGTGACCGCGGCCGGCCGGGCCGCCGGCCACCCGCAGCACCAGGCACTTGGCCGCCTGCCGCAGCGGATGGCCGCGCAGCGCGCTGGCCTCCACGGTGCGCCCCTCGGGCGGGTGGTCGATGACCCGGTACCCGGCGGCGTGCGCGTCGAGCAGGTCCATCAGCCGCCGGTGGGCACTCGCCTCGGTGAGGGTGTCAGCCGGCATGGGCCATCGCTTCGGCGACCGAGCGCGGACGCATGTCCGTCCAGTGCTCCTCGACGTAGGCCTGGCTCTCCTCCAGTCCGGCGTCCTCCAGCACGGCCTGCCAGCCGGCGGGGACATCGGCGAAGGACGGCCACAGCGAGTACTGGCCCTCGTCGTTGACGAGGACGTGGTAACGGCCCTCCGGGTCCTCGAACGGGTTGCTCATCGCTTGTCTCCCTTTTCAGACGGGGTGTCAGGTGTGGGGCACGGGCAGGCGCTCTCCGGCGAGCTCGTCGCCGTACAGGGCCTGCACCCAGTTGCTCTGGTACACGGTGTCGAGATAGCGCTCCCCGAGGTCCGGGGAGATGGCCACGGTGACGAGGTCGGCGCGGTCCTCCCCGGGGCGGCCGAGCCATTCGCCGGCGCCGGCGACGACGGTCCCGGTGGAGCCCCCGAACAGGAAGCCGCGGGCGGCGAGCCGGTGGCACATGCGCACCGTCTCCGGCTCGGGCACGATCACCACGTCGTCGACGAGGGACTCGTCGAGCAGCGCGGGCCGCACACCGGCGCCCAGGCCCGGGATCATCCGGGTGGCGGGCGGGCCGCCGAAGGTGACCGAGCCGGCGCTGTCCACGGCCACGATCCGCACCTTCGGCCGGTGTTCCCTGAACCAGCGGGCGCAGCCCATGAGGGTGCCGGTGGTGCCGGCGCCGACGAACAGCACGTCCAGGCCGGGGAACCGCTCCGCGATCGGTGGCGCCGTCCAGCGGTAGTGGGCCCGCCAGTTCTCCGGGTTGCGGTACTGGTTCAGCCAGACATAGCGGCTGTCGGACGCGCACAGGCTGCGGACCAGGTCGATCCGGGCGCCGAGGAAGCCGCCCTCCGGGTCCGGCTCGGTGACGATGCGGACCTCCGCGCCGAAGGCCTCCATCGCGCGCCGGGTGGCGAGGTTGCAGCGGGAGTCGGTGACGCACACGAAGCGGTAGCCCCGGCTCGCCGCGAGCACGCTGAGGGCCACGCCCAGGTTGCCGGAGGAGGACTCGACCAGCACCGAGCCCTCCCGCAGCACACCGCTGCGCTCGGCCGCCTCGATCATGGACAGGGCGGCCTTCTGTTTGATGGAGCCGCTGAAGTTGAACCCCTCGCACTTGAGATAGGCCGATGAGCCGAGGACCGGCCAGAGGTCGACGTACAGGTCGTCCTCGTTGAAGTCCTGCGGAGCCGAGATGATCGGCATGGAACCTCCGCTCTGGTGACGGGATGCGCTCGGCGGGCGGTCAGCCGTAGCGGCGCATCTCGTGGAAGAAGCCGTCCACGACGGCCAGTTCGCCGGCCTCGCGCACGGTGTCGTGGACGTGCCGGCCGAGCGCGAGGTCGAGGACCCCGAGGCCGAACGGGGAGAAGACCACCGTCCGGTCGGCGGGTGGCCGGAGGGCGCCGGTGAGCACGTCGTACAGCGTGCCGTGCACGAAGTCCCGGTTCCCGGTGCGCTGTTCGGCCAGATGGAGCGAGGTGTTCGCCTTCAGGCAGTGGTCGACGTCGTCGACGACGTTGAAGGCGTCCAGCACCACCTCGGGCGCCAGGTCGCGCAGTGAGACGTGCAGCACCAGCGGGTTGTGCGCGAACCAGCCGGGGTCGGTGACGTGCGGCTCGCCGGCGACGGTGGCGAAGACGACGAGGTCGCTGGAGCGGATCAGTTGCTCGGCGCTGTCGTGGACGGTGAGCGTGCCGGGCGTGCCGCCGCGCTCCAGGTAGCCGGTGAACCCCTCGGCGTGCGCGGGGTCCAGGTCGAACACGCCCGTCTCGGCGAACTCCCAGCCGGTGCCGGCCAGATAGGCGTGCACGAACCGGGCGATCAGGCCGGTGCCGACGAAGCCGATACGGCGTGGGCGCTCGCGGTGGGTGGACAGCTCCCGGGCGGCGAGCGCGGCCGACGCGGCGGTGCGGGCGGCGCTGATGATGGAACTCTCCAGGCAGGCCAGCGGATAGCCGGTGGCCGGGTCGTTGAGGATCAGCACGGCGGAGGCCCGGGGCAGCCCGGCGGCCACGTTCTGAGGGAAGCTGGAGATCCACTTCACCCCGTCGACGGGGGTGTCGCCGCCGAGGGAGGCGGGCAGCGCGATGATCCGCGAGCTGGGCCGGTCGGGGAAGCGCAGAAAGTACGAGGGCGGGTTGACGGTGTCTCCGCTGCCGTGCGCGCGGTAGGCCGCCTCCACGATCCGGACGACCTCCTCGTACCTGCCGCCGATGGCCCGGTCGACCTGGGCTCCGGAGATCACGGCGAACGCGGGTGCTGCCGTGGTGGGTGAGGACATGGGTGTTCTCCTGGGGTCAGAGCGCCCGGACGTGACCGGGCAGGCGGACCGGGTCGCCGAGGACCACGGCGATCCGCCGGTCGCCCTCGTAGGGCTCGCGGCTGTGGGCCATGCGCAGGTTGTCGACGACGAGGACGTCACCGGTGATCCAGGGCTCGCGGACGGTGGCGGCCCGGTAGGCCCGGTCGATGGTCTCGACGACCTCGTCCGGGATCGGCCGCCCGTCGCCGTAGGCGGTGGTGAACGGCAGGGCGCCGGGCCCGTACACGTCGGTGAGGTACTCGCGGACCATCGGGTCGAGGGTGCGCTCGTTGAGGAACGCGACCTGGTTGAACCAGACGGGCCGGCCGGTGCCGGGGTGAGTGAGGACGGCGGCCCGGCGCTGGCGGGTGCGCAGCGCGCCGTCCGGCAGCCAGCTGTGCTCCACGGCCTCGCGGGCGCAGTACGCGGCCACCTCGGCGGGGTCCTCCGTACCGAACGCCTCGGTCCAGGCGACGCCGACCTCGCGGTAGCTGCGGGTGAGCTGCCAGCCCTCGCGGGCGAACGGTTCGACCAGGTCCGCCGGCAGTGCCCGAAGCACAGCCTGCCCGTCGGCGAGGGCGGTGGCGCCGCCCTCGTCCGGGGCGCGCAGACAGGCGAACAGCAGCGTCGAGGGCACCTCGGCCGCATAGCTCACCTCGTGGTGCATGCACATCGGTTCGTCGGGCGGCCACTCCGAGGAGGACAGCACGCCCGGGGCGAGGGTGCGGCGCGGGGCGAACCCCTCGCGCTCGGGCATCGCCTCGATGCCGAGCGCGGCGGCCACCGCGCCCACCTCCTCGGGGGTGCGCGGGCCGAGCCCGCGCAGCAGGACCGCGCCGGCGTCGGCGAGGGCCGCGCGCACCTCGGCGCGGTGGGACGCCGCCCAGCCCGCGGGGTCGCCCCCGCCGTCGGCGGCGACGACGGGAACCCGGGTGGCGGCTGCCTGGGGGGCGGGGGCTGTCTCCGGCACGGGGGCCGTCAGATCAAGAACGGACGTCATGTGCGGTCTCTTCCTCCGGTGAAGGGCCGGGTCTCATGGGAAGGCGGGGCGGTGGAGCGACAGGCAGGCCTGCGGGGCGAGCGCGGGGCCGGGGCCGGGCGGGAACAGGGCGCCGGCCTCGATGCGCCGTGGCCGGCGCGGCGCCCCCGTCCCGGCCCGCAGCCCGCTCCGGCCCGCCCGCGACCACCTCGGCGCGCAGGGCGGCGAGCACCGGCGTTCGGGTGGGCGCGGCCCCCGGGACCGGGGGCGGGAGCCGAGGTCGTCCACGGGTCCTTCCTTCCGGGGCAGGGGCCGGCTGGCGGTGCGCAAGAGCACGGCCGCACGCTCGTCGAGCAGGGCGGCGAGCACCGGTGTTCGGGTGGGCGTGGCCCCCGGGACCGGGAAGGCCTAAGACGGAGGTCGTCCACGGTCCTCCCTTCCGGGGCAGGGGCCGGCTGGCGGTGTGCACGGCTTCGGGTCAGCTCGCCGCGAGCGCGACGGCACGCTCGTCGAGCAGGGCGGCGAGGTCCGACAGGACGGGGTGGGCGGCCAGTTCGCCGACGGTGACCCGCCGGTCGAGGCTGATGGCGAGGCGGACCGCGCTCAGCGAGGTGCCGCCGAGGACGAAGAAGTGGGCGTCGCGGCGGATGCGGTGCGTCGGCACCTTCAGGGCCGCGCTCCACAGCTCGGCCAGCCGCCGCTCGGTGGGCGTCCGCGGCTCGCCCGAGGAGACGTCGGCGGGCTCGGGAGCGGCGGACTGCGCCCGGCGGGTCAGCTCCTTCTTGTCGATCTTCCCGTTGGGGGTGAGGGGCATGGCGTCCAGCACGACGAGCCGGGCGGGCACCATGTAGGACGGCAGGGACGCGGCCAGCTTCTCGCGCAGCCCGGCCGGTTCGGCGGTGCCGGAGCGGGTGCAGTAGCCCACCAGGAAGCGGTCCTCGCCGGTGCCGGCGACGACCACGGCGGCGTCCCGGACCCCGGCGGCCCGCATCATGTGGTTCTCGATCTCGCCGATCTCGATGCGGAAGCCGCGGATCTTCAACTGGGCGTCCCGGCGCCCGTGGAACTCCAGCCGACCGTCCGCCGCCCACCGGCCGAAGTCACCGGAGCGGTACAGGCGCCCGCCCGGCTCGTCCGGGTCGGGCAGGAACGCGGCGGCGGTGCGCTCCTCGTCGTTGACGTAACCACGGCCCACGCACACGCCCTGGAAGACGATCTCGCCGGGCGCCCCGAGCGGCACCGGCATCATCCGCTCGTCGACGACCCGCACGCGCACGTTGCGCACCGGCCGGCCGAGCGGCACCGAAGCGCCCCGGGGAGCGGCCCGCATCACCTCGTGGTTGGTGTCGTCGCTGGTCTCGGTGAGGCCGTAGGCGTTGACGAGCGGCACCCCGGGGAAGGTCTGGAACCAGCGCTCCACCAGTTCCTTCTTCAGCGCCTCACCGGTCGCCGACACGATCCGCAGCTCGGGCAGCCGCCCGGGGCGGCCGTCCAGCCAGGTCAGCAGCACCTCCAGATAGGAGGGGACGAGCTGGGCCACCTGGACCCGGCCGGTCTCCAGGACGTCGACGAAACGGCCGATGTCGAGGATGGCGTCCTGCTCGACGATCCGGGTACGGCCGCCGGCGACCAGCGCCGCCACCAGTTGCCACAGGGAGATGTCGAAGCACTGCGGGGCGGTCTGGGCGACCGTGCTGTCCGCGGTGATGCCCAGGTCCTCGATCTTGGCGAGGAGGTGGTTGACGAGGCCGGCGTGTTCGCACATGGCGCCCTTGGGCTCGCCCGTGGAACCGGAGGTGAAGTAGATGTAGGCGAGCGCGTCGGCGGCCACCGGCAGCTCGGGGTCCGTGTCGGGCAGCGTGTCCGGCAGCCGGTCGACGGCCAGTACGGCGGGGGCCTCGTCGCCGAGGTCCGCGACGGCCTGCCGCAGGGAGGCGGAGCCCTCGCCGGTGGTGAGCAGCAGCCGGCAGCCGCTGCGGCGCAGCATGCCCGCGATCCGGGAGGCCGGGAAGTGCGGCTCCACGGGCAGATAGGCGCCGCCCGCCTTGAAGGTGCCGAGGAGCGCGGCCGCCCAGTCGAGGTCGCGCTCGGTGACGACGGCGACCACGTCCTCGTCCGCGAGTCCCTGCTCGCGCAGCCGCCAGGCGATCCGGTTGGCGTGGCGGTTGAGTTCGCCGTACGTCAGCGCCCGCTCGCCCAGTTCGACGGCGACCGCGTCCGGGTGGGCGTGCGCCCGCTCCTCGAAGAGCTGGTGGCAGCGCCGGTCCGGCAGCGGTCGTACCGGGCCGCTCAACTCCGCACTCTGGTAGCGCAGTTCCTCCTCACCGAGCAGGTGCCGGGCGTGGTGGTCCGCGCCGGGCTCGGCGAGGGCCCGGGTGAGGGCGGTGACGTGGTACCCGGCGATCCGGCGGGCCGCCGCCGCGTCCAGGACGTCGGTGCGGTGCCGCACCAGCAGGGTGTCGCCGTCGGCGGCGACACCCAGGACGACCCCGCGCGGCAGCTCGGTGGGCAGGTCCGCCGCACGGGGTGCGACGAGGGTGTCGTACATGGGGGGTTCCGTGGCCGGGGCGTCCGCGGTGAAGGCGAGCACCGTGCGCAGGGTGCCCGCGGCGGTGGCCGTCAGCTCCCGCCAGCTGCCGTCCTCGACGGTGATCCGCGCGGGCAGGGCCCGGCCGCGGGCCGGCTGGAACCCGGTGACCGTGTCCCGGTCCCCGGTCAGCGCCGCCACCACCTTGGCGTGCACGGCGAGCAGCAGGGCCGCGTCGAGGTGCGCGCGGGCGCTCTCCGGCAGCCGCGCGCGGGTCTCGGCCGTGCCGGGGACGCCGGGCTCGGCGGCCCAGCCCGGCAGCGGGGTGAAGCCCCCCGCGCACACGACAGCGTTCCAGTACTCCCGGCCGGCCGCGCCGCCGATCTCGTCCGCCCCGTCCACCACGAGTGTCGCCTCCATCGGAAAGTCAGCCGGAACATCGGCCGGAACATGAGCTCGATCGCGGGGGCCGGATCCGGCCTCTGCGTGCGGCTTAGACCGTATGAACCGGCCTTATCGGCGAGGTATCGGTCCAGTTCCGGCCACCGGGCGGACATGCGTGAGGGGCGGTACGCGAACCGCGTACCGCCCCTCGGATGCGGATGGGTCAGTCGCGGCAGCCGAGCAGCCGGCCTGTCTCCGCGGCCGGTCCGGGGGCCAGCAGACCCTCGTGGGTGGCGGCCACCTCCAGCCGGTCCACGACACCGGAGACATACGGCGTCCAGGCCTCCTGGTCGGCCCAGTCGCGGACGTCCTCGGTGGCGGCGACGAGCAGGATGTCGCCCTTGAACACCGGCGGTTCGGCGGGCGAGACGAGCCGTACGTTGTTCACCAGGGCGCCGAGCACCGCGTGCCGCTGCTCCGGATCGAGGCGGCTCAGCTCGGAGTCGCCGCGGCCCAGGTAGTCCACGATGCGCTCGCTCAGCGCGGCGGCCCCCTCGGGTACGGCGTCGGGGTCGTCGCCGTGCAGCCTGGCGTGGGCCCGGCACAGGTCGCCCAGCACCTGCTCGGCGCTCAGGTACGCGCGCCGGTGCTCCTCGACCGGGTAGGCGTCGAGCAGCACCAGCTGCTCGACCTGCTCGCCGCGCCGCTGGAGTTCGGCGGCGAGCAGATGGGCGAGCGTGCCGCCCAGGGACCAGCCGAGCAGCCGGTAGGGGCCGTGCGGCTGCACCGCGCGTAGCTGCTCGACATAGCCGTCGAGCATCCCGTCGAGGGTGGCGGCGAGTGGCGCGGTGCCGTCCAGGCCCGCCGACTGGAGCCCGTACACCGGCCGTTCGGGATCGAGGGTGCGCAGCAGTCCCGAGTAGCACCAGGCGAGCCCGCCCACCGGGTGGACGCAGAACAGCGGGGTCTTCGTCCCGGCGGTCCGCAGCGGCAGCAGGGGCGTGAAGCCGGCGCCGGGGGAGTCCCCGTCGCCGTCCCCGTCGACGAGGCGCAGCAGCAGCGCGGGGGTGGGCGCCGCGAAGATCTCGCGGACACCGGGCTCGGTGCCGAGCGCCTGCCCGACCAGACCGGCCAGGCGGGAGGCGAGCAGCGAGTGGCCGCCGCGGGCGAAGAAGCTGTCGTCCATGCCGACCTCGGCCACGCCGAGCACCTCCGCGAACAGCCGGCACATCAGCTCCTCGCGGGCGGTGCGCGGCGCCCGGCCGGGACCCGACGGCTCGGCCGGGGCGGGCAGCGCGCGCACGTCCAGCTTGCCGTTGGGGGTCAGCGGCAGCTCGTCCAGGGTGACCAGCACGCCCGGCACCATGTACTCGGGCAGCCGGCCGCGCAGCGCGGCCAGCGCCCCCGCGGTGTCCAGGTCCGGCGCGGCGGCCACCGCGTAGGCGACGAGCCGCGGGTCGCCGGGCCGGTCCTCGCGGACCACGACGGCCGCGTGCCGCACGCCGGGCACGTCCAGCAGGGCGGACTCGATCTCGCCGGTCTCGATGCGGAAGCCGCGCAGCTTGACCTGCCCGTCCGCCCGGCCGACGAAGTCCAGCCGGCCGTCGCGCATCCGGCGCACCAGGTCGCCGGTGCGGTACATGCGCGTCCCCGGGGACCCGTACGGGTCGGCGACGAACCGGCCCGCGGTCTGTGCCGGGCGGTCGAGGTAGCCGCGCGCCAGCCCGGGCCCGGCGATGTACAGCTCGCCCGGCGCGCCCGGCGGGGTGGGGCGCAGCGAGGCGTCGAGGACGTGGACGCGGACGCCGTCCATGGCCCGGCCGATGGACCGCGCGGAGCCGCCGGCGGTCGGGTCCTGCACGGCGTAGGTGACCTCGCAGGTGGCCTCGGTGGGCCCGTAGGCGTTCACCATGCGCCGGCCCGGCGCCCACCGGCCCACCAGTTGCGGGGTGCAGGCCTCGCCGCCGGTCATCAGCGTGGCGAGGTCGGGCAGGTCCGCCGGAGGCAGCCCGGCGAGCACCGCGGGCGGCAGATGGGCGTGGCTGATCCGCTGTTCGGCCAGGAACGCGGCCAGCCCGTCGCCGACCGGCCGCTGTTCGGGGATGACCAGGCAGGCGCCGGTGAGCAGCGCCATGCACAGTTCGGCCACCGACACATCGAAGCTCGGGGAGACGAACTGCAGCACCCGGCTGCCCGGCCCGGCCCCGTGGTCGCGCCGGCTGCTCTCGCCGAGCCCGGCAAGCCCGGCATGGGTGACGACGACACCCTTCGGTGTGCCGGTGGAGCCCGAGGTGTAGATGACGTAGGCCGGGTGACCGGGCCGCAGCACGGTGGGGGGCGCCTCGGCCGGCCTGCCGGGCGCGTCGGTGCCGATCAGCACGGGAGTGCTGGTGGCGGGCAGCCGGCGGGCCGACTCCTCGGTGGCCAGTACGGCGCAGGGCGCGGTCTCGGCGAGCATCAACTCCAAGCGCTGACGGGGGTATTCGGGGTCCAGCGGCACCCAGGCGGCGCCTGCCTTGGTGGCCGCGAGCACCGCCACCACCAGGTCCGCCGAGGCGGGCAGGGCCAGCGCGACGAACGTCTCGGGTGCGGCGCCCAGTTCGGCCAGCCGGTGCGCCAGCCGATTGGCCCTGGCGTCCAGTTCGGCATACGTCAGGGTCGTCGCACCGTGCTGTACGGCGGGCGCGTCGGGGGTGCGGGCGGCCTGCCGGGCGAACAGGGCGGGCAGGGTGTCCGGGGCGGCGGCGGGCGCGGCCCGCTCGGCCTCGGCGGCGAGCTGGGCCCGCTCCCCGGCGGAGAGCAGGTCGAGCGCGCTCAGCCGGCGCTCCGGGTCCTGGGCGGCGGCGTCCAGGAGCCGTACGAACCGGTCGGCGAGGTCCTGCGCGGTCTCCGGGTCGAACAGCGCGCGGGCGTACTCCAGGATGCCGCGCAGGCCCCCCGGGGCACCGTCCTCGCCCCTGGTCTCGGCGACGCTGAACGACAGGTCGCAGCGCGCGGCGTTGGTGGCCAGCCCCTCGAAGCCGACGGCCAGGCCGGGCATGCGCATGCTGGGCTCGGCGTTGTTCTGGAAGGCGAGCATCACCTGGAACAGCGGGTGCGCGGCGGCGGACCGCACCGGGTTGACCGCCTCCACCAGCCGCTCGAAGGGCAGGTCCTGGTGGTCGTAGGCGGCCAGGTCGGTCTTCCGCACCCGGGACACCAGCTCGCTGAAGGCGGGGTCGCCGGAGGTGTCCGTGCGCAGCACCAGCGTGTTGACGAAGAACCCGGTGAGACCCTCCAGCGCCGGCGCTCCGCGCCCCCCGACGGCGGTGCCGAGAGGGATGTCGTCCCCGGCGCCCATCCGGCTGAGCAGCGCGGCGAGCGCGGCCTGTACGACCATGAACACGGTGGAGCCGGTGGCGCGGGCCAGCTCGGTGAGCCGCCGGTGCGTCGCGGCGCCGGACCGGAACGTCACGGTGCCGCCCCGGTGGTCGGCGACGGCCGGGCGGGGCCGGTCGGCCGGCAGGTCCAGGGTGCCCGGTGCACCCGCGAGGGCGGAGCGCCAGAACGCCAGCTGGCGGGCGAGCGGGCTGTCCGGGTCGTCCTCGTCGCCCAGCACCTCACGCTGCCACAGCGCGTAGTCGGCGTACTGCAGCGGCAGCGGCAGCCAGCCGGGCGCGGTACCCCGGCCGCGCGCGGTGTAGGCCTCCGCGAGATCGGCGAGGAGCGGGGCGACGGAGCCGCCGTCGGCGGCGATGTGATGGACGAGCAGCAGCAACACGTGCTCGCGCGGGCCCAGGCGCAGCACGGTGGCCCGCAGCGGGATCTCGGCAGCCAGGTCGAACGGGTACCGGGCGGCCTTGGCCAGCAGCTCGGCGGCCCCCTCCGGGTCGGTGTCGACCACCTCGACGGGCGGCACCGCCTCCTGGAGCACCCGCTGGTACGGCACGCCCTGCTCGGCCGGGAACACCGTCCGCAGGCTCTCGTGGCGGCGGGTCAGATCGCCGAGCGCGGCGGTGAGCGCGGCCAGGTCGAGCTCGCCGGTCAGCCGCAGCGGAATCGGCACGTTGTAGGTGGGGCTCGGGCCCTCAGCCCGATACAGGAACCACAGCCGCTGCTGGGCGAACGACAGCGGGATCCGCGCGGGCCTCGGCCGGGCGGCCGGCTCGGGCCGGTCCGGTTCCCCGGCCGCCTGCCGGATCCGCTCGCCGAACAGCGCCGGGGTGGGGGCGGCGAACAGCTCGCGCACCGGCAGCGAGACACCGAAGACGGCCCGGACCCGGCCGAGCAGTTTCAGCGCCGACAGCGAATGCCCGCCCCGCCCGAAGAAGCTCTCCCCGGGACCGAAGGACGGGTGCCCGAGCACCTCGGCGAACAGCCCGCACAGGATCTCCTCCCGCGGGCCGCCGGAGCGCGTCACCGCCACGGGCGCGCTCTCCTCGCCGCCCTTCGGCGCCTCGGCGCGGCCGGGCAGCGGGGCACCCTCCTGCGGCAGCAGGTGGGGCAGCCCGCCGACCGTGGTGCCGGGCCGGTCGGCGGCGGTCCGCAGCAGCCGTACGACATGACCGAGGACCATCCGCGAGGTGTCCTCGTCGTACAGGTCGGGCCGGTACTCCAGGCGGACCACCAGCCGCCGGCCGGCGAGGCCGGCGATCAGCCGCATCGGGTAGTGCGCCGCGTCCTGCCCGGTGACCCGGGCGACCCGCACCCCGTCGTGGACCGGCTGCGGACCGCCGCCGCCGGGGTAGTTCTCGACGGTCAGCACGGTGTCGAACAGCTCCCCGTGACCGGCGATCCGCTGTACGTCGCCGAGCCGCAGCTGCTGGTGGTCCAGGAGCAGCGCCTGCTCCTCCTGGAGCCGCACCAGCGACCGGGCCAGCGGCAGCGCGGCGTCGAGCCGGACCCGGACCGGAACGGTGTTGATGAACAGGCCGACCATGGTCTCCACGCCGGGCAGCTGCGGCGGCCGCCCGGACACCACCGAGCCGAACACCACGTCGTCCTGCCCGGTCAGTTCCCGCAGGGTCAGCGCCCAGGCGCCCTGGAGGACGGTGTTGAGCGTCAGCCCGTCGGCCCGGGCCGCGCCCAGCAGCGCCGCCGTGCGCTCCTCGGTCAGCTCCACGGTGTGCCACCGTGGCCGCACCGATGCCCGACCGGTACCGGGCGCGACCAGCGTGGGCCTGTCCAGCCCGGCCAGCGCCTGTCGCCAGGCACGCTCGGAGGCGGCCCGGTCCTGCGCGGCCAGCCACGCCAGATAGGTGCGGTACGGGGTGACCGGCTCCAGCCCCGAGGGGTCGCCGTGGCCGGCGTACAGGGTCAGCAGCTCCCGCTGCAGGACCGGCGCCGACCAGCCGTCCCACAGGATGTGGTGGTTGGTCAGCACCAGGGCGTGCCGGTCCGCCGCGCGACGCACCAGCCGGAACCGCAGCGCGGGCGGCACGGCCAGGTCGAACGGCCGGGCACGCTCCTCGTCCAGGATCCGCCCGAGCGCGGCCTCCCGCTCCGCTTCCGGCAGACCGGTCAGGTCCGACTCCTGCCAGGGCAGCGGCACCTCGCGGTGCACGACCTGGATGGCCTGGCCGTTGGCGCGCTGCCGGAACCCGGCCCGCAGGTTGGCGTGCCGGCGCAGCAGCGCCCCGGCGGCGGTGCGCAGCCGGGCGGCGTCCAGCGGGCCGGTCAGGTCCAGCACCATCTGGGCGGTGTACACGTCGTTGTCGCCGGTGCCTGTCGCGTCGGTGTCCGCCGCGCCTTCCAGGGCGTGGAAGAGCAGGCCCTCCTGCAGCGGCGAGAGCGGCAGGACGTCCTCGAGCCCGGATGTCTTCATGCGAGGTCCCTCAATTCTGCTTCCAAGTCGTCGATTTCGTCCTGGCTCAGGGAGACCAGGTCCAGGTCGGACGGGGTGAAGCCACCGGTCTGCCGGGCGCGCACGCTCTCGGTGAGCGCCCGCAGCGCGTCGAACCAGCCGGCCGCGAGGGCGCGGACCGCCGTCTCGTCGAACAGCTCCTGCGGCCAGGTCCAGGTGGCCGTCAGCTCGGGCCCGCCGGGCCGGTCCAGCGTCACGGAGTTGACCTCCAGGGCGTGCGCCACCGGCATGTCCGGGTCGCGTGGTGCCGGGGCGGGGGCGCCGGACACGGCCGCCCAGTCGGCGGACGCCGCGAACTCGCCCTCGGCGGCCGGTGCGGCGCCCGCGGACATCCGGCCCAGGTAGTTGAACCCGATCTGCGGGGTGGGACAGCCGCCCAGCACGGCGGCCGACTCCGGGTCGAGGTGGCGCAGCAGGCCGTAGCCGATGCCGTGGTCGGGCAGGGCGCGCAACTGCTCCTTGACCCGCTTCAGCGCGTCCGGCAGCGGCCCGTCGCCCGGCTCGACCCGCACCGGACACAGCGAGGTGAACCAGCCCACGGTCCGCGACAGATCGACGCCCTCGCCGAGCTCCTCACGGCCGTGCCCCTCCAGGTCCACCAGCAGCGCCGGGGCGTGCTGCCCGCGCCCGCGCCGATGCTCGTGCACGGCGAGGGCGAGGGCCGTCAGCAGCACGTCGTTCACACCGCCGTGCACGGCGGCCGGAACGTCGGTCAGCAGCGGCTCGGTGTCCTCGGGCGCCAGGGTCAGGGTGAGCTGCCGGGTGGTGACGGCGGTGTCCCGCGCCGAATCCAGCGCCCGAGACCCGAGCAGCGGGTCGGGCGTGGCCACGATGTCCTGCCACAGCGGCAGTTCGGGGCGCCGGGCCGGGGCGGCCGAGGCGAGCGCGGCGGCCCAGCGGCGGAACGACGTCGGCACCGGCGCGAGCTCCTCACCGTGCCAGGCCGCCGCCAGATCGGCCAGCAGGATCCGCCAGGACACCCCGTCCACCACCAGGTGGTGGGCGAGCAGCAGGAGCAGCCCGGGCCGGTCGGTGCCGCGGTCGTACCAGACGAACCGCACCACGGACCCGTCCTCGGGCGCGAGCAGTTGTCGTGCCGCCTCGCCCTCCGCCGTCATCAGGGCGATCAGCTCCCGCCCGTCCAGCCCGCGCGCGTCGACGCGGTGCAGCAGCTCGGCGGCCCGGACCCGCGCGGCCTCCCGTACCTCGAGCCGCCGGCCCTCGGCCTGAGGGCATGCCCGCAGCCGCAGGACGTCGTGCCGGTCGAGCAGGGCCTGAAGGGCTTCGGCGATCCGCCCGGCCTCCGCCCCGGCGGGCACCCGCACGGTCATCGACTGGTTGAACCCGCTCCAGGCACCGCCGAGTCCGCGCAGCCAGTGCATGATCGGGGTGGCGACGACCTCGCCGGTGCCGTCGTCCGTCACGGCGGGCGCGTCCTGCTCCACCGCCCTCGCCACGACCGCCAGCCGGGCCGCCGACCGGTGCGCGAACACATCGCGGGCGGTGAACTCCAGCCCAGCCCGCCGGGCCCGGCCGACCAGCTGCGGGGCGGGGAGCGCTTTGTGGTCGAGTTTGCCGTTGGGGGTCAGGGGCAGTGCGTCGAGCGGCACGATCGCCGACGGGACCATGTACTCGGGCAGCCGCTCGGCGGCCAGCGCCCGTAGTTCCCCGGCGGGTGCGTCGGTGACGGCGTACGCGACGATCCGCCGGTCGCCGGGCCGCGGAAGCCGCGGATCTTGACCTGGTGGTCGGCGCGTCCGACGAACTCGAGCTGGCCGTCGTTCCGCCAGCGGACCAGGTCTCCGGTGCGGTACATGCGGTCACCCGGCGCACCGAACGGATCGGCGACGAACCGGCCCGCCGTCAGGCCCGGACGGTTCAGATAGCCCCGCGCCAGCCCGGCGCCGGACACGTACAGCTCGCCCGGGACGCCGGCCGGCACCGGACGCAGCCGGGCGTCGAGCACATAGACGCTCGCGCCCAGGATCGGGGTGCCGATGGGCGGGGTGACGGCGCCGGAGAGGGGACGGCTCATGGTGGCGCAGACGGTGGTCTCGGTGGGGCCGTAGGCGTTGATCATGCGGCGGCCGGCGGACCAGGTGTCCACCAGGGCGGGCGGGCAGGCCCGGCCGGGGCCATGACCAGCCGCGCCCCCGCCAGCAGCGCCATGCACACCTCGGAGACGGCGGCGTCGAAGCTCGGCGAGGCGAACTGAAGCACCCGGCTCCCGGAATCCACCCCGAACCGTTCGATCTGCCCGGCGGCCAGCGCCGGAAGCCCGGAGTGGGTGACGACGACTCCCTTGGGGCGGCCCGTGGAGCCGGAGGTGTAGATGACGTAGGCGGGGGAGTCGGTCAGCAGTGGTGCGGTGCGTTCGGTGTCGGTGATGTCGGTGGTGGCGAGAGTGTCCAGGGGCAGTTCGTCCAGCGGGGTCGCGAGGACGTGGACGGGGCGGGAGTCCTCCAGCATGTAGGTGATGCGGTCGGCGGGGTATTCGGGGTCGACGGG
>NZ_JNWV01000042.1 GCF_000716535.1 Streptomyces flaveolus | reverse complement strand
GGCCGCCACGGCCGGCTCGGCCACGGCCGTGGACCGCAGGCGTACCACGCCGTTGAACTGCGGGGTGGCGAGCCCGCTGCGGAACTGATCGACAACGGGCCCCGGACGGCTCTCCGCGTCCCACCCCATGAGGTACTGACGGAAATTGGCGAACACGGACACCATCAAGCCGGGGTCCTGGGCAGCCTCCCGGGCCTGCCCCTGGTCATCGTGTGGCGTGCCGATCGCCCTTGCTGCATGCACCATGAACACGGCCTTCTTCACTTAGCGGATCTGCTGTCTGACGGGGCCCGGTGCGTGCGGTGCCGTACGCGATGCGGCTCCCGGGCGAGAGGTCGGGGACGACGCGATGCTCACCAGGACCGAGCCCAAGGCGGTCCGCAGCCCCCCGGGGGCCACAGTACTCCGGCGATCACCAGGACATCACAAGGCGTCCGTACCGGCCGGCGCCCCGCACGCCGCACACGAACGTCTCTGGAGGCCAGGCCTACGGCGCCGAGGGTCACCACTGCCGTGATCCCCGCGGTCCGGCCGTCCCGCCGGAGCAGAGCGAGACCACCGTATCCGACGGCGGCCAGGGCCAGCCCGAGGGCAGGAAGGAAGGTTGCGGGGGAAGCCGTCGCCACTCGTCGCGGGTGCCAGGCCCCGCAGGCGTCCCGCACCTGACGTCGAACCCCGTCATCGGTCACCCGGGACGGACGTCCCGCCGCACGGTGCGGGTGCCCGCCGGCGCGGGAACGTGCGATCTTCAGGGCATCGCCCGGCGAGGCATCACGCATCCTGCGGTCCTTCGGTCGTCGCGTCCAACGATGCCGTTCGGGGAGCCGGGGTGCAGCGCTTCCCGGGCGAGGTCGGACGCCGCCGCCGCCCGGATTCTGGCCAACACCCTGCGCATCGACAGCAAGGCCCACCGGCCGCCGGCTGCGGAAAGCGAGCTCGGTGGGGCCGTCGTAGTGCCGGCCCACGCCCACCAGGACACGGCCAGGGTCAGGGTCAGCCGGCTCCGCTCCCGCCGACTCGAGTACTACGCTGCCGCGCTACCGACCTTCCGCGGCAGCGGCAAGCTCGGCCGGATTCCACACGGGCACGGGTACCGCCGAGACAGGCGATGACCGCACCCGCTTCGCCACGCCAAGGGCCCTCCCCATGGAGGTTTGCCCGACACTTGAGTTGCGGGACTTGCCTCCACGGAGTTAGATCACAGTAGAAATTTAACCGAGCTACGCGCCCAGCACGCATAGCCTCCTTGAAGGAACCTCCTATGAGCACCTACCTGATCAACCATCTCCGCATCCCTGGCGACGTCCCGAACGAGCAGGGACTGTCGTACCTGGAGCAGGTCGAGGCCACTGTCCAGCCCTTCGGCGGCAAGTGGCTGGCCAACGGTGCAGCCGACGTGATCGAGGGTTCGTGGCCGGGCCTGGTCGTGCTGATGGAGTTCCCCGACCGTGCCGCAGCTGAGGCCTGGTACCGCTCGCCCGAGTACCAGGCGATCCTGCCGCTGCGCGTGCGCAACTCGATCTCGGACCTCGTCCTGATTGACAGCCTGCCCCCGGGCTACACCGTGAAAGGGTTCGCCCAGGAGGTACGCGCCGCGGTCGCGGCAGCGGCCGGCACCTCCGAGTGACATCGTCATCCCGACCGGAACCGGCCAGGTGAACGGCCGGGGAGCTGATGACGCAACGGCCGTTACCCCTCGGGGCCGCCCGCGCCAGGCAGTTTCCTTCACGTCATCGAATGCACGAACACGTACTCGTTCGGCACGCACAGCCGGCCAGCACCGGCGCCGCGCACGCACCCTCTGCGGGACGTCGAGCGGCTGAAAACGCTAAGCGGCGTAACGCGTCAGCCGTTCGCCGGCTCAGTACTGTCGGCAGCCCTCGCCGCTGCGGCATGTGAAGCCCGCAGGATTTGTTCCGACAAAGGCGTGCCCGCGGTGGCGCGGGCAAGGAGTATGCCGCCGACGAGCGTGGCATAGGCGGCCAGGCCGGCGTCACCAGGCGCGATCCACCCCGCGAGTTCCTGGACGCCCTTGGCGTAGGTCTCCCTGTACTCGGGCTCACGCGCGACATCGCCGGCGAACCCGGCCGCGGGGCAACCGGTACCAGGGTTGTCGCGATGCTCGACCGAGAAGTAGGACTCGAGCAGCGACTGCCACGCCGCCTGATGCCCCCCGGCCTCTTGGTCCAAGGCCAGGAGGTCTCGCAAGTTGTCGGCGAACGCCTTGGCGGCCGCTTCGTCAACAAGTGCGGCTTTGGAGGCAAACTGCTTGTAGAAGCCGCCCTGGGTGAGTCCGATCGACTTCATCACATCCGCGATACCGACATTGGCCACACCGTCTTCACGGAACAGCCGAGCGGCCGCGGCCACCACTCGCTCTCGGTTGGCACGCGCTTCTGCTTGCGAGACGCGACTCATCCAACACCCTCCGTGACGTCGAGCAGCCATCTGCTGCACTCCAAAGATTACGCCTTCCGTCTATCGCCTGACGCAGTCGTCCGCCTCCCGCGCTGCCGGCAGGCACACCCGACCATGTCCCGCAGGGCAACGGCCGGTCGGCCGTACCACGACCATCCGCCACACCGGCAAGAACTCGCAAAAAAGCGTCCCATTCCAGACAGCGGACGTCCACCCCCATGTAAGATGGTGTGCACAATTTAACATGTGGTTGCGTCATGACCGGGCCGAGACGGGCACCCACCCACTCGAGCACCCTCGCGTCACGGCAACCGGAGCGGGAGAAAGAGCCGAAGCAGGCTCCTTGGCACAGTGCCGTGGCTCGTCGCGCCTTTGAACGGCGCGGTTCGGCACTGCACACCCGAGAGCGCCGACGGGACAGGCACCCGTCCCTTCAGGAGCCAGGTGGATATCGCCGCGCAGAAGCCTCGGGAGGATTCGGCCGGGCGGCCTGCCGTCGATGCCGTTCCCGTGTGAGCCGCATACCCGTGAAGGCTGTCCCGCACCTGAATCGAGACACCTACCGACGGGAAATGACCCCAACCGCCGGGCCGGCCGGGCGAGGCCCACGACATGTCCCAAGAGAGGGATGCCCCGACTCCTCCTGCTCCGGCACCCGACTGCGCTGCTCACCGTCTATCACCTGCACGATGCAGCTGAAGGCCTCCGCGGCGGGCTTGGTCCGCTGGTCGGACTACTCGGTCCTGGCACCGCTGATGGCAGCGGCCCTGCTACCCGTCAGTCACACGGTGATCGTCGGAGCATTCACGCTGGCAACCAGTGCGGCCATCTACGGATTCGTCATTCCGGACGTGTCGGGGGGGCCGGACGGTGGTCATCGCCGCAGCCGTCCTGTCCCTCGGCGTTAGCCCGCTCATCTGCAGAGTCCGCCTTCGCCAGAGGACCAGGTGCCTCTGTGGTGCCCGGACTTCGCGCCACGGTGCGGACTCTGGCAGACCTCGACGTGCAACCGGACGAAGTGCTCATCCATCTCCATGACGTCATACGTCGGTTGCGGCCGGACGGGAGTGTCCACAACGTCAAGGCACGCTGCCTGTACGCCGTCTACGACCCCGTCACCGCAGAGTGCGCCTTCGCTCGCGCCGGACATCCTGCGCCCACCGTCATCGCCCCCCGATGGTGCGACCACTGCCGTCGGCATTCCTCCTGGAGAACCGCTTGGCGGTGCGCGAGCGAACGTCGAGTCCGTCGAAATCCGGCTCCGGAAAGGCAGCGTTCTCCTGCTGCACACGCACTCCGCCGAGCCACCCGACTCCGAGACGAAGACCGATGGACTCGAGGTGCCCGAACGAACTGCCGAGCCAGAGTCCTCGCTCACAGACGCCTGCCGTGCTGCGTTGGAGGCTCTGGTGGCAGCGGGAGCGCTACGCCGGTCGCGCGTGTTGGCCGCCCGCACCCGCACGCTCGACGGCACCACCGTGGCAACCTGGAACCTCCCGGCCGACACGGCGGCAGTCTCTGCCGCGCGAAAACATGTCAAGGCCACCATGAGGACAGGGGGCTTGGATGGGGCCACCTCTACCACAATCCTCATCGCCAGCGAGCTGGTCACCAACGCCATCCGCCATGCCCAGGCACCGGTACGTCTCCGCCTCATCCGCGGCGCCACGGGTCTGACCTGCGAGGTCACCGACGGCAGCACCACCTCCCCACACCTTCGACGCGCCCGGACCTTCGACGAAGGCGGTCGGGGACTGTTCATCGTCTCTCAGCGCTGGGGAACCCGTTGTCCCCCGCACAGCAAGACCATCTGGGCCGAGCATCCCTATCAGGCCGACGAACCCGCAGGAGAGGAAGGGCAGGTACGTAGGTGAGGGCTCCCACCCATCCGGCGGCACGGCCGGAAACCGCACCTACTTCAGGCACCCGCAGACGGCTTTTCCGGACCGACCCGAGGCCGTCCAGCAGCAAGGACATCTGCTCCTCATGCTCATGGCGTGCGCCCCATCCGCCACGGACAGCGTCGGCGGGCTCGTGCCGATCGCCCAGGCCGCGTCCCTGTGGTGCTACTGCTCGGCGACCGCCACGAAAGCCCGTGCGCTGGGGACGCCGGACAGGGAAGGATGAGAACAGGCCGCACAGGCCCGAATCAGCTTGACAACCGCTCAACTGCGGGGTCGGCATACATGCTCTTGCACGACGCGTTCCGCAGGGAGTGGACGGACCGCTCACCAGGGCGGCGATCCGCACCGGCGGCCAGGAGCGGCCTGCGCTGCTGACTTTCCACGCCACGCCCACCGCGAACCCTGTCCGCGGAGCGGCCGAACGCCGCCGCCGACAAGCACGTGAGCGTGCGGTCGCAGCCTCCTGGCAGGCAGGAAAAGTGGCGCCTGTACGCTCCGACCGGCATGGGCGGGGACGACTCCGACCGCAGCGCCCTTGACGGGGCCCGCCCGGAGCCCCTATGGACCGGGCGGACGCGTCCGGGCCCCCCGGCACCGACCCCGGTCCCGGTGGCCGCATTCCGTCAGCCGGGCGGGATGTTGTGGTTCACCCGGAACATGTTGGTCGGGTCGTACGCCTTCTTTGCGGCGGTCAGACGCCGGTAGCGCTCGGCGCCGTAGACCTCGCTCAACCGCTCGGTGTCGGTGGCCTCTTCGGTGGAGAGGAAGTTGACCATCCTGCGCCTGTCTGCCCAGGGCTCCAACGCGTTCATCACCTCTTCGAGTTTGGCCCTCAGGAACTCGGCCCGGTCGGGGGCGCCCACGCCGAAACCGAAGAGGACGAAAGGAAGCCCTCGGCTGGAGACGGCGTTGGGTACCGCGGGCTCGCGGTCGAGAGCGCCGCCGAGCATGCGGATCTCGACGCTCGCCAGCGGGGAGTCCGACTCGGGACCGAGCAGTTCGATCAGCTTGTCGGCCGCCTCGGCGGGAAACGCGCGCAGCATCGTCGTGCGGTCGTAATAGGGCATCGGCGTCGGCGGGTCCATGTGGAGGGCGCCCATGGCGGTGTAGGGCATCGCGTCCACGGTGTCGATGAGCGCTGGGGCGGCCGCGCGCAGGGGTGTGATCAGCCGCTCGCCCTCGGCCGACGGACCGAGGTAGGCGAAGCGCACGTGTACTACGAAGGCCCCCCGGAGCGGCTCCGGCAACTCGGGCAGCGGAGGGAGTCGTTGCACGGCGACCGAGGAGGACATCTCCTCCGGCATGTCTGATTGCCAAGTGCGCCAGGTGTGCAGCACATCGGCGAGGTGTTCGCCGGGGAAGTGGATGCCGCCGCCGTAGAAGTGGGTCAAGGGGAACAGGTCGAACTCCAGCGCGGTGACAACGCCGAAATTGCCCTTGCCTCCGAGCAGGGACCAGAAGAGTTCGGGGTCGCTGTCCGCCGTGACATGCCGCAACTCGGCGTCAGCGGTCACCACGTCCAACGAGCGCACATGGTCCGCCGCGTATCCCCGGCTCCGGCCGAGGACCGGACTGAGTCCTCCCCCGAGGGTGTAGCCGACCACGCCCACCAGCGGAGCCGAGCCGCTCATCGGGGCGAGACCGACGGCGGCGGCCTGGTCGATCACCTCCTGCCAGATCACGCCGGCCCCGACGCGTGCGCGCCGTCTGGCGACGTCTATGACGACACCCTTCATGCGACGGGTGCTGATCAGAATCCCGCCCCGGGCGGGGGTGACCTGCTGGTGGCCTGTGGTCTTCACCGTCACAGGCCGGCCCTGGCGGGCCGCGAAGCGGATCGCCGCCTGTATGTCGGCCGCGCCGGCGGCGCCGACCACCAGAGCCGGTTCCAGGGGAACGTTCAGGTTGTAGATCCGGCACTCGGCGTCGTATCCCTCGTCGCCGGGCAGCAGAACAGGACCGCTCGCCAGCGATGCGAGTTCGGCCGCCTCGGCGGGCGACACGCGTGGCAGCAGATCGTCAAAGGTCATGGGTCCCTCGTCACATGGCGCCAGGCCGAGCAGGCAGCTACCCGCTGGTTCATCCCGACTGTGCGAACCGAAACCGCACGGGGCGAGCAAGAAGCCACATCCCTGGCGGGCGGACAACGGACACTTACATTACACCCATCATCTAACGTGTCCGTTGCAGGTCTCAGAGAACCTCGCCGTTGTCACGCCCCTGCTCGCACCCCGGGCATCGACCCGGCACGTGGGGCCGCTTCGGGTGGCTCTGCCCTGTCGTTCCGGGCAGCCCGCTCACGGCATCCGGTCGGCGGTACGCGGCCGGGCACCGGCCGTCCGCACCCGGCTCGGTCGGCCTGCCGACCGGTGTCCCGACCGTCACGCCGGGTGTGTGGCGCCTGTCGCGGTCGGGTGCGGCTCGCGGGGAGGTGATCGCTCCTGCACGGCCGGTGGTGTGCGGGTTCTGGGCGCGTGAGGCCCTGCTGGGGCCGCGGCTCGAGGGTCCTGCGTGTTGGCTCGCGTCATGGAGGGTTGGAGCCGGCGCCAGTGGCGCGCTGCTGGGGCGGGATGTTCCCCGTGGTGACGGTGGCCGGGGTGCTGGCAGATCCGATCGTGCAGCCCAGCAGCCGAACCGGAGGCGGCGTGGCAGGGGCCTGAGCATGACGGCCCGACCATGGCATGCGGCGTATCGTTCCTCGTCGCGGCCCTTGGAGCATTCATACGCCTCGGTCAACAGCCCCGTCACCGCCGCGAAACAGTGGGCCGTCGGCGGGCGGGGCAGAGCAGGACGCTGCCGTGCCTGGCGCGGTGCGATAGGCGGGACGGCGGACCGCCGACGGACGGCCGAAGGCCTGGCGCGGACGGCCAGGAGCGCGGGCGGGCCCATCCGGCCGCCGGCCTGGGGGCTGGTGCGGCGGGTGGCCGGCCGCGGGACGGCCCACGGGCGCAGCGGAAGCGGGAGGACCGCTGGCACAGGCGAGCCGCCGGAGGGACGGCCGGGCCGCCGGTGGGGGCTGCCGCGGGAGGCGCACCGGCTGCGCAGGCGGGGACGGACGCGAGGCCAGCGGGAATGACTCCGGAACGCGGAGCCCCCAGCCCGGCCGCCACCAGATCGGGCACGGCCGAGGGCGCGGTCGGCAGCGGATGCAGATCGGAACCGGCCGCGGTGGCGGCCGCCTGGAGCTGCGCCCAGCAGTGGCTGCGCTCACGAAGCGGAAAGAGGACCGGATCGTCGGCGAGTACCGTCAACGGAATGCGGGCCCAGTGCTCCCATGGCTGCCCCTGGATAAGGAGCGTGCTCGTCCGTTCCTCGACCAGCGCCTTGAAGGCGAACGCGTCCGAGGCGGGCAGGTCCAAGGTGAGCAGGGCGTCGACCCGGCCGTCGGCGACCGCGGCCACCTCCTCGCCGTCGTCAAGACCGACCACGGCACCCGTGCGTCGTGCTGGGGTGAACGAAGGCCGCGCACCGGCTCGGTGAGCAGCCCGCCCGGTGGGCTGGGCAGCGGGGCGGAGACGGTCAGGCCTTCGCTCCGGCCCGTCGCCGCGGCCCGGGCGGTGCGTTGGGGGAGGACGAGCCGTCCGGCGCGAGTGAGTTCCGCGCTCCAGGGAAAGCGCAGCTGGCCCTGGCGCAGAACCGGCGTCTCGTGACCAGTCGAACAGCTCCACGCCGAGCAGCCGCTCCAGGTGTCACACCTGTCTGCTGAGCGCCGGCTGCGCCACTCCCAGTTCGGCGGCCGCGTGACCGAAGTGGCCCTCCCGCGCGACGGCCAGGAAGGCCCGCAGCAGCCTCGGCTCGATGTCCGGTTCGGGCAGCGGCGGGGCCGTGCCCACTCGGTCTGGGCACATGGTCATGGATCACCTTTCGGGGATCACCCGATCGGGACTCCCGTTCGACGCACAACCCTCAAGACCGGAAACGGCAACAGCAACTTATTCCGCATCAGGCGCAGCACGACCCCTGAACCATCCCCAACGGCGGCGCGCAGCACTTCTGCGAGGCTCTCGTGCAGATCGGGCGGCTTCGACAGGGGCTTCGACCACAGCCAACGCATCGACACTTCCGTTGAGGTTCTCGCCACGTCGGTCGCCTGCCCAGACGACCGCGCGAAATCCGTCTGGAGCGATGCCCGTCTTGTTCTCCTCAAGAAACTTCTCGAGAAGCATCTGCCCCAGATCGAAAGGCTCACCAGCCCATCCGATGACGTTCACACGCTCGTCGCGCGCGGCCCAGACGACAGAGCCGTCCGGCCAGATCTGCTTGCGCTGCACTGCACAGGTGTAGACAGGCATGGGCCCGAACGTACCTCACTATCCGAGGAGTCCGGTAGGGAACTGCGCTTCGTGGAGTCCGGTCACAGCCAGAAGATCACCTGCCCGGAGGGCCCCACTCAAACCGGTATCTGGCCAGTTCGATACAGCAACGGCTTCAGAGCTTCTTGCACATGGCGGCGACGCTCCTGCTCCTGGCGCTCGCGTTCGTCGGCTTCGGCCTGTGCTTGTGCCGCCACGGCCCGGCTCTGGTAGACCTCGCACAGGTCCGGGTGGGAATTCCCGCGGCTGCGTCCAGCCGCGGTAGTCGACGCGCTCCCCCGAGGCTGCTATGTCGTGTCAAGCCGCTTGAGCGAGTTCTTCGACGTTGCCGAGTCGGTTTCGGTCTGAGCGCTCAAGGATCTTGAAGATCTGGCGGCAGATCACCCGCTTGAGGCATCGCCGGGCGTCCCGGGAGGTCTTTCCTTCGGTGATCTTGCGAGCGACGTACGTCTTCGTAGAGGGATCAAGTCGCATCCTGATCAGGGTGATGGTGTGCATGGCCCGGTTGAGCTGCCGGTCGCCGCTGCGGTTGAGCCGGTGTCGGTTGGTCAGCCCGGACGAGGCAGGGATCGGCGAGACACCGGCGAAGGAGGCGAAGGCGGCTTCCGAGCGGAATCGTCCCTGGTGAGACCAGCTGACCAAGATCTGGGCGGCGGTGATCGGCCCGACTCCGAGCAGGCCGAGAAGCTCGGGGGCCTGCTGCCGCACCAGGGCGAGTATCTCGTTCTCCAGCTCCTTGGCCTCGGCCTGCAGCGCCTGGACACGCTGCGCCGTGGACCGCATGGCCCGCACCGTCATCCGGTGCTCGAGGCTCTGGGCCGGGCGGTCGCGGAACTGAGCGCAGTAGGCGATTTGGGCGGGACGCTTGAGCTTCCGCAGCTCGGCGCGGAGGTCATCCGGGGCGGAGACGATCAGGGCCTAGAGCTGGTTGATCACGGCGGTGGAAGCGAGGACCGCACCGTGACGGGTGGCAAGCAGTACCCGCAGTGCCTCGCGTTCGCCGCGGAGGCGGGGCTGGATCAGATGCTCGGTGGCCAGGGCCTCCTTGGCGGCCCGGACGGCGTCGAGCATGTCGGTCTTGCGGCGGTTGGCCGCTCGTTTCGGACGGCAGACCTCGACGACCTGCTCACCGGCCTGGTCCAGGAAGGCCGCGAGGCCGGCACCGTAGCTGCCGATACCTTCCAGGGCCCAGCAGCGGCGGCCGGGGACCTGCTGGCGGGCGAAGTCCAGAAGCCGCCGGTAGCCGCGGGCGTTGGCCGGGGAATCGGTGCTGGCAAGGACGGCGCCGATGGGGCTGACGGCGGCTGCGGCGAGGGTGTCGCGGTGGGTGTCGACGCCGATGACGCCATCGACGTGTTCTGCGAGCATGGTCACGCGGTTGTTCTCCTCCGGGCGGACGACCGTGACGGCGTCGGCCTGGGTGGAGTCACCACGTGGCGGAACTGTGATGAGTCACGCCGGAAGGCGGACAAGCTGCTGATCAAGCCAACGGGTGGGCCAGGCCGACGCCCATGCCCGGCAGACATCTCGGGGGAACGGCAGTCCCTGACGGAACGCCAGTTACGTTTCGAGTCATGCCGGATCACGAGCGCCGAGCCTGGCGCAACCCATCCCGGGCCGCAGAAGAACTCTCACAGTTATGTTTTCCGTGGTCCGTTGAACATCTGCCCGCAGTGGGCGCGTACGGGCCGCCGCGCCTCGCGGGCCGCGGCTTCCTGCTCAGTGCGGCGCGCTGTTCCCGTTCGTGCTCAGCCGCGCGGCGGCGGGCAAGGCGGCGTCCTGGCGGAAGTTCTGATCGCGTCCAGCAGCGGCTGCCGTCCCTTACGGCCGAAGCGCCAGAACGCGGGACCGGCTGGCCGTGCTCGCGCAGCCAGGACAGCGTCGTCGCCACGATCGGGATACTGCCGGGGTAGGAGTGATAGCCGCCGAACCCGTCATGCCAGTGGCGGGGGGTGAGGTCGGCGGCCTTCTTCAACTTCCCCAGGGCACGGTAGCGATGATGCGCTGGTAGTCCGGGGGGACCGTGCTCTCGTCCGCGCCCGGCTCGCGGTCGGGATCAGCATCATCGCCCGGCCTCCCACCTGCCCAGGCATTGGCACAGCGTGGGCGCGTTCGCCGGCGAGCCGCTCACTCACCCGCTCAAGGACACGTTCGGCGAGGCGAGTTCGTCCCACTCGGCCCGCGCCTCTGCTAGCTGCTTGGCTAACTGTTCTTTGCGTCCGTCCATTTCCACACGGCGCACGGTGATCCGTTCCAGCAGTTCGGGATCCAGCATGCACAGAGTCGTAGAAGGCGGCCGAACCGCAGCGAGCAAGAACCGGGCGGTGCGCACGAGTAGGTGAATGCTCATGGCTCACCTGGTCGCAGAAGCCCGCGATGTGGCGCGCGGACTCGCGCCATCGGCGTCGACGGCCCGCCCGGCAGACAAGCGACGGTGCCCGGCACGCCGGCGACTGCGCCATTTCGGCTGGCAGCACTTCACCGGCCGCCACAACATCAAGAAGTGCGGAACGATTGCGGCCGTCGTCAACGAGCACCCCGAGAGCGACGACCATCACGGCCGTCTCGTGTACGGGGGATAGGTTTTGAGACCGGCGTACCCCGGCCCAGGATGGTGAAGATCGTGGTCATCGTTCAGTACTCACGAAAGACCAAGGACCAGCTATACGACGCCGGCCGGGGGCAGACCATCGGCGTCATCAACGCGTTCTGCAAGAACCAGCCGGGGAACAAGTGCCCGGCCTGGGCGAAGCTGTGACAGCTCCAGACCAGCACCACCACCAAGGGGTCTTCGAGCGTCTGCCCGGGATCGTCCGCGCTCTGGTTGCCGATCACACGCCGGACCTTCCCACCTTCAAGGGGCTGGTGATCACCGGCAGCGACCGTATGCGGCTGTACCTCACAGCACCCGACGGAAGCCTCACCTACGTCGGGCACGGCAGAGCCCTCCGGGCGGGGTCCCCCGGTCAGCTCGCGCCGCGTCGGGCCGCCGCGCGGATCGCCTCCTCTGCCTCCGCCAGACCGTCGATCAGGGCCGGTTCGTCGAGTCCCGGTACGCACACCACCCGGTCGGCGTCCAGCGCCGCGAGTGAGGCGTCCACGACTTGGCCCACCGGCATGCCGCCTGCGGCGTGCACGGCCTGGTCACGTCCCGGCACCGGCTCCTGCCCGCGGGAACGATGGAACTCGGTGGCGGTCAGCCCCGGGCACAGCACCTGGATCCGCAGCGGTGTGGCGGCCAGCTCGGCCGCGAGGGTACGGGTGAAGGTGACGACGTAGCCCTTGGTGCCGCCGTACACCGCGCGCTCGGGCAGCGGGTGCGGCGGCAGCGAGCCCGCGAAGGCCAGCTGCGAGGCGACGTTGACCACGGTGCCGTCACCGCGCGCCAGCATGCCCGGAACCGCGGCCCGGGTGAGGGCGGTGACGGCCAGGACGTTGATGTGCAGGACCTTCGCCAGGAGGTCCGGTTCGAGCTCGGCGAACGGGCCGTACCCGTTGATCCCGGCGTTGTTGAGGAGGAACCCGATGTCGTCACCCGCCGCCCGGCTCACCACCCGGGCCAGGTCGTCGGGCGCCGACAGGTCGGCCACCAGGGTCTCCACCGTGGTGCCCGTCTCCTCGCGCAACCGGCGGGCGAGGTCGTCCAGCCGCTGCGCCCTGCGGGCCACGAGGACCGTGTCCCATCCCTGGGCGGCGAGGCGCTCCGCGTAGCCCGCGCCGATGCCGGAGGACGCGCCCGTCACCAGGGCCGTACCGCGTCGTGTGCTCACCTGTGTGCCGCCTTTCAGCCTGCTGACCCGCGGTGTGCGCGTACCGAACACGGTTGTACCAGCCAGCCACCGCGTCCCGGACACGGGGGCCGCGCGCCGCTCGATGAGTTTCACCCCGCGGGCCGGTCTGTAACGGAGACACGACCACCAGCGATCCGCGAACGCCCGCACCCGAGGAGAGTGTCATGACCGTCGCCTACACGTTCGACGTCTTCTCCAGCCTCGACGGCTTCGGCGCGGACGGCGGCGACTGGACCGGCTACTGGGGCAAGCAGGGCGCCGAGCTGCTCGAACACCGCCTCGCCCAGTACGGCGAGGAGCAGCGGATGGTGTTCGGGGCCACCACGTACCGGGCGTTCGCGCAGATGCCGGCGTCAAGCACCGAGGAGTCCGGGGTGCGCGGCCCGTGGGTCACACGGATGCGGAGCCTGCCCGCCAGGGTGATGTCGACGACCCTGGAGGAGCCGCTGGACTGGCCGGACGCGACCGTCACGAAGGGCGACGCCGTCGACGTCGTGGCCCGGCTCAAGGCGGAGTCCGACGTGCCGTTGCGCTCCCACGGCAGCCTGTCGATGAACCGCGCGGTGATGGCGGCCGGACTGGTCGACCGACTCCAGGTGACGGTGTTCCCCGTGATCACGGGCCGGACCGGGGCGGACCCGATCTTCCGGGGCGCGGCCGACTTCGACCTCGAACTGATCGAGTCCCGGACGCTCGACGGGCGCATCCAGGAACTGGTCTACCGGCCCACCCTGCACGGCTGAGCCGGCGCCGTGTTCCCGCGGACGGCCCGCGTGCCCGACGCGAGGGCCGGGCACGCGGGCCGTTCTCCGTAAGTGAAGGTCAGGACTGCGGGGCGGGCGCGGTGGCGGGCGTACGGCGTGCCGCGCTGCGGTAGGTGGCGATGCCCACCGCGAGCAGCCAGTAGCTCAGCAGCGCGCCCATCAGGGCCGTGCTGCCCCATCCGTTCGCCGCGTAGAAGTGCGCGGGCGTATTGCCGAAGAACAGGGACGGCACGAACGCCAGGTTCACCCCGGCGAGGACGTAGGCGGAACGACCGGTCCAGCGGGGGAGCAGGTGCGCGCGGGTGGCTCCGTAGCCGACCGCGGCCAGGAACAGCGCGAGCATCAAGCGGCCGATGGAACCGTAGAGGATGTACGTGCCGCTGACCGTGATGGTCGGGTCGATCGGGTGGTCGGCGGCGATGACCGCGCCGGCCTCCAGCCCGCTGGAGACCAGGGTGACCGTCGCGTAGACCAATCCGGTGGCGAAGGCCACCGTGCCGACCCATTCGTGGGCGGGGTTCACCTGCTTGACCAGCTCGCGGAAGCCCGTGACGAACAGGATCAGACCGGCCAGCGCGACGATGCCGATCAGCAGGCGCGCCAGCACGTTGGCGTCCGGCGGCGGCCCCGAGTAGAGGAAGTACAGGGGCACTTCGACGATGAAGCAGACCGCCGCCGCGATGCCGGCCAGTCCCGTGAGGCGCCTGGCGAGGATGTCGTTCATGTGGATCCCCCGAAGTGAGTGTGGTCAGTGCCGAGTTCAGCGTCCGCGTGACGCCGGCGAGGAGAACTCTCCCGCGTCCGCCGCGCCGCGTCGCTGGGCCTGAACACCCAACCGGGGGTGGGCCTACGGACACTCCTGGAGGGGCCCACGGCGACGGTGTCACGGCTCGGCGTGACCGGCCAGCCACTCCAGGGCCCTGACCGCGCTGTTCAGGACCGAGAGGTGCCCGTCGTCCGGGCGGAGCCAGAGGATCGAGCCCGGGGTGCGCTCGGCCAGCCAACGGGCGTGGGTGCTCGGTGCGATGCGGTCCTGGCCGCCGTGGAGCACGAGCAGCGGGCAGGTGACGGTGCGGGGGTCGGCCCCCCAGGGGCGGACGTAGGCCAGGTCGTCGTCGATCAGCGCGCCGGGGCCGTCAGCCAGGGCCGGGGCCACCACCTCCGCGAACCAGGACCAGTCCCCCGCGAGCGCGGCATGGTCGGCCGCGGTGAACATCTCGGGGTCGTAGACCGCCTCCGCCTCGTGGCGTTCCTTCACCGCGCGACCCGCGGCCGCCGCGGTCAGGGAGGCTCGGCCGGAGTCGTGCATCCCGGCGAACCAGTCGAGCCCTTCCGCGTCGTACGGAGCCAGTCCCGCCACGCACACCGCGCCGAGCACCCGCTCCGGCAACAGAGCCGCGCAGGCCAGGGCGTGCGGGCCGCCGCCGGAGTGGCCCACGACGGCGAAGCGCTCGACGCCCAGGGCATCGGCGATGACGCGGACGTCGGCGGCGGCCGACGCGACGGATCTGCCGGACAGAGAAGTGGAACCGCCGTAGCCGGGGCGGTCGTAGGAGATCCAGCGGATGCCGAGCCGCCGGGAAGCGGGCAGCAGCGGTGCGGGCGGGCTGCCCACATTGGGTGTGCCGTGGTGCCAGAACACCGTCAGACGGGTCGGGCCGTCATCCGCCCCGGTGTCATAGACGTGCAGCCGACGGCCGTCGGGGGTCTCGTGGTCGGATTCCGTAAGGTTGGGGTTCATAGGGGTGTTGATCGTCCTGTCGGGGTCTCAGACGGCGGGCAGGGCGCGTCGGCCGAAGAGGGCCAGCAGTCGGTCGGTGGGGAGGCCGGGGCGGGGCGGGGGCAGGGGAGCTGCGAACAGGTCGGTGCGGTCCACGCCGTCGACGACCAGGGGGGCGCGGGCGAGCAGCGCCTCGACCAGTGTAGGCGGCAGCGGCTTGCGGCACCCGGTGGCCTGGTTGATGTCCCAGGCGTGCAGGGTGAGTTCGTAGCTCGCCGGCAGCGCCGCCCAGTGCATGCGGTCCGGATCCCGGGGGAGGTCGAGGACCGTGGCCCGCAGGAGCTGCAGCTCGTGGCGGGCCGGCGCGCAGCCGGGCTGCGGCGGGGGTCCGGGCGGCAGACCGGTGAGGAGTTCGCGGGTCGCGGCGGTGGAGTCGGTGAGGTGCCGCACCAGCGTGGCGAGGTTCCAGCGGGTGCAGGGCGTGGGCGTGCCCGGGTCGGCGAGGGCGGCCCGGTGCAGGCTGTCCAGCGCGACGCCGGTCGCCTGGCCGAGCAGCTCCCACGGGTCCGGCCCGGAGGGCTGTTGGGATACGTGTTTCAGCAGCCGCGGCCGTGAAGGGCGCCGGGGGTTCACGCGGTCGCTCCCGTCAGCACGTCCGGGACGCCGAAGTGCGGGAACAGATCGCGGTGCAGGAAGACGACGACGCGTGAGACCAGACCGCCCTCCGTCTCCAGCACCTCGATGGCGTGCGCCCGCATCTCCCCGTGAGCGTCCTCCATGTAGACGGCCATCGCCGGGCAGCCGTTGGCCCACAGGGGCAGGGCGCGTCGCGGCTTGCTGAAGACGCGGCGCGTCCAGTGGTCGCGCACGGCGTCCCGGCCGCGGAACCAGGTGGCGATCGGCGGCATCTCGTATGTGACGCCGCTGCGCAGCAGTTCGGCCAGTCGCCGGGTGTCGGCGGCCTCGAACGCCTCCAGGTAGCGGCGCAGCACCTCCTCGTCCACCTCGGGACTGGGGCGGACGTCGTCCTCGGCGGGCGGGTCGGCGGCCAGCGCGGCACGGGCGCGTTGCAGCAGGCTGCGGCAGGCGTTGACGGAGGTGCCGAGGAACTCCGCGGCCTCCACGATCGGGAAGCCGACCACGTCGACGAGCAGCAGCACGGCCCGCTGCCGGGCGGGCAGCCGCTGGAAGGCGGCCACCAGGGCGAGCCGGGTGCTGGCGCGCAGGACCGTGACCTCCGAGGGGTCCTGCGCCGGCACCGTGCGCCCGGGCGTCGGGAGCGGGGTGAGCCAGGCGACCTCGTCGGCGTGCACGAGGTCCGCGCCCCCGTCCTCCGCGGCCGTGCCGAGACCCGAGGGCAGCACCCTGCGGTGCGTGCTGGCGAGCGCCGACAGACAGGCATTGGTGGCGATCCGGTACAGCCAGGTGCGCAGCGAGGAGCGGCCGTCGAAACGGTCGTACCCGCGCCAGCCGCGCAGCAGTGTCTCCTGGACCAGGTCCTCGGCGTCGTGCACCGAGCCGAGCATCCGGTAGCAGTGGGCGAGTAGTTCCTGCCGGTAGGACGCGGCGAGGGCGTCGAAGTCGTCAGTGGGCACCGAGTTCCTCCTGTACGGCCTCGCCGGCGCCATCGCCGACCGGGGCGGCCGGCGCCGCCGCGCGAGGACGGCCGGGCGCGAACAGCCCGCACGCGGCGCCAGCGAGGGCCAGGGCGGCCGCGACGGTCACGGCACCGGAGAAGCCGTCCGCGAAGGCGGCCGGGGACTTCTCACCGCCGACTGTGCCGAAGACCGCCGCCATGACCGCGATGCCGAGGGCCCCGCCGAGCTGGCGGACGGTGTTGAAGGTGCCCGCCGCCTTGCCCATCAAGGCCGGGGGCACGGTGGTCATGACGGTCGTCTGCTGGGCCGGCATGGCCATCGAGGTGCCCGCCCCGGACAGGACGAGCGCCGCCACGGAGGCGCCGTAGCTCTGGTGCTGGTGGGCGTTGACGCCGATCCACAGCATCCCCGCGCCCTGCAGGAACAGCCCAGCGCAGATCAGGGTGCGCGGGCCGATCCGGTCCTGCAGCCGGCCCGCGACCGGGGCGACGAAGAACAGGGTCGCCGTCCACGGCAGGAACCTCAGTCCCGCGCCCAGCGGCGAGTGGCCGAGGGCGACCTGGAGGTACTGCGCCAGGAAGAACACGGTGCCGAAGAGGGAGGCGGTCAGCAGCAGGCTCGACAGGTTGCCCGCGGCGAAGGCGGGCTGCCGCAGCAGGCGGGTGGGCAGCATGGGGTGCGCGGCCGTCGCCTGGCGTACGGCGAAGGCCGCCAGGGCGACCCCGCCGGCCACCAGGGTGCCCAGCACCTCCGCGCTCCCCCAGCCCGCGGACCCGGACCGCACCAGCGCCCACACCAGCGCGTACATCGAGCCGGCCGCCAGCACGATGCCGGGGACGTCGGGAGGGGCGGGCCGGCCGGTGTGTTCCGTGAGCACCGAGCGGGCGATGGGCACGACGACGGCGATCACCGGGACGTTGATCCAGAAGATCCACTGCCAGGCGAGCCCCTCGGCCACCGCACCGCCGACCAGCGGACCGCCCACGACGGCGAGTCCCGTCACGGCCGCGTAGACGCCCATGACCGCTCCCCGCCGCCGCGGCGGGGTGGCCTCGGTGAGCAGCGCAAGCGCGGCCGGCGACAGCAGGGCGGCCGCGGCGCCCTGCACGGCGCGGGCCCCGATCAGGACGCCGGTCGTGGGGGCGAGGGCGCACGCCGCGGAGGCGGCGGCGAACAGCAGCAGACCCGACAGGTAGGCCCGCTTGCGGCCGATCCGGTCGCCGAGCTCGGCCGCCGGGATGAGCAGGGCGGCGAACCCGAGCCCGAACGCGTTGACGGTCCACTCCAGGTCGGCCATGGAGGCGCCCAGGTCCCGCCGGATTGTGTTGAGCGCAGTGGCGACGACCAACTGGTCCAGGGCGACGATGAGTCCGGCCACCGCGGTCAGGGCCAGGACCCAGCGCAGTGCGGGCGGCCTGCCGGTGGCGGCGGATGGGGTCATGAGGTGTCCTTCCGGTTGCGTTGTCACGGGTATGGACTCGGCGACCGGGCGGATCGCATCGGTCGGTCTCACCACCGGTGACCGATGCATTGCGGACCCGCCGGAAGTCCTTTCCTCATGAACGCCCCTTCCGACAGTTCCCGGCGGCTCGTGCAGACCGCCCTCGTGTCCCTGAACGGTGTGATCGGAGAGCCGCTGCGCTGGGCCGGGCCCTACTTCGGGCCCGGCAGCGCGGAGCACTCCCTCAAGGTCCTGCGGCGCAGTGAGGCGGTGCTGATGGGCCTGCGGACCTACGAGCTCTTCTCCCGCCAGTGGCCGGCCGCGACCGGGCCGTACGCCGAGCACATCAACGCCATGAAGAAGTACGTGTTCTCGTCCACCCTCCAGGAGGCGGAGTGGACCAACACGAGCGTGATCGCGAACGATCCCGCGCAGGCCGTGGCCCAACTCAAACGCACCCCTGGAAGGGACCTGATCGTCTACGGGCACGGCCAGTTCGGCCAGACCCTGTGCGACGCCGGCCTCGTCGACGAGCTGACGCTGACCGTCGTCCCCGTCTTCGTCGACGGCGCCACGTACTACCGGCCCGGCGCCCTGTCCCGGTCGTGGGAGCTGGTCAGCGCCGGCCCGGGCCTCGATCCAGGCCTCGTGTCCCTGACGTACCGCCCGACGAGGCCCGAGGGAGCCGGGAGCGGGTCCTGACCGGGGCGAGTGGCTGCCGGACCGGGCAGGGGTGCGTCGGCGCCCGGTCCGCCGGTGGGGGCCGGGCTGGTGGTGGTCGGCGACCACCGGACGGCACGTCGTACTCGGTTCGAAAGCGATGCGCACGCAGTTGATGGTCCTTGGGCCGGAAGCGGGACGTAACCGGCCTTTCCGCCCGTCCGGTACGGCTGCTGTGGCGGGATACCGCCGACGGGCGGGTGCGTTCATGGGTGCCTCAGCTGTTCGCCCGGTACGCGGGCGGCACCGGCCTGCTCGCCGACTGCCCCTCCAGCCCGACCTCCGGTGGAGACAGGGCGCAGCGGGCACGGGTGGTGTGGCGGCGGCGTGCGCGCGCGTGGGTTGGTCATATCGGTGCCTCGAGCCGCCGTCCGGCGGTGGTGGCGGCGAATCATGCGGTGGCTGGACGGCTACCGCGACCCCGCTTATCAGGCCCCGCCCCGGCTCAGGGCCGCGCTGGCTGAAGCGTTCGCCGTGCCCTGGCCGTTGGCCGAAGGGGCGCCATCGGTGGGTGATCCGCTGCAGGTACTGCCGGCCGTCTATCACGCGCTGTGGTGCGGGCATCTGAGACCGCCTCTTGACGAGCCGCTGCACGAGTGGGCGCTGATCTGTGCTGACGCAGAAGGTGGTGAGGGCGTCGAAAGACGGCTGAGCAATCTCGGCGGCGATCCGGAGCGAGGTTGCGCGCAGTGGGCGGCACGCACGGTAAGAGCCGGCGGCCGGTGGTGAAGGTCGGCGCGCACGTCATCTACCGGGGGCAGGCCTGGCAGGTCGCTGCGTTGCAGGGCCAACAGGTCTACCTGCTGCAGGAGGACGGCGCGCAAACGAGCCTGCTGCTGGGGCGGTTGTTCGCCGATCCGGGCTTCGAAGTAGGGGGCGCGCAGGCGCCGGACGGTGCCGCCATGGGGCTGTTCGAGACTGTTCCGCTGGCGGCCCAGCAGCGAGCACTGGCGTGGCTGCCCCACATCCGGCAGGTCGAGACCGGGTGGCCGCACCCTGAGGGCGGCCGCGAGGGGCAGGCGATGCGGCCGGGGTACGACCCGGAGCGGTGGACCCTGGCGTAGCGGGATGCGGCCAAGGCGAAGGAGCTGACCGCGCTCGGCTTCACCCGGGTGACCCGCACGACGGTCGAGCCGATGCGGCACGCCTACCGCAAGCAGGGCTTATGGGGGCTGGTCGACAAACGCACGGTGCCGGCACGCGGCCGTCGTCCGACGGGCTATGCCGACGAGCGGGTCGTGGCCTCGGTGCTGGAGGCGCTGCGGCGTCAGCGAGGCCGGTGGAAGGGGACCGTGAGGGGACTGCAGGTGCTGGTCGGGCGGATCCTGGAGGACACGCACCTTTCACGCCGTCGTATCACGATGAACGGCCCAGGTGGAGATTGAAGGCACACATGAGGCGATCGTCATGGAGGTAGGAGAACTGAGGCGGTACCGGTCTGCCGTTCTCCTCTTCGAACTCCAGCTGGAAGACGTGGATCGTCTGCCAGAAGCTGTGTCACATCCTCTTTCCGCTGATCGCCTTGCCATGAGGGATCTGGGAGCGGTGGTTGGTACTGGGCGGACGTAATGGACTCGGTGTGGCGGCGTCGTCGGCCTTACCCCGGAGCGCCGTCGTCGACCTCGCTGCGGGCCGCGGGCGCCGCGCTCTTCCGCAGGCTGGCGGTCCTGGTGCTGCGCAGGCCGAAGGCGGAGACCGCCGCTCCCAGTAGCACCATGGCCACCGGGACGACGAGCGCGGTGCGGTAGGCGTCCAGCACCGCGTCTGGTGAGCCATCGGCGCCGGCCGCGGTGACCCCGTACACCGCGGTCACCGCGGAGATCCCGACCGCCGAGCCGAACTGGGTGAACGTGTACAGCAGCCCGCCGGCCAGGCCCTGCTCCTCCTTGGCCACGCTGTCGGTCGCCGCGATGGTGAGCGGACCGTAGGCGAAGGCGAAGGCGGTGCCAGCGATGATCAGGCTCGGGAACATCGCCGCGTAGGACCAGTCCATTCCGACCGGCTGAAAGAGCCCGTAGGCCACGACCGCCAGCAGGAAGCCGCCGAAGATCACCCGGCTGTTGCCGTAGCGGTTCACCAGGCGCGGGGTGAGGGTGGGTGCCAGCACGGCGTCGCAGCCCATGGCGATCAGCGCGATCGCGGCCTGCAAGGAGGACCAGCCGCGCAGCTCTTGCAGGTAGAGCGTGACGATGAACTGGAAGCCGAAGAACGCGCCCATGAAGAGCAGCGCGGCGAGGTCGGCCCGCACCATCGCGGCCTTGCGGAAGATCCCCAGCCGGACGAGCGGCGCTTTGGCGCGTCGTTCGATCAGGATGAACGCCGCCACCAACGCCAACCCGGCGGCGAGCGCGCCGAGGGCCAGCTCGAGCCCTTCGCCGCGGTGCTCGAGCCGAATGATGCCGTAGGCGAGCAGCAGCATCGCGGCGGCGGCGCTGGCCGCGCCCGGCAGGTCGTAGCCGTGCTGTGCGGGCTCGGGGCGGGCCTCGGCCGGCAGCAGCCTGAGCGTCGCGAGCAGGATGGCGCCGGCCAGGAACACTGGAGCGAAGAACACCCAGCGCCAGCCGAGTTCCGTCAGCAGCCCGCCGATGACGAGGCCCAGCGAGAAGCCGCCGGCGCCGACGCCGGCGAAGACGAGTAGGGCCTTGTCGCGCTGCGGCCCCTGCGGGTACGAGGTCGTGATGATCGACATGGCGGCGGGGGTCATGAAGGCCGCCGCCACGCCGGTGACGAACCGGGCCGCGACCAGCATCCAGCCGTCGGTCGCGAAGCCGCCCAGCATGGAGAAGACCAGGAAGACGCCCAGCCAGGTGAGGAACATCCGCCGCCTGCCCAGCAGATCAGCGGCACGGCCGCCGAGCAGGGTGAAACCGGCGTAGCCGAGCACGTAGCCACTCATCACCCACGCCGCGGTGCCGGTGGTCAGGTTCAGGTCGGCGCGGATGGTGGGGACGGCAACGGCCAGCATGGCGACGTCGCTGCCCTCCAGGAAGATCGTGCCGCACATGACGAGCAACAGGGCCCAGGGTCGTCTGCTCGTGCGGGCCGCGGGGATGGTGGACACGGATGGCTCCTCACCCGTTGAGTCGCATGGTCACGTCCGGTTCATCGGCAACGGACGCTGTCCGTCGTTGAAGCTGCGCGAGTACAGCCACGTCGTCCGTGCCCGCACGTCGAACCATCCGTCCCGGAGCCTCCACCATCGCCACGGCCGCGACCGTACCGAGCAACAATCAACCGGGGCCAACCTTTTTGTCTGTGCCCGGAGGTTCGCGTGGGTGGTCAGCGCAGAGGTGAAAACAAGTTCAGCGGTTGACTTCGAGGTACGTCAGGACGAGCAGGGCGCGCAGGAGGTGGGTGGCGCGGATGGGGGCTGGCGCGGAGCTTGGTGATGGTGCGCCAGTTCGTGAGGTGGGCAAAACCATGTTCAACCGGTGCGCGTCCGGTGGCGGGGACGCGGTTGGCGACCCTCTGACCGGCGGAGAGCTTGTGGGCACGGGTCGCGGTGAAGCCGGTGACGATCACGGGGTCGCGTACGCCATTGTCCAGGCCGGAAGCCGAGGTCCGCGAGGGCCCCGAGGCCGGCAGCGCGCAGGTGAGTCAGGACGTGGTCGTCGTGGGCGGCGGTGATGTCGTGGGTGCGGCCGGGTCGGGCGGCGGATATCCAAATCAGGCGGTCTCTCTCGTCGGTCAGGGCGAGGAAGTGCAGGCCGTCGCGGCGGTGCCTACCGGAGTAGTTCCGTCGGTCGGCTCTTCCGGTGCGCAGCAAGCAGCAATCCGACCGCTGAAGAACGATCTACTCCTCAGACAGCCGCCCACGACCAGCACGAGCACTCCGAGAACCAGTCACGCCAGCCTTTGACGAGCGACTTTAAGTTGGCGGAGGCTCGCTCCACCGAGTGGACTCCACTCAGTGGAGTGGAGGCCGGACACCGTCGGTGCGCACCGACCACCCGCATCGGGTCGGCGCGGGCCCGAGTGGTTGGGACGCGCTCTAACGAGCTCGTGCATGGTAGGCGGTGAGGTGTCGAGGGCTGTCCCGTAAAGATCTGGGAGTCACTAAGGTGGTAATCGGCTGCAGCCCGCTCCGCTCGCCTATCGGCCGAGGGCAGGGTTGTGCAGGCGGCCGATTCCGCTCATCGCGTGATGGACGCCGCCGCCCCTCAAGCGGCAGTCACGGAGAATGTTCCAGGTCTTCATACGGACGAAGACGTGCTCGACGCGGGCGCGGGCCTGGCGGTGGAAAGCGTTGTGGTCTTCCTCCCAGGCCAGCAGTTCGCTCTGTCCGCGTTCACGGCGGTGCGGGATGACCAGGTCGGTGCCCCGGTAGCCGCCGTCGGCGATCACGATGGTGCGACCGACGGCCTCCTTGGCCCCGGACCGTGCCCGCGCCCCTGGCGGGCACGGTGGCCCAGTATCGGGATCGGGCGGTACCCGGTCGGGTCATGCTCGGGTGAGCACGATCTTCTTACCGCCGGCCCGTCCGGTGACCACCCGGGCGAACGCAGCCGGTCCCTCGCTCAGCGGCAGGGGTTCCGGTGCGAGTTTCAAGGTTCCCGCGGCGGCCTGCTCCGCCAGCTGGGCAAGCTGCGCGGCGTTGGGCTCGACGTAGAGGTCCCAACTCGTGATGCCTCGTTCCTCCGCAGGCGCGTCCGAGGTCAGGGAACACAGTCGCCCGCCGTCCCGCACCAAGGGCAGGGCGTCGTTCGCCGTGCTGGTGGCGATGATGAGGGCGGCGTGGAACCCGCCGCGTACCTTGGCCGACCAGTTCGGGTTGTGGTAGTCGACGACCTCAGTCGCTCCCAGACCCAGCAGGCGCTCTGCGGCGGCAGCGGAGGCGGTCGCGGTCACCTCGATGCCCTTGGCCGCGGCGAGCTGGATGGCCAGGGCTCCGGTGGCCCCGCCTCCGTTGGTGATCAAAAGCCGCTGTCCTCGGCTGAGGTCGAGCTTCTCCAGGGCCTGCAACGCGGTGAGTCCGTTGACCGGCAGCGCCGCCGCGTGCACGGCGTCCAGCCCGGGTGGGCAGGCTGCCGTGTGATCCGCGTTGATCAGCACGCGTTCGGCCCAAAAGCCGCTTCCACCGGGCAGCGGGGCCTCGTGCGCGAGCACCCGGTCGCCTACGGCGAACCCGGTGACACCCGCACCGACGGCCAGCACCTCGCCCGCGCCCTCCACTCCCAGCGCCGCCGGCGGGCGCAACCCCACGTCCCAACCAGCGCCGTTCAGCAGTTCGTCCCACGGGCCGACCCCGGCCGCCTCAACCGCCACGAGGATCTGACCGGGCCCGGGAGCCGACGGTTCGGGCAGCGCCAGCAGGGCGACTTCCTTCTCGGCCCCGGACACTCCGCATGCCTTCACAGCAGATCCTTGTCCTCTCACTCAGCCCGGCCGACCAGGAGGGACGGGCCGGAAACCCAAAGCAGGCACCAGTGTCGACCTCGGGATCCCCTGCAGAGGTCGTTTGTGGTCTCAGCCGCACTGGTGTCGAGCGTATGCAGCTAGTGGCCCGGGCATGTGGTCCATTTGAAGAGCGAGTAACTGGGCCAATCGTGGAATTAAAGGACCGGGGCGGTCCCCCGACGGCTGCCGCACAGCAGCGTCGGTGCGCCCGTTCGTCACGCCACAGTGGCTCGGGGTGCTCCGCAGCTCGGGCAGGGGCAGGGGTGGTTCTCGCAGGGGGCGTTCAGCGTCCGGCAGCGGGGACAGTCGCAGCGGGCCACTTCGCCTCGTCCCCTGCGTGGCCCGCCGGCCAGCGGTATGGCGCAGGGCCAGGCACCAGGCGTGTGACCGGCGGGCGCCGGGAAGCGCTGCCACAGCGCGACGCCGCCTCCCTCCTGTGAGAGCCGCGCTCCGACTCGCACGGGGAGTGCCTCCGGGTTCGGACGGACTGCTCAGGCAGGATCGCGCTTCGACTGCTGCCCTGCTGCCGGCCCGTTCTGCGGGCCGGACAGGAGCCACACGGCCGTGTCGGCCGGGATCACCTGCCGGCCTGACGGGTCCTTGTCCAGGTGGCCGCTGGCCAGGAGGACGTCGCCCGCCGGCAGGGGCAGTGCTCTGCTGCCCAGGTTCACCGTGCACACCAGGCCGGTGCCCCGCCGGAAGGCAAGCGCCTCGGTCGCGGAGTCGGACTCCAGCCAGGCCAGGTCGCCGTCGCCACCGTAGTGCCGGCGCAGACCGAGGGCCGCACGGTACAGGCTGAGCACCGAATCGGGATCGTCGCTCTGTGCGGCCACCGACCGTTCCGGCCAGTCCGCGGGCTGCGGCAGCCACGGCGCAACCGAGCCGAAGCCCAGGGAGGGGCCGGACCGCTGCCACGGTAGGGGAACGCGGCAACCGTCCCTGCCCTTCCTGGCCCCCCGCGAGCGCACCCTCACTGGGTCCTGCAGTACGCCGTCGGGCAGGTCGGCGACCTCGGGAAGGCCCAGCTCCTCACCCTGGTACAGGTACGCGGCACCGGGCAGAGCCAGCAGCAGCAGTGCGGCGGCGCGGGCCCTGCGCCGCACAGTCGCCGAGTCCGGCTGCGGCTGCGTGCCGCCGCTCAGCAGCCAGGCGTTCGGGTCCGTGTGCGGCGGCAGGGCCAGCCTGGAGGCGTGGCGGACCACGTCGTGGTTGGAGAGTACCCAGGTCGGCGCCGCCCCGACGGCGTGGGCAGCGGCGAGGGAGGTGTCGATGACCCGACGGAGCCCGGCCGCCTCCCATGGCGCCTGCAGGAAGTCGAAGTTGAACGCCTGGTGCAGTTCGTCGGGCCGGGTGTACAGGACCCGGCGAGGACCTTCGGCCCAGGACTCGGCCACTGCTGCGCGTGGCGGCTCGTACGTGTCGAGCCGGGCGCGCCAGCCGCGCAGGATGTCGTGGACCTCGTCACGGTCCCACAGGGGGTGGCTTCCGTTGGCGCCCGCGCCCACGATGCCGTGGTGCACCTGGTCGGGGCCGAGGTCGCGCAGGGGCTCGACCAGGTCCTTGGCCATGCCGTGGGCGACGTCGATGCGGAAGCCGTCGACTCCCCGGTCGAGCCAGAAGCACAGGATCGACTCGAAGTCGGCTCGGACCTCGGGGTGGCTCCAGTCGAGATCAGGCTGTTCGGGGACGAACAGGTGCAGGTACCACTGGCCGTCGGCGGTGCGCTGCCAGGCGCTGCCGCCGAATACCGACTGCCAGTCGCTGGGCGGCAGGGAGCCGTCGGGACCTCTGCCGTCGCGGAAGATGTAGCGGGCGCGGGCCGGGGAGCCGGGGGCCGAGGCCAGCGCCTCACGGAACCACGGGTGCTGGTCGGAGGTGTGGTTGGGGACGACGTCGACGATGACGCGCAGGCCGAGGCGGTGTGCCTCGGTGACGAGGTCCTCGGCGTCGGCGAGGGTGCCGAAGACCGGGTCCACGTCCCGGTGGTCGGCGATGTCGTAGCCGCCGTCGGCCATCGGGGAGCGGTAGAAGGGCGTCAGCCAGACGGCGTCGGCTCCGAGGGCGGCGACGTGCGCCAGCCTCGACGTGGCACCAGGCAGGTCGCCGACGCCGTCGCCGTCGGAGTCGGCGAAGCTGCGCACGTAGATCTGGTAGATGACGGCGTGTCGCCACCAGGGTCCCCCGTCGGGTCCGGGGGGTGTGGCAGGTGGGCCGGGTGACGGGGCCGGAGGAGTGTCCATGCGGTGTCCTACCTTGTTTCGGGTCCGTTCGTGCGCGGCGGCACGCGGCGGGCACAGCCCTGGCTCGCCGTCATGTCAACGACGTCTGGGGTACGGCGGGCCAGTGCACGCTGTGGCGGGCGCCCAGGTCGGCGATCTGAGCGGGGGTGAGGGGGCGGGCTCGGTGGCCGTGGAGCAGCAGGTGCAACCGGGCGGTCTCCTCCACCTCGATCGCCGACAGGACCGCCTGCTCGACATCGGTCCCGGTGACGACGAGTCCGTGGTTGGCCAGCAGTGCCGCTCGGAACGGGAAGGGGACGGCCCGGACGTGGTCGGCCAGGGCCCGGTCGCCGGGTGCCGCGTAGGGGATCAGTGGAGTGCGGCCGACGCGCATCACGAAGTACGCGGTGAGCGGCGGCAGGCAGCTGTACGGGTCCTCGGGTTCCAGGCAGGAGACGGCGACGGCATGGGTGGAGTGCAGGTGGACGACCGCCTGTGCCGACGGGTCCCGGTCGTACAGGGCCAGGTGCAGGGGAACTTCCTTGGTGGGAGGCGGACCGGAGGTGTGCGTCCCGTCGGCGTCGAGTGCGGCCAGCGCCTGCGGGGTCAGTTCGTCCAGCCCGCGGCCCGTCGGGCTGACCAGGACGCCTCCGGGGGTCCGGGCGCTGATGTTGCCCGACGCGCCGGGGCTCAGGCCCAGTGCGTGCAGGCGGCGGCCGGCCTCGGCGACGGCACGGCGCAGGTCGTTCACTTCAGGGCCTCCTGGGCGGTGGTGAAGAAGTCGGGGGCGCCGAAGTTGCCGGACTTGAGGGCCAGGTTGACGGTGTGGCCCGCGTAGGTGGCCGAGGTCCAGGGGACGCCGGGAGCGGCGGTGGGGCCGATCCTCAGGCTGCGCAGGCCCAGGGCGGAGACGACGGCGCCGGAGGTCTCCCCGCCTGCGACGACGAGCCGCCGTACGCCGGTGTCGAGCAGTCCGCGGGCGCAGTCCGCGAGCGCGCGCTCGACCAGGGCGGCGGCCTCGGTGGTACCCAGCGCCTGCTGGGCCTGCTCGACGTCCGCGCGCTCCTCGGCGCTGTGCAGGAGGACGGGCACCGACGGGTCGAGGTGGTCGCGGGCCCAGGCGAGCGCCCGGGCGACGGTGCCCGCCGGGTCCGCCCGCAGGTCCGCCCACGGCAGTTTGCGATGCGGCAGGTACCGGCGGGCGTGGGCCGTCTGGCCGAGAGTGGCGTCGGAGACGCTGCCGACGAGCACTGCCGCGGGTCCGTGGGCGATTTCGATGCGGTCGGCCGTATCCGGTGCTCCGGCTGCCCGGGGCGGCGGAAGGACACAGGCCAGGCCGGATCCGCCGGTGAGCAGACGCAGGTGGCGGGTGGCGCGTTCGATGACGGGCAGGTCCTCGTTGCCGGTGGTGTCGGTGATGATCAGTCGTGTGCCCTGCGCCGCCAGTCGGTCCAGGTGGGCGCGGGCGGCGCCCTCGGGGGCGCGCAGCACGGCGTGCGGCAGCAGCCCGACCGGCTGGGTGCTCTGGGCGGCGAGGACCCGGCGCAGGTCGGGGTCGGTCATCGGGGTGAGCGGGTGGTACCGCATGGCCGATTCCGACAGCAGGGTGTCGGCGACGAACAGGTGGCCCTGGTAGACGGTACGGCCGTTGTCCGGGTACGCCGGGCACAGCACGGTGCACTGTTCGCCGAGCGCGTCCAGCAGCGCCTCGGTGACCGGTCCGATGTTGCCGCGGGGGGTGGAGTCGAAGGTGGAGCAGTACTTGAACCAGAAGCGTTCGCAGCCGAGGTCGGTGAGGTGCCGGAGAGCAGCGAGCGAGGCGGTGACGGCCTGCTGCCGGGGCGCGGTGCGGGACTTCAGGGCCACCACGACCGCGTCGGCGTCCTGCTCCTGCGGGAGCGGACGCTCCGGCACACCGACGGAGAGGGTGGTGCGGAAACCGGCGGCGACCAGTGCGGCGGCGATGTCGGTGCCGCCGGTGAAGTCGTCGGCGATGCATCCCCACACGGGACGGTCCCGGTGCCCGCTCATCGGACGGCTGCCTGCGCCGCGGGCAGTGCGGCGAGTTGGGCGGTGCCCGACTGCGGGGAGGTGAGCACGGGCACGGTGAGGCTGCCTGAAGGGAGTCTGCCGACCGCCTGTGCCATGGAGGCCTGGGCCAGGACGAGGACATCGGCGTGGGCGGCGAGCCGTGCTGCCTCGGTGGCGATCAGACGGTCGTGCTGCGCCGTGTCGCCCGCGATGCGCGCCTCGTACGCCCCGGGGCACACGGAGGTGGTCAGCTCTACGTCCACGCCCTCCTCGGCCGCCGTGCGCCGGATCAGGTCCTCGGTCGGCCCGAGCGTGGAGGACAGGGTGGCGAGGACGCCGATGCGGTGGCCGGTGTGTACGGCCTGCCGCGCCATCGGCTCGTCCACGCGCAGGACGGGGATGCCGACGTGCGCCCGGGCGAGTTCGGCCGCGCCGCCGATGGAGGAGCACGTCACCAGGACGGCGGAGGCGCCCGCCTCTTCGGCGAGGGCCGCGTAGGCGGCGACCCGTCGCACCGTGCGGGGCAGCAGGCCGTGGGCGACGGTGTCAGCGAGCAGGCTCTCGTCCACCACGTGGTAGGCGTCGACGCCGGGGGCCTGCTCCGGGAGGAGGGCGGAGAAGACGGCCGGCAGGGTGGTGACGGTATGCAGCACGCACACCCTGGGCCGGGGGGTGGCGGCCGTCATGCCGCACCTCCGGACTTCGTGGCGGCCCGCGCCTGCTCCCAGGGGCGGCCGAACCGGTCGACGATACCGCCGAGTTCACGCAGCCGGTCCGCGGAGGCGCCCCGCAGCACGGGCAGCGGGTCGGCACTGGCGAGAGCGTCGGTCCACAAGGCCCTGCCTGCCAGGAAGCCGGAGGCTCCGGCCCGGCAGACGGCCTCCACGGCCTGCGGGAAGTCCTGCGGGTCGACGCCCTGGGAGAGCACCACCCAAGGGCAGTCGACCACGGCGTCGATGCGCTCGGCCTGCCGCGCAAGGTGGGAGACCGGGCCGACACCGCGGTCGGGCACCTGGCACTTGTACAGGGACGGCCCGAGGGGGGCGAGTTCGCGCGCCGCCTCGACAATGGAGTCGTTGAGGTCGAAGGTGCCGGCGGCCTCCTCCTCGGGCGTGGGGCGGGTCACGGGTTCGAGCACGGAGGCCAGGCCTGCCTCGCGGCAGCGGGCGACGAACCGGGCGGCCAGCTCGACGCGCTGCTCGCGGAGTGCGTCCCGCCGCCAGACGACGAGCAGCTTCAGGGCGACGGCCCCGTCGAGGCGGGCCTGGCCGGGATCGACCTGCTCGTCCAGATCGGTGTCGGCGACGACGCCGCCCGGCTGGTCGAGCGCGTCCGCGGCGAGGACGAGGGCGCAGTCGGCGGGAAGCAGCCGCTCACCCACGACCCGGTCGTATCCGTATTCGCGGTCGATCAGGAACGCGGAGGCCAGGGGGCCGAGTTCGCGGGCCACGGAGAGTTTGAAGGCGACCATGGCGTCGTCGGTCACGGGGGCACCGGCGGAGTGCCGGGCCATCATGGCGCGCAGCGACTCGCGCTGGTCCATCGCAATCATGGCGAAGGTGCCGGACGGCCGGGCGAGGGCCGCCGGGGCGAGCGAACCAGAGGTCAGTAGTGGTATGGGCTGAACGGTGGTCACGTCAGGTGCTCCATGGGGTGGTGGCCGGGGCTGGGCACGGGGGCGGATGGCTTTCGGAGTGCGGATCAGGGGGGCGGCGGATCACAAGGGCGCATCGGTGACCGGACCGGTGGCGGACCGGCCTGCGGTGGCGGACGTGGTGACCGTGGGCAGGAACACGGTGTGGTAGGCGCGCTGGTAGGCGTCGGCCGCTGCGGGCGGAGGGTCCACCGGACGGCGGGCGGCGACCGGCGCGGCCGGGTCGAGGTCGAGGGCGGCGCCCGCCCAGGCGGCGGCGCCCAGGCAGGCGGCGTCGGGCGCGTCGCACACCAGAGTGCGCCACGGCGAGACGGCGGCCTTGATCGCCGACCACGTCCGCTGGCGTACGGAGCCGCCGAGCAGGGTGACGGTGTGCGGTGGCGCGCCGACCAGCTCCCCTTGTGCCTCGGCCATCCAGCGGGCCTGGTACGAGGCGCCTTCGAGCAGCGCCTTGGCCAGTTCCGACAGCCCGTGCCGAGGCTGGAAGCCGTGCATGGTCAGTCGCCTGGCGGGATCCGGACGAGGGGCTGAGCGACCGTGCAGATACGGCTCGACGCACACCCCGGTCGGCCCCTCCCCCGCCTGTTCGACGAGCGCGGCGAAACGGCGGTAACGCTCCTCGGGCGGGGCCTGGCCCAGGCCGAGCAGCCGGTCGCAGAACCACTCCACCAGGGCTCCGGAGCTGGACATGCCGGCGACCGTGCACCAGTGGGCGCCGTCCACGTGCCGCCCGTACGACATGCCCTGACGGCCGGTGGCCCGCGCGTCCGGCGCGGTGTCGGCGAGGGTCACCACGGCTTCGGCCGTGCCCATCGAGTCGGCCGACTCGCCGGCCGCCCGCACGCCTGCCGCCCAGGCGCCGACCAGATGGTCGTGCCCGGCGACGACGACGGGCGCGCCCGGCGCCATGCCCAGGGCGGCGGCGGTGGCGCCGCCGATGCGACCGACCGCCGTCCCGGGGGCGTGCACCGCGGGCATCCGGTCGACGTCGAGTCCGGCGAGCGCGAGCAGGTCCGGGCGCCAGGCGCCGGTGTGCACGTCCCAGGCCATCGTGCGCTGGGCGAACGTGGCGTCGGTGCCGACGGCCCCGGTGAGGGCGTGGGCCACCAGGTCCGCCGCGCCGGCCCAGGTCCGCATGCGGCGGACCACGTCCGCGTGCTCCTCGCGCAGCCACAGCCATTTGGCCAGCGGCACCTTGGGGCTGGGCAGTACTCCGGTGACCTCGTGCAGTTCTGCGGCGCCGTGGTCGCGGCGCAGGCGCTCGGCGTGCGCGGCAGGCCGCGGATCCGACCAGGTCAGCGCGGGCAGCAGCGGATCGCCCTGGGCGTCCAGGGGCGCGCCGGTCTCGGCCATACCGGTGATCCCGACGGCGTCCGGACCACGTCTGGCGGCGGCCGTGCAGGCGGCGAGCGCCTCCAGGGCGGCACGGCACAGCTGTGCCACGTCGTGGGCGTGGCCCGAGGCGTCGACGGGTGTGCGCCGCTGGGCCTGGGCGAGGACGGTGCCGGCCGGGGTGCACAGCACGGCCTTGCAGTGCGTGGTGCCGACGTCCACTCCGGCCAGGACCGGCTCGCGCCGCTTTCCGCTCATGGCTCCGGCCTGCCTTCCGGCCGGTCCGCGAGCTCGGGCAGTTCGAGTGCCGACTCGGCGGCGTACAGCAGCAGTCCGGCGCACCACGCGTGCGAGAGGGTGAGCAGCATGCCTTTCGCCTGGAAGCAGGCGGTCTGGTAGAACCGTTCGCTGACCATGCCGCGGTAGGCGTCGAAGTCGCCGTCCTCGCGGGCGACGAACTGCCGGAAGCAGTCGAGGTTCTCGCGGGTGGACTCCAGGTAGTAGCGGTCACCCGTGCGCCGGGCCAGGCGGGTCATCTCGGGCAGGCACACCAGGCCGTAGGAGTGGAGGTGCTGGTTGGAGGGGGACGCCTGGTCGCCGCCACGGGTGCGGAAGCCGTAGCGCCCCAGCAGGGTGCGCGGGGAGAAGTCCACGTCGTACGTGTAGCGGAAGGTCAGCGTCCAGTCGGCGGCGCGGCGCGCCAGGCCGAGCCATTCGGGCGTGCCGTCGGCCTCGAGCAGCGCGGTGTAGGCCATGACCGCGGTGTAGCCGTCCTCGGAGGTGGGGGCGAGGTCGACGTCCTCCGGGGCCCCGCACAGGAACTCCGAACGCAGGTCACGGGCATAGCAGCGCCCGGCCCGGCGGGCGGCCTGGAGGTATGCGGGCAGTCCGAATGCCTCGGCGGCCTCGATGAGGGCCGGCACCCAGGTCAGCCCGGCGGCTCCGGCGCGGGACAGGACGGCGCCCGTGGCCTGGTGGTAGGCGGAGCCGAGGTGACCGTCGGCGTCCTGCGCGGCAAGCGCGACCGCGAGGTTGCCGCGCACCGCGTGTTCCCACGCCGGATGGTCACTGCCGTGCCGCCGTTCCTCGACGAGGGCGCGGAGCATGAAGAGGGTGGCCTCGGCGAGGGTACGGGCGTGCAGCCGGTCCCGGTCGGGGTGCCAGCCGGTGGTCCAGCCGCGGGAGGCCGTCCACTGCCCCCAGAAGGTGCCGGCGGGGGCGAGGTTGTCGGCGATGTGGTCCAGCACCGCCTCCGCCGCCTTGCGGTAGTCGACGCGGCCGGTGCGCCGGGCGTGACGCATCAAGGCGTACGCGTACGGCACTCCGCTCACCCATCCGACGTGCATGGCCTGCCGGTCGCCGCGTTCGCCCAGCGCCTCGCGGTCGAACGCGGCGGTCTCCAGCAGCACCGGCGGATCGGGACGGTAGTGCCAGCGGTACAGGCCCCAGGCGGCGAGCTCGGCGGCTTCCTCCAGGCCCACCCAGGCCGCCGGGCCCCGCCCGGGACGGCTGCGCTCGTGCACCTCGCGCAGCACCGGGGCGTACGCGTGCGGGTCCGCGTCGAGCAGACCGAGGCGAAAGGTGACGGTGCGACTCTCTCCCCGGTGCCAGGTGTGCAGCGGAGCCTCGGCGGGCAGTGGCTGCGCGGAGCCGTAGTAGACGACCGGCTCCTCGCGGTAGGGAAAGTGCAGGCGCAGAGCGGGACGCGAGGTGCGCGGGTCCAGGGACAGGCCCACGCCGGACAGGCCGAGTTCACTGCGCTCACCGGTCACCAGCGCCGCTCCCCCACGGGTGTCGCGAGCGAAGACGGCGGGGGTGGCGCAGCGGTCGGCTCGAAACGCCCACGTGTGGCTGACCATGGCCTCGGGATCGTGGGCGCCGGGCTCGAAGCGGGGGAAGACCCGCTCGCAGTCGGGCACGCGGTTCTCGCCGTAGAACAGGCCCGGCACCAGCCAGCCGGGGTCGTCGGTGATCCCCAGGAGAACCTCGACCCGCAGTCCGGCGGCGACGGGTGCATCCCCCGTCCGGGTGACGACGAGCGTGGCGTCGCGCAGTCGGGCCGGCCCGGCGGACGGGGCGAGGACGGCGCGGGCATGGAAGCCGCCGGCCTCGCCGACCAGCACGAGGGCGCCGTCGGCGTCGTCCGTGCGCTCCTCGACGGGCACGGGCACGGCGTTGCCCTGGGCGTCCAGAACTGCCACCAGGTAGGGAAGGTGGACACACCCGCCGTCGGCCTCGGCGCGCAGCTCCACCGCGGCGCCGCTGCCGGTGGTCACGTCAACGGACATGGTGCACTCCGGTGTTCCAGCCCGATACGCGTACCAGACGGTCGCCGGGGTCTGCCTCGCGCCACACCACGTCCACGACGGCTTCCTCCCCGGGCAGCAGATCGATCACGTTGTCGCCGAACACCGCCCAGCCCGGGCAGTCATAGGGCCGCGCGTCCTCGAGGACCAGGCCGGACGCCGCGGGCCCGGCCTGGTGCCGCAGCCGGATCCTGACACGGTCGGCGCTGTCCTCGCAGGGCTCGGCGACGGCCTCGATGCGGGCGTGCGGCAGATCGAGCAGCGGTGCCAGATCGGTGGTGCGGCTGCACCCGTAGCGATTGCCGGCCAGTGCCGCACCGTCGGGGTCGTACAGGACCAGGTCGAGGAAGAAGACGTCGGTGCCGACGGCTTCGAGCGGGGCGGTGAGGGTGCCCAGGTGCTGCGGTCGGTCAGGCTCCCCGGATGCCGTCGGGGTGAGGGGCCACATGCGGTGGGCGACCTCGGTGCCGTAGGCGTCCAGTATCCGGGCCACGGCCGTGCCGGCCGGCAGCCGGCCGGCCGCCCGCGCCCACACCTCGGCCGTCACCGCCTCACGCCCTCCCCAGGCGGGGCCGGCAAAGGCGGCGCACACGTGCAGCGGGCGGTAGGCGCGGCGTACGCCGTGGTAGGCGGGCTTGGGATCGCCTCGGTGGTCGACGGCGGCCGTGCACCAGGCGTTAGGGACGGGCTCGTTGAACTGCCACGGAAGGGTGCCGCTGCTCCTGAAGGCACGGCGCCGGTTGGCTTCGAGGGCGTACCGGAGCCCGTCGTACTGCAGATGCTGGCTGGCGCGCCGCATCGTGTCCACGTCGTCGATCCGTGCGCCGAACGAGTTCTGGACCAGGGGGGCGTTGTTCCACCAGGCGCCGAGATGGGCGTAGACCGGGTTCTCGCGGCCCGCGGGCCAGCGGCCCGCCTCGTCGGGGACGAGGCGTTCGAGGGTGCGGCGGTTCGCCATCCCCTCGACGCCGAACTCGCTGTGCAGGAGGCAGGTCCCCATGTCGTACAGGCCGTTGTGCTCGGTCAGACCCTGGTGCTCCCAGGGTCCGTGCACGTCGTGCAGTCCGTCCGGGTTGCGGGCGATGTTGTCGGCCCGGTTGAGGAACTCCACACCGGACGGCGAGCTGGGCAGCCAGGCGCGGTCGGGGTCGAGTTCCCTGACCGCGTCCCGGAGAGCGCTCAGCACGGGGGCGGACTCGTCCAGGGGGTTTCCCTTCTCGTCCTGCAGTTCGTTGCCTCCGCACCACAGCACCAGTGAGGGGTGGTGGCGGCGCGGCGGTACGACGGCGTGCGCCTCGCGCACCATCAGGTCGACGAACTCCGCATCCGACGCCGGGGTGGATGCCATGCCCGAGCTGGACATGCTGAACTCCTGCCAGACCATCAGGCCCAGCCGGTCGCAGAGGGTGTAGAACTCCTCGGTTTCGAGCAGGCCGCCGCCCCAGACGCGCAGCAGGTTGACGTGTGCGGCGCGGGCCAGGTCCAGCAGGTGGGCGAGCTTGGCCGGGCGGGGGACGCCGTACTGGGCGTCGACGGGCACCCAGTTCCAGCCGTTCGCGTACAGGCGGCGGCCGTTGACGGTGAGGGTGTAGGGCAGAGCGTCCTCAGGGGCGCCGTCGTTCGGGACCAGTTCGACGCGCCGGAACCCGATGGGGAAGCTGCGCCTGATGGTGCACGGCCCCGAGACGAACGTGACCTCGGCCTCGTACAGGTGTTGCTCGCCCGCGCCGTTGGGCCACCACAGCCACGGCTTCGGAACGCTCAGTTCCATGCGTACGCCGGTGTCCTCGGTCGTGCCCGCGAGGTCGCGTTCCGCCTCGGCGACGACCCGGTCCCCGTCGCGCACGCGTACGGCCAGCCGGGTGCCGCCGGGCGCGCGCTGCCCCTCGGCAAGGGCGAGGTCGGCGTCGATGCGCACGGTGCCCTCGCGCAGGCCCTCCACTCCGGGGCCGAGGCCGGCGCTCGCGGTGACGCCGCGCAGCCGCGCCGGCCCGCTCACCACCAGCCGGGCGCCGCGCCAGATGCCCTGGTGGACCATGGGCGGGCAGAAGTCCCACCCGTAGCCCATGCGCGCCTTGTGCACGCGGACCCGGTCGGTGCGGCCGACCTGCGGCTCGTTCTCGGGAGCCGGGTGCACGACGACGGCCAGCAGGTGCTCTCCCCCCTCACGGACCAGATGGGTGATGTCGGCCTCGAAGGGACGGAACATGCCTTCGTGGCGGACGACGACCGTGTCGTCGACGAGCACCGTGGCCTCGTGGTCGACACCGCCGAAGCACAGCACCGCGCGCTCGTGCGGCCCCAGCGGGGCGAGAGCGAAGTTCCGCCGGTAGGCCCAGCTGCGGTTGGGCACCCACTCGGTCAGCAGGCTGTTGCGGCCGACGTACGGGTCGGGGACCTCACCGGCGCGGTGCAGGTCGTCCAGGACGCTTCCCGGGACGCGGGCCGGGAACCATCCCGGCGTCGTGAACGGCTTGTGGGGACCGATGTGCCACTGCCATTCGTCCCCGACGAACCCGCGCACCTGCCAGGCGCCGTCGGCGTCGTCCAGTGGTGTCTCGGTCATCCGACGGCCTTCCCCGCCGGCGTACCGGCCCTGTCCGCTGCCCCGTCGACAGCGGCGGGAGCCGTCCCGACGGGTTCGCCGACCGGCCACTCCAGCAGGTCGGTCTCGACGACGGGCTTCTCGGGGTCGAGCGGCACCCGGAAGGTCTTGATCTCCGACGGCCCGAAGTCGGCCTCCACGGAGCGGGAGAGCAGCGGCAGGTCGATCGTCGTGCGCACCGCCTGCCCCGCAGTCTCCACTGCCCTGACGACGAGGGCGTCGCTGTCGTCCTCGTCGCCCTTGACCACGCTGACGACGACCGAGTCCGCCGCCACCTCCACGAACGCGCTGCGGCTGGGCAGCGGACCGGGGTGGTAGGTCTCCAGCAGGGGGAAGGCGGACTGGTTGAGCTGGGCGGCCAGCCGTACCGTGCCGTCGGCGCGCCAGTCGCCGTCATGGGGCACCAGACAGTAGCGGAACTCCTGGCGGCCCTGGTCGAGGTACTCGTAGACGCCGTCCTCGGCCAGGCCCATCGGCTCGTGCCAGGCGTAGGCGGGACTGCGCAACGCGGTCATGCCGATGGTGCCACCGCGTGCGTCGTGGCCGTACTTGCTGTCGTTGAGCACGGACAGCCCGGCTCGGCGCCCGTCGGCCAGCGTGCCGCTGACGTCCACCCACGCCTGGGCGGACTCCTCGGCGCCGTCGGCGGAACGCTCGATGTGGCCGTAGGGGATCTCGAACGTCGCCGACGCGGTGTCGATCGCGGTCGGGAAACGCAGCTTGAGCAGGCGCAGCTTCTCGTGCCAGTCGACGACCGTGCGCACCTCGAGGTGCCGGGCGCCGGCGGAGAGGACCAGTTCCTCGGCGAGGGTGGAGTCGCCGAACTCGCTCTCCACGCGGAGCACGGCGCGCACAGGGCCGTGCTCGACGAGGCGCACGCGGGTGCACCGGAAGGAGCCGATCTCCTTGTCGTAGGAGTCGATGCGGTGTCCCCAGGTGTCGGAGGGGTCGTCCACGACGACGGCGTGCGGGCCGGGAGCTTCGGGCAGCAGTTCGACGCCGTTGTCCTTGTCGTACAGGCGGCGCAGCCAGCCCGTCGACGGATCGACTTCGACGAGGAGGTGGTCGTTCTCGAGGACGGCGTCCGTGGCCCGTACCGGCGCGGAGCCGGGTGAGGACTCGCCGGGCAGCACGCGGTAGACGCGGTAGCCGAGCGGCGGCACCTCGGCGCGGAAAGCCAGGCGTCTGCGGCTTCCGGCCATGGTGGCGTAGGAGCGCGTGCGCTGCACCGGCACGTCGGCGCCCTCGTCGTCCACCATGCGGGCCGGCGCGTTCCCCGGGAAGCCGGTGAACTCGAACTCGACGTCCTCGGTGAGCTTCCAGGGGTGCGGGTTGAACACGACCAGCGGGTACATGTCCGCTTCGGCCGGAATGTCGATGAGCCGGCTGATCGACTGGACGGCGCGGTTGAACGCGGTCGCGGCGATCGAGCTCGCGTGTCCGTACTGGTCGCGGCTGTCCTCGTACGCGGGGGCGATGGAGGTGCCGGCGAGGATGTCGTGGAACTGGTTGAACAGCACCAGCTGCCAGGCCTCGGTCAATTCGGCTCGCGGATAGGGGATTCCGGCGACGACGCGGGCGACGGCGGACCACTTCTCGGCCCGCTGCAGCAGGTTCTCGGCACGGCGGTTCCACCGCTTGACCCCGGAGTGCGCCGAGTAGCAGCCCACGCCGTGGTGCTGCAGCTCGCCGGCGTGGACGGGTATGTCGGCGCGGTCACGGACGGCGTCGAAGAAGGCCTGGGGATGGCTGAGCGGCAGGCGGGGCAGGCCGCCGAGCTCGTCGAGCCGCCGGATGCTGTCGAGATTGGCCTTGGTGGGGCCGCCGCCGTGGTTCCCGACGCCGTAGAAGATCATCAGCTCCGGTTCGTCCGGCGGCATCACGGCGAGGGACTTGTCGATGTGGTTGCCGATGTCCGAGCCGGGCGTGCAGTACTCGTGGGGAATGCGGTAGGCGAGGACCCGCGATCCGTCGGCGGACTCCCACCAGAAGTGCTGGCCGGGCAGCGTCAGTTCGTGGGGCCCGGGGCGCAGGAAGGTGTAGGAGTCGATGCGGCTCTTGCGCAGCAGCTGCGGCAGCATGGCGTTGTGTCCGAACGGGTCGACGTTGCAGCCCACCGTTGCCACGATGCCGAATCGCTCCTGCAGGTACCGCTGCGCGTACAGGGCCTGGCGCACGAACGACTCGCCGCCGGGGATGTTGCAGTCCGGCTCGATCCACCAGCCTCCGACCACCTTCCAGCGCCCTTCGGCCACGCGCTTGCGGATGGCCTCGAACAGCTGGGGGTCGCTCTCCTCGACCCACTTCAGGTACAGCACGGAGTCGCAGGTGAAGACGAAGTCGGGGTACTCGTCCATGCGGTCGATGGCGGACTGGAAGGTGGCCCGGACCTCCTGGTAGCCCTCGGGCCACTGCCAGAGCCAGACGGGGTCTATGTGCGCGTTGCCGACCATGTGCATGGTGCGCTGACGGGGTCGCATGGAGTTTCCTCTGCTGGGGCGGGGCGGCGATGGTCAGGGGACGGTCGATGCTGCTGGCGTTCCGGGGTCAGGCAGGGGTGTCCTCGGCGGCCCAGGCGTCGATCTGTTCGCTGAGCAGGTGCAGGAGCATCAGGTGCATCTCCTGGATGCGGGCCGTGGCGGCGGAGGGCACGAGCAGGGCGAGGTCGGCGTGTTCGGCGGCCGGCCCTCCGTCGCCGCCGCCGAACAGGACGGTGAGGGCGCCTCGGTCGCGCGCCGTCTTCAGCCCGCGCACCACATTCTGGGAACGCCCGGAGGTCGTGAAGGCGAGGACCATGTCGCCGGGGCTCGCGAACGCCTCGACCTGCCGCGAGAACAGGTCGTCGAAGTCGTAGTCGTTGCCGATGCAGGTGGTCACGGACGGGTCGACGGACAGGGCGAGCGCGGGCAGCGGGCGGCGTTCACGCAGGTAGCGCCCGACGAGCTCCGCCGCCAGATGCTGGGCGTCGGCAGCGCTGCCGCCGTTGCCGAAGGTGTAAAGGCGCCCGCCGGCTTCGTAGATCTCCACCAGGCGCCGGGAGACCTCCAGCAACTGCGGCAGGAGTTGTCCGACCCGGCGTGCCAGGTCGACGTGGTCCGCGAGTTGCTGTCCGGGGTCCTTAGCCATGGAGGGGGTTTCCTTCCGGTCCTGTGATGGTGGTGACGGCTCGCTCGAGCGCCACGGCCGCCGCACCGACGACGCCGACCCGGTCGCCGCTGCGGGCCGGTTCGATGCGCACGGCACGCGCGGCCGGGCCCATCGCGCGTTCGCGCACGATGCGCCGGACGGGAGCGAGGAGTTGCTCGCCCGCGCGGGTGACACCGCCGCCGAGCACGACGAGTTCGGGTTCGAAGACGTTGACGAGGGAGGTGACTCCGTCGGCCATGGCCTGGGTGGTCGCGACCCATACCTGGGTGGCGACGGCGTCTCCCGCGGCCGCCTCGCGGGAGACGTCGGCGGCCGTGAGGGGCAAGCAGGCGGAGAGCGTGGTCGGCCGGCCGGCGGCCTCGGCCTCGGCGACCGCCTCGCGGGCCCGTTCGGCGATGGACGTGCCGGAGACATAGGCCTCCAGGCAGCCCGCGCGCCCGCAGCCCCGGCAGTGCCGGCCGTGCCGGTCGACGGTCACGTGGCCCAGTTCTCCACCGTTGCCCGCGGCCCCGCGGTAGGTGCGTCCGTCGACGACGATGCCGCCGCCGACGCCGGTGGAGACGGTCAGGTAGATCATGTGGCGGGTACCGCGGCCGGCGCCGAAACGGTGCTCGCCCGCCGCGGCGGCGGTGGCATCGTTGTCGAGGACGGCCGGGAGCCCGTACCGGTCCTCGGTCAGCCTGGTGATCGGTACGTCGACCCAGCCCGGCAGGTGCGGGGGGCAGAGCAGCACGCCCGCTTCCGGGTCGAGCGGGCCGCCGCAGCCGATCCCCACGGCGGCGATCCCGCCCAGGGCGAGTCCTGACTCGTTCATCGCCTTGTGCCCCAGGTCGAAGAGGCGGGCCAGGACGGTCTGGACGCCTTCCTCGACCAGGGTGGGCGTGACGAGGAAGGAGTGGATCGTTCCGTCGGCGCCCACGACCCCCGCCGCCAGTTTGGTACCGCCGATGTCCAGGCCCAGGACCGCCGAGTTGGCTTCCCGGTCTTCGGAGTTGTGCATCGCTGCCACAGATCTTCCGTCCGTTGTCGTTGTGCTCGTGTGGTGACGTAGTCCTGATCTCGATGTGGCATCGTTCCCACATGAGAACGTACCCATACAGCTGGGACCCGTCAACCAGCGGGCACCAAGTGATCAGGAACCCAACTGGCCTGTGCGGTCCGTGGGCTTGGTGCCCGCCTGGCCTGCCGCGGCCGGGTCGGTCCGCACCTCGGCCTGGCGGGCCGCGTGCACGATCGTCGCGGGCCAGTCGGGCTCCCACCGCGTGGTGGACAGCACACGCGCGACGCTCATCGCATTGTCCGCTCCGGTCGCCACGAGCCGCACACGCCCCGACAGTCCGGCGAAGGTCGCCGGTCCCGCGCTGATCCCCCGGCGGGGCACCCGGTCCTCAGTCCCGAAGTGGGGGAACGTGACCAGGTTGTCGCGCCGGGTGGACTCGGCGATGCGGATCACCCGGGTGCCCTCCGCGATGCCGGAGCCCGGCGGGTTGAACGCGACGTGGCCGTCGGAGGCCCCGGTGGCCAACAGGAACAGGTCGACACCCCCGGCCGCCGCGATCCGCTCGTCGTATCGCGGCCGGTCGCTGGGATCCGGGACCCTCACGTTCTCGTCCCGGATGCCGCGCCCCGGCCCGGCGGCCCGGCTCCACGGTTCGGCGACCCGCAGGAGGGCGAACGCTCGCAGCTGTGCGGCGCGTCGGTCGGCACTCGGCGCACCGGCCCGGGCACGTCCTCCAGGTAGTCGTCCATCATCACGATCACCACGTGGGACAGGTCCATCGGCGCGGACCGAAGCCGGGCGGCGACGGCGTCGTACGTGCTGATCAGGCTGCGCCCGCCCGGGCAACCGAGCAGATGGCGGCAGCCCCGTGCCGCGGCATCGGCCATGCCGGCGACGATCTCGGCTGCGAGTGCCGCCCCGAGCGCGTCGGCGTCGGGGTACACCTTGAGCAGGCTCATGACGTCACGTCCTCCGCCCCAGTCGTGCGCGGCATCTCCTCCGCCGCGGCCAGGCGCGGTTTCGCCTCCCGGAAGACACCGCCCACGGTCTCGCCGGGCGCGCCCGCCGCCACGCGGTCCAACGCGAGCAGCGCGGCACCGGCAACGGGGGGCACGTCGGGGACTCGGACGGCGAACTCCTCCTCCAGCCCGGGGGACGCCGCGCGAACCGCGGCCAGCATCCGGCCCTCCGGGTCCGTGAACAGTCCCCCGCCCAGGACCAGGGCCCAGGTGGCGGAGGACGGATCGAACTGCCGGCGTGCGGTGCGGGCCAGGGTCACGACCTCCGCGGCCAGGCCGTCCACGAGGGTGCGGGCAACCGGGTCGCCGTCGTGGGCGTGGGAGAGCACCACCGGGACCAGCACGTCCAAGTGGCGTTCCGCCAGGTCGCCTGCCACGAACCGCTCGGCGGCCTCCCGGACAGACGCGACCGCGAGACGTTCGCACACCGCCTGCCGGAGCGCAGTGGCCGGGCCGCGACCGTCCTCCGCCCGCGCCGCGGCCCGGACCGCCTCCCGGGCCAGGAGGTCACCCGCACTAGGTCACCGCTCTGCCAGCCCAACCCGGGGAACTCAAAACGACGGTCGTCGTCGGCACGGGCGACGCACTTGAGTCCCGCGCCGCACACGACACCCACTGCGGGGACGCCCTGCGCGGCACCGGTGCGCAGCAGCGCCCAGGCGTCGTTGCGGACTTCCACCGAGCCCCAGACCCCGTCGGCCGTCAGGGCCGTGTGCAGCGCCGCCACCTGTCCGGGCAGATCGGCGCCCGCCAGACAGCAGCAGGCGTGCGCGCCGGCGAGTTCGGCCGGCGTCAGTCCGGCGTCGCGGGCGGCGACGGCGGCCAGCCGGGTGACGACGGCGGCGGTCCGCCGCGGCCCGAGGGCGCTGCCGGGGCCGCGCACCCAGGACAGCAGGGCTCCTTCCTCATTCAGCAGTGCCACATCGGTCTTGGAGTTGCCCCCGTCGACCGCGACGACGAGACGGGTCATCACACCGCCCACGACAGGTGGTCGCTGTTGGCGGCCACGATCAGGTCGGTCAGCCGGTCGGCGACGTCGTGCCGGCCGATCAACGGGTGCGCCAGCAGGGCGCGGAACACCCGGTCGCGGCCACCGTGCACGGCGGCGTCCAATGCCAGGTGTTCGTAGGCCGTGACATGTGCGACCAGCCCGGCGATCAACGGTTCAAGCGGCTCCACCGGCTGTGCCACCACCCCGGCCGCGGCGACGGTCGCGGGTACTTCGATGACGGCGTCGGCGGGCAGGAACGGCAGCGTCGCGCCGTTGCGGAGATTGACGACGTGGGTGCGACCGTCGCTGTTCCGCAGCGAGGCCATCAGATCCAGCGCGGCGTCCGCGTAGAAGGCACCGCCCCGCCGGGTCAGCAGCTCGGGCTTGGTGTGCACCCGCTCGTCGGCGTACCGGGTCAGCAGCTCCTGCTCGATCTCCATGACCTCCTGGGCCCGGACGCCCTCCTTCTTCTGCCGTGCGACGACCTCGTCGTGGCTGTAGTAGTAGTGCAGGTAGTAGGAGGGCACGGTGCCCAGGCGGCGGACGAGGTCGGCGGGAAGTCCCGTGGCCGGGGCCACCCGGTCCCCGTGTTCGTCGAGCAGGCGCGGCAGCACGTCGGTGCCGTCGAGCAGCACGCGCCGCTCCCACGTCAGGTGGTTGAGACCCACGTGGTCGAGTGCGATGCGGTCGGGGACGACGCCGAGCACCTTGGCGAAGTGCCGCTGGAAGACCGCCGCCGCGCTGCACAGCCCGACCACGCGCCGGTGTCCGGCCTCCAGCAGGGCGCGGGTGACGATGCCGACCGGGTTGGTGAAGTCGATCAGCCATGCGGCCGGGTTGACGGCCCGTACCCGTTCGGCGATGTCGAGCATCACCGGCACCGTTCGCAGCGCCTTGGCCAGACCACCGGCGCCCGTGGTCTCCTGCCCCACGCAGTCGCACCGCAGCGGCAGGGTCTCGTCCTGCAGGCGCGCGGCCTGCCCGCCGACCCGCAGCTGCACGAGCACCATGTCGGCGCCCTCCGCAGCCGGGCCGAGGTCGGTGTGCGTGGTGACGGTGGCAGGATGCCCGCCGGCGGACAGCATCCGGCGGCTCATCCCAGCGAGCACACCCAGCCGGTCCTCCGAGACGTCCTGCAAGGCCAGTTCCGTCACCTCAAGGCGATCCCGCAGGCCTATCAGGCCGTCGACGATTTCCGGGGTGTACGTCGACCCGCCCCCGACGATGGTCAGCTTCACGGTCTCTCTTTCGTGCCGCGCACGACGGCCAGGTTCTCGTCACGCCCCAGGATCACTTCGGCAGCGTTCCGCCGCGCACGCGGTCATCCCTTGCGACCCTGGGTGGCGATGCCGTCGATGACGTGCCGTTGGGCGAAGGCAAAGATGATGATCATGGGGACCGTGGCGATCAGGCTGGCCGTCGCGATGATCTCCCAGTGCTGTTCCCCTCCGTTACCGAAGGTGTCGATGATCGACTTCAGGCCGCGGGGGATCGTGAACAGCGAGGTGTCCTGCAGGTACACCAGGGGCCGGAGCAGATCGCTCCAACTGGCCTGGATCTCGAAGACGAAGACGATCGCCAGGGCGGGCCGGGACAACGGCAGGGCAATGCGCCAGAACAGCCCGAAGAAGCTGCATCCATCGACACGTGCGGCTTCGAACACCTCACGGGGCAGCGACAGGAAGAACTGGCGCAGCAGGAAGATGTAGAACGACGAACCGAAAATGTTCTGCGCCCACAGCGGCACCTGTGTTCCGGTCAGGCCTAGGTGGTCCCAGATCAGATAGACCGGAATCAGGGTCACCGCCTGGGGCAGCATCATCGTTCCCAGCACCAGCCCGAACAGTACGTTGCGCCCGGGGAACTGGAAGTACGCGAAGCCGAACGCCACGAGTGCGCTGCTGAGCGTCACCGTCAGGGCCGCCGCCAGCGCCACCACCACGCTGTTGCCCAGCCACGTGAGCACCGGCGCGTAGTTCCACACCGCGGTGTAGTTCGAAGCCTGCGCGTGCTGAGGGATCAGGAGGTTGTCGAACACCTCGGTGCGCGGCTTGAGCGAGGCGCTGATGAGCCAGATGAACGGATAGGTGAACACGACGGCCGCGACGGCCAGGACGACGAGGTAAGGGCCTCGCGTGAGCGAGGTGCGCAAGCCCCTCCGGCGGGCGGCCGTACGGCCGGCGGCGGAATCTTCCGTCCCCCCGCCGGCCCCGCCTCCGTCGGTACCGGGAGCGGGTGCTTCCGCGGTGTGTGAGATGCTCATATCAGTGCTTCTCGCCTTCGTAGTAGACGTAGCGACGCGAGACGCGGACTTGCACGGCGGTGATGACCATGGTGATCAGGAAGAGCAGCCAGGCCAGCGCGGACGCGTATCCCATGTGCAGGAACTGGAACGCCTGCTGGAACAGGTAGATGACGTAGAACAGGGCCGCCTCGTTGGAGTACGTGCTGTTCTGCTGGGCACCGAAGAACATCGTGTAGGCCTGGTCGAACATCTGCAGACCCGCGATGGTTTGGACGATCATGGTGAAGAACAGAGAGCCACTGATCATCGGGATCGTGACGTGGCGGAACCTGGTCCACGGCCCCGCGCCGTCGAGTTCGGCGGCCTCGTAGAGCTCCTTCGGCACCTGCCGAAGGGCTGCCAGGTAGATGACCACCATCCCGCCGACGCCCCACAACATGGTGATGGCCAGTCCGGGCTTGACCCAGTGGGTGTCGGTCGTCCAGTTGGGTCCGTTGATGCCGACCAGCGCCAGGGTGCGGTTGAGCAGACCCTGCTGGCCGTTGAGCAGGAGCAGGAAGAGCGCGCCCACGGCTACGGTCGGCGTCATGACCGGCAGGTAGAAGACAACGCGGAAGAAGCCCGCCGCCCGACCCACCCGGTTGAGCACCATGGCCAGGCCCAGGGCCACGGCCATGGCGGTCGGCACGTAGATGACGACGTAGACGAGCGTGTTGCTCAGCGCATGGGCCACCTTGGGATCCTGGAACAGCTCGCGGTAGTTCGCGAAGCCCACGTTCTTCGCGGTGCCGATCGAGTTGTAGTCGGTGAATGACATCACCAGGCTGGCGATCATCGGGCCCAGCGTGAAGACGAGGAACCCGATGATCCACAGGGAGATGAAACCGTAGGCGGCGCGGATCTGCCGCCAGTCCCTGCTCCGGGAGCGGGATCTGGCCGCAGCCGCCTTGGGAAGGGTGGCCTGCGTGGCCATCACTTCGCCGCCTTGAATGCCTTGCTCGCCTCGGCCTGGGCCTGCTTCATGGCCGCGCCGGGCTTCTGCTGACCGGACAGGACGCGGTTGGAGGCCTCCTGCCAGGCCGTCTTGATCTCACTGCCGGCCTTCGACCCGGCGACGGCGAACGCGTACTCCGTGGACGCGTAGTACTGCTCGACGGCCTGCGCGAAGCCGCCCTTGCCGCCCTTGACGTACTTCGCCTTGATCTTTTCGTCGGCGTCCGCGTTCCCGGTGAACAGCCCGGTGAACAGGGTCTTGTTCTTCTCCACGGTGGCCTGTCGGGCCGCAGCCGCCCGGAGCCAGGTGTCGGTGCTCGTCATGATCTTCATCCAGTTGACGGCCGCTTCGGGGTTCGGGGCGCCCTTCGGCAGGCACCACACGCTGCCGCTCTCGAAGCTCACGGGCTTGCCGTGCCGGTCGGTGAAGGGAATCGACCGCAGGTCGAGGTTGGGCGACGCCTGCACCAGGACGTTGACATACCAGCCTTCCCACGGGAAGGCGCCGGCCTGGTCCTTGACGAACTGGTTGCCGGACCCGAAGAGGTCCCAGGTGTCTCGGAAGGCCTTGAAGCGCGACCAGCCGCCCTGTTCGTCGATCAGGCTCAGGGCGTACGTCAGCGCCTCGACGATGCGCGGGTCGTCCAGGTTCGGGGAGCCGTCCGGGTTCACCAGGTCCGCGCCGTTGGCCTTCGCCCACAGTGGCAGGAACTCGGGGAGCTTCGGGTCGAATCCGATGCGGGAGATCCTGCTACCGCCGGCCTTGTACAGCTTCGCGGCCGTGGTGTGCAGCTTGTCCCAGTCGGAGGTGCTCACGTCGGACAACGAGATCCCCGCCTCGTCGAGAGCCTTCCCGTTCACCAGGATGTTGCGGGTGCTGTAGAACTCGGGGACGCCGTAGATCTTGCCGTCGATCGTCACCTCCTGCATCGCAGCCTTGCGGTAGATGCCGGTGTCGATGCCCGCCGAGGCGATCTGGTCGTCCAGCGGCTGGATGACGCCCTGGGCGGCGTAGCTGCCGACGAGGCCGCGGTCGGGGAAGTACACCAGGTCCGGCGCATTACCGCTGGAGACCGCGGACAGGAACTGCTGCGGGTCGAAGTCGCCCTCGTTGAGGTGCACCTGCACCTTGGGGTAGGCGCTCTTGAACGCGTTGATGCGGGCCTGTCCGACGTCGTCGGGCTTGCCGAAGCCCTGGGTCGACAGCGCTCCCGCGCCGCTCTTCTTGCCCCCGCCGCTGCTCTTGGCGCTGACGCCGCCGCAGGCGCTGGTCGAAGCGAGGGCGAGCGCTCCTATCGAGCCAAGGAAAAGACGTCGAGAGACCATGTCGAACTCCTCATTGAGTGGCGGTTTTTCGAAAGAGGGCAAAGCTTCGGGGGACGAGACGCCGGGAGCGCTCGTCCATGGAGGCCGTGCGGTTGGTCGGTCGCCTCAGGCGGTCACGACGGGTCCGGTACGGCGTTGGCGCGTGCGGCCCGGGCGTACCAGTGACCGCTGTCCTTGATCGTGCGCTGCTGCGTCGCGTAGTCGACGTGCACCAGTCCCATGCGGGGCCGGTAGCCCATCGCCCACTCGAAGTTGTCCATCAGGGACCAGTGGAAGTAACCGCGGACCGGGCAGCCGCGCTCGATCGCGCGGTGCACGGCGACGAGGTGGCGGTGCAGGAAGTCGGTGCGCCGCGCGTCGTGCACGGCACCGTCCTCGCCGGGCTCGTCGTTGAAGACGGCGCCGTTCTCCGTGATGAGCACCGGCACCTCGCCGTAGGTCTCGTGGAGTTGGACCAGCAGGTCGGTGAGCGCCTCGGGCACGATCTCCCAGTCGAGGTCCGTGCGCGGTACGTCTGCCCGGCCGGGTTCCACCTGCCACGGGAAGGGGCCGTCGGAGGGCTGCCGGCGGGCGCTGACGATCCGGCGGGTGTAGTAGTTCACGCCGATGAAGTCGCTCCCGGCGCCGATGACGGACATGTCGCCGCTGCGGACGAAGTCCAGCGGACCGGCGGCTCGTTCCCAGTGCTCGCGCATGTCGTCGGGGTAGCGGCCGCTCAGCACCGCATCCAGGAACCAGCGGTTGACGTAGCCGTCGGAATGGTACGCCGCCAGGCGGTCGTCCTCACTCGCGGTGTTCGGCACGTGCGGGAAGAGGCTGAACGCCACGCCCGCCCTGCCCTCCGGGCGGCTCGCCCGCAGCGCCTGGACGGACGCGCCGTGGGCGAGCAGTAGGTGGTGCATCGCTCGCACCGAACCAGCGATGTCCCGCTCCCCCGGCGCGTGCAGCCCCAGTTGGTGTCCGAGCAGGCCGACGATCCACGGTTCGTTGATCGTCACCCAGTCGCGCACCCGGTCGCCGTAGGCCTCGAAGCAGAGGGCCGCGTACTCGGCGAAGCGGTCCGCCGTCCCGCGTGCCCGCCAACCGCCGCGCTCCTGCAACGCCTGCGGCAGGTCCCAGTGGTAGAGGGTGACGAGCGGGGTGATGCCCCGGGCGAGCAACTGGTCGATCAGGCGGTCGTAGTGGTCGACACCCCGCTTGTTCACGCCGCCGTCCCCGTCGGGGAGCAGCCGGGGCCAGGACAGCGAGAACCGGTACGCGTTGACGCCGAGGTCCGCCATCATCGCGACATCCTCGGCGACCCGGTGGTAGTGGTCGCACGCGACCGCGCCGCTCTCCCCCCGCTCGACGGCCCCGGGGACGCGGCAGAAGCGGTCCCACACGGACTCGCCGCGTCCGTCGGTGTCCACGGCGCCCTCCACCTGGTACGCGGAAGTGGACGTGCCCCAGAGAAAGCCGTCCGGGAAGTTCAGCACCCGGGTTGGTTCGGTGGTCACCTGTGACTCAGCCCTTCGATCTGTTTCGTGGCAGTGCCGGCAGAGGTCCGGCGGGCCGTGGTACCGCGGAGGGGACGTGCCACTCCTCAGCAGCGCTGCGGACAGGTGGGAGGGGGTTCGCCGAAGGCGCGGACAGCACACTGTCCGCACACGAAGCGGTATGGCATCGTTCCCACATGGGAACGTACTCAGGTCGTTGAAGGCCCGTCAATACTCCAGCGCCACTTGATTCACACCGCTCACATCAGCGCACGTGAATTGCCTGGTCGGTCGCATGGAAGACGCGCCCCCGCCGTCCCCGACGCCCGTGCGGCCTGCCGCGAGCGTCTTCTCCCCAGCCCTCCGCCGGGAGGTGCCCCGGCATCGCGACGCCCGCCGCGCCCTGCCCCTCGCTCTTCGAGCCGCGGGAAAAACCGTGCTGTGGAAATCCTCCACGGGAGCCCCGTACGGGGTCACCCTCCGCCATGCGCCGGCACGCCGCCGGACGCCGCGGGAGCCCTCGCACGACGGCGCGAAGACCTTGGATCAGGCTCCGGTCTGGCCTGCCGGCGCCCCGGTCGAGCCGCGCAGCACCAGCGTCGGCTCCAGTGTCTCCTGGATGCGGCGCCGTCCTGGGCCCCTCTTCGACTCCGCGGCGGACTCCCGCTCGGCGATCCGCCCGAGCAGCAACTCGGCCGCCCTGCGCCCCATGTCGTAGGTGGGCTGCGCCACCGCGGTGAGCCCCGGCTCCACCATCCGCATCCACGCCAGATCGTCGAACGACACCAGCGACACGTCACGCGGCACGACGAGGCCCCGTCGGCGCAGTTCCAGCCAAGCGGTCTCGGCCATCAGGTTGTTGACGGCGAAGACCGCGGTGACGTCCGGGTGCCGGTCGAGCAGCTCCGCCACTCGCGACCTGGCGTCGGCGGCCTGGAATTCGAGATCGAGGACCAACCCCCGGTCGAGGGGCACACCGGCGGCACGGTGTGCGGCGCGGTAGCCACGCAGCCGTTCGGCACCGGTGGCCCACTTGGTCTCGTCGATCAGCAGCGCGATGCGCCGGTGCCCCAGTTCCAGAAGGTGCTGGGTGGCCTCCCGGGCACCGTGCTCGCTGTCGATGACCACGGAGTCGCACCCGCGGGCTCCGGAGCGCCGGTCGGCCTCGACCACGCTCACGCCCCGCTCGACAAGCAGTTCGGTGGCCGCCGCAGCGGCCGGGGTGAGCACGACGCCCGTGGCCCGCATCGCGACGAACGCCTTGGCGCCGTCGAGTTCCTGTTCGGGATCGCCATGGTCGTCCACCAGCACCATCTGGTAACCGGCGGCGCGCAGCGCCTGCTCCACACCCGCGGCGAGTTCCGCGTAGAACTGATTGCGCAGATCCGAGACGAGCAGGCCGACGACGTTGCTGCGTTGTCCCTTCAAGGTCCGGGCCAGGGCGTCGGGGACGTAGCCGATGCGCTGGGCGGCCGCGAGTACGTCCGCACGGATGTGCGCCGCGACGTAGCCCTGTCCGCTGAGTGCGCGCGAGGCGGTGGAGCGGGACGTCCCCGCCTCCCTCGCCACGTCGTGCAGGGTGGGGCGGCGTCGCCCGGCCGCGGGCTCGTGTCGGTCGCCTTCGCCCCCTGCGCCCGGTACTCGTCTTCCGCGATCAGCCATCCGCCGCTGTCCCCTCACCCCGATTGCCGCTCTCCTCCATCACCGTACGGTGGTCCGGTCCGCGTGCGATGAAGGGTACCGCTGGCACAATAACGTGCTCGTCCTGCCTGCTCCGGTGGAAAACCCTCCGCCGGTGACCTCGGCTACAGTCCCGGTTCCCCGGGCACATCGCCGTGCTCCCACCGCCGCCCTCACACCACCGTGACGAGCGCCTCGGCCTGCTGTCCGAACCGCACCCGATCGACCGTCAGGTCCACGGCCACGCGTCGCCGGGCTCCACGCTCTCCCGGCGGAACGGTCACCGTGAACACCAGGGTGGCCTCGCCGTGCCCCTGCGGCTTCACCTCCTGCTCGACGGGCCCCACCGCCCAGCCCCGCGGGGCCACCATCCGCACCCGGGCGGTGCGCACCGTCGGGAAGGGATTGCGCACGCAGACCTCCAGCACCAGCGTCCCGCCCGGCTCCACGGTCGAACGGTAGGGAGTGATCCGGGCGCCGAAGCCTTCGGCGTCGAAGTCGACTTCGACGGGCAGCAGTTCGCGGTGCAGCCGCGCCACCCGTTCCCCTTCGTCCAGCAGCATGTCCAGGTACGCCTGGGTGACCTCACGGGGAGCCCAGTGGCCGCTGATCATCAAGTCGGGGTTCAGCGCGCGGTACAGCTCGGCGCTGCGCCGGAAGTCGTCGATCCGGAATCGGTTGCGGTATTGGTAGTTGAGCAGTTCGGGCTGCTCCCCCGGACGCCAGGCGGTGTTCTGCTGGTCCCCGGTCGCCACGACACGACGCCCGTCCACCTCGAAGGAGTACGCGGCCGCGTACAGGGTGTGGCCCGGCAGTTCGTGCACACCGATCTCGTACTCGCGCCAGGTGACCGGCTCACCGACCGGCAGATCACGGTCCACCGGAATGGGGTCGAACCACAGACAGGGCAGGTCCCAGGCCTTCGGGTGCTGCAGCACGGGGGTCACGTTGGACGGCGACCAGACGGCGGTGCCCTCCACCTCGCGCAGCAGATTGAATCCAGCGACATGGTCGTCGTGGTAATGGGTCGGCAGCGCGACCTCGACCCGGTCGATGCCGTGGACGCGCCGCAGCGCCTCCAGACACGCCAGCAGGGGCCGCCGGCTGGAGCGGTCGTGTCCGCCGGCCAGCCCGGTGGTCAGGTCGTAGCCGAAGTCGAGGAGCAGTGCCGTGCCGTGGTCGGAGAGCAGCGCGTACGTCAGAGCGTTGCTGGTACGGTTGCGCAGCAGGTGGGGCGTGACCCGTTCCCAGGGGTCGTCCAGCATGGCGTCCAGGTCCCAGGAGCGGCGGCGGCGCGAGTCCAGCAGTTCCTGAAGTCTGGAACGCAGCCGGGCGACGGCCGCTTCCGGGTCCGTCACCGGCTCCCCGTGCGAGGGCAGCAACATGGCGGGGGCGTGGTCGAGCAGTTGACGGCAGGACAGGGCGGTTGCGGCGACACCCTCCATGCCTGCGCTCTCGCCTCCCGTGTACGCCCACTGGGTGGCCGCCAGCGACCACACCCGGCCCTCGCCGTGGATCAGGTCGCCCACGAAGGCGAGGCGGCTGCCGCCGATCTCCACCAAGTAGCTGACGGAGCCGACGGTGTGACCGGGAGTGGGCAGGGTGAACACCTCGAACGGGCCGTACGCGCGGGTGCGGTACTCCGCAACACCGCCGGTGACCGGGACCTGCTCCAACAGGGAGAATCGGTCCTGGCGTACGTCGTAGTCGTTGTCGAGCGGCCGGGTACGCCAGTGTTCGTCGACGTTCTCGATGAGGTCGCGCTCCACCGGCGGGACCCAGATCCTGATGCCCGCGCGCGCGGCACGCGCCAGCCCCTGCACCTGATCACGATGGTGATGGGTGATCAGGACATCGGTGACGCGGTCGACCCCGTAGTCGCCGAGGCGGTCGAGGACCTCGCCGCTGCCGAAGTCGATGAGCACCGCCTCTCGCCCACGACGCAGCACGTACACGTGGCAGGTGTCCTCGAAGCGGAATACGTCCGTGCCGATCAGCATGGTTCTCCCGTGGTCCCGGTCAGGTCAGAGGTGTCAGTCGGCCGACCGGCGGCGCTCGTCCCAGGCACGCCACGCGGACCGCAGGGCGGCGTAGTCGTCCGGACCGAGCGGCTCTCCGGTACGGTCGAGGTGAGTGGCGTAGTACAGGGCGGGTACGCCCAGGCCCGGCTTGACGGCCAGGTACTCCCGCCACTGCTGCCCGTCGGGCACGCACCAGTCGTCCGTGTCGATGAGCAGGTCGGGGCAGGCGGCGGCGACGACGGCGGCCCGGTAACGCATCTGCGGCACGATCGGGGCATCGGGTTCGGGGTCGTCCAGACGCAGCATGTCGTTGAGCCGCACCATGTCGGTGACGTCGGTGAAAGCCGGGTGGGGGGTGTGCGTGATGACGAGCGCGTCCGGGTTCACCCCCTTGGCCGCGTCGTACACCGTCGACAGCAACTCGTGGAGCAGGGCGATCCCCCAGTGCGGACCGTGGTGGGTCAGCGCCGCGCCGCTGGGCGTACGAGCGGTGAAGTCGATCTTCAAACCGTCCGCTCCGAGGCCGTCCGGGCCGTCGCCGAGCATGCGTGCCACGCCGTCCTGGAGCGCCCTGCGGGCCGCGGGGTTCCCGGGGTCCAGTGCGACGGGCCGGCCCTGCAAATTACGGACACACAACTCGTCGGCGAGGCCCTCCCACAGCCAAGCGGGCCACCACAGCAGGACGCGCTGCCCGCGGTCACGCCGGGCTCGGATCCATCCCCGCAGATCCGGCCACTTGTCCGGGTCGGGCTCGCAGGTGCCGTACCGCAGCTGCCACTTGTCGTCGATGACGATCGTGCCCGGCTCAAGACCCTGGTCGGCGAGGTGCTTCAGGTAGCGATCGTACGCGGCCTGGTCGGCCAAGTCCTGGGCGGGACGGCCGGTGACGCGACCCTCGTGGTTCTGAGCGCCCCAGCCGCAGAACATCGGCGCAGACCACCAGTCGGGGCGCCGGGGGCTTGAGACCGCCGGAGCCGAGCCGCGTGAGGTCAGCCGGGCGCGGTAACGGCGCAGCCCCTCGTACGGGTCGGGGTTGCCCGGCGTCAACACCACTGTGGGTGTGCGGAATTCGCCGTCCACCCTGGTGTGGCCCTCGTAGTCCAGGCGCAGGCCGAACCCGCCGTCCACCGGCACGTAGGCGAGCTGCGTGAACGTCATGTCCGCCACGGGCGCGTCGACGGCGAGCGTCCACCATCCCTCGGGAACAGCCTGCGCGGGGTCTTCCACCGCCTGCGCGGTGGTCAGCGCCAGGCAGAGCGGAGCGGGGGTGAAGAACCAGTGGCCGCGCCCGGGCTTGGCGTCCCCCACCACGCCCACGACCGCACTCTCGCCGACGTCGCGCACCAAGCGGCGGGGGTCGCCGGGGTTCGGCGAGAAGAGGGTGCGGAAGGAGCTGCCGCTCGGCAGGTACCCGCCGCTACCGGGCAGCACCGAACGCCCGGCCAGCAGGTGCACCTCCCCCAGTGCCCCGCTGCCACGTACCGACCAGGACAGTTCCACCGCCTCCGGGCGGCACTCGATGCGGAAGGCGGCCCGCTCCCAGCGGGTGCTGCGCCGCTCGGCCTCGATGACGGGGTACGGATGCCCGCGAAGGAGCACCGGTGAGGCCGCGTCGGCGGTCTCGTCCGGACCGTCCAACGTGTCGAGTGCTCCGAACAGTTGGAGGACGGCGACCTGGGGGCCCCAGCCGTCGGCGTCCGGGCCCGCACCGGGGGCGAAGACGCGCGCGGTGCGGCCGTCAGCCGCCACACTCAGGCCGTACGCCTCGGTCCGTATCTGGATCCACCCCTCGTGCCGGCCCAGCCACACTTCACCCGACGATGTCCCCACCACGCCCCGCCCCATCCTGTCCGCGCTGCGCCCAAGCACGCCACCCTGGAATCGTTCCCATGTGAGAACGTACCCATGGAGTCTCGCGTGGTCAACATCGCTCATGCCATGTTCCTGGAGCGACCTACGCACGCGCAGGGCCGCAGCGGCGGCACCCGCAGATCCCCGGGCCTGTCCCGCGGCCTCAGAAATCGCGTCGTGGCTGGTGGAACCGGGTCCGGGTGGTGTGCAGACGGGAAGTCGGCGGGCGGGCGGATGCCCACAGAGGGCGGCGGCACTGTCCCGATGCAGGACGTGTGGGTGTGATGGTGCGTCGGGGATGGTGGAACAACGCCGCGGGGTCCGGCCGGCAGGATCCTCTCGCGTGGTTGCACAATCCTCTGCGCCCAGGCGGCCTCCAGGGCAGCACCGCGGCAACGGGACGGGCTCCGCCACGCATGTCGAACTCGCGGCTGTCGCCGCTGTCAGGGCTGACCTCGACAGTGAACCAGTCCGCGCTCGATGCCGGCCGCGCCCCATGCCGGGTCGAGCCAGTCCTCGGCGGTCGCCCGGTCGGTGGTGGCCGGAGAGCGCTGGCTGCTCACCGGCCGGGCCCGGGGACGGTGTCTGGTGCAGCCCTGCCCCAGCGCTGCCGCCTTGGAGCCGGAACCGCCCGACGGCATGACCTCACCTATCTGAAGAACACAGCCCCTTCAGCCCCTTCCCTCCTTGTAGGACCCGTCCTGAGCTGTGCTTTCGTTCAGGGAAGTGCAAGGGCAGGGGTGGAAGCGGCAATCAGGCTCAGCCCTGTCACACCGGTGACAACTGGGCAGCAGGACCGGTCGAGTCGAGGCCTTCTTCCGGAAGGCGGCATGGGGCCTGCGGGGCGTCAGAGCTGTGCCACTCCCACTCGGTCACACCGCCAACCACGCCCCCGGCTCGCCATCCTTGTCGGGGACTCCGTCAGGCAGTCGGTGGGCGCCGGGTATCCCGTGCAGCTGGTGACCGCCGGTTCACGGGCCTGTTCTGCAGCTGGTATCCGCAGGAGTGGTGATCAAGCGACAGCGCGACCGCCACCGGGTGCGGTGAGTAGCATCCGGCTGCAACACCCAGGTGCAAGGAGCGTGCCGCCGTGGCCGATGAGCCCGAGAAGACCCCGATCCAGAACAAGTACGCCCAGCAATACGCCGAGGACCTCTCCGCCAACCGCAAGGAGCAGGGCGAGATCACCGCGCAGATCGCTGCTCTGCACGAGCGACTGGAGCGACTCAAGGAGGACGAGCGTGGCTGACTCAGGCCCAGGGCAGGCTGCCCGGGGCGAGCACGGCAGCATCGAGGCGGAAGCCGCCGCAGAGGCTGAAGGCGCCGCCGGGGCGGACCAGGCAAGCCCTCGGCGGCCGCGCAGGAGCGCGCGTCACAGGGCAAGCAGTCCGTACCGGCCGGGACCGTCGCCAAGGCGCCCCGGACCGTTCCCTCGCAGCGGGCCGAAACCCAGGACAAGCCGGCCGCCGGAAAGAGGGCTGCCGCCAAGGGCAAGGCCGCCGGGAAGAAGACCACTACGAAGAAGACCACCGCGACGAAGGCCCCGGCGAAAGAGGCTTCGGCGGAAGAGACCACGACCGGGCAGGCCCCGGCGAAGAAGACCGGGGGCAAGAAGGCGGACGGGCCGGCACTGCACGAACTCGTCCTGCGTGTGCTGCTGACGTCTGCGGGACACCCGCACACCGCGCGCGAGGTCCTCGACACGGTCAAAGCGGCTCACCCCGAACGGGCGGCGACGTCCGTCCAAGCCATGCGCAACACCTTCGAACTCCTCGTCAAGAAAGGCACCCTCGAAAGGTCACGCCAGCAGAAGGCCGTGATGTACTCCGTACACCTCGGCCAGGACAGCGCAGCTGCTTCAGCAGACACCACGGGCGAGACCGCGGGCGCCGGGCAGGTCGCAACCGACAAGGTCCCGGCGCAGGTCTAGGTTGTGGTGCGGCCCGGCGCGCCTGGGCGGCTGTGGCAGGCCGGCGGGCCGAGCGCCGCAACTGCCCGGCAGCGGCAGGGCCGGCCAGGAGCTGGAGGACGGCCAGCGCGACATCCCGGCCCTGGCCGACCTGCACAGTTCGGGTCCTGGCAGGCTGCGGGCAGCCCGGATGCGCCAGGGCCCGGCACGGCGATCGGCACTTCCCGGTCGACCGGTGATTGGCGAGATCTGTACGTTTCCGCTCCTGACGTCGCGGCGCATGGCGTGAGGAACTGGAGATCAAGTGCCGCATGTCCGTCTTGGCCGGCGCTGCAGCACAGCTTCGCGAGCGGCAACCTCGTTACCACGTACGGGTGTTGTGGTGATTATTATCCGACGAAGTGAAATCTTGGGGCGTTGAACGCATCGGCCGGTCATCCGCGCTCCGCTCGGTGACTAGCATGAGCGGCGATCAACAACCGGAAGGGTGCGTCCTTCGACCGGCCGCCCTTCCACGGCATCGGCGATGCTCAATCGCCCACACAGCCCCCGCACGCACGGACCGAGGGACCGCGGAATGCCTATACCAGCTCGCTCCCGCCAGCGCCGAGGCGCCGGAGGGGCGGCGCCTGCCTCACCGTACGCGCCGCTCGTTATTCTGGCCGTCACCGCCGCCGGCGCCGCCACCGCGGCCGTCCTCGTCCCCGAGGACGGCCGGCGCTGGGTGTGGGGCGCGGTGGTCGTCGCCTGGATCTGCATCGCGACGGTGGTCAGCCGGGCCTTGGTCCTGGTTCGCCGGGCTCACCGGCGCGCCGCCGACCAGGGCAGCGAACTGGAACTCGCCAGGAACGCGTGGCGGCACCAGTCGGCCGAAACGTCCCGGCTCGTCGACGTGATCCTGCCGGACGTCCTCGAGCGAGTACGCAACGGCACCAGCGGCGAAGAGGCGTTGTCGACGGTCACCTTCCCGTCCGACCCCCACCTGCAACGGTTGCTGCACGTAGTGGCCACCGAGCTGGCCACATCGGCCGGACGCGCCCTCGAGGCGGAGTCCGGTCTGGAAGGTGTGCGTGCCCAGCTGGAACGGGACACGGCCGAGCTGAGGCGCGTAGCCGAGGAAACGTTCCCCGCTGCCATCGCCCTGCTGCGGGAAGGAAGCTCCGCCGACACGGTGCTTGCCAAGTTCGACTGGCCGCAAAACGTTCTGCTGCGGTCGTCGGCCGAGCGTTTCGTACGCGAACTGGCTTACAGCGAGCGGGGTTCCGCCGCCGCGCAGGCCGCGTCCGCCAAGGCTCTCAGCCGGGTCCAGGCCAAGACCGTCAGCATGCTCGCCGATCTGCGCGACATGCAGGAACGGCATGGCGAGGAGGTCTTCGGCGACCTGCTGCGTCTGGACCACAGCACCTCGCAGCTGGGTCTGATGACCGACCGGCTCGCCCTGTTGATGGGCGGTCGCTCCAGCCGTGTGTGGAACAAGCCCATCGTCATGGAGAGCATCCTGCGGGGTGCCGTCGGCAGGATCGCCGCCTACCAGCGTGTGCGTCTTCATTCCTCCAGCAGGGCCGCGATCAGCGGGTTCGCGGCTGAGGGCGTCATGCACCTGCTGGCCGAACTCATGGACAACGCTGCGAACTTCTCCCCTCCCGTCGACGAGGTCCACGTCTACGTGGAGGAACGCAGCGCGGGCCTTGTGGTCACCATCGAGGACAGCGGCCTGAAGATGTCCGACGCGGCCATGCGGCGGGCGGTGGAGTCTGTTTCCGGCCGCGTCACCGACCTCGCCTCGCTGCAGGGCACCCGGCTGGGTCTGGGCGTGGTGGGGCGACTCGCCGTCAAGTACGGCATCAGCGTCAGTTACCGGCCCTCCTCGCGCGGCGGCACGGGCGTCGTCGTCCTGATTCCGCCGCAGCTGGTCGCCCAGCGGCTCGAGCCGGTCCCGACCGAGCGGCCGCGGCAGGCCGTACCGGCACCGCACTCGCCCGCGGGCCCCGCCGCCGAGCCGCGGCTGACACGCCCGGAACCAGCCGCACGGACCGCGCCGCTGCCGGCCTCCCCGGCCCCGGCCTCGTCCACGTCGGATGTGTCCGCCGGGCATGGTGGGGCAACCGCCAACGGACTGCCCGTCCGGGCCCCGGGCCGCGCCATGGCCGAAGCCGAGCGCACCCGGCGCAAGCCGGCCGCTCAGACACCCGCCGACCCGCCCGGGTCCGGTCCCGCCCTCGACGCGGGAAGCCGGTTCGGGGCCTTCCACCGCGGTCGGCGCCGCGCCGAGGGCGCCTCGGCCGACGGGGACACGCACGACGTTGCGCCCGACGCCTGAGCGCTGAGGGCTGAGTCCCTTTTTCAGCAGGCTTCCCGGACTGATTGACCCTACTTCTCGCCGCACTTCGCTGGATTGGAGGCACGGGGCTGCTGGTGCCCTCACCGGTCAGCAGCAGACCCCACCCATCATGGAGACCACCGACAACAGCCTCACCTGGCTCCTGAAGAACCTGCTGGAGCGCACACCCGGCACGCGCCACGCTCTCGTGCTGTCGCGCGACGGTCTGAAACTGTGCTGGACGGAACACATGACCGTTGACCAGGCCGACCAACTGGCCGCCATCTGTTCCGGCATGCAGGCGCTGTCCCAGGGTGCCTCCGTGGAGTTCGGCGACGGATCGGGCGGCGTCCGGCACTCGATGACCGCGTTCCACGGTGGCCTTCTGTTCATCGTGGAGGCGGGCGAGGGCGCTCACCTCGCGGTCGTCACCCAGGAGAGCGCCGACCCCGGGGTCGTCGGCCACCAGATGACCGAAATGGTCGAGCAGATCGGGGACCACCTGCGGGCCGAGCCTCGTAAGCCCGTCGACCGGGGCGCCCCGGCGTGATGCGTAAACCCGTGGACCTCGGCGACCCCGACCGGCTTTACATGGTCACGGGTGGCCGCAGTGAAGCCGATGCGTCCCTCGACCTGGTGACACTGATCGTCAGCGAGTGCGAGCCCTCCACCGGCATGCAGTCGGAGCACGTCCGCATCCTCGAACTGTGCCGGCATCCCACCGCGGTGGTGGAGATCGCCGCCGAGCTGAAACTCCCCATCACCGTGGTGCGCATCCTGCTCGGCGACCTGTGCGCCCTGGGCAAGGTCAGCGCCCGCCACCCGCGTGCGGCCGCGTCCGTCGCGGGCCTTCCAGAAACCGCCCTGCTCCAGGAGGTGCTCCATGGGCTCCACAACCTCTGAGCTGCCCTCCCAGCGCACACCGCTGACCGCCGCGGCCGAGACCGGTCTGAAGATCGTCGTCGTGGGCGGCTTCGGGGTCGGCAAGACCACCCTCGTGCGCTCGGTCAGCGAGATCCGGCCCCTGAACACCGAAGAGGTCATGACCCAGGCGGGACAGGGCATCGACGAGACGGTCGGGGTGGAGCGCAAGACCACCACGACCGTCGCCTTCGACTTCGGCCGCATCAGCCTCAACGACCGCATGGTGCTCTACCTGTTCGGCGCGCCCGGCCAGGAGCGCTTCTGGTTCCTCTGGGACCGCCTGTTCGCCGGCACCCTCGGCGCGGTCGTCCTGGTCGACACCCGTCGCATGGAGGACTGCTGGTACGCAATAGACCGGCTCGAGCACCACGGCACACCGTTCGTGGTGGCGGTCAACCGCTTCGACGGCGACGAGAAGCGGTTCTCCCTCGACGAGGTCCGTCAGGCACTCGCCCTGGGCGAGCACGTGCCCATGATCGAGTGCGACGCCCGCGTCAGGGCGTCGGGCAAGGAGGTCCTCATCGCTCTGGTGGACCACCTGTACACACGTGCACTGGCCAAGGAGAGCACAGCGTGAGCGACACGACAGGTTTCCCGTCCACTGACGCCCCTCCCCCGGGCTGCCCCGCGCACGCCTCCGCCGTGCCGCTGGCCGGGCTGGAGTACCAGCAGACGCCTTCGCAGCTGTACCGCACCCTGCGCAGGGAGCACGGAGCGGTCGCGCCGGTGCTGCTCGACGGCGGCATCCCGGCCTGGCTGGTACTCGGTTACCCCGAGGTCTGTTATGTGACGGCTCATGACGAGCTGTTCGCTCGGGACTCCCGCCGCTGGAACCAGTGGGAGCACATCCCACCGGACTGGCCATTGCTGCCATACGTCGGCTACCAGCCGTCGGTGCTCTTCACCGAGGGCGCCGAGCACCAGCGCCGGGCGGGCGTGATCACCCAGGCCCTGGAGAAGGTGGACCAGTTCGAGCTGGCCCGGGAGTGCCAGCTGATCGCCGCGCGGCTGATCTCCTCCTTCTCCGGCAGTGGCCGGGCGGAACTGATGAGCATGTACGCGCACGCGCTGCCCGCCCGCGGCGTGCTGTGGATGTGCGGCATGCCGGCGCAGGACACGGACACCGAGCGCCTCGTCGACGACCTGCGCATCTCCCTGGACGCCGGCGAGGACGACGACCCGGTGGCCGCCTACACGCGCGTCGGTGAACGCATCATGCGGCTGGTGAAGGAGAAACGCGAGCGTCCCGGACCCGACGTCACCTCCCGCATGCTGCTCCACCCCGCAGGTCTCAGCGACGAGGAGATCGTGCAGGACCTGATCTCCGTCATCGCCGCCGCGCAACAGCCGACCGCGAACTGGATTTGCAACACGCTGCGTCTGCTGCTGACCGACGAGCGTTTCGCAGTCAACGTCGCCGGCGGCCGGGTCAGCGTCGGCGAGGCACTGAACGAAGTCCTTTGGCTGGACACACCCACGCAGAACTTCATCGGCCGCTGGGCCGTGCGCGACACGCAGCTGGGTGGGCGTCACATCCGGGAAGGCGACTGCCTCGTGCTCGGCCTGGCGGCGGCCAACACCGACCCGCAGATCTGGCCGGAGCCACACGCCGGCTCCGGGAACTCGGCGCACCTCTCCTTCAGCAACGGCGAGCACCGCTGTCCGTACCCCGCGCCGCTGCTGGCGGACGTCATGGCCCGCACCGCGGTGGAGACCCTGCTCGAACACCTCCCCGACCTCGTGCTGGCGGTAGAGCCCGAGGAACTGACCTGGCGTCCCTCGATCTGGATGCGTGGCCTGACGTCGCTGCCCGTGGAGTTCACCCCGGCCGTCAACTAGCCCCTTTTGACCCAGCCCCCCGCGCACCGGGCAGGCCCCGGGCGCGGAGGAAGCCACTGCGTCAAACCGTGACCGGTGTGAAGCGCACGGGCAGCGTCTTCGGACCCCGGGTGAAGACGCCCTGTTCAACGAGATCGTGCCCGTCCGCGAGGCGCAGGTCAGGCATGGCGTCCAGCAACTGGTTCAAGCCCACCTCGACCTCCGCCTTGGCCAGGAGCGCGCCCACGCAGAAGTGCCGGCCGAGCGCGAAGGCGAGGTGGCCGGCAGCTGCCGAGAAGGCCGAGGTCGTGGCGAGGTCGTCACGGAATATGTCAAACCGGTCGGGGTCGCGGTAGCGCCGCTCATCCCTGTTCGCGGCGCCGATGAGACAGGTCACCGTTGCGCCCGCCGGTATGGTGCCACCGCTGACCTCCACGTCGGTCGCCGACTGCCGCATGATCATCTGGACCGGCGGTGTGTAGCGGAGGGTCTCCGCGAAAGCGGCGGGTATCAGGCTCCGGTCCGCACGGACGGCCGCGAGCTGGTCGGGATGGCTCAGGAGGTTCGCCAGAATGCCGGCTATCGCCTTGTCGGTGGTCTCACCGCCCGCCGCGAGTAGCAAGCTGCAGAAGGCCTTGATGTCCTCGTCGCTCATGCGCACCCCGTCCACCTCCGCAGCGCACAGGGTGGACAGCAGGTCGTCGCCCGGTTTGGCACGCCGTTCACGGATGACCGGAAGCATGTACTCGGCGAACTCCACGCGGGTGCGCTCACCGGCGGCGGCGGCCTCGGGGTCGCCCGAGAGGTTGCCGAGGAAGGCGATGACGGCCGTGTACCAGCCGTGGAACCGAGCGTGGTCGGCCTTGTCCAGGCCCAGCATGTCCGCGATGACGTTGACCGGGAAGCGGGTCGCGTAGTCGTTGACGACGTCGGCGGAACCGGTGTGCCGGAAGGCGTCAATGAGTTCGCGGGAGTTGCGCTCGATGACCGGCAGGAACTTCTGCTGCAGGTCGCTGCCGCGGAACGCGGGGGCGACGAGAGCCCTGCGCACGGCGTGTTCGCGGCCACTGAGCTGCAAGATCGTCTTGCCATGGACCGGCTCGAGCTGCCAGTTGTAGTTGTCGGTGGTGAACTCCGCCTTCTTGTCCTTGAAGACGCGTTCGACGTCCTCATACCGGGAGATGACGTAGCTCTGAGTGGCCTCGTGCCAGATCAGGGGTTCTCTCTCCCGCATCACCGCATAGGCCGGGTAGGGGTTCGCGGCGAACTCGGGCGACAGGATGTCCGGGATGTGGTGGGCAGCGGACACGGAACTCCTCAAGTCGGATGGGTGACCATCACCGCAAGGTTATGGATCTTCCGCCTCATCAAAAAGACTGCTCGGCCCGAAAGTTGTTGTGAAGGCGAAGGGTGCGTCGGCGGTCGGCCTGGAGACCGCGGCTCGATCCGGTCCCGTCCGTCGCCAGCCGCGCGGCGCTGATCGGCTTCACCTGCGCGCGTCGAGGACGGGCATCCTCAGTGAGCGCCGGACCCGTCGGCGTTCACGACACCATCGATACATCACCGTGGCCCGGGCCCCGGCTCCCGTCACCGGCTTGAGCCCGCGCAGCGCGGTGGGCGAGGCGAGTCACGGCTTGATCGGGCCGCGCGGCCGGCACAGATCCGTCGCGCGGTGCCGGTTCGATTGGCCGTACGACATCCTCGAGCTTCTCCCCCCGCGGGCGGAGGATCAGCCATCGGAAGCACTCCGGCCCGGTCTGGGTATCGCCGGGGTAGAAGTCGGCCATCCGCCGCATCGTCAGCCCCGGCAGGCAGGCGACCGGGCAGCCCATGTCGCGTGCGATCACTACGGCGACCTCGCCACCGCCCTGCGCGGGGCGTCGACCACCTTCTGGGAGTGGAACTCTCCAGCCCATGCAGGCTGCCCCTGGATGCGGGAAGAAGGAGGGAGGGACAGCCCGGGCCGGTGCACTGAGCGATCACAACCGTGACACGGCATCGCGGAGGACAAGAGTGGCCGGAAGCGTCGCCGCGGGGATGATCGCCTGTGCGGCCTACCGTGCGACGCTAGCGCCGGCACAGTCCTGACCCGGACACCGGCATGCCACCGGGGCACGCCGCCCGCTCCCCCGGCCCACGAGCGCAGACAGGAGAGCGCCAGTGACCGACATACCGCAGAACCGCGACTGTACCCGTATGAAGCGCGCCGACTTCGACGACTGCGCCCCGCTCGACCTGGTCGACGCGGCCGTGTGCCGGCCGGTCCCCGCCGTGCCCGACGAGTGCGGGACACCAGCGCTGTTCGTCGGGGCCCTCAGCGATCCGTGCCTCGACGAACGCCGGGGCCTGCGCCGGGTCGGTGACAGTGTCGATCTCTGTTACGTCGCCCGGGTCGAGCACTGTGCCGGTCAGCGCCGCGATCACCACGATCGAATCCTCCACGACCACATCGGTCATCCCCCGGATGTGTTCCCCATCGAACACACGGGCACCGTGGATCCGAGTGCGCATTCCTCGACCACCGCGAGCTGCTGTTCTCGGCGATCTACCACATGCTGGGCAGCGTCGCTGACACCGAGGACGCGCTCCAGGAGGTGTGGCTGGCCTGGGCCGCCCGTCACCGCAATCCCGAAGTCAAGCCCGTCGACAACGCCCGTGCCTACCTCACACGCATCGCGGTCAACCAGGCTCTTGCCCGCCGCGCTCACTTGAGCCGCCGCCAGGAGACGTACGCGGACTCCTGGCTGCCTGAGCCGTTGCTGGTCTCGCAGGACGACGCGGCCGACGGTGCAGAACGCGCCGAGACGATGTCGATGGCTGTCCTTGTCGTCCTCGAAGCGCTCTCGCCGCTGGACCGCGCCGTGTTCGTCCTGCACGAGGTGTTCTGCTTCGCCCACCCGGAGATCGCGCAGACCTTGGGCCGCTCGCCCGCTGCGGTGCGCCAACTCGCCACCCGCGCCCGCCGCCACGTCCAGGCCCGTCGCCCGCGTCACCGGCCCCGGCGGGACCAGCATGCCCGGGTCACCGAACGCTTCGCCGAAGCCGCCCTGGGCGGGGACCTGCGGGCTCTCCTTGAAGTACTGGCACCGGACGTGACCCTGTGGACCGACGGCGGCGGCAACGGTCCCGCGGTCAGCCTCCGGCCGGTGCACGGCCGAGACCGCGTCGCTGCCGTGTTCACGGCGGTTGCCCGTGCGCTGCCTCCCGAAGGCGTCGACGTCCGGTACCGGTTGGTGGCCGGTGACCCCGGCGTCCTCGTCTTCTCCGGCGGGAGCCCGCTTGCCGTCGTGGTGGTCGACCTCGCCCCGGACGGCGAGCACATCACCGGCATTTTCTCGGTGACCAACCCCGACAAACTTTCCGGCATCCAGTCCCTCGACCGTGACGTCTAACCACTTCAGGTCGTGCCCGACCGGTCCGGGCAGCGGCCAGGCCTCGCGCGCCGCGTCCGGGTACGGGCAGGCCATCGGTGGCTGAGCCACCCTCACCCGGTGAGGGCGGAAAGTCGCGAACTGCCCCCACCTACGTGGCGCCGTCCGCGATCACCGAGCCATGCCGAGCGAGCGACACGGACTGAGGCCGCACCATGACATGGGTCTACTCGGAACTCACCAAGGAAGCCGGCAAGCGGGGCGGCCCCTACGCGCTGCGGTACTTCCACCGCGGGCAGGGCGTCGTCATAGGCGCCGCCCTCGCCGGCGCGGCCCTTGCCGGGATTCTGTTTCACGACAAGTGGCGCGCCCGGCGCGCCGCCGCGCCGACGTACGAGAGCACCACAGCGGCACCGGCTCCCGACGACGCCCCGGCGATCGAACACAGCTGACGCCAGGCGCGGGGCGTCCCCAGCCCACTGCAAGTCGCCGCGGTCGCCTTCGCCAATGGCGGCGACAACGCCGGCTCTGCGTTCCGGTGTTCGTCACCGCCGGCGTCGTCGGGATGAGCGGGTACGTCGTAGTGATCCTCACGCTGGTGGCTCCTGAGCCGGAACGGCTCCAAAGGATCCTGGCGTACCTCGACAGGCAGATCGCCGAGAACAGCACCTCGGCGATCACAGGCCGGGGGGCGAAGAACCGGCCGGCGAAGCACCACACCATCGTGCTCACCGACCGAATCCGTCGGACCAAGCGGTGCGCCGAGCACACCTGCGGCTGGGTCTTCTGGGAACTCGAAGATCCGCAGCCGCCGGTGGAACTCGATGCGGGTGCCGTTGTAAGGCGCGTCCACCGGATCATCCGTGGCCGGAACGGTGCAGCGGGCCATCTCACCACGGTCGTGGGATGTTCGAGTACCACGGCTGGTCACTGTCAGGGAGACCGCGGCCGATGACGACGATGAGTCCCGACTGCGGCAGATCGTCGATGAGCTTCGTCTTCGTAATGCCAGGATGGACAGTCCGTACTTGCTTGACCTCAGGTGGATGAACGGCGAGCCGTTCATCCACCTTGGTGGCTGTTCCCATCACCGATCGTCGCCTGACGTGGTCGACCTGTTCCGGCATGTGGCCGCGGTAGCCCCTGGATCCCAGGGGCTTCTCCACGTTCACGATGACGAGGAACCGGGTCACGAGAACGACGTGCGCGTGCTGAAGCTCGTTCGAGGCATGGTCACGCAGCACATGGAAGCGCTGCTCTCTCCATATGCCCCGTCGGTGGAAGATCCCTTCACGGGCTGAGGCGTCGCCGGCGCATCACGCTCCGAGCCAGAGCCGGTTGCTCGCACGGCCACCGGTCGGGCGCCTTGTTACGGTCGCTGCATGGACAGTTGGGACGGGAACGCCGTACGCGCACGGATACGGGAGATGGCAGCACGGGATCCGGGGCTGGTGCGGTTCGGGGCGGACACGCACCGGTACAAGTTGGCGGCTCGGTTGCCAGAGGCGGAGATCCGAGCGTTCGAGGAATCCCATGGCATCGATCTGCCGGTGGAGTACCGGTCTTTCGTCGCAGAGGTGGGCGACGGCCCTGCCGGCCCCGGCCATGGGTTGATGCCGTTGACAGTCGCCCGCCCGGAGGCCGACGAAGAGTGGGCCGTGGACGCCGAGTGGGGGAAAGACCGACTGCCGGGCCGACTCGCTGAGCCGTTCACCCTTACCGCACCTCTGCCCGGCCGGATCGACGCAGCGGCCGATGCACTGACCCGGGGCACGCTTATGTTGGCCGAACAGGGCTGCGGGCCTTGACCCCGAGTCCTGAACACGGGTTATGCGGCTGGTGCCAGCGTAGTTGACGTTGTTTTGGAGGCTGTCTCGTAAGCGATCGGACTGCGGT
>NZ_JNWV01000041.1 GCF_000716535.1 Streptomyces flaveolus | reverse complement strand
CGCCGATGGTACTGCAGGGGGGACCCTGTGGGAGAGTAGGACGCCGCCGAACAATTTTTGAGGAAACCCCCGCACTTCGGTGCGGGGGTTTTCTGCGTTTAGGGTGAACTCATGAGCTTTCTCGCCAGGAACGAGTACGTCGTCCGCGCCATACGTCCCGATGACTGGGAGCGGGTGAAGGAGCTGCGGCTGGACGCGCTCCGGGACCCTGTCGCGCACCTCGCCTTTCTGGAGACCTACGAGAACGCTGCGGCCAAGCCCGACTCCTTCTGGCAGGACCGGGCCGTCACCTCCGGGGAAGGGTCCCTGACGGCCCGGCAGTTCGTCGTCGAGGCGTCCGACGGGACCTGGGCCGGCTCGGTCACGGTGCTCGTCGAAGAGGCCGGGTCGAAGGACTGGGCCGGGTTGCCGGTCGAGCTGCGGCAAGGGCACGTCGCCGGGGTGTTCGTGCGGCCCGAGCACCGGGGGAACGGGCTGATCGAGGCGCTGTTCGAGGCCGGTGTCGCCTGGGCGTGGGAGCGGGGGGCCGAGCGGGTGCGGCTGTTCGTCCACGAGGACAACGCGCGGGCGCAGGCGGCGTACCGGAGGATGGGCTTCGTGCCGAGCGGCCTGGTGGTGTCGTTCTCGAAGGACGAGGCGCAGAAGGAGCTGGAGTTCGTTCTGGAGCGGCCCGCCTGGACCAGGCCCGTCTAGACCGGTAGTTCCTCGTGGGGCCAGCGGGAGCGGGCCTGTTCGCGGGAGCGGAGCAGGGCGAGCGTCGGCAGGCCCTGGTCGGCTCCGGTGGCGAGCAGGGCCGGCAGCTCCGGGAACGGGGCCACGGCCGCGATGTCGTCCAGGACCAGGGTGAGTGGTGGGTCGAGCCGACCGGAGGATGACCGTTCGGCCATGCGCCGGCCGCGCTCGACCACGCTGGAGACGAGGGCCGTCAGGAGCGGCATCGCGCCCGGATCGCTCCGCGGGTCCTCGATGGATTCACCGACCACATAAAGCGTGCCCCCTTCGTGGACGAAGGAATCCAAGGCGAGGGCATCACTTCGGTTTGGAGTGCAGGCTTCGCGGATGTTGACCGTGGAGAGGGCCGCGAGGGCACGGCTCGTCAGTTCCTGGGCGATGTCGCGGCGTTCGGGGTGTGCGGTGAGGGCCGCCTCCAGCTCGCCTGCGGCGCCTGGGGCGGCCTTGGGGTGGGTACGGAGGGTGCGGACCGCCTCCTGCACCTGGGTGCCCTGTGACCAGCGGTGGACGTGGCGGATGGTGCGGTTGTCCAGGGCGGCGGCGTGCAGGTAGCTGCGGAGGAGGGTGGTCGCCGTGTCCGCCACCGCCTGGTCGATCTTGGCGGTGGGTCGTACGGGGGCCAGGAGGGCTGTCGCTCGGTGCAGCGCCGTCTGTTTGTCCTCGCAGCCGGTGGTGGGGGACCAGTGGAGGCGGGCCGGGGTGTCGCAGAGGTGCGTGGGGTCGTAGAGGAGGGTGGGGCCCAGTTTCGCCTTCGCGTCCTTCGTGTCCGACCAGAGGGTGGGGTTGGAGGTGACGATGACGGTGGGCCCTGGGGCGTTCTGGATGGCGTGGGCCGCGGTGGTGTGGCGGGTTTCCCTGGGTGCGATGAGGATCTTTTCCCACCCGCCCACAGGTGCACCGTCGGCCGAAAAGTCGGCCCGTCCCAGCGGCTCAGCCTCCCTGCGAGGTGCCGGGACCTCCTGCTGAGGGGCGAATGCGGTCGCTGCGCCCTCGAGCCCGGGCCCCGCGGGCCCGCCGGCACCAGGCCCGGCAGCCGCGAGTCCGCCAACCCCAGGACCACCCCTCCCAGGATCGCCAACCCCAGGCCCACCGGCTGGGAACCCGGCAGCCGGAGCCCCGCCGCCCCCAGGGCCGCCGACTTCAGTCCCAGCAGGCCCGGCACCCCCCGAGCCGGTACCCAGCGGCCCGGCCGTCACCGATCCGGCGCCCTTCGGGCCGGCCCCCGTCATCCCCCCGCTCTCGGCGGCAGACCTCCGGGTCCGTCCTGCCCGCCACCGTGCCACCGTCCCCAGGACGAACATCGTGAGGACGAAGAGGATCATCAGTTGGCCTATGAAGAGGCCCCAGAACAGGCCCCAGCCGGAGAGCTGGGACGGCGGGGTGTCCGGCCAGGCGCCGGTGATGTCGTGGGGGCGGCCGATGAGGTGGCGCATGGCCAGGGGCGTACGGGTGAACGTGACGCCGGTGGGCCAGGCGCCCTGGGCGAACCAGGCCGCCAGGCCCGTGGCCGTCCACACCAGAACGGTCATGCCGAGGAGGAACGCGAGCATGCCGATCAACAGGCCGTCGGGGATGCCGCCCTGGCCCTCCCGACGGCTGTCCCGGCGGTCCTCGCGGCGATCGTCCGGTCTCACCCTGTGCTCCCTTACGTCCCCCAGGGACGCCTGGGCACTCCCAGGCGTCCCCAGGCGCTCCTGTGACCGCTGGGGCGTACCCTGCGCCCCCTCGTCCCCTTACGCCACCGTCGACTCGGAGTCGCCCACGTGCTGTTCCACGAAGGCCGCGGCCCGTTGCTCGGCCTCCAGTTCGGCCGCGCGCAGGGCGTCGTCGGCCGCGAGGTCGCTGGAGGACTCGGTCATCGCGCGGTCGGTGAAGACCAGCGGCCGTTCCGTCTCCGTGACCAGGTGCTTGACCACCTGGACGTTGCCGTTGACGTCCCAGACCGCGATGCCGGGCGTGAGCGTGGGGATGATCTCGACCGCCCAGCGGGGGAGGCCGAGGACCCTGCCCGTGGCCCTCGCCTCGTCGGCCTTCTGGGCGTAGATCGTCCTGGTCGACGCCATCTTCAGGATGGCCGCCGCCTCCTTCGCCGCCGCTCCGTCGACGACGTCGGACAGATGGTGGACCACCGCGACGAAGGAGAGGCCGAGCCGGCGGCCGAACTTCAGCAGTCGCTGGAAGAGCTGGGCCACGAACGGGCTGTTGATGATGTGCCAGGCCTCCTCGACCAGGAAGATGCGCTTCTTCCGGTCGGGGCGGATCCAGGTGTGCTCCAGCCACACGCCGACGATCGCCATGAGGATCGGCATGGCGATGGAGTTGCGGTCGATGTGGGAGAGGTCGAAGACGATCAGCGGGGCGTCCAGGTCGATGCCGACCGTCGTCGGGCCGTCGAACATGCCCCGGAGGTCACCGTCGACCAACCGGTCCAGGACCAGGGCGACATCGAGGCCCCAGGCCCGTACGTCGTCTATGGCGACGTTCATCGCCTCCGCCGACTCCGGCTCGGGGTGCCGTAGCTGCTCCACGATGTCGGACAGGACCGGCTGGCGGTCCACGATGGTCTCGTTGACGTACGAGTGGGCGACCTTCAGGGCAAAGCCGGAGCGCTCGTCCAGGCCGTGGCCCATCGCCACTTCGATGATCGTGCGCAGCAGTGCCAGCTGGCCGGTGGTGGTGATCGCCGGGTCCAGCGGGTTCAGGCGGATGCCGTGGTTCAGGGCGGCCGTCGGGTCCAGCCGGATCGGAGTTATCCCCAGCTCCTGGGCGATGAGGTTCCATTCGCCGACCCCGTCCTCGCCCTGGGCGTCCAGGACGACGACCTGGCGGTCCTTGAAGCGCAGCTGGCGCAGGACGTAGGTCTTCTCCAGGGCCGACTTGCCGTTCCCGGACTCGCCGAGGACGAGCCAGTGCGGGGCCGGCAGCTGCTGGCCGTAGAGCTGGAAGGGGTCGTAGATGTAGCCCTTCCCGGAGTACACCTCGCGGCCGATGATGACGCCGGAGTCGCCGAGGCCGGGCGCGGCCGTGGGCAGGTAGACGGCCTGGGCCTGGCCCGTGGAGGTGCGCACCGGCAGCCGGGTCGTCTCCACCTTTCCGAAGAGGAAGGAGGTGAAGGCCTCGGTGAGGACGGACAGCGGGTCCCGCATCGGCGAATCAGCCCCTACCTTCGGATGCCGGTGGCGAACGGAAGTGTGTTCACGAAGGCGCGGTGGTGCTCTCGGTCGCACCACTCCAGCTTGAGGTACGACTTGCCGGCGGAGGCCCTTATCGTCCGCTTGTCGCGGGCGAGGGCCTCCGGAGAACGGGAGGAGACGGTGATGTAGCCGACGAGGTTGACGCCGGCGGCGCCGCTGGCGAGGTCCTCGCCGCGCTGGTCGAGGCGGTTGTGCGCGGCGATGTCGCGCGGGTCGACGGTCCGGTTCATCTTGGCGGCGCGGGACGCCTCGGCCTCGTCGTTGGTCTTCTCGGTGAGCATCCGCTCGATGGCGACCTCGGTGGGTTCGAGGTCCATGGTCACGGCGACCGTGCGGATGACGTCCGGGGTGTGGACGAGCAGCGGGGCGAGGAAGTTGACGCCGACGGGGGTCATCGGCCACTCCTTCACCCAGGCGGTGGCGTGGCACCAGGGCGCGCGGGTGCTGGACTCCCGGGTCTTGGCCTGGAGGTAGGTGGGCTCCGTGGCGTCCAGCTCGGCCGGCCAGGCGTTGCGCTGGGTCATCGCCTGGATGTGGTCGATGGGGTGGTCGGGGTCGTACATGGAGTGGATGAGGGAGGCCAGCCGCCCCTGACCGAGCGGCTGCCGCACCCGGATGTCGGCCTCCTGGAGCCGCGAGCAGATGTCGGTGAGCTCGCGGGCCATGACGACGGCGAGTCCGGCGTCCCGGTCGACCTTGCCGCCGCGGGCGCGGACGGCGCGGGCCATGGCGTGTGCCTCGGCGGCCAGTTCGCGGGTGTAGTGCATACAGGCGACGAGGTAGGCGCGGTGCTGCTCGCTGCTGGTGGACACCATGGACTGGAGCTGGTCGTAGGACTGCTGGAGCCAGCCGGGCGCGCGGGCGTCACCGCGTTGGACGACGTCCTTGGCGTGCGCGTCCGGGTCGGCGGGCAGGGTGCGGGCGAGCATCTGCAGGCGCGTGACGAAGCCGTCCCCGTTGGCGACGTGCTTGAGCAGGGTGCCGAAACGGTCGACCAGGGCCTCCTGGTCCTCGGAGTCGCGCAGGCCGACGCCGGGGCCCTCGATCTCGATGGCGGCGGTGACGGTCTTGCGGTCGGCGTGCAGCAGTACGGCGATCTCGTCCGGCCCGAAGGGCGCGGCGAGCCAGGTGATGCGGCCGATGCCCGGGGGCGGCCCGATCTCGATCTCGCGCCCGTCGAGCCGGGTGCCGGCCTCCATGGCGGCGGAGCGGTAGGCGGCGCCCCGCTTGACGGTGCGCTTGTAGCTGCGGTTGATCTCGAACCACTTGTAGAAGGTGCGGCGCTTGTACGGCACGTAGACCGCGGCGAGCGCGAGCAGCGGGAAGCCGGTCAGCAGCACGATCCGCAGGGACAGGACCGGGACGAGGAGGCCGCACATCATGCCGAGGAACGCGCCGGCGATGATCAGGGCGATCTCGCCGGACTCGCGGTTCCGGCCGACGATCGCGTTCGGCCGGGCGCGGCCGATGAGATACGTACGGCGGGGCGTGACCGGATGGGACAGGTGGGACTCGGTCGTCAACGCCCTTCACCTCCAGAGCGGTTGTTGCGGGTGTTGCTGGCGTGCGGAGTGTTGACCGGGCTGGACGCGCGGGGCGCGGGCGTGGCGGAGGGGACGGCTCCGCCGGTGCCTCCGGTGGGGGTACGGCTGCTGTGGGCGGCGACGCCGCCGCTGGCCGGGTTGGCCGGGCGGGGGGTGCTGCCGGTCTGTCCGCCGGAGGTGTCGGCGCGGGTGCTGTGGGTCTTGATGCCCTGGGCGACGAGGGTGGCGGGGGAGCTGATGACGGCGGCGGCCTTGCTCTCGGCGCCCTGCATGATGCGGTTGCTGCGGGAGCCGGCGATCTCGTCGCCGAAGCCGGGGACGAAGCGGTAGATCATCGCGCTGGCGAAGATGGCCAGCAGGATGATGGCGAGGCCGGAGACGACGGCGGAGAAGGCGTCGGGGCCGCTGTCGCCGGAGAGTGCGCCGGCGAGGCCGAGGACGATCACGATGACCGGTTTGACGAGGATGACGGCGATCATGATGCCGGCCCAGCGGCGGACGTGGCCCCACAGGTTCTTGTCGACCAGGCCCGCGTAGACGACGGTGCCGAGGAGGGCGCCGACGTAGAGCAGGGCGGCGCGGATGACGAGCTCCAGCCAGAGGACGCCGGCGGCGAGGATGCTGACCAGGGACACGACGATCAGCATGATGGGGCCGCCGCCGATGTCGTTGCCCTTCTTCAGGGCGCCGGAGAAGGTGCCGAAGAAGGTGTCGGCCTGGTCGCCGGTGGCTTTCGCGAGGACGTCCGTGACGCCGTCGGTCGCCGATACGACGGTGTAGAGGATCAGGGGGGTGAAGGCGGAGGCCAGCACGGTGAGCCAGAGGAAGCCGACGGCTTCCGAGATGGCGGTGGTGAGGGGGACGCCGCGTACGGCTCGCTTGGCGACGGCCAGCAGCCAGAGCAGGAGCGTGAGGATCGTGGAGGCGGCGAAGACGACGGCGTACTGCTTCAGGAACGCCTGATTGGTGAAGTCGACGTTTGCGGTCTCCTTCACGGCCTCACTGAGCTTCCCGATGGTCCAGGCGGCGGCGTCGGCACATCCCTTGGCCAGGGAGGCGAGGGGGTCGAGCGTGTCGGTGAGGGGGTTGCCGGAACCTACACCGGGGGATCCGCCGGATGAGCCGTTGTCTTTTTCGCAGAACTGCTTGGCGGCGCCGCGGATCAGGTCACAGGAGTCGTTGCTCTTGGTGGGGGATGGAGTGGGCTCCGCGAAGGCGCGGGTTGCCAGCAGCATCGTGGCCGCCTGCGCGGCTCCGACGACAGCCGTGATCCTGAGGACGCGGTGGTTAGCGCGCATACGTGAACCCTCCGTACTCCTCGACGGCCTTCGTCATGTCGTCGGCGGTAGAGGCCGTCTGGTCACGGCCCACGGGGACTGGGCCGTCCTTCTGCTGGAAGTCGGCGATCTTCCAGTCGCCGTCGGCCCACTTCAGCTTGTACGTCGTGGTGTACCAGCCCTCGGTCACCGGATTCTTGGAGGCTTCACCGGAGAGGCCGAACAGCGAGGTGTACCAGACCTCGACCGTTGTGGCGTCTGGCTCGGAGGAAGTGACCTTCGTGCCGACAGGGATGACCCGGGAGACGAACGTCTGGCCCTTCGGAGCGGTGCCGTCCCTGGCCAAGCCGATGTTGGCGAGGAACCTCTCGTTCGAGTAGGCGCTGTCCATGGCCGACTGCTTGGCAGCGGCGACCTCCGGGGTGTAGACCGTGTCCACGATCCGGTGCCGCCATGCGGTGTTGAACATCTCGGCGGAACCCAGTGCCACCGCGTAATTCGCCGCCGCGCTCTGTGCCCCCTGTTCGGTGTGCGGGAACCCGGTCGGGATGTTGCCGGTCTTCGTGTCCACCGGCTTGGTCCCACTCGCCGCGGTCGACGCAGCCCGTGGCTGATCGTCCTTTGTTGTCGTCCCGTCACCCGGCGAATCCTCCCCCCTGTTCGCGAAGGCGATGGCGGCGATGAGGAGGACTACTACGCCTACCACCGTGACCAGGCTGCGGGAGGAGGAGCGGTGGGGGCGGCGGGGGGCGCCGCCGTAGGGGTCGGGGTCGGGGAGGCGGGTGCGGGTGTGGCCCGTCTCGGGGTAGTCGTAGCCCTGTTCGTCTCCGGGACTCATGCCGTGTGCGCTCCCTCACCCTCGTAGACATACGACGGTAGCCGTGCTGGTTCCCGCGGGGGCGCGGTGTGGTGACTCGACATCAGGGAGACGCAACCTCAGCCGGTGGGCACGACGGGTGGGTGGGGTGGAGGGGACGGGCTAGACCGCCATGCCGTACACGATCGTGAACAGTGTGCCGAGGGACCCGATGATGAACACCCCGGTGAGCCCGGCGATGATGAGGCCCTTGCCCTGTTCGGCGCTGAAGGTGTCCCGGAGGGCCGTGGCGCCGATGCGCTGCTTCGCCGCGCCCCACACCGCGATGCCGAGGCAGAGGAGGATGGCCACGGCCATGACCACCTCGATCATCACCTTGGCCTCGTTGCCCAGGCTGCCGAAGGGGCCCCAGTCCGGAGCGATCCCGCCGATGATGGTGTTGATGTCTCCCTTGTCGGCCGCAAAGAGCATGTAAGTCACCGCCCCTGGTGGGTAGTTCCGTGAGTGCCCCTGCGGTGTGCAGAGGTCAGGCCTCATTGTCGCCGACAACGTCGCCAACGTATGTCGACTTGGCGTCATTGACTGGCGGGTTTCGTACGAATAGCCCGTTCGGTCACTCTGTGTATCACGGCAGGTCACGCCGGGCAACGAGGTCGGAGTGGAAGCGGTCGGGTGAGGCGTCGCGTCGATGTTCTCACGGGGACGCGAAAACGGGCCACGGCTGGGTGCCGTGGCCCGCCCGTTCCGCGGTGGGTGCTCAGCCGGTGAAGGCGTCCGTGCCCTCGGGGGTGCCCAGGCCGGTGGGGCCGTCGTAGCCGGACCTGGCGGTGCAGAGGTAGCCGGTGGAGCAGGTGCCGTTGCTGCCGCTGGTGACGTCGTTCAGGGCGGGGGTGCCGGCGGCCGCGTACGGGAACTCGGCCGGGTAGCTGCCGCTTGACGGGGTGCCGGCCAGGGCGTAGACGCCGGCGATGATCGGGGCGGAGGCGCTGGTGCCGCCGAAGGTGTACCAGCCGGCGGTGACGCCGTAGGAGTCGTAGACGGAGACGCCGGTCGCGGGGTCGGCCACCGCGGAGACGTCCGAAATCGTGTGCCTGGCACAGCCGGTGTCGGTCTGCCAGGTGGGCTTGGCGTCGTAGGCGGAGCAGCCGGAGCCGGTGCCCTCGGTGCTGGAGGTGTTCCAGACGGTCTCGGTCCAGCCCCGGGTGGTGGAGGAGGTCTTCAGGGCGGTGCCGCCGACCGCGGTGACGTACTTGGAGGCGGCCGGGTACTCGGCGCCGTAGCCCTCGTCGCCGGCGGAGACGGTGAGGGCGACGCCCGGGTGGTTGAAGTAGGAGGAGTCGTACGTCGAGTCGGCGGAGGACTCCGAGCCGCCGTAGCTGTTGGAGACGTACTTCGCGCCGAGTTTGACGGCCTCGTTCACCGCGGTGCCCAGGTTGGTCATGGTCGCGGACTTGGCCTCGACGAGCAGGATGTGGCAGTTCGGGCAGACGGCGGAGGCCATGTCCAGGTCCAGGGACTCCTCCTCGGCCCAGCCGCTGTCGGCGGTGGGGAGGGAGGTGGTGGAGCCGGTCTGGCCGACCTTCTTGAAGCAGCCGTTGGCGGTGGTGCAGGAGGGCAGGCCGTAGGTGGAGCGGTACTGGGCGAGGTCCGCCTCGGCGTGGGGGTCGTCGTAGGCGTCGACGATGGCGATGGTCTCGCCGGAGCCGTTGGAGGCGGCGGCGGAGGTGAGGCCGTAGGCGTCCTGGAGGTCGGAGGGGCCGTAGCCGGTGGGGCTCGCGGCGGCGGCCTCGGGGGTGATGCGGGCGGTCGTGCCGGTCCGCCGGGCCTGGGCCTTCTCGAAGGCGGTGACACCGCCGGTGACGCGGAAGGAGTGGCAGGCCAGTTCGCCCTTGTGCTTCGGGGTGGCACAGGGGGTGGCGGTCCAGGTCACGTCCGGTGCCGCGGACTTGGCCGGGGTGGCGGCGTCCGCGTGGGCTGCGGTGCCCAGCCCGGCGAACAGGAGCGCGGCGGTGGCCGCGGCTGCCGAGCCGACCCGGCGCCATCTGCCGGATATGTGGGGGGACTTGGGTGCGGTCGTACGCACGGTGGAGCCTCCTGGGAGGTGGTGACCGGTGGGGGCGGCGGCCCGCGACGACCATGGCTTGTTGAGTACGCGACAACAAGAGGCTTTCGGAATCCTGACGTCCGCGTTACTGAAGCGGAGGTGGGGCTTACCGGCCGATGGGCGGGGGATGGCTCGGGGGTGGGCGGCGCTTGACCGGGCGCACAGGAAGCGCACAGCCGCGTGGGGCGGGCGTGGCCGCCGGAGCCGGCTAGCGCGGGCGCAGGCCGTGCAGCAGCAGGCGGACGTGGGTGTCCAGGCCGGCCAGGGTCTCCTCCGCGTCGAGCGCGCAGCCGGCGATCAGGGCGGCCAGGCCGTGCAGGCTCGCGGCAGCGACCGTGGTGAGGCGCTCGGGGTCGCCATGGACGATCTCGCCCTGTTCCTGGGCGTCCGCGACCAGCCGGGTGAAGGTGCCGAGGGAGCGGTCGACGGCCGCCGCGAGCTGGACGGAGCTGTCGGGGTCGTGCTTGCGCGCGAACATCAGCTCCAGCAGTTCCGGGTTGTCGACGGCGAAGCCGAGGTAGGCGCGGGCGAGGGCGGTCATCCGCTCCTCGAAGGGCCGGTCGGGGCGGTCGGCGGTGGCCAGGGCCTGGTTCAGGCGCTCGTATCCGTCCAGCGCCAGGGCGTCGAGCAGGGCCTGCTTGTCCTTGAAGTGGCGGCCGGGGGCGGCGTGGCTCACGCCCACGTCCCGGGCCAGTTCGCGCAGTGAGAGCGCGCCGACCCCCTTGTCGCGCAGAGTGCGCTCGGCGCTCTTGAGCAGGGCGGCGCGCAGGTCTCCGTGGTGGTAGGGGCGGGGTGTGGGCATGCCCGCCATCGTATCTCGATGTTGTCAACGCCAGCTTTGTTGGCGACGCCATCATTGTTGTCATTGACAGCATTGTTGGCGCTGCCTACATTGAAGCCATGGCTGATACGACCGAAGCGCGCGGCAAGCGCGGCAAGTGGAACGCGACCCGTCTCCCCGACCTGACCGGCCGTACGGCCGTCGTCACCGGCGCCAACAGCGGCATCGGCTTCACCGCGGCCCAGGCGCTGGCCGGCGCCGGGGCGCACGTGGTGTTCGCCGTACGGGACCTCGCCCGGGGCGGTGCCGCGGCCGCACGGGTGGCCGGCAGCACCGAGGTGCGCCGGCTGGACCTCGCGGATCTGGACTCGGTGCAGGAGTTCGCCGTCGGCTGGGACCGCCCGCTGGACCTGCTGATCAACAACGCGGGCGTGATGATGGTCCCGGAGCGGCGCACCGAGCAGGGCTTCGAGCTGCAGTTCGGCACCAACCACCTGGGGCACTTCGCGCTGACCAACCTGCTGCTGCCCCGGATCACGGACCGGGTGGTGACCGTGTCGTCCGGCGCGCACCGCATGGGCGACCGGACGATCCACTTCGAGGACGTGAACCTGCGCGGGAACTACAGCCCCACCCGCGCCTACGCCCAGTCCAAGCTGGCCAACCTGCTCTTCACCCTGGAGCTCCAGCGGCGCCTGACGGAGGCCGGGTCGGCCGTACGGGCCCTGGCGGCGCACCCCGGCTGGGCGGCGACCAACCTCCAGAGCCACACCGCCAACCCGTTCGCCCGTGTGTTCATGCGGGCCGGCAACCGCTTCCTCGCGCAGGACGACAAGGCCGGAGCCCTGCCCACGCTCTACGCGGCCACCCAGGACCTGCCCGGCGCGTCCTACGTCGGCCCCGACGGTCCCGCCGAGATGCGCGGCGCCCCGGCCCTGGTCGGCCGCAGCGCGGCGGCGAGCGATCCGGCCGCGGCCCGGCGGCTGTGGACGCTCTCGGAGGAGCTGACGGGCGTGGAGTGGCCGCTCACGGCGACGGTGCGGTGACCGGAAGGGTCGCTTCCACCGATCCACGGGCCCACCGAGCGTGCCGAGCGGCACGGACCGACCGGGCCGCGGCCCCGGGGAGCGCGAGCGATGACCGGCCCCGGCCCCGTGGGCTTCCGGGGGACCGGTCGCACCACTCCGGTCGCCCGCTCGGCGCGCGGGCCGTGGCTGGAGATCGGGTGGGGCCGGCCGCGGCCGGGGCGCACGTGGTGCTGAACGGCCGCCGCCCCGGTCGCTCTGGAGGGACCGCGACCCGGCTGCGCGAAGCCGGGCGGGTTCGACGGCCTCATCGCCAACGTCGCCAACGTCGCCAACGTCGTTAACGCCGTTAACGTCGCCAACGCCGGCCACCGGGACCGGCCGGGCCTGGCCGAGATGGCGCCGGGCGAGCCGGCCGCGCCGCTGGACACCCGTCTGACCTCGGCGTGCGCCCTGAGCCGGCTCGTTGCGCGGGGGCGGGCCGTGCGGGGTGTCAGGGGCCGTATCGTCAGCGTCTTCTCGGGCGTGGGCCGGCTCCGCCGCAGCGGGGACATCGGCTACGCCACCGCGGAGGCGGGTCTCGACGGTCTGTTCCGGGCGCCGGCGGCGGACCTCGGGCCCAGCTCTTGCCGACGACGACGTTCTGATCGCCGCCTCACGGGGAAGCGGAGGTTTCACAGGAAAATCTCGGCGAAGTCGGAACGGGATTCTCACCTTCCTCGGACAGAGTGGGGTCTGATGAAGCGCACCTCACGCATCTCGGTCACCTCACGGCCCGCGTTGCTCGGCGCTGTGGTGCTGCTCGCGGTGACGTCGGCCTCCGTGGCCACCGCGGACGACGGGCGGGGACCCCTCGGGGTCACCGCCGACACCGTCGCGACCCGGCACAGCGCACGGGTGGGCGCGCTGTTCGAGGCGGACCGCGCGGGCAGGCTCGCCGGCGGCCACTTCTGCACCGCCTCCGTGGTGCACAGCCCGCAGGGCGACCTGATCGTCACCGCCGCGCACTGCGTGGCCGGTGTCGACGCCGATCTGGTGTTCGTGCCGGGCTACCGGGACGGGCGGGCGCCGTACGGGGAGTGGAAGGTGACGCGGCGGTTCCTGCCGGACGGGTGGGCCAAGGGGCGGGACGAGGACAGCGACGTCGCCTTCGCCGCCGTCACCGGGCGGCACGGCGAGCGGCTGGAGGACGTGGCAGGCGCCAACCGGTTCGCGACCGGGGTGGCCACCGGCGCCACCGCGGTCACCGTCACCGGCTACCCCGACTCCCGTGAGGTGCCCATCAGTTGCACCAACAAGCCGGTCCCGCACAGCCGTACCCAACAGCGCATCGACTGCCCGGACTTCACCAGCGGCACCAGCGGCAGCCCCTGGGTCAACGGTGACGGACAGGTCGTCGGTGTACTCGGCGGCCATGAACAGGGCGGCTCGACGGCGGACACGTCGTACAGCGTGGTCCTGGGGAGCGAGGCGGCGGAGCTGTACCGGGACGCCACGGCCGGTCGCTGAACGGGCTGAGGGAGCGTCACTCCGGCCCGGCCACCCGTGAAATGGCGCCACTTCGCGCACAAATGGCCTTGAACCGCGTCCGCATGGGGGAAAGTTGAACCGTGCGGAAGGTATGGGTGATCGGTGGGGCGGCCGTCGGGCTCGGCATGGGCTTCGTCATGCTGCTCGTCGTCGGGGTGTATCTCGTGGCCGGGAACCTGGTGGGCGGGGTGGCCTCGGGGAGCCGGGGGCTGGCCAAGGGGGCCGTTCCGGCCGCCTACAAGTCGCTGGTGCAGAAGTGGGGCAACCTGTGCCCGGCGCTCAGTCCCGCGCTGCTCGCCGCGCAGCTCTACCAGGAGAGCGGCTGGAACCCGACCGTCGTCAGTCCGGCCGACGCCCGCGGGATCGCGCAGTTCATCCCGAGCACGTGGGCGACCCACGGGATCGACGGCAACGGGGACGGCAGGCGGGACATCTGGGACCCGAACGACGCGATCCCGTCGGCGGCTTCGTACGACTGCGAGCTGGCGAAGTACGTGAAGGACGTGCCGGGGAACGTCTCCGACAACATGCTCGCCGCCTACAACGCCGGCGCCTACCGCGTCATCAGGGCGGGCGGGGTTCCGGCCATCAGCGAGACGCAGAACTACGTCCAGCGCATCCGCAGCCTGGAGAAGAGCTTCGCCGCTCCGGTCACCCGGATCGACCCCACCCGGCAGGCCGCCGGCGCCATCGCCTTCGCGCAGAGCAAGCTCGGCACGCCGTACCTGTGGGGCGGCAACGGCACCGCCGACCAGGGCGGACGCTTCGACTGCTCGGGGCTGACCAAGGCCGCGTACGAGAAGGTCGGGATCACCCTGCCGCGCGTGGCCAACGACCAGTACAACGCCGGGCCGCACCCCTCGCGGGACCAGTTGCTCCCGGGTGACCTGGTGTTCTTCTCCGACGACCTGACCGACTCCCGGGCCATCCGGCACGTCGGCATCTACGTCGGCGGCGGATACATGATCGACGCCCCGCGTACGAACGCCGTCATCCGGTTCGACCCCATCGACACCCCCGACTACTTCGGCGCCACCCGGGTCACCGAAGATGGCGCAAAAGCACTCCCCACCGCGGTGTGAACCGAGCGTGAACCCACCCCCTGAGCTGCGGTGATGAGTCTCTCTTCGATAACGTCTGCGTGATCATTCAGTGGAGAGTGGAACGTATTGACGGTGGGCGTGCGTTCCTGTTGACGTAGCCGAGCGGACGTCAGTGCGGGAGTGCAGCGGAAGCGGATCTACGAACCACGGGGGGCAGGAGAGACGCACACGAGGTGCGTCCGGGAAGACGACGAAGGGGCCGCAGCACGATGGCTGTACTCGCCGAATCCGGATCGAACCCCGACGTCGACCTGCTCTACGACATCAACGGCCTGGCCAAGGACGCGCCGCACTGGTTCGACCGGGTCATGGAGTTCGTCGGTGAGTACGGCCTGCTGCTCGCCATGGTGCTGCTGATCCTGTGGTGCTGGTGGTCCGTGCGGCGCCGGGGCGGCGAGGACGCCGCGTCCTCGGTCGCCGCGCTGGTGTGGGCGCCGCTCGCGGCCGGCCTCGCGGTGCTGGTGAACGTGCCGATACGGGGTTTCGTGGAGCGCCCCCGCCCCTTCGTGGACCACCGGGGCCTGGACGTCCTCGTCTCCGGGAAGACCGACTTCTCCTTCGTCAGCGACCACGCGACGATCACGATGGCGCTCGGCGTGGGACTCTTCGTCGCCCACCGCCGCTTCGGCCTCGCCGGCATCGGCCTGGCCCTGCTGGAGGGTTTCTGCCGGGTCTACATGGGCGTGCACTACCCGACGGACGTCGTCGGCGGCTTCGCCCTCGGTACGGCGGTCGTCCTGCTGCTGTCCCCTCCGGCCACGGCCCTGCTCACCCCGCTGATGCGGGCCGTGGAGCGCTCGCCGCGCGCCGGCCGGCTCGTGCGGCGGCGCTCGGCGGCGGACAGCGGCCGGGACAACACCCTGCTGCCCGGTGCCCGCACCCCCCTGGGGACCGAGGAGCGGGACCTCGCGGCCTAGGCCCTGGCGTCCGGCTCATCCCGGAGTCGCGGGGTCTGGCACGCGCGTCTGCCGCGTTGTCGTCGGTTGTCAACCTCCCCCGCGCTCGGCTGCGCTCGCGCGGGGGGACCCCCATCGCGTTGTCGCCCTCCTCCGCCTTGCGGCTGCACGCACCAGACCCCGCTCGGCTCGGCTCGGCTCGACGGCACCGCTCCTCGTAGCCGGCCTGATCCAGACGACAGGGCCTGGCCGCACCCCCGAAGGCCGCCGGCGGTCATGCGGCCCCGCCCGCTACAGCCCCTGCGGGGAGGAGAAGAACCGCTGCGGGTCGTACTGCTTCTTCACCTTGGCCAGCCGGGCCGCCGCGTCCCCGTAGTACGCCTTCTTCCAGTCCTTCAGCGTCGGGTCGGTGTAGTTCTGGTAGGCGGCGCCCGAGGCGTACGGCTGCATCGCCTGGTGCGCGGAGGTGAGCCAGGACTGGGCGGTGGAGCCGGAGGCCCCCGCGCCCCAGGAGGCGATGTACTGCGCCAGCATCCGCGAGCGGCGGTGGACGAAGGCCGTCGCGGTCGGGGAGACCCGGTTGACGGCGCCGCCGAGCGCGGTGAACGCGATGCTTCCCGCGCCGCCGCGCACCGCCGCGATCTGCTTCAGCACGGTCTGGACGCCGGCCGCGGACAGCGAGCGGTCGAAGAAGTCGGAGCGGGCCGCGTACGTCTCGCGGCCGAGCTTGCCCTGCGGGGAGCGGCCCGGGGTGGAGCCGGGCAGATGGCACTGGGCGTCGGTGGAGAAGGAGGAGCAGCCGGCGTAGATCTCCATGGCCTCCTCGTAGCCCCGGCGGCGCAGGGAGACGGAGGAGGCGTCGGCGCCCGCCAGGTGGGCCAGGTGGTCCACGGCGTTCTGGAGTTCGCCGTAGGTGCCGAGGGAGAAGCAGGCCACGGAGATGCTCGGGGTGCCGCCCGGGGAGCACGCCAGGTGCAGGGAGGACCAGATCTCGTCGGGCTGGCTCGGGCCCCACTCCTGCCAGGCCCCCAGCACCTTGGCGGCCTTGGCCCACGGCCAGGTCAGGTAGGCGGTCACGGCCTGGGGCGCGGCATGGGTCTTGAACTGCAGCTCGGTGACGACGCCGAAGTTGCCGTTGCCGGCGCCGCGCAGCGCCCAGAACAGGTCCTTGTTGGTGGTCGCGTTCGCCGTGAGCTGCTTGCCGTCCGCGGTGATCAGGGTGGCCTGGGTGAGGCTGTCGCAGGTCAGGCCGTAGGCGCGGGAGGCGACGCCGTGGCCGCCGCCGAGCACCAGGCCGGAGACGCCGACGGTGGGGCAGGAGCCCGCCGGTATGGTCACGCCCTTCGCGGCCAGCGCGCGGTAGACGTCGATCAGCTTGGCGCCCGCGCCGACGACGGCCTGGCCGCCGCTCGCCCGGACCCGGTTCAGCCGGGACACGTCGACGATCAGCCGGTTGTCGCCGGAGGAGTAGCCGGCGTAGGAGTGGCCGCCGTTGCGGATGGAGACCTTCACGCCGTGCGCGTGGGCGTAGGCGAGGGTGGTGCGGATGTCGGCGGCGTGCGCGACATAGGCCACCGCGGCGGGCTTCAGTCCGTCGAAGCGGGTGTTGTAGAGCTGGTGGGCGGTCGTCCAGCTCGCGTCGCCGGGCCGCACCAGGGTGCCGTCCAGGTCACGGGCGAGGGCCGCCCAGTTCGCGGCGGCGGTCGCGCTGGTGGTCTTCAGCGTGCCGAGCGAGGATGAGCGCGACGGCGTACCGGGGTGGTCCGCCGCGGGGGCGGACGACCCTCCGCCCGCACTGCACGCGGTCAGTGCGGTCGCCAGGGCGGCCGCGCCGCCCGAGATGAACGTACGCCGTTCCATGTCCGTCGCCTTTCCTCGGCTGTCGTGGAACCAGACGAAGGGCCGGGCCGCGGAGTTCCCCCGGCCGGGTGACGAACATCGAAGACATGTCCGCGCAACCCGGTCGTCGGAACCTTTGCGTGCTCTCCCCGTGAGCATTCCGTGACCTCACCGGGCCGACGGCAGGGGTTCACCCCCCGTTCACTTCCGGCCATCGGCGGCTTCACCTGATCTGCCTAATTTCGGCCTTACCGGGTGCCGAGTGCGGCCATGAACGCCCTCACGCACCTCTACTACCTCGCGCGCCGCCGACAGCGGCGGCTCCTGGAAGGAACTCCCGAAAGTGAAGCTTCAGCGCAAGAACCGGCTGCGCGCCCTTTCTCTCGGTGCTGTCGCCGTCACCGGCGCCCTGGCCCTGACGGCGTGCGGCTCCGACGACAACGGCGGCGGCGGCAGTGCGTCGGGCAACCCGTCCACGGCCGCCAACGCCAGCTCGATCAAGTGCGACGACGCCAAGGGTCAGCTCCTCGCAGACGGCTCCTCCGCGCAGAAGAACGCGATCGACGCCTGGGTCAAGGCCTTCTCCCAAGCCTGTGGCGTGCAGATCAACTACAAGGGCGGCGGCTCCGGTGCCGGCGTCACCGCGTTCACGCAGGGCCAGGTCGCGTTCGCCGGTTCCGACTCGGCGCTGAAGCCCGAAGAGGTCACCGCCTCCAAGCAGGTCTGCAAGGGCGGCCAGGGCATCGACCTGCCGATGGTCGGCGGCCCGATCGCCATCGGTTACAACGTCCCGGGTGTCGACAACCTGGTCCTGGACGCCCCGACCCTCGCCAAGATCTTCGACAGCAAGATCACCAAGTGGAACGACCCGGCGATCGCCGCCCTGAACAAGGGCGTGAAGCTCCCCGACCTGAAGATTCAGGCCTTCCACCGCTCGGACGAGTCCGGCACCACGGACAACTTCACCAAGTACCTGATCGCCACCACCCCGGACAACTGGAAGTACTCCGGCGGCAAGGCCTGGCAGGCCAAGGGCGGCCAGTCCGCTCCGCAGTCCGCGGGTGTGGCCCAGCAGGTGAAGCAGACCTCCGGCGCCATCGGCTACTTCGAGCTGTCCTACGTCAAGGACGGTCTCAAGGCCGTGTCCATCGACACCGGCGCCAGCAAGCCGGTCGCGCCCAGCTCCGAGAGCGCCACCGCCGACATCGCCGCCGCGAAGGTCGTCGGCACCGGCCAGGACCTCTCGCTGAAGCTGGACTACAAGACCAAGGCCGAGGGCGCCTACCCGATCACCCTGGTCACCTACGAGATCGTGTGTGACAAGGGCAACAAGGCGGACACCCTGCCCGCCACCAAGGCCTTCCTGCGCTACATCGCCAGCGAGGACGGCCAGAAGATCCTCCCGAGCATCGGCTACGCGCCCGTGCCCGCCGACATCATCTCCAAGGTCCGCACGACCATCGAGGGCCTGAGCTGAACTGATCCGAGTGTGCGGCCCGGTACCCGACAGGGCCGGGCCGCACCGTCCGGTGCACCGCCGCCATGAGCCGCCGCCCCCCTGGGGGTACGGCTCCGCAGACCGGAGAACCCGATGGACATATCGACGACAACCGACGTACCTCCGCCCGCCCCCCAGCCCACCATCGCCGAGCAGAAGCGCGCGGCCCGTGGCGCCACCCGCCCCGGTGACCGCATCTTCCTCGGGCTGTCCCGAGGCTCCGGCATCCTCCTGCTGGCGATCATGGCCGCCATCGCGGTCTTCCTCACCTACCGTGCCGTCCTCGCGATCAGCAAGGACCACGCGAACTTCCTGACCACGTTCGAGTGGAACACCAACGTCCTCGAACCGAAGTTCGGCATCGCGGTCCTGGTCTTCGGCACGCTCGTCTCCTCGGTCATCGCCATGGTCATCGCGGTCCCGGTCGCGGTCGCCATCGCGCTGTTCATCACGCACTACGCCCCGCGCCGCATGTCCGGCCCGGTCGCCTACGTGATCGACCTGCTCGCCGCCGTGCCGTCCATCGTGTACGGCCTGTGGGGCGCCCTCGTGCTCGTCCCGCACATGAACGGCCTGTTCGGCTGGCTCAACGAGTTCTTCGGCTGGACCGGCGTCTTCTCCTGGGACCAGGGCGCGCCGCGCTCGATGCTCACCGTCGGCATCCTGCTCGCGATCATGATCCTGCCGATCATCACCAACGTGAGCCGTGAGGTCTTCCGCCAGGTCCCGCAGATGCACGAGGAAGCGGCCCTAGCCCTCGGCGCCACGCGCTGGGAGGTCGTTCGCATGTCCGTGCTGCCCTTCGGCCGCTCCGGTGTGATCTCCGCGTCCATGCTCGGCCTCGGGCGCGCGCTCGGCGAGACGATCGCCGTCGCCACCGTGCTCTCGCCGTCCTTCGACATCCAGGCCAGCCTGCTCAACCCGGGCGGCGGCACCTTCGCCCAGAACATCGCCAGCAAGTTCAGCGAGGCGAACGAGTTCGGCCGGGACGCGCTCATCGCCTCCGGTCTGGTCCTGTTCGTCATCACCCTGCTCGTCAACGGCGCCGCCCGGCTGATCATCACCCGGCGCGCGGAGTACTCGGGGGCCAACGCATGAGCACCGCAGCCGTCACCGACAAGCGGCACAGCACGCTGCGCGCCGCGAGCCTGCCCCGGTGGACGCCGTGGGCGATCGCCGCCGGCTCCCTCGTCCTGGGCATCGTCATCAGCCTGGCCGCCGGCCTGGACAGCAAGGTCCAGTGGGGTCTGATCGCCGCCGTCCTCTTCGTCCTCGGCACCTTCGGCATCGCCGCGCGCGTCGAGGGCCGCCGCCAGGCCAAGGACCGTGTCGCCACCAGCCTCGTCTGGGTGGCCTTCCTGCTCGCCGTGGTGCCGCTGGTCTCCCTGATCTGGGTGACCGCGGCGCGCGGTGTGAAGGTCCTCGACGTCTACTTCCTGACCCACTCGATGGGGGTCGTCGCCGACACCGAGCCCGGCGGCGGCATCTACCACGCCATCATCGGCAGCCTGGAGCAGGTCGGCCTCGCCACCCTCATCGGCGCCCCGATCGGCGTGCTCACCGCGATCTACCTGGTCGAGTACGGCCGGGGCCGGCTCGCCAAGGCCGTCACCTTCTTCGTCGACGTCATGACGGGCATCCCGTCGATCGTCGCGGGTCTGTTCATCCTCAGCCTGATGCTCATCTTCGAGATGCAGCCGTTCGGCTTCGCCGGTTCGCTGGCCCTGGCCATCCTGATGATGCCGGTCGTCGTCCGCTCCACCGAGGAGATGCTCAAGCTCGTCCCGAACGAGCTGCGCGAGGCGTCACTGGCGCTCGGCGTGCCCAAGTGGCGGACCATCCTGAAGGTGGTCCTGCCGACCTCCATCGGCGGTATCACCACCGGCATCATGCTGGCGGTCGCCCGTATCGCCGGTGAGACCGCGCCGGTGCTGCTGCTGGTGTTCGGCAACCCGTTCATCAACAACAACCCCTTCGAGGGCGCGCAGGCGTCGCTGCCGCTGTTCATCTACCAGCAGTTCGCCAACAGCGCGGGCTCCGGTGCGGCGTACGACCGCGCGTGGGCGGCGGCCCTCACGCTGATCGCCTTCGTGATGATCCTCAACCTGGTGGCCCGCGGCATCGCCCGCTGGAAGGCCCCGAAGACCGGTCGCTGAGGCGACTATTTCCGGCTCCGCCGGGCGGGGCCACACAGCGACCGAGCTTGAATTTCTGGAAGTGAAGCAGACATGGCCAAGCGAATCGACGTAAGCGGCCTCACCGCCTTCTACGGCTCCCACAAGGCGATCGAGGACATTTCGATGACCGTGGAGCCGCGGTCGGTGACGGCGTTCATCGGCCCCTCCGGCTGCGGCAAGTCGACGTTCCTGCGCACGCTGAACCGTATGCACGAGGTCACCCCCGGTGGCCGCGTCGAGGGCAAGGTGCTCCTCGACGATGAGGACCTGTACGGCGCCGGGGTCGACCCGGTGTCCGTCCGCCGTGAGGTGGGCATGGTCTTCCAGCGCCCGAACCCGTTCCCCACGATGTCGATCTTCGACAACGTGGCGGCGGGCCTGCGGCTGAACGGCAACTACAAGAAGTCGGAACTGAACGACGTCGTCGAGAAGTCCCTCAAGGGCGCGAACCTCTGGAACGAGGTGAAGGACCGCCTGAACAAGCCGGGCTCCGGCCTGTCCGGTGGTCAGCAGCAGCGTCTGTGCATCGCCCGCGCCATCGCGGTCGAGCCGAAGGTGCTCCTCATGGACGAGCCCTGCTCCGCCCTGGACCCGATCTCCACCCTCGCCATCGAGGACCTGATCGGTGAGCTCAAGGAGCGGTTCACGATCGTCATCGTGACGCACAACATGCAGCAGGCGGCGCGTGTCTCGGACCGTACGGCCTTCTTCAACCTCGCGGCGGTCGGACAGCCCGGCCGGCTGATCGAGATCGACGACACGGAGCGGATCTTCTCCAACCCGTCGGTCCAGGCCACGGAGGACTACATCTCCGGCCGCTTCGGCTGATCCCACGATCCCCTCGCGGTGCTGCATGGCGGTGCCACCGCGAGGACGCAAAGGGCCCGCCCCCGGCTCCCGGGGGCGGGCCCACTGCGTTGTCACTGCGTACGGCTTAGGGCGCCGTGCCCGTCGTTACAGCGCCACCAGCTTGACCACCCCGAAGGCCAGGGCGGCGACCAGGGCCGCCGCCGGCATCGTGATGAACCAGCCGAGGATGATGTTCTTGGCCACGCCCCAGCGGACGGCGTTGACGCGCTTGGTCGCGCCCACGCCCATGATGGCCGAGGTGATGACGTGGGTCGTGGAGATCGGCGCCTTGAAGAGGAACGCCGTGGTGAACATGATCGACGCGCCGGTCGTCTCGGCGGCGAAGCCCTGCGGCGGGTCCAGCTCGATGATCTTGCGGCCCAGGGTGCGCATGATGCGCCAGCCGCCCGCGTAGGTGCCGAGGGACAGCATGATCGCGCAGACGATCTTCACCCAGACCGGGATCGGGTCGCCGTACGTCTCATGGCCGGAAATCACCAGTGCCATGACGACGACGCCCATCGTCTTCTGGGCGTCCTGGAGGCCGTGGCCCAGCGCCATGCCGGCGGCCGAGACCGTCTGGGCTATGCGGAAGCCGCGCTTGGCCTTGTGCGGGTTGGCCCGGCGGAAGATCCACAGGATCGCCGTCATGACCAGGTAGCCGACGATCAGGCCCACGACCGGGGACACGAACATCGGGATGATGACCTTCTCGACCACCCCGTGCCAGATCACCGTCGTACCGCCCGCCAGCGCCGCGCCCACCAGGCCGCCGAACAGGGCGTGCGAGGAGGAGGACGGCAGGCCGAAGTACCAGGTGACCAGGTTCCAGACGATCGCGCCGAGCAGGGCGGCGAAGAGGATCCCCATGCCGGTCGAGCCCCGGGGCGTCTCGATCAGGCCCTCGCTGACCGTCTTGGCGACGCCGGAGCCCAGGAAGGCACCGGCGAGGTTCATCACGGCCGCCATGGCGAGGGCCGCCCGCGGGGTCAGCGCCCGCGTCGACACGGACGTCGCGATCGCGTTCGCCGAGTCGTGGAAACCGTTCGTGTACGTGAAGAAGAGCGCGACCGCGATGGTCACGACCAGGGCGAAGGTGTCCATCGACGCCTCAGGACTCCTTGACGGCGATGGTCTCCACCGTGTTCGCCACGTGTTCGAACGCGTCCGCCGCCTCTTCCAGGACGTCCACGATCTGCTTGAGCTTCAGCACCTCGATCGCGTCGTACTTGCCGTTGAAGAGGTGGGCGAGCAGCTTGCGGTGGATCTGGTCGGCCTGGTTCTCCAGCCGGTTGACCTCGATCCAGTACTCGGTGAGGTTGTCCATGGTGCGGAGGTTCGGCATGGCCTCTGCCGTCAGCTCCGCCGCCCTGGCCAGGACCTCGATCTGCTGCTCGACGCCCTTGGGCAGTTCCTCGACGTTGTAGAGGACGACCAGGTCGACGGCCTCCTCCATGAAGTCCATGATGTCGTCCAGGGAACCGGCGAGGGCGTAGATGTCCTCCCGGTCGAACGGCGTGATGAAGGAGGAGTTCAGCTGGTGGAAGATCGCGTGCGTGGCGTCGTCACCTGCGTGTTCCGCGGCCCGCATACGCTCTGCGATCTCGGCCCGGGCGGAGGAGTCCGCCCCGAGCAGTTCCATCAGGAGTTTCGAGCCGGTGACGATGTTGTCCGCGGACGCGGCGAACATGTCGTAGAAGCTCGTCTCCCTGGGGGTCAGACGAAAGCGCACGTGGGGTCCTCGGGGTGCTTCGGTTTCGGTCAGGCTGATGCTAGGCGCATCATCCGGCCACGGCTATCGGGCCGCATCCCAGTGTCGCCCATCGGGCAGAGTGGTCAGCACGGGGGCGGACGAAGGGCCCTCTACCCCGGAAAGTTCGTTACCATATACCCAGTAGGGGTATGTGTCCCTTTTGTCCCCAGCTCGTCCCGAGACGGAGGCCGCGATGACGACGACGACCGAGGCCGGCGCCACGCACGGCTACCACAAGCGGAAGGACGAGCACCTCAAGCGGCTGCGCCGGATCGAGGGCCAGATCCGCGGCCTGCAGCGGATGGTGGAGGAGGACACGTACTGCATCGACATACTCACGCAGGTCTCCGCCTCCACCAAGGCCCTGCAGTCCTTCGCGCTCCAGCTGCTGGAGGAGCACCTGCGGCACTGCGTCGCGGACGCGGCCGTGCAGGGCGGTGACGCGATCGACGAGAAGGTGGACGAGGCGACGAAGGCGATCGGCCGGCTGCTGCGGAGCTGAGCCGCTCAGGCCGCGTTCCGCTCCTCGGCCACCCGCAGCACCTCGTCGATGCTCTCCAGGCTGAGCCGGTCCTCGGCGGCCGAGGCCGCGATGATCAGCTCTCCGCACAGCTCGATCTCGGCGAGGGCCACGTGGTCCTGAACCGCCGTGCCGCCGACCGCAGCCACCCGCCTCACCTCTTCTCAGCCGTCACCGCTCCCTAGAGTAGGCAGCGCTCCACACACCGCGCATGGCACGGACGGGCTACTTACGGGGTGGCGTCCCGGACTAGTGACCGGCCGGTTTCAGGCCCCGCCACGGGTCCTGCCCTCCTCGGCGATCCGGCCCGCGTAGATGTCCGCCGGGGCCGGCAGCCGTACGTCGGCGGGGGCGCCGAAGTCGTACAGCAGCAGGGTGGAGGCGACCGCCACGGTGGCCTTCTGGCGGCCGTTGACGAAGCTGAAGCGCTGCCGCAGCTTGCGGATGCGGCCCTGGTCGTCCAGGTACGCGTCGAACGGCACCTCGGTCGTGGCGAAGCCTTTCGCCGCCGAGGCCAGGGCCGCCCTGTTCGCGGCGGAGGCGTACCGGGCCGCGCGGCTCAGGTCGGCGGTGCCCCGGTAGTGCCGCACCGCCGTCCCGGCGACCTCGGTCCTGCCGACGAAGACCGCCTCCCGCGTCCCGCGCAGCACCTCGGCCGCCGCGAACGGGTCGGTCGCGCCGCCGGTGACCAGATTGCCGTCGGACAGCGTCGCGGTCTCCACCCGCACCCACTTGTCGGCGGGCACGCCCGCGCCCCGGTTCTTCATGAACAGCGCCCCCGGGGCGAGGAGTTCCGTGATGGGCCGGTGTTCGGAGGTGCCCGTGGGGTCCTCGGGCAGCACCACCGTGAGCCGGCCGAGGCGGCGCCGGTAGTCGTAGACCCCCTTGCCGCGGATGGTGACCCGGGTGCCGCCCGTGGCCATCTCCATCGAGGTGCCGGCCTTGGAACTGCCCGCGGCCCGCAGCGCGTCGGCGGCCCGGTGCAGGGTGGTGACGGGGTCGCCGGCGCCCTTGACGTCCTCGGCGGCGGCCCCGCTGCCGGAACAGCCCGTGGCGCCCGTCCCGAGGGCGAGGAGGATGCCCACCGCGACGACCGTCCCGCCCGCGCGCCTGTGCTGCCGCCGCTCCATGGCCTGCCTACCCCCAGCCGGTGTGTCCGTCACGGGCCCCCTGTCGTCCGGATAACGACGGGTGGGGGGTGCCGTCACGCGCCGCCGGGAGCGGCGGCGGGGCCGCGTCGGGCCGACGGGGGCGGGACCGACGCCGAAGCGAGCGGGACCGAGGCCGAGGGGAGCGAGACCAACTCTTTAACCCGGTATGGGTACTGTTGACGGCGTGGCAGTCACCGCGGTATCGGAGGACGGGCCGGAGCGTGCCCGGTCCGGGCAGGAACATCTCACGACGACCACCGAGCAGGGCCCCTTCTGCGTGGCCAGATGCAGCTGTGGCTGGCGCGGCCCCGCCCGCCGGGCCCGCAGTCAGGCCCGCACGGACGCCGAGGGGCACGCGACGGGCCCGTGAGCCGTCACCGGCGCTCCAGGGCCCGCAGGAGCGCCTCCACCAGGTCCCCGTCGCGCGGCTGGGTCAGCCGGGCCCGGGCCGTCGCCGGGGCCAGCCACAGGATGCGGTCCACCTCGTCGTTCGGCGTGAAGTGGCCGGAAACCGCCTCCGCGGCCCAGTACCGCACCCGCTTCGGGCGGCCGTTGGCCGAATAGTGCAGGGTCGGCAGCTCGCCGCCCGGGTCCGCGGTGTACCCGGTCTCCTCCGCGACCTCGCGCAGCGCACCGGCGAGCGGGTCCTCGCCCCGCTTCAACTTGCCCTTGGGGTGGGACCAGTCGTCGTACTTCGGCCGGTGGACCAGACAGATCTCCAGGTCGCCGGAGACCGGTGAGCGGCGCCACAGCACACAGCCGGCCGCCTGGACCACGGTGTCGTTCACACCGCCTCCTCGTGGGGTCAGGGCGCGTGGACGGTCTGCTTCTGCCACGCCTGCTGGAACGCGAACCGGGCCGCCTCCACCTCGTGCCGCTGGTCGGCGTGGAGCACACCGAGCGCGTACGCCGTCGCCGGGGTGATCCGGGGGGTGCGCGCCGCCTGCGCCGCCGCGGCCGCCGCCTCCGAGGCGTCCCGGTGCCGGTTGAGCGCCTGGCCCGCCGTCAGCAGCCGTACGTCCACGGGGGCGTTGCCGCCGTGCAGCACCTCGCGGGCGTACCGGTGCAGGCGCAGCAGCAGGCGGACCTGGTGCCAGGGGCCGTCCTGGGGGTGCGGGGACGGGTCCGGGGACAGGCCGTGGACCAGGGCCGCCGCGTTGTAGGGGTGGCCGGCGGTGACCAGGGGGAGCGCGGTGACGGCGTCCGTGAGGCGTTCCTCGGCCGCGGCGGCCAAGGGGCGCAGGTCGGTGGTGGGGGCGGTGGGGGTGAGGGGGACCTCGCTGGCGAGTACGGCGACCTTGTCGGCCACGGCGTGGAAGCGGGAGGAGCCGAGGGCCTGGAGCGCCGTGGAGTGGGCCCTCGTCCGGGCGAGGGTGAGCTGGCGGTCGAGCAGGGCGCCCGCCTTCGCCGCGCCGACGGTGAGGTTGCCGCGCTCTGTCGTCGCCGTCGCGCCGGCCGGGCCGCCGGTGGCTTCCGGCGCTGCCTCCCGCACCCGTCCCGCTCCGGCGGCGCGGGCGCCCGCGGCCACGGCGACGTCGACCGCCTGCGCGGGCAGGACGGTCGCCCCCGACAGCCGGTGCAACGCCAGCAACAGGCGTTCCAGGCGGGCCTCGCAGGCGTGTTCCAGGCCCAGCGTGCCGGACAGCCAGGCCAGTTCCGGGCGCATCTCCTCCGACCAGTCGGTGTCGAGGAGGGGGCGGAAGGTGTGCAGGCTGGCGCTGATGCGGCGGGCCGAGCGGCGCAGGAGGCGGGCCGCGTCGAACTCCTCCGCGCCGTTCGCCGTGGCCCCGCCCGTCTCCCGGTGCAGGCGCAGGGCGCGGAGGAACTCCGTGGCCTGGGCGCGCAGGTAGTCCGCGAGGGCGGTGCCCGTCACCGCCTCGGCCGTGGGGTCCGTCGGGTCAAGGTGTTGCTGTGCCACGCCGGCGCCTCCGGGCGTCTATGAGCATCTCCTGGACGTTGCGCAGGGGTTGGCCGTCCGCGTCGGTCGCGTGCCGCGTCCACTCGCCGTCCGGGCCGAGGTGCCAGGAGGCGGTGCTGTCGGACATGCCGGTGTCCAGCAGCCGGTTGAGGGCTGCGCGGTGGCCGGGGTCGACCACCCGGACCAGGGCCTCTATCCGGCGGTCGAGGTTGCGGTGCATCATGTCGGCGCTGCCGATCCACACCTCGGGTTCGCCGCCGTTGCCGAAGGCGAACACCCGGGAGTGTTCGAGGAAGCGGCCGAGGATCGAGCGGACCCGTATGTTCTCCGAGAGGCCCGTGACGCCGGGGCGGACGGCGCAGATGCCCCGCACCCAGATGTCGACCGGCACGCCGGCCTGGGAGGCCCGGTAGAGGGCGTCGATGACCGCCTCGTCCACCATCGAGTTGACCTTGATGCGGACGAAGGCCGGACGGCCCGCACGGTGGTGCTGGACCTCCTTGTCGATCCGCGAGATCAGGCCGTCCCGCAGGGACTTGGGCGCGACCAGCAGCCGGCGGTAGGTCTCGCGGCGCGAGTAGCCGGACAGCCGGTTGAAGAGGTCGGAGAGGTCCGCGCCGACCTGCGGGTCGGCGGTGAGCAGACCGAGGTCCTCGTACAGACGGGCGGTCTTCGGGTGGTAGTTGCCGGTGCCGACGTGGCTGTAGCGGCGCAGGGTCTCGCCCTCCTGGCGGACCACCAGCGACAGCTTGCAGTGTGTCTTCAGGCCGACCAGGCCGTAGACGACGTGGCAGCCGGCCTCCTCCAGCTTGCGCGCCCACTTGATGTTGGCGTGCTCGTCGAAGCGGGCCTTGATCTCGACCAGGACGAGGACCTGCTTGCCGGACTCGGCGGCGTCGATGAGCGCGTCGACTATCGGGGAGTCGCCGGAGGTGCGGTACAGGGTCTGCTTGATGGCGAGGACGTCCGGGTCGGCCGCCGCCTGCTCCAGGAACGCCTGCACCGAGGTGGAGAAGCTGTCGTACGGGTGGTGCAGGAGCACGTCCCGGGCGCGCAGCGCCGCGAAGATGTCGGGCGCGGACGCCGACTCGACCTCGGCGAGGTCGCGGTGGGTGCCGGCGATGAACTTCGGGTACTTCAGCTCCGGCCGGTCGAGGCTGTGGATGCGGAAGAGGCCGGTGAGGTCGAGCGGGCCGGGCAGCGGGTACACCTCGGCCTCGGAGATCTTCAGCTCGCGCACCAGCAGGTCCAGCACCTCGCGGTCGATGGACTCCTCGACCTCCAGGCGCACCGGCGGGCCGAAGCGGCGCCGCATGAGTTCCTTCTCCAGGGCCTGGAGGAGGTTCTCGGCGTCGTCCTCCTCGACCTCCAGGTCCTCGTTGCGGGTGATCCGGAAGGCGTGGTGCTCCAGGATCTCCATGCCCGGGAACAGCTCTTCCAGGTGGTTGGGGGCCGCGATGACGTCCTCGATGGGGACGTAGCGGCCGGGGGAGGCCTCCAGGAAGCGGGACAGCAGCGGCGGCACCTTCACGCGCGCGAAGTGCTTGTGGCCGCTGACCGGGTTCCGCACCACGACGGCCAGGTTCAGGGAGAGGCCGGAGATGTACGGGAAGGGGTGCGCGGGGTCGACGGCCAGGGGCGTGAGGACCGGGAAGATCTGGTGCCGGAAGAGGGTGAATAGCCGGGCCTGTTCCTTGTCGGTCAGCTCCGACCAGCGGACCAGGTGGATGCCCTCGTCCGCGAGCGCGGGGGCGACGTCCTCGTGGTAGCAGGCGGCGTGCCGGGCCATCAGCTCGCGGGAGCGGGCCCAGATCATCTCCAGTACCTCGCGCGGCTGGAGGCCGGAGGCGGAGCGGGTGGCGACGCCGGTGGCGATGCGGCGCTTCAGACCGGCCACCCGGACCATGAAGAACTCGTCCAGGTTGCTGGCGAAGATCGCGAGGAAGTTCGCGCGCTCCAGCAACGGCGTGTTCGGGTCCTCGGCCAGCTCCAGGACGCGCTCGTTGAAGGCGAGCCAGCTGCGTTCCCGGTCGAGGAAGCGGCCCTGGGGCAGGGGCGCGCCGTCGGTCGGCGCCTCCTCGTAGGTGTCGAGACCCGCGTCGAGATCGGGTTCCAGGTCGGAGACCACGGCGGCCACGGCGTGCTGGCGGTGCGCGGCGATGGAGCCCACGGAGGGCTGGGGGTGCTGTACCTCTGCCTGGGTGTCTTGCTGGCTCATGAACCCATTCTTCCGCGCAACGGGTGACACAGGCGCGTCGGAACGTGCGGGCGGGAGCATGACGGCCCCGTTCCCCGCGGGCCCCTCGGGGGGCGGCGAAGGCTCTGGCACGGCGGGCTTCATTGGCCGAGCGTCGCAAGCCCGGCTGAATCAATGGTTACGGCGACATGACGTGCGGGATAGCGGGGGGCGGCCCGAAGGGGTTCCCGGCCGTGAAAACGCCGGTGCGGTACGTCTCTCGCCCGCGCCAGGGACGTACCGCACCGGCCGGGGCCGTCGGGCGCAGGGGCCGGAAGCCGGTCAGGGCCGCGGCCGACGGGGACGTCAGGCGGCGGCTTCGCCGGGGGCGGCCTCGGTGACGTGGGCCGCCTTCGTGCGGGTGGGGGCGCCGGTGGTCCGGCGTCGTACCAGCCAGAAGGCGAGCGCTGTCAGTACGGCGGTGAGGGCGAGGAGGACCCCCGTCGAGGCCAGGTGCAGCGGCCAGTAGTGGGAGTAGGGGTGGTAGTCGACGTAGAAGCCGACGGCGTGCCGCTGGTCGTTGAGGCGCTGGCACCCGGTGGTGGTGTCGGAGACGCAGGTCGAGGCGGGCACGTGGGCGCCGGACGGGGTGACGATGCCCTCCTCGACCTTGATCCCCGAGTACGCCGGGAAGTTCCGGCGGCCGGTGACGCCGGTGACGGTCGGCCACAGGTGCGGCAGGCTCATGTGGACGCCGATCCACAGCGCGGCCACGGTGAGCGCGGAGGTGCACAGCGCGACCAGCGAGCGGCCGAGCAGCAGCCCGACGAGGGCGCCGACGGCCAGGCCGGTCAGTGCGAGCGCCGCGATCAGCGGGCCGCCCGAGTAGAAGGTGGGCACGTCCTCCCAGGGCTTGGCGGTGTCGATCCGGCCCGCGCCCGCCGACCACGCCATGTGGTGCAGCAGCGCCAGCAGGCCGGTGCCCGCGGTGACCAGGAGGGCCGGGACCGCGAGCCGCGCGGTCAGCCAGCGCAGCGGCGAGACGCCCTGGGTCCAGGCGAGCCGTGCCGTGCCGGTCTCCATCTCGCGGCCGGTCAGCGCGGCGCCCGCCCAGGCCGCGACGAGGAACGGGACCGCGAGGACGGCGAGGGTCGTGTACTGGTAGACGTCCTTGTAGCGCAGGATCGCGTCCTGGTCGTACCGGCAGGCGCGGCCGCGCGCGCAGGTGGCGTCGTAGTCGCGCCAGGCCTCCACGGCCGCGTCGGTGAGCGGGCCCCACAGCCACAGCAGCGCGCCGGCCGCGCCCACGACCAGGACCGCCCAGGCGTACAGGGCGGGCCGGTGCAGGCGCAGCAGCCAGCGGGTCTGGCGCGGGGCGGGGGTCACCGGGGCGGGTGCGCTCAGGGTGGCGGTCACGTGGCGTGCTCCTCGTTGTCGGCCGGGGTCAGGGCGGGGGCGGCGGGGTTGCGCAGGTGGGCGAGGACCAGTTCCTCCAGGGACGGCGTCGCGGTGCGCCAGTCGCCGGGGAGCGGTCCGGCCGGGCGGATCAGCGCGGTGAGCTGCCGGCCGGTGACCCGGGACTCGACCACGGTGTGCGCGTCCAGCGGGGTCGCCCCGGCGGCGCCGCTCACCCTCCGGTGGGCGGCGAGCAGGTCGTCGATCTCGCCGGACAGCCGGATCCGGCCGTCGCCGACGAGCAGCAGGTGGTCGCAGGAGTCCTCCAGCTCGGCGACGACGTGCGAGGACATCACGATGGTGGTGCCGTACCGGGCGGCCTGCCCCATCAGCGTGCCCATCAGTTCGTGCCGGGCCAGGGGGTCCAGGTCGGCCATCGGCTCGTCCAGGAGCAGCAGTTCGGGCCGCTTGCCGAGGGCGAGGGCGAGCGCGACGCGGGTGCGCTGGCCGCCGGAGAGGGAGCGGACGCGTGCCTCGGGGTCCAGGCCGCCGCCCGCGACGATCCGCTCGGCGCCGGCCGCGTCCCAGCGGCCGGGGTTCAGGTCGGCGCCCATGCGCAGCGTCTCGGCGACGGTGAGCTGCGGGTACAGCGGCTTGTCCTGGGCGACGAAGCCGACCCGGGGGCGGGCGGCGGCCGGTGTGGTGCCGAGGACGGTCAGGCTGCCCTCGGTGGCCGCGGTGAGCCCGGCGGCCAGGGCCAGCAGGGTGGACTTGCCGGCGCCGTTGGGGCCGACGACCGCGCACACGCGCCCGGTGGGCAGCCGGAACGAGCAGTCCCGCAGCGCCCAGCCCGCACGGAGGCCGAACCGTTTCCCCAGAGCTTCGGCCCTCAACGCCGTGTCGCTGCTCATGTCGGGTCCCCCTGGAAGTGCGTGTCGAGTACGGCAGTGAAGAGTGCGGCCACGTCGTCCCGCTCCAGCCCGGCGGCGCGGGCGCGGTCCGCCCACTGCTCCAGCTCCCCGCGCAGGGGCGAGTCGGCGGGGGTGGTGCCCAGGGACCGCCGGACGAAGGTGCCGAGGCCGCGCCTCGCCTCCACCAGGCCCTCGCGTTCCAGTTCGCGGTACGCCTTCAGGACGGTGTTGGGGTTGATGGCGGTGGCCTCCACCACCTCGCGTGCGGTGGGCAGCCGGTCGCCCGGCCGCAGCAGGCCCAGGCGGAGGGCCTGTTTGGTCTGCTGGACGATCTGCACGTAGGTGGCGACGCCGCTGTGCCGGTCGATGCGGTACTCGACCATCGGTACAACCACCCTTTCACTAATTGAGTAGTGAAAGGGTGGTGCAAAAGAGGGGCGGCCGTCAAGACGACCGCCCCTCACGTGGGGAGATGTCAGGTCTCCGTGCGGTACATCAGGTCCGTCTCGTGGACCGTGAAGCCCAGGCGCTCGTACACCGACACCGCCGCCTTGTTGTCGGCGTCGACGTAGAGCATCGCGGTCGGCAGTTGCTGGGCGGCCAGGTGGCGCAGCCCGAACGTGGTCAGGGCCTTGCCGAGGCCGCCGCCCTGTTCGCCGGGCCGGACCCCGAGGACGTACACCTCGCCCAGCCCCTCCTCGGCGTGCACCTTCGTCCAGTGGAAGCCGACCAGCTCACCGCGCCGTTCGGCGAGGAAGAAACCGGCCGGGTCGAACCACGGTTCGGCCTTGCGGTCGTCCAGGTCCCGCTGGGTCAGCGAGCCCTGTTCCGGATGGTGGGCGAAGGCGGCGGCGTTCACGGCGAGCCAGGCCGTGTCGTCCTTGCCGGGCACGAAGGTGCGCACGGTCACGCCCTCCGGCAGCGTCGGCTCGGGCAGCTCCAGATCGGTCAACGACCGCCGCATCTGGCGCAGTTCGCGGAACAGGGTCAGGCCGAGCACCTGGGCGAGGTGCCGGGCGGCGGGGTGCCCGCCGTGCGCCCACACCCGCAGCCGCTTGCCGGAGGCGGCGAGCAGGGCCGAGCCGAGCGCCCGGCCGTGACCGTGCCCGCGGTGCGCGGGATGCACGACCAGTTCGGCGGCCGGCGCCTCCACCGGGTCGGTGTCCTCGAGCTGGGCGTAGCCGACGAGTTCGCCGTCGATGGTCAGCAGCAGGTGCGAGACGCCCTCGCGGGCCCCGCCGCGCAGTTGCAGCCGGCCCTGCTCGGACACCGGCTGCTGGCCGTCGACCCGGACGGCCTCGCCGAGCAGGCGCAGTACGGCCTCGGCCCGGTCCGGAGTCAGCGCGGAGTAGGTCTCGATGGAGCGGGCGGGGAAGCCCCGTACGGTGTCGTCGCTGCTCATGCGTACGAGGGTACGGGGCGGCCGGGGCGAATTCCCGGCACATCGGCCACGGCGGGAGCCCCGGTAAAGGCACCGGCAAAGGGAAACCAGGATGTAACCATGAACCCCCTGTCGTGCTACGCGCGTTGACTTTAGGCTGCGCCGAGCCACCACAGCCGACCCACAGGGGGGTCCCATGCCAGCCGCGCCCCGGCGCACCAGACGTCGTACGTACGCCCTTCTCGCGAGCGCAGCCACTCTCGCCACGGCCGCGGCGCTGACCGCCGCCCTGCCGGCGGACGCGCACGAGAGCCACCACCGGCCGGGCCGCTACCAGGACGTCCAGCTCCTCTCCTTCAACGACCTGCACGGGAACCTGGAACCCCCGTCCGGCTCCTCCGGCCGGGTCACCGAACTCCAGCCGGACGGCACGACGAAGACGGTCGACGCGGGCGGTGTCGAGTACCTCGCGACCCACCTCCGCCAGGCCCGCACGGGCCACCCGTACTCGATCACCGCGGCCGGCGGCGACATGGTCGGCGCCTCCCCGCTGCTCTCGGGCCTCTTCCACGACGAGCCCACCGTCGAGGCGCTCAACAAGCTGGACCTGGACGTCACCTCGGTCGGCAACCACGAGTTCGACGAGGGCGCGCGGGAACTGGCCCGCCTGCAGAACGGCGGCTGCCACCCCACGGACGGCTGCTACACGGACCAGGAGTTCCAGGGCGCCGACTTCCCGTACCTGGCCGCGAACGTCCTGGACGAAAAGACCGGCAAGCCGATCCTGAAGCCGTACTGGGTCTGGAAGAAGAAGGACGTCAGGATCGGCTTCATCGGGGTCACCCTGGAAGGCACGCCGGGCATCGTCTCCGCCGACGGCGTCAAGGGCCTGTCCTTCAAGGACGAGGCCGAGACCATCAACAAGTACGCCAAGGTGCTCCAGCGCCAGGGCGTGCAGTCGATCGTGGCCCTGATCCACGAGGGCGGCTTCCCGGCCTCCGGCTCCTACAACTACGACTGCGACTCCCCGGGCGCCGGCAGCGGCATCTCCGGCCCGATCGTGGACATCGCCAAGAGCGTGACCCCGGCGGTGGACGCCCTGGTCACCGGCCACACCCACCAGGCGTACGTCTGCACGGTCCCGGACCCGTCCGGCCGCCCCCGCATGGTCACCTCGGCGTCCTCCTTCGGCCGCCTCTACACGGACACCACGCTGACCTACGACCGCCGCACCGGCGACATCGCGCGTACGGCGGTGAAGTCCGCGAACCACGTGGTCACCCGGGACGTGCCCAAGGCGGCGGACATGACCGACCTGATCTCGCGCTGGAACACCCTGGCCGCCCCGATCGGCAACCGCCCCATCGGCTACATCTCCGCCGACGTCAACAACAGCGGCACCGAGTCCCCCATGGGCGACCTGATCGCCGATGCCCAGCTCGCCCACGGCCGTGAGCTGGACCCGAGGACCAGCCTCGCGCTGATGAACCCGGGCGGGGTCCGGGCCGGCCTCACCTACGCGGCCAAGGGCGCCGAGGGCGACGGCGTGGTCACCTACGCCGAGGGCTTCACGGTCCAGCCGTTCGCCAACACCGTGAACCTCCAGGACTTCACCGGCGCCCAGCTCGTCCAGGTCCTCAAGGAGCAGGTCAGCGGCGCCAACGCGGCGGCTCCGAAGATCCTCCAGCCGTCCGCGGGCCTCACCTACACCCTGGACCTCACCAAGTCCGGCGCGGACCGCGTGGTCACCGACTCCATCCGCCTGAACGGCGCCCCGATCGACCCGTCGGCCACCTACCGGGTCGCCACCAACAGCTTCCTCGCGGGCGGCGGCGACGGCTTCCCGACGCTGGCACAGGGCACCGGCGACCTGGTCGGCGCGGACGACCTGACGGCCCTGGAGAAGTACCTGACGGCCAACTCGTCGGCCACGTCCCCGATCACACCGCCGAAGGCGGACCGGATCACGGTCGTGCAGTAGCACCGGCAGGACCGGCCCCACTGGTGGGGGCGGCGGGAGGCGACGCTTCGCGGGAGGCGAGCACCGGCCGCCTCCCGCCGTTGTCCACAGCTGTGGAAAAGAGTTGTCGGCGCGCGCCGTCAGGACGCGGTCGGTGTCCAGTCCCCCAGCCAGGCCGCGATCTCCTGGGTCGCGGCCTGGGCGTCGGTGAGCTGGGGGCGGCCGGGGCTCGCCGGGCCCGCGCGGGGGCCGGTGTCGCGGAACTCGGCGAAGCGGTCGTCCTTCCAGGAGAAGCCGCTCATGCCGGTCCGGGGGGCGGTCCTGAGCGCGGCGCTCACAGTGGTGTCGCGGACGGTGGCCTGCGGGTCGAGCGTGGCGTCGCCGCCGGCGTGCCAGGGCCGGCCCAGGTAGAAGGTGCGGTCGGAGACGCCGCCGGTGACGGCCGAGTTGGCGATCAGGATGCCCTTGCGGCCGGCCGCGGTGCTGGGGGCCGTGACATAGCCGGCGGAGCTGCCGTCCCGGCGCTTCTCGAGGGGGATGACCGACAGCCGAGGGCGCCGCAGGCGGCGAGCGCGAGCGGTAGCCCGAGCGCCGGTGCCGTACGGCTCCCGCGGTGGCGGTCGCGCCGGGGGATGTGGGGCTCACGGACGACTCCAGTTGGTCGTCCGGGTGGGGTGCTCCACCGGAGTCGCCGTGGAGCGGGGGAAGGTTGCCGGGGTGTGCCCTTCGGCGTTGCCGGGGTGGCAGCCCTACGGCTGACGACCCAGCAGGGCCGCCCAGTTCTGCTCGCCGGCCCAGTCCGCGAACGTGTGCCAGGCGATCTCGGGGTGGGCGTGGCGCAGGCCGGTGACGTCGACGTCGAGGCCCGTGTCGGTGAAGTAGGCGAACATCGCCGCCAGGTCGGGGGAGTGGGTGCGGACCTGGCCGAGGGGCGGCTGCTCGTGGGCGACCGGGCGGGCCAGGGCGGTGGTGAGGGTGGCCGCGATCTGCGCCGGGGTGCACGTGTCGGAGGCGATGTCGACGCGGTGGCCCGCGAAGTCGTCCCGGCGCTGGAGGGCCAGCGCGGCGAACGCGCCGATGTCGGTGGCCGGGATGAGCGTGAGCGGCCGGTCGGCCGGCATGGGCCAGGCGAAGACGCCGTTGCGCAGCGCGTCGAGGGTCCAGCCGCTCGTGTAGTTGTCCATGAACGCGGCCGGGGCGATCACCGTCCAGGGCAGGCCGGAGGCGCGCAGGTGCTGTTCGACCGCCCACTTGCTCTCGAAGTGCGGGACGCCGGTGCCGCGGTCGGCATGGGCGGCGGAGGTGAGGACCACATGGCCGAGGCGGGCCCCGGCCGCCGCGTCCACGAGGGCCGTGCCCTGCCGGATCTCGGTCCGGGTGTCGGTGCCGAACGGGGTGGTCACCGCGAAGAGCGCGTCGGCGCCGGCGAGGGCCGCGGTGAGCGAGCCGGGGTCGTCGAAGTCGGCGTGGCGGACCTCGACGCCCAGGCCGCGCAGTGCCTCGGCGGCGGGTGCGCCGGGGCGCCGGGTCAGGGCGCGGACCTGGTGGCCGGCGCCCAGCAGGGCGCGGGCGGTGGCCCCGCCCTGGGCGCCGGTGGCGCCGGTGACGGCGATGATGAGCATGGGTCCCCCCCGGGATCGATACGATTGCTGTGTGGCACATTGGCTGCGTCACGCAGCAGACTAGGGCAAGACTTACTGCGCCGCGCAGTAATTTCGGCAAGGAGATCCCCGTGACGGACGTGACCGACCCCGACCGGGCCCGCCTGTACGAGGAGCTGGCCCTGGAGTCCCGGCGCTACCTGGCCGCCTACGTGCTGTTCAACCAGGCCGTCGCCGACCACCTCGGCCTGCACCCGACCGACGTGCAGTGCCTGAGCCTGCTGACCGCCGAGCCGGAACCGCTCACCGTCAGGCAGATCGCCGACCGCACCGGTCTCACCACCGGCTCGGCCACCCGTCTCGTGGACCGGCTGGAACGCGACGGCTACGTCACCCGCACCCCCGACCGGCAGGACCGCCGACGTGTGCTGGTCACCCCCGTGCCGGAGCGCCTCGCCCGCGTCACCGCGCTGTGGGACGACCTCGGCCGGACCTGGCAGACCCTCCTGGACGACCACAGTGAGGACGAGCTGAGGGCGATCACCCGGCACATGCGCCGGGCCCACGACCTCAGCCACACCCAGATCGAGCGCCTGCGCGCCATGCCCCGGCCGGACTGAGGGCCGGGTCAGCCGGCCGGCGCCTCCGGTGGCGGGATCGGCGCGCCCGGCAGCCGTACCGTCGCCACCGTGCCGCCGCCCTCCGCGGGGGCCAGGGCGACCTCGCCGCCCGCCTGCTTCACCGTACGGGCGACGATGGACAGGCCGAGGCCCGAACCCGGCAGGGCACGGGCGCTGGGGGAGCGCCAGAACCGGTCGAAGACGTGCGGGAGTTCGTCCTCGGCGATGCCGGGACCGTGATCACGGACCGTCAGCACGCCCTCGGTGAGCCGCACCTCGACCGTGCCGCCCTCGGGGCTGAACTTCACCGCGTTGTCCAGGACGTTGACGATCGCCCGCTCCAGCGCGGAGGGCTCCGCCCGGACGAACCAGGGCTCCAGGTCCGCCGTGATCGACAGCTCGGGGCCGCGCAGCCGGGCCCGGCGCAGCGCCGCCTCGACGGTGTCCTGGAGGGCGACCACCTGGACGCGTTCGCCGTGCTGCCCCTCCGAGCGGGACAGCTCCTGGAGGTCACCGATCAGCGCGGCCAGTTCGGTCACCTGCGCCTTCACCGAGGCGAGCAGCGCCTTGCGGTCCTCGGGCGGGATCGGGCGGCCGGTCTCCTCGCTGCGGGTGAGCAGTTCGATGTTCGTCCTGAGCGAGGTCAGGGGCGTACGCAGTTCATGGCCGGCGTCCGCGATCAGTTGCTGCTGGAGGTCGCGGGAGCTGGCCAGCGAGGCGGTCATCGAGTTGAACGACCTCGACAGCCGGGCCACCTCGTCCTCGCTGACGTCCTCCACGGGGATGCGGATGGTCAGGTCCTCCGTGCGGGCCACGTGCTCCACGGCCTCGGTGAGCTTGTCGACGGGGCGCAGCCCGGCCCGTGCCACGGCGAGGCCGGCCGCACCGGCGCCGACGACACCGACGGCGGAGACGAGGAGGAGGACCAGGGCGAGGTCGTTGAGGGTCTTCTGCGTGCTCTTGAGGGGTACGGCGATGAGCACGCCGACGTTGGGGCCGGGCCCGCCGCTCGCGGTCGCCGTGGGGCTGATGGGCTTGGTGAGCACCCGCAGCTCGTTGCCCTCGTCGTCGCTCCCGTTGCGGAAGTACAGGATGCTGGGGTCGAGGTTCTTGATCTCGGTCTTGTCGGCCTGCGTGACCTTGATCTTGCCCGAGGCGGCCCCGAACAGACAGACCTTGCCGTCCTCCGTGACGAGCTGGGAGTACCGGTCGCGCAGCAGGAAGCTGTTGGCCTGCGGGGTGTCGGTGCAGTTGTCGAGGGTGAACTGCAACTGGTCCGTCTGCGTCGTGTTCCGCAGGGACTTCTGCAGATCCTCGTCGAGCTGGTCGTACAGCTTCCGCTCGACGAGGAACCAGCAGGTCACCGAGACCGCCGCCACCGCGAACGCCACCGCGGCCGCGACCAGCATCGCCAGTCGCGCCCGCAGTGGCAGCGCCCGGTACCGGCGCGCGAGCTGCCTCACTCGGCGCCGCCCTGCCGCAGGACGTAGCCCACCCCGCGCACGGTGTGCACCAGGCGCGGCTCGCCGCCGGCCTCGGTCTTGCGGCGCAGGTACATGACGTAGACGTCGAGCGAGTTGGAGGACGGCTCGAAGTCGAAGCCCCACACCGCCTTCAGGATCTGCTCACGGGTGAGCACCTGGCGCGGATGTGCCATGAACATCTCCAGCAGGGTGAACTCCGTGCGGGTCAGTTCGACGGGCCGGCCGCCACGCGTGACCTCCCGGGTGGCGAGGTCCATGCGCAGGTCGGCGAAGGTGAGCGCCTCGTCCGCCTGGGCCTCGGCGGACACCGCCACCGCGTAGGAGCTGCGGCGCAGCAGAGCGCGGATGCGGGCGAAGAGCTCGTCCAGCTCGAACGGCTTGACCAGGTAGTCGTCGGCGCCCGCGTCCAGGCCGGTGACCCGGTCGCCGACCGTGTCGCGGGCGGTGAGCATCAGGATCGGGGTGGTGTCCCCCGCACCCCGGATGCGGCGGGCCGCGGTCAGCCCGTCCATGCGCGGCATCTGGATGTCCAGCACGACCAGGTCCGGCTGGTAGGCCGTGGCCTTCTCCAGGGCGTCCGCGCCGTCGACGGCGACCTCGGTGTCGTACCCCTCGAAGGCGAGGCTGCGCTGGAGGGCCTCGCGTACGGCCGGCTCGTCGTCGACGATCAGGATGCGCTGGGGGTCACGGTCGCCTTCGGCGGGACTCATCGCTCGCGTTTCCTCGGGGTGCGGTGGGCGGGGTGGTCGGAGTCTTCCGGCCGGGGGTGGGGGCCTCCCGGCCGTGGTCGGTGTCTCTCAGCGTCCCATGTCGGGGGCCCGGGGACACGCGCGCCGGTCAGACCCGGACCGTGTTCAGGCGGTGCAGCGGGACCTTGCGGCGGTGCGGACGGGCGGCGGAGGTGCGCAGGCCCATCAGCTGGGGGACCGGCGTCACGGGTGCGGCCACCTCGGGAGCCCGGGGCGCCGGGACGGGCACGTGCAGCTCGGACACGATGGACAGGGCCAGGGTGAGACCGGCCGGACCACGCTCGCTGAACCGGTGGGGGACGTGCTTGATCATGACCTGCTCCTTGCACTTGGTGTTGCTAGCTGTCGGAGCCCGCCCGCAGCTTGGCCAGGTCGGACTTCACCGTGTCGACGGGGATGGCGAAGCCGAGGCCGATGCTGCCCGCGTCCGAGGACGAGGACGCCTGCGAGGCGGAGGAGTACATCGCGGAGTTGATGCCTATGACGTGACCGCTCGCGTCGATCAGCGCGCCGCCGGAGTTGCCGGGGTTGAGGGACGCGTCGGTCTGGATGGCCTTGTAGGTGGTGGTGGACGAGCCGGTGTCGCCGTTGAACTCACGGCCGCCGAACTGGAAGGGCCACTGGCCCTCGCCGTCCTGGCCCTGCCCCTGGTTCTCGTCGGTGGAGACGGTGACGTCCCGGTTCAGGGCGGAGACGATGCCGCTGGTGACGGTTCCGGTCAGGCCCTCGGGGGAGCCGATCGCGACGACCGTGTCGCCGACCTGGACGCTGCTCGAGTCACCGAGCGCCGCCGCCTTCAGGCCGGAGGCGCCCTTCAGCTTGATCAGCGCGAGGTCCTTGGAGCTGTCGGTGCCGACGACCTCGGCGGTGTAGCTCTTGCCGCTGCTCGTGCGCACCTTGACCGAGGTGGCGCCGGAGACGACGTGGTTGTTGGTGACGATCTCGCCGTTCGACGTGATGATCACGCCGGACCCGGTGGAGGAGCCGTTCGGGAGCGTCGCGTTGATCTCGACCACGCTCGGGCTGACCGCGGCGGCGATGGCGGCGACGTCGCCCTTCTTGCTCGACGGCACCACGGTGGTGGTGCTGCCGGCGGTGGCGACCGTGTCCTTGCCGGTCAGCTCCTGGAAGGCGTACGCCGTGCCGCCGCCGACCGCCGCCGCGACGATCGCGACCGCCGCGAGCAGGGCCATCGGCCCCCGGGGGCGCTTCTTCTCGGGCCCGGGGGCCGCGACCGCCGGCTGGTACGGCGGCGGGGGCGGCCACTCGGGGTTCACGGGAGCGGAGTAGGAGTGCGGCTGCTGTGGCTGCTCGTAGGTGCCCTGGCTCTCGGTCATGACAGAAGAGTCCCCCGTGACCATGAGAGCTTCCTGAGTGCCGGCTGAGAAGCCCGGCAGAACCTCGTTTGCCCCATATAAAGACGGGTCGGGGGCCTCTTCCGAAGGGGCCCCGAGGTCAGCCGCAGCCGCAGCTCGTGCGCACCACCAGCCGCGAGGGGAACGTCTTCAGCCGCTCGCGCCGGGACCCGGCGATCCGCAGGCCGTCGTCCAGCACCAGGTCGACCGCCGACCGGGCCATCGCGGAGCGGTCGGAGGCGACCGTGGTCAGCGGCGGGTCGGCGAGCGCGGCCTCCTTGATGTCGTCGAAGCCGGCCACCGCCAGTTGCCCGGGCACGTCGATGCGCAGCTCGCGCGCCGCCCGCAGCAGGCCGATGGCCTGGTCGTCGGTGGAGCAGAAGATCGCGGGCGGCCGGTGGGGGCCGGAGAGGACGTCCAGGGCCACCCGGTAGGCGTCGTAACGGTTGTACGGCGCCTCGAACAGCCGGCCCTCGGTGGTGAGGCCCGCCTCGGCCATGGCCCGCTTCCAGCCCTCGACGTGGTCGGAGACCGGGTCGCCGACGGCCGGGGTCTGCGCCGTACCGCCCATGCAGGCGACGTACTCGTAGCCGTGTTCCAGCAGGTGGCGCACGGCGAGCTGGGCGCCGCCCAGGTCGTCCGTCACCACGGCGACGTCGTCGATGGCCTCCGGACGCTCGTGCAGCAGCACCACCCGGGCGTCCCAGGCGTCGATCTCGGCGGCGGCCAGGTCGTTCAGGGCGTGCGAGACGAGGATCAGGCCCGAGACGCGCATGCCGAGGAAGGCGCGCAGATAGTGGACCTCGCGCTCGCCGATGTAGTCGGTGTTGCCGACCAGGACCATCTTCCCGCGCTCCGAGGCGGCCTGCTCGACCGCGTGTGCCATCTCGCCGAAGAAGGGCTGGCGGGCGTCGGGGATGATGAGGCCTATGAGGTCGGTGCGCCGGGAGGCCATCGCCTGGGCGACCCGGTCGGGCCGGTACCCCAGTTCCTTGATCGCGGCGAGGACACGCTCGCGCGTTGCCGGGGCGACCGGCCGGGGTCCGTTGTTGATGACATAACTGACGACGGCTGTGGAGGTTCCCGCCAGCCGTGCCACGTCATCCCGAGTCACCTTGGCCACGCGCGGAGTCTACGCGGATTGACCGGCTCTGGGCAGGGCGTATCACATGGCGGCTGTGCGAGGACGATGCCCCGCCCGGGCGCCGCTCATGCGTCCGCTGTGGGCCGGCTACGCCTCGGCGTGTACCTCGGTGCCGTCCAGGACGGCGGTTGCGTCCGCATCCTCCGGCTTTGCCCGGCCGGCCTTGGCCTTGGCCTCGTCGGCGGACCGGTCGGTCTTCTCCGGCGTAACGAATCGATAACCGACGTTCCGGACGGTTCCGATCAGTGACTCGTGCTCCGGGCCGAGCTTGGCGCGCAGCCGTCGTACGTGCACGTCGACCGTACGGGTGCCGCCGAAGTAGTCGTAGCCCCACACCTCCTGGAGCAGCTGGGCGCGGGTGAAGACGCGGCCTGGGTGCTGGGCGAGGTATTTGAGCAGCTCGAACTCCTTGAAGGTCAGGTCCAGGACCCGTCCCTTGAGCTTGGCGCTGTAGGTCGCCTCGTCCACCGAGAGGTCGCCGTTGCGGATCTCCATCGGCGAGTCGTCGTTGACGATCTGCTGGCGGCCCATGGCGAGCCGCAGCCGCGCCTCGACCTCCGCCGGGCCGGCGGTGTCCAGGAGCACGTCGTCGATGCCCCAGTCGGCGGTGACGGCGGCCAGGCCGCCCTCGGTGACGACGAGGAGCAGCGGACAGCCGGGGCCGGTGGACCGCAGCAGCTGGCAGAGGCTGCGCACCTGGGGCAGATCGCGCCGGCCGTCGACGAGGATGACGTCGGCGCCCGGGGTGTCGACCAGTGCGGGTCCCTCCGCCGGGGCGACCCGCACGTTGTGCAGGAGCAGGCCGAGGGCCGGGAGCACCTCCGTCGACGGCTGGAGGGCGTTGGTCAGGAGCAGCAGAGAACTCATACGTCTGGTTCCTCCTCGGTCCCTGCGAGGACAGTGCGGACGGGTACTGCTCTGCGTTCCCGAAGGCCCCGTACACCGGCGGTCACCCGAGGTTTCCCGCTGTGTATACAACGCTTCCGAAAGCACAAAAGGACCCGGGGGCTACGCTGCCCGAGTCCTCTGCCCAGCAGAATAGCCCACATGAGCAACCGTCCGGCAGGTCATGGGGCACGTTCCACCGTTCGTCCGAATTGCGAGACGGGCAGACGGGGCCCTATCAGGACCTTTCTGCGCACGGCCGACGGAATTCCGATCGATTCCGTATACGATCCGCCCCCCGCCGTATACGACTCCCGTCCGGACACCTCCCGGACGGCCTCCGGTGACCTGGCGTTCGTCATCGCGCACGGCTTCACCGGGGACGTGGACCGCCCGCACGTGCGCCGGGTGGCGGGCGTCCTGCGCGGCTACGGCGCCGTCGTCACCTTCTCCTTCCGCGGCCACGGCCGCTCCGGCGGGCGGTCCACGGTCGGCGACAAGGAGGTGCTGGACCTCGCCGCCGCCGTGGAGTGGACCCGCGGCCTCGGGCACGCGCGCGTGGTGACCGTCGGCTTCTCCATGGGCGGCTCGGTGGTCCTGCGGCACGCGGCGCTGCACGGCGGCACGGACGCCGTCGTCTCCGTCAGCGCACCGGCCCGCTGGTACTACCGGGGCACGGCCCCCATGCGCCGTCTGCACTGGCTGGTCACCCGCCCCGAGGGCCGCCTGGTCGGCCGCTACGGCCTGCGTACGCGCATCCACCACCGGGACTGGGACCCGGTCCCGCTCTCCCCGGTGCAGGCGGTCCCGAAGATCGCCCCGACCCCGCTCCTCATCGTCCACGGCGACCGCGACGGTTACTTCCCGCTCGACCACCCTCGGATGCTCGCCGAGGCGGCCGGCGAGCACGGCGACCTCTGGGTCGAACCGGGCATGGGCCACGCCGAGCACGCGGCGGACGACGCCCTGATGGCCCGGATCGGGAACTGGTCGGTGTCGGCGGCGGGCTAGCCTGACCCACACTGTCTTTAATCTTTTTCCTGTCCCTGCCGTCGATTGAGGATTCAGATGCCCAAGGTCACGGTGCGCTACTGGGCCGCCGCCAAGGCCGCGGCCCAGGTCGCCGAGGAGCCGTACGAGGCGGACACGCTGGCCGACGCGCTGGCCGCCGTGCGTACGCGACACCCCGGCGAACTCACCCGCGTGCTGCAGCGATGCTCCTTCCTCGTCGACGGCGACCCTGTCGGGACCCGCGCGCATGAGACGGTACGGCTGGCCGAGGGCGGCACGGTCGAGGTGCTCCCGCCGTTCGCAGGAGGGTGAGCGATGACCAACCAGCCGTATCAGGGCGGCCCGTACGGGGGCTACGACCCCTATCAGCAGCAGTGGCCCGCGCAGGACCCGCACCACGGGCAGCCCGGCCACGATCCTGAGCTCACCCAGCAGTGGCAGGGCCAGACCTGGGAGACGCAGACGCACGCGCCGGTGCAGGCGGCGGAGACGGCGTATCTGCCACGGCAGGAGCAGCAGCAGGCGGGGTACCAGCAGGCCGGGTACCAGCAGCCGGGGTATCAGCAGGCGGGGTATCAGCAGCCCTCTTACCAGGAGCCGCAGTACCAGCAGCCCCAGCAGCAGTACGCGGAGCCGTATGCCGAGCCGTACGCGGGGACGTACGGCGGGACGCACACGGGGACGTACGGCGGGACGCACACGGGGACGTACGGCGGGACGCACGCGGGGGCGGGAACGTACGCGCCCGCGCCGAACCCCGAACCGGCACCCGCAGCCGCGCCCGCGTCGGCCCCGGCCGCACCCGCGCCGGCGTCTCCGGACGACCCGGAGGCCGGGCCGGCCTACGGCCCCGCCACCCTCGCCGGCAACGCGCGGATCACCGACGCCCAGCGGGCCCGGCTGGAGGGCCGTTCCCCGATCATCGAGCCCGGCATGCAGCCGGCGCTGCTCACCGCCGCGCTGGGCCTGCTCCTCGCCGCGGCGGCACCCGTCGCCTCGTACGCCCTGGTCGTGCCGCTGGTGGTGCTCCAGGCGGTGACGGCCGCGGGCTGGTTCCGGCTGAACGGCATGTGGCCCGCCCGGCAGGGCATCGCGCTGGCCTTCGCGGGCGCGCTGACCTCCGACGTGGCGGTCCTGGCGGCCGGCCGCGACCACGCCTTGGTGGCCATCCTCGGCCCGCTCGGCCTGTGGGTCCTGCTCTCCCTCGTCCTCCAGCTCCGCTCGCACGCCTCGCCGGACGAGCGGATGCACGGCCTGATGGCGACGATCGCCTCGGCGGCGCTGGCGGTCCTGGCCACCGGGTACCTGGCCGCCGACCCGCACGCGGTCTCGGTCGGCGCGGCGGCGGTCGCGGTGGCCGTGCTGGCCCGCGCCCTGCCCCTGCCGACCCCGGTGTCGGTCGCGGTCGCCGTGCTGGCGGCGGCGGGCGCGGGGATCGCCGTGGGCGGCATGACCGGCTTCGGCACGAAGGGGGCCCTGCTGGGCGCCGCCGCCGGGGTGTGCGCCCTGATCGGCCACCGGGTGGCCAGCTACGACTACCCGTCCCGCTTCGTCCACTTCACGGCCGGCGTGGCCCTGCCCCTGTCGGCGGCGGCACCGGTGGTGTGGGTGCTGGGGCGCGCCCTGGGCTGAGGTCGGGGGCGGGCCAGGGTCCTGTCGGGGGCATCCCGGATGTCCCGGCGCGCGGGCGGGAGAAGGATCGATCACATGACTTCCCTCTCCCGACGCGCCTTCACGGGCATGGGCGCAGCCGCCGCCCTCACGCTGACCACCACCGGCCTTGCCGCCCGGGCGACGGCCGCGCCGATCGCGGACCCCAGCGCCCCGGACCCTGGCGCCTCGGACCCCGGCGCTGTCGACCCCGCCGCCTTACGCGCCGCGATCGGCGATCTCTCCCATCCGGAGGCGACCGCCTCGCAGCTGCTCGTGGAGTGGCGGGGCAGCCGTTGGTACGGCACCGCGGGCACGGCCGCCCCGGCGAGCGGCCGGCCCGTGCGGGCGGACGACCGCTTCCGCGCGGGCAGCGTGACGAAGGCCTTCGTGGCGACGGTCGTCCTACAGCTCTGGGCAGAGGGCCGGGTGGATCTCGGCGCCCCGATCGCGCACTGCCTTCCCGGCCTCGCCCTGCCCTCCCGCTTCGACCGCGTCACGGTGGCGCACCTGCTCCAGCACACCAGCGGGCTGCCCGACCACCGGGGCCTGCCGGACCTCGGCACACCGGAGGCGGTCCTGCGCCACCGCTTCGACCACTGGACACCACGGGCCCTGGTCGCCACGGTGACGCGGGACCGCCTCAAGTTCACGCCCGGCTGCGCACAGGAGTACCGGGGCATCAACTACGTGTTCCTCGCCCTCCTGATCGAGGAACTGACGGGGCGCCCCTACGGCGAGGTGATCGCGTCCCGGATCCTGCGGCCCCTGGGGCTGGGCGGCACGCGGATACCGGGCGACGACCCCCGCCTGCACGGCCCGCACGTCCACGGCAGCCTGCGCATGACGGACGGCAGCCTGCGCGATGTCACGGTCTACGACCAGTCCGCCTCCTGGGGCGAGGGAGAGCTGGTCTCGACTGCGGACGACCTCTTCCGTTTCCAGGAGGCCCTGTTCACCGGGGAGCTGCTGCCGGAGCGGGCACTGACGAGGATGGTCACTCTGCCCCCGCCCGTCGTGCGCATGCTGGACGGCAGCCCGGCCCGCTACAGCATGGGCCTTCAGACGGCCACGGTGCGCGGCACGACCTTCTGGGGGAAGACCGGGGAGACCTACGGCTACCGCACCCGGGTCTTCGCCACCCGCGACCTGAGCACCCGCTTCGTGCTCTCCTACACGCCGACCGCGCTGAACGCGGGGGAGGACATGATCAACCGGGTGGTCGACGTGCTCACCGCCTGAGCACGGGCAGCGCCGCGGGACGGGGGGACCGGTGCGCGGCGCCGCCCCGCAGGGCTACGGCTCGACCACGACCTCCTGGGCCGCCGCCGTCTCCCCGGCCAGGAGACGCGCGTCGACCGGGACGTTCCGCTTCACCAGTGCCAGCGCGACCGGCCCCAGCTCGTGGTGCCGTACCGACGTCGTCACGAAACCGATCTTGCGGCCCTCCGGGCCCTCGTCGGCGACGCGGATCTCCGTGCCGGGCACCGGGAGATGGACGTCGCTGCCGTCCAGGTGCAGGAAGACCAGCCGGCGCGGCGGCTTGCCCAGGTTCTGCACCCGGGCGACGGTCTCCTGACCCCGGTAGCAGCCCTTCTGGAGGTGCACGGCCGTGCCGATCCAGCCCAGTTCGTGCGGGATGGTGCGGTGGTCGGTCTCGAAGCCCAGCCGGGGCCTGTGCTGCTCGACGCGCAGCGCCTCGTAGGCGAGGAGCCCGGCGGCGGGGCCGTGGGAGGCGGCGAACTCCTCCAGGTCGGCCCGGGGCAGGAAGACGTCACGGCCGTACGGCGTCTCGCGTACGACGGCCCCGTCCGGGACGTCGGCGATCGAACCGGCCGGCAGGTGCACCACGGCGGTGTCGGCGGTGCGGTCGGCGACCTCCACCCGGTAGAAGAACTTCATCGACTCCAGGTACGCGATCAGCGCGTCCTGGGTGCCGGGCTCCACATGGGCCCAGACGGTCGTGCCGTCGTCCACCAGATACAGGGCGTGCTCGATGTGCCCGTGCGCGGAGAGGATCAGCGCCTCGGTGGCCTGACCCGCGGGGAGATCGCTGACGTGCTGGGTGAGCAGCAGGTGCAGCCAGCTCAGCCGGTCCTCGCCGCTGACGGTGACGACCCCGCGGTGCGAGAGGTCGACGAAACCGGTGCCGTCGGCGAGGGCACGCTGCTCGCGGAACAGGTCGCCGTAGTGGGCGGCGACACCTTCGTCCACACCCTCGGCGGGGACGGCGCCGGGCAGGGACAGCAGGGGGCTCTTCATACCGCAAGCCTACGACGTGGTACTTGAACCCTTCAGGGAACAGTCCTGGCACCGGCCGAAGATCGCGAAGTGCTTCATGTCGGTGTCGAAGCCGAACTGCCGGCGCAGCTTGTCCGTGAACTCCGCGGCGACGTCCACGTCCGCCTCGATGACGTTGTCGCAGTCCCGGCACACCAGGTGCAGATGGTGGTGGCGGTCGGCGAGGTGGTAGGTCGGGGCACCGTGCCCGAGGTGGGCGTGGCTGACCAGGCCCAGCTCCTCCAGGAGTTCCAGCGTGCGGTAGACGGTGGAAATGTTGACCCCCGACGCCGTCTTCCTCACTTCCACGAGGATGTCGTCGGGGGTCGCGTGCTCAAGGGTGTCCACGGCTTCCAGGACAAGCTGCCGCTGCGGCGTCAGCCGGTAGCCGCGCTGCCTGAGGTCGCTCTTCCAGTCGGTGCTCACCACACCGACGAGTCTAGAGCCACCGGGCGCAGGGCCTACTTGAAGAAGGCGATGCCGTCGTCCGGGAGGTCGTCGGGGAGGGCCTTCGCCCAGCGCTCGACGTCCTCGGGGGTGACGACCTTCTTGAGCTGGGCCGACATGTAGGGGCGCAGCGGGACCTCGGGGGTCTGCTTCTCGCCCACCCACATCAGGTCGCTCTTGACGTAGCCGTAGAGCCGCTTGCCGCCGCTGTACGGCCGGGAGTCCGCGGTGCGGGCGACGGCGTCCGTCACCAGGTCGATCTGCGGCTTCTTGTCGGCCATCTCGCCGTACCAGATCTCGATCACGCCGTCGTCGCGGGTCATCGTGACCTCGACCTTGCGGTCGGGGCGGATCCGCCAGAAACCGGACTCCGACTCCAGCGGGCGGACCTTGTTGCCGTCCTGGTCGAGCACCCAGGTGCGGGAGCGGTACTCCAGGAAGTCCCGGCCGTCGTGGGTGAAGCTGACCTCCTGCCCGAAGTTGCACTTCTCGGCGCCGGGGAAGTCGTGCACGCCCGCGCCGGCCCAGTTGCCGAGCAGGAAGGCGAGCGGGACGAGGTCCTTGTGCAGGTCGGACGGGATTTCGATCATGAGCGGAAGCCTTCGTGGGTGTGGATCAGCGCTGGCCCTGGTACAGCTTCTTCACGGTCAGACCGGCGAAGGCGAGCACGCCGACGCAGACCAGGACCAGCAGGATTTCGAAGAACGTCTCCACGGGTGCTCCTTGAGCGGGGGTGAGCGGACGACAGAGCCGCAGCCCAGCTTACGCGGCCGGGCCGGGGCGCTCCTTGCGAGGGGCGGCGGCGCCGAGGGCTACGCTTCCGGCATGGCGAAGAAGCTCGTGATCAAGGTGACGGCCGGGGCGGACGCCCCCGAGCGGTGCTCGCAGGCGTTCACGGTGGCCGCGGTGGCCGTGGCCAGCGGGGTCGAGGTGTCGCTGTGGCTGACCGGGGAGTCCTCCTGGTTCGCGCTGCCGGGGCGGGCCGCCGAGTTCGAGCTGCCGCACGCCGCGCCGCTGCCCGATCTGCTGGAGTCGGTCCTCGCCGCGGGACGCGTCACGCTGTGCACGCAGTGCGCCGCCCGCCGGGAGATCACGGAGAAGGACGTCATCGAGGGCGTACGGATCGCGGGCGCGCAGGTCTTCGTGCAGGAGTCCCTGGCGGACGAGACCCAGGCGCTCGTCTACTGAGCCGGGGCGCCGAGCTGCCCCCGCGTCCAGAGGCAGAAGGGGTGTCCGGACGGGTCGAACAGCACGCGTACGTCGTCCTGGGGCTGGTGCTCCGCGAGGGTGGCACCCTCCGCCAGGGCCCGCGCCGTCCCGTCCGTCAGGTCGTCGACCTCGATGTCGAGGTGCAGCATCATCTGCTGGTCGCCGGGGTTCCGGGTGGGCCAGACGGGACGGGCGTAGTCCCGCTCGGTCTCGAAGGCCAGCGCGACGCCGTCGGTGCCGGGCGGCGGGCCGATGAGCACCCAGTCGGGTTCCTCGGCGCGCACCTCGTAGCCGAGCAGCCGCCGGTAGAAGCCGGCCAGTTCATGAGCGTCGTGCGCGTCCAGCACCACGGTGGAGAGCCTGACGGTCGCCATGCCCGTCTTCCTACCGCGGGCGTTTCTTGCCGTCCAGCTCGTCCCACCACTCGTCGGACTGCGGGTCGCCGGAGGGATCGTCCCACCAGCGGTCCTCCGGGCCCCGGCGGTTGGCGATCATCGCGGCGACCGGCGGGATGACCATGGCCACCACGCACATGCCGACGGCCGCCGGCACCGACCAGATGCGTATGACTCCCCAGGCCAGGACGAAGAGGCCGATGCAGGTCCCCATCATGGCGAAGTAGATGTGCCGACGCCGGGCGTACATACGTCCACTGTAGGTCCGGCAAGGCCTGTCACAACTGATCCACAAATTCCCGGCGACCGGGCCCGGCGGGGTTACCGTGACCTATCCGAACCGGATTTTCGAACACCGCCGCCGACCCGGGGGAACCACCACATGCGCGCCCTGCGAATACTCCTGATCCTCGTCGTGATCCTGGGCGGACTCTTCGTGATCGTGGACCGGGTGGCCGTGCACTTCGCCGAGGGCGAGGCCGCGGACAAGCTGAAGGCGACCGAGAACCTGTCCTCGACCCCGGACGTGGACATCAAGGGCTTCCCGTTCCTCACGCAGGTCGCGGGCGGCTCGCTGGACGACGTCGAGGTCGGCATCGAGGACTACGAGGCGGCCACTGGCAAGCCCGGCCAGACCATCCGGATCGACGACCTGAAGGCCGACATGAAGGGCGTCGAGTTCTCCGGTGACTACAGCTCGGCCACCGCGGCCACCGCGACCGGCACGGCGTCGATCTCCTACGCCGAGCTGCTGAAGACGGCCGAGTCCGAGCCGACCGAGGTGGCTCCCGGCGTCATGGCGCGGGTCGTCGGCCTCTCCGACGGCGGCAACGGGAAGATCAAGGTGGCGGTGGAGGGGACCGTCTCGTCCCTCGGGATCAAGCAGACGGTGTCCGTGCTCAGCTCGGTGGCCGTGGTGAACAACAAGGTCGAGGTGCGCGCGGACTCCCTGCCGAAGCTGGGCGCCGCAGCGATCGCCGAGGACCGCATCCGCCAGATCACCGACTTCCAGCAGGTCATCGACCAACTGCCCGGCGGCATCAAGCTGGACAAGGTGGAGGCCGCGCCGAAGGGCGTGCAGATCAGCGTGAAGGGTTCGGACGTCAGGCTGGCGGGGTAGGGAGACGGACGCCGGTGGGCCGGGGACCGGGAGCGGACCCGCCCTGTCCGACTGGCGAGACGACCACGTCCGTAGCGCAGATGCGTGGAACGGAGCGAGCGCCCGGAGGCCGTCGGACGGCCTCCGGGCGCATTGTGTGTCCCGCCATTCGGACGATCCCGTCTCACCATGTGACACACCGGTGACACGCCCGCCCGTACGTCCCTACGATCGAGCACATGAAGCGACAGGCGGATCTCACGAAGCGGCGGGCAGTGGACCTGTGCCGCGTTGCCGCCATGCTCTGTCGCCCCTTCTGAGCGGAAGCCCCGGCTCCCGCGTCTCACCAGCCCTGCTGCCAGGGCATCCGTGCGCCGCTCGGCACCGAGCGCGCCCCTCTCTACTCGCACGCCCCGCCGCGACTGCCCCGGAGGAGAAGAGCATGAGCCGCAGCGACGTCCTGGTCGACGCCGACTGGCTCCAGGAGCACCTGGACGACCCGACCATCGCGATCGTCGAGGTGGACGAGGACACGTCCGCCTACGACAAGAACCACATCAAGAACGCGATCCGCATCGACTGGACCAAGGATCTGCAGGACCCGGTCCGCCGTGACTTCATCGACCAGGAGGGCTTCGAGAAGCTCCTGTCGGAGAAGGGCATCGCCAACGACCACACGGTGATCCTCTACGGCGGTAACAACAACTGGTTCGCGTCGTACGCCTACTGGTACTTCAAGCTGTACGGCCACGAGAACGTCAAGCTCCTCGACGGCGGCCGGAAGAAGTGGGAGCTGGACGCCCGCGAGCTGGTCGCCGGCGACGAGGTCCCGGAGCGCCCGAAGACCGACTACAAGGCCAAGGCGCAGGACACCTCGATCCGCGCCTTCCGCGACGACGTCGTGGCGGCCATCGGCTCGCAGAACCTCGTCGACGTGCGCTCGCCCGACGAGTTCTCCGGCAAGCTGCTCGCCCCGGCGCACCTGCCGCAGGAGCAGTCGCAGCGTCCGGGCCACGTGCCGACCGCGAAGAACATCCCGTGGTCGAAGAACGCCAACGACGACGGCACCTTCAAGTCGGACGAGGAGCTCAAGGAGCTCTACACCGAGGAGAACGTGGACCTCGCCAAGGACACGATCGCCTACTGCCGCATCGGTGAGCGCTCGGCCCTGACCTGGTTCGTGCTGCACGAGCTGCTGGGCGTGGAGAACGTCAAGAACTACGACGGCTCCTGGACCGAGTACGGCTCCCTCGTCGGCGTGCCGATCGAGCTCGGCGCCGCCAAGTAACCCCGACCGACCTTCTGGTCAGACCGAGACCCCTCTGGAGAAATGCATGTGTGGAGCGAAGGCCGGCGGCCCGGACGCCTCGACGATCAAGCCCGGTGAGACCACGATCCAGGGCCAGGTGACGCGCGACGGCGAGCCGGTGGCCGGATACGTCCGACTGCTCGACTCGACCGGCGAGTTCACCGCGGAGGTGCCCACCTCCGCGACCGGCCAGTTCCGCTTCTACGCGGCCGAGGGCACGTGGACGGTACGGGCGCTGGTGCCGGGCGCGACCGCCGACCGCACGGTCGTCGCCCAGCAGGGCGGACTGGCCGAGGTCGCCATCGCGGTCTGAGCGACCTCGCCCGTGCGCGGGCACAGTGACGGCTGAGGGCCGCATCCCCTGGGTTGGACGCCAGTGGGGGGTGCGGCCCTTCGGCTGTTCCCGGGGTTCCGTCAGCAGCGCCGGACGGCCGCGAGACCGATCGCCGCGAGCAGCGCGCCGACGCAGAGCGCGGCGAGGAAGCCGCTGACGGCCGCCCCCTCGGGCAGGCGGCGCCTGGGACGACGTCCCGGGCGAGGCGGGGGACCTGGGTCAGGGCCGGGTACGTCGGGAGCGCCACGCGCCCCCGGACGCGACGCGGGATGGAACGCGGGGTGGAACGGCGGGAGCGCGTAGGCCGGCGGGGTCATGGTCCGGTCCCGCGGGGCGGCGTTCTCCCGCTGCCGCCGCTCGCACTCCTCGTACGGCAGGCCGCCCCGCTCGGCCGTCATGCGCGGTGCTCCTTCCGCTGGTGCTGGCGCAGCAGGACGTTCGCGTCGGTCTCGGCGCTGCGGTCGTACGCCACCCGCGCCGTCTCCCGCCGCTCCGCCAGCTCCAGGCAGACGGCACAGCCGGGGACGGGACGCGGCGGCCGGCCGGCGTCGTCGAGCGGCGGGGGCAGTGCCGGAAGGGTCCTGGCGCGCTGGTTGGCGGCCCGCACGCCCGCCCCGAGCCGCTCCCGGTCCGTGGCCGGGCGCACCCTCTCCGGATCGGCCTCCCACTCCACTCCACCGCCGACGGGGCGCAGCATCACGTAGGGGCCGGCTCTGTCCCGGTACTCGCCGACCCTGTCGGTGGCGGGGTCGTAGAGAAGGCGTCCGGGCTCGTGGGACCCCGACTTCGTCGTCATCGCGGCCAGCTCCTTTCCAGGAACGCGTGTGCGCAGCGCAAGGCGGCAGCTACGCTGCGTGTTCGGGCGGTGCCTAAGAGCATGGCGCATGGAAACGGTGTCCGGGCTGGTGAGCGGGCCAAATTCAACGCTGGGCCCGCCAAATTCAACAAATTCAACAGGAGCGGGAGCGCGATGCCGCAGCGGTTGGTGATCACGGGGCGGAGCCAGGAGCCGAGGGCGCGGTTCACGGAGGAGTTACGGCGCCTGAGGGTGGAACGGGGGCTGAGCCTGCGGGAGTTGGCGAAGGAGGTCGGCTGGGACGCGTCCCAGTTCAGCAAGATGGAGAGCGGGCAGACGCTGGGCGGTCCGGAGATCGTCCAGGCGCTGGACCAGTTCTACGGAACGCCGGGGTTGCTGGTCACGCTGTGGGAGCTGGCGGTCGCCGACCCGACGCAGTTCAAGGAGCAGTACCGGAGGTACATGGTGCTGGAGGCCGAGGCGATCAGCTTGTGGCAGTACTCCGTGAGCAGGCTGCCGGGACTTCTTCAGACAGCCGGGTACGCACGCGAAGCGCTCGCTGCGGGCGGCCTCAGGGGGGAGGAGCTGGACCAGCAGGTCGAGGCGCGCACCGGACGACGGAAAGTCCTGGAGGGGGGCGACCCACCCCCGTTCCGCGTCCTCCTCTCCGAAGCGGTTCTACGGAACTCGCTGCGCAACCCACGGGAGTGGAGGGGGCAACTGGAGCGCTTGGCGGAGGCTGCGGTACAGCCGAACATCACCCTCCACGTGCTGCCGTTCGGCTCCGGGCTGCACGGCCTGGACAGCACCGACGTCATGTTCCTGAGGCTGCTCGGCGGTCGTACCGTGGCCTACGTCGAGAACGACGTACGAGGTGAACTCATCGAGGAACTAAGCCAGGTTGAGCGCTTCCACCGCACATATGATGCGGTGCGCGACCTAGCCCTCTCCCCGGCGGAGTCGCACAAGTTCATCCTGCGGATGTTGGAGGAAGTGCCGTGCGAGCCATCGACCTGAGCAACGTGAAGTGGCGCAAGAGCAGCTACAGCAACTCGGACGGCGGAAACTGCGTCGAAGTCGCCGACAACGTCCCCTCCGCCGTCCCTGTCCGCGACAGCAAGGCCCCCGCCCGCGGAACCGTCGTCTTCGGGCCGGAGGCCTGGGCGGCGTTCGTGGACGGGGTCAAGCGCCGACCGGCCTGATCTCGGAGGAGGTTGCCCGTGCGAGCCATCGACCTGAACAAGCTGACGTGGCGCAAGAGCAGCTACAGCAACACGAGCGGCGGCGAGTGCATAGAAGTCGCCGACAACGTCCCCTCCGTCGTCCCTGTCCGCGACAGCAAGGCCCCCGCCCGTGGAACCCTCGTCTTCGGGCCGGAGGCTTGGGCGGGGTTCGTGGACGGGGTCAAGGGGGCCGCCCGCTAGATCTCCAGCAGCACCGTGAAGGGCCCGTCGTTCGTCAGTGACACCCTCATCCGGGCCCCGAAGCGGCCCGTCGCCACCGTCGCTCCCAGGGCGCGGAGCTGGGCCACCACCTCGTCGACCAGGGGCTCGGCGACGTCGCCGGGGGCTGCCGCGTTCCAGGTGGGGCGGCGCCCCTTGCGGGCGTCGCCGTAAAGGGTGAACTGGCTGATCACCAGGAGCGGGGCGGCGATGTCGCTGCACGACTTCTCGTCGTGCAGCATCCGGATCGTCCACAGCTTGCGGGCGAGCTGGGCCGCCTTCTCCTTGGTGTCCTCATGGGTCACCCCGACGAGGACGCACAGCCCCTCGCCCTCGATCGCGCCCACCGTCTCGCCGTCCACGACGACGCTCGCGCCGTCCACCCTCTGCACCACCGCACGCATGCGGACCATCATGCCCGGTGTCCCGCACTAGCCCGCACGGGGTTCACTATGGATCTCTTACCGCCCATCTGGGGATGTTCGGGGGCACTCGGTCACATTGCGGCCGGTTGGGGTGGCACGATGCTTCCACCACGCCGGTCGAGGGGACGGTCACAAGCAGATGAGCACACCGAGTACCAGCGGGCGGCTGGGGACGCAGGGGACGTACCGGCCGCCCGCCCAGCGCGCCGACGGCACCACGGGCCCCGCCCTGCCCGTCGAGCCCCCGGAGCCCGACCTGGCCCGGCTGAGCCTGCCCGAGCTGCGCACCCTGCGCCGGGACGCCCAGCGCGACGAGGCGGACCTGAGCTATGTGCGGCGGCTGCTCCAGGGGCGGATCGACATCCTGCGTGCGGAGCTGGGCCGGCGCGGCCGGGCGTCCGTTCCGGCGCCCGCGGACGGCTCCGTGGTCGACCGGCTCCCGGAGATCCTGAAGGACGCCCCGGCCCGGCAGCGCTCCTCGGCCCGGCATGTCACGCTCGGCACCCCGCACAACGAGGAGTACGGGCAACTGGCCGCCGAGATGCTCGCCGAGGTGGAGCTGTCCGACCTGACGGCGCGTACGGATCTGGAACTGAGCGCCGCCATGGGCCGGTTGATCCGCTACGAGCAGGAGGTCTCGCGGCGCCGCCAGCGGTTGCAGCGTACAGCCGACGACTGCAGCGGGGAGATCGCCCGCCGGTACCGGGTGGGCGAGGCCCAGGTGGACGATCTGTTGATGTGACCGGTGGAGGCGGGCAGCGCGTATCGCAACTATCGCTTGTCTGACCGTAGTTGTAGCGTTCGTCCGTGACCGAGGAGCGGACGGCAGCGCACGGCGGCGGGCGGCTCACTCCGCGGGAGGTGGCCGACATCCTGCGCGAACGCATCCGGTCCGGCGCCCTCCGTGCCGGTGACCGGATGCCCACCCAGGCCGAGCTGGCCGAGGAGTTCGGCGTGGAGCGGGGCGCCGTACGCCAGGCCCTGCGCGCGCTTCAGGAGGACGGTCTGCTCAGCGACGTCAGGAAGGGCAGCCCGTCCCGGGTCGTCGAACCGGGCCCCGTGCGCGAGGAGCCGCAGCCGGCCATGGTGGCCCTCGCGCCCCGGCTGACCGAAGCCTTCGCCGCGCCGCACGTGCGCATCGACGCCGTCTGCCTGACCGCGGAGAGCCTGATGCTCGCCCTCGGTGAGCCGCTGCGCCGGATCCACGAGGGCCGGCTGCGACCGGAGCGGATCGACGTCCGCATCCTGCTGCCGTCCCGGGACATCAGCCTCGCCTTACCGGTCGCGGTCGACGCCGGCGGCGACGACGTCGTCCACCAGCGGTGGCTGGCGATGCGCAACGCCCAAGGGCAGGTGCTCCGGCACAACCTCCAGGCCCTGCGCGGCACCCACGACGTCGACGTCCACGTCACCTTCCGTGCGCTGCCGTTCACCCCGCCGATGAAGTTGTACCTGCTCAACGGCGCGGAGGCGCTGCACGCGTACTACGTGGTCACGAGCCGCGCGGAGCCCACCGACAGCGGGACGCCGGAGATGTACGACGTCCTCGGCTCCGCATCCCTGCTCTTCTCCTTCGAGAGGCGGGCCGGGCAGCGGGACGCGGCGTTCGTGGAGCAGTCGCAGAAGTGGTTCGACGCCCTCTGGGAAACCATCCCGACGAACCTGACACTCTCCTAGTGACCTCTGATGCGACTTCTGATGCGCCTACTGTTGCGAGCGAGAACGAGAAGCTTCGGGAACTGATCACATCCGCCCGGTTCGTGCTGTGGGACTTCGACGGGCCGATCTGCCGGCTCTTCGCCCGGCACCGGGCCGAGCAGGTGGCCGCCGACCTGGTGGACTGGCTGGAGGGGCACGGCCTGCGCGGGCTGCTCACCGATACCGAACGGGAGACGCCGGACCCGCACGTCGTCCTGCGGGCCGTGGGCCGCCGGCGGCCCGGCAGCGACCTCGTCGCCGAACTCGAGGAACGGCTCACCCAGGAGGAGGTGCGGGCCGCGGCCTCCGCGCTGCCGACCGCCTACGCCGACCCGCTGATCCGCACCTGGACGGCCGTCGGCGCCCGCCTCGCCGTCACCACCGACAACTCGCCCCTCGCCGTCCGCACCTACCTCGACTCCCGGGGCATCACCGGCTGCTTCACCCCTCACGTGTACGGCCGCACCGAGGACCTGCACCACCTCGAACCGCACCCGCACTGCCTCACCCGCGCCCTGCACGCGATGGGTGCCGTCCCCGCCGCCGCACTGGTGATCGGCGACGCCGTCTCGGACCTGACCGCGGCTCGCGAGACAGGGGTGCCGTTCCTGGGGTACGCGCATGGTGAGACCGCGGAGAAACGCCTGCGAGCGGCAGGCGCCGCGCACGTCGTCCGGTCGCTGGAGCCACTGCTGAACGCGGTCCGCCACCACCGGCCGTACGGTAGGCCATAAGCGGCCGACCGGTGTGTCGGGGCTTGCCCCGGTCCCCGGCGCCGCCGAGGCTGGTCCGCGGTCCCCGGCGCGGGCGACCGATCCGAGGAGCGGGTGGAACGGCATGACTGCTGAGTACGACGCTGCCGACGCCGAGGAGGCGTGGGAGCTGTTGAGCGCCGGGCCCGGCCCGGACTGCGCGTTGTTCGACTTCGACGGTCCGCTGTGCCGACTGTTCCCCGACGGCAGCTCCATGGCGGTGGCGAACGCCCTGCGGACCACCGTGGAGGCCGCCGGCCTCCTAGGCGTGCTGTCCGAGGGCGAGCGCACCGACAAGGACCCGCACGTGGTGTTGCGCGCCGTGCATCGCGCCCGCCGTGACCATGACGTGGGCGACCTGGTGGCGCGGCTGGAGCAGCAGGTGACCGAGGGCGAGCGGACCGCCGCCCGGACCGCGTGGCCCACTCCCGGCGCGGCGGAGTTCGTCAGGTGGCTGGCCGGGCGGGGCACCCGGCTGGCCGTCGTCACCAACAACGCGGCCGTGGCGGCGGACGACTATCTGCGGGACAGGAACCTGCGGGAGAGTTTCGAGGCCGTGCACGGCCGTGCCGCCGACCCCGACCTGATGAAGCCGCACCCGGACGTCCTTCATCGTGCCCTGCGGGGCCTGGGCCTGCCGCCCGACGAGGCCGTGATGATCGGGGACACCCCGACGGACTTCATGGCGGCCGAGCGGGCGGGTGTCCGGTTCGTCGGCATCGGACGCACTGCGGCGAAGCGGCAGCGGATGCGCGACGCCGGGGCGAAGGTCGTGCTGGCCTCGTACGACCGGCTGTTGCGTCTGATCCCGCGCTGAGCCCGGTACGGTGCGCCCCTCTTCCTGAGCGGACCCGTGACCGGGCACCATGAGCGGTACGGTGACAACGCGCCTGCCAACAGGGGGATTTGGTGGCGGAGAGAACGCTGAGAAGCAGGGTGGCGGCCGGCTGGTCGCGGGCCGAGGGCACGGTCTCGAAGATCGTGCTGCTGGCCGTCTTCGGACTGAACCTGGTCGCCCAGTTCGTGCGGCCGGTCGGCGACGCCCTGCAGGACAACGTCTACATCGGCGGCGCGTTGCTGAGCCTGGTCGGTTTCCTGCTCTACAGCGAGGTGCAGCGGCTGAACACGGCCCACGAAACCCAGCGGGAGGCCACGGAGGACCTGCGGGACGGCATCCGGGTGCTGAGCGAGCGGATCGTGGAACTGGGTTCGGCGCAGCGTTCGGCGTCCGGGGTGGACATCACCAGGGAACAACTGCTGGCGGAGATCGAAAGGGAGCTGGAGGGCAAGGACAAGGTCGAGCTGTACGTCATGGGATTCACCGGGGAGAACACCGCCTTCCGGATCAAGAAGGCCCTTGAGCGGCTGCCCGCCAGTACACAGCGCGAGGTGACCGTCCGTTACCTCGTCCCCGACTTCGACAAGGAGATCCAGCTTCCCGGGCGGGTGCTGGACGGCAAGGCCGCCGACGCGCCCGCGTTCCGCGCCGCGCTGAAGGGCAAGATCGTCGCGTCCCAGGAGCATCTGAGGGATGCGGAGATCTCGATGCGCCACGACGGTCTGGGGAAGCTGGACTTCGCATTCCGGGTGCTCCACATGTCGCCGATGCTCAACCTGTACCTGATCAACGCCGACCGCCTGGTCGAGGCCGTCTACACGCCCAGGAAGAACGCGGACCGGCAGAACCGGACCGCGGCCTCCAGGGAGGTGCTGGACCTCGTCATGGACGACAGGCGGCTGCTGACTCGCTGGCACTCGGACGACGGGCAGAGGGCGGCGGAGACCGTCCGTGACCGCCGGGTCCTCTTCAACACCCTGTGGACCCTCGCCCACCCCCTGAAGGTCCCCGCGCCCGCCCCGGCTGATCCGGTCCCCGCGCCTGCCGATCCGGTCCCCGCCCCGGCCGATCCGCTCCCCGCGCCGCGGACCGGCGACTGACGCGTCGGCGGGTGCTGCGTAGGCTCCCCCCATGGGTGAGATGGGCCTGCGCGAGCGCAAGAAGCAGCGGATGTACCAGGACGTGTCGGACATCGCCGTACGGCTGTTCCTGGAGCGGGGCTTCGACGCGGTGTCCGTGGCGGAGGTCGCCGCCGCGGCCGGGATCTCCAAGCCCACCCTCTTCCGGTACTTCCCGGCCAAGGAGGACCTGGTCCTGCACCGGATCGCGGACCACGAGACGGAGGCCGCGCGGGTGGTCGCCGGGGCGGCCGACCCGGTGGACGCGCTGCGCCGGCACTTCCTCGCCGGCCTGGAGCGGCGCGACCCGGTCACCGGGCTGAACGACCACCCCGACGTGCTCGCCTTCCACCGCCTGCTCTACGGCACCCCGTCCCTGGTGGCCCGGGCCTACGCCCACCAGGAGCGGTCGGAGGCGGCGCTCGCCGAGGCGCTCGGCGGGGATCTGGAGGCGCGGCTGGCCGCCGGGCAGATCATCGCCGTCCAGCGCGTCCTCGCCCTGGAGAACTGGCGGCGGATCGCGGCGGGGGAGCCGGTGGCGGAGGTGGCGCCGGACGCGGTGGCGGCGGCGGAGCGGGCCTTCCGGCGGCTGGGGGAGGGGTTGTTCCCGCGGCACGCTGAATGAGACTCGGTTAAAAATGTAACTCGGTAACGTTCTGGCGGTACGCTGGCGCCATGACGTCACTCGACTCCGCTCTCAAGGACACCCTGAACTCCGAGCGCGCCTACCACGACACCTGCCGTACGGCCCTCGCCGCGATGGTCGAGGGCGCCGCCGAACAGGTCGTCATCGGAGAGGACGTCTCCGCCTCCGGCGCCGACGCCGAAGTCCTCGGCCACCGGCTGCGCAGCCAGGCCAAGGCCATGCGCGAACTCCCGCCGGGCCCGCTGTTCTTCGGCCGGCTCGACTTCGCCGACGGCGACCCCGGGCACGGCGGGCAGAGCTACCACGTCGGCCGGGTGCGGATCACCGAGGACCCGGCCGCACCACCACTCGTGGTCGACTGGCGGGCCCCCGTCTCCCGCGCCTTCTACCAGGCGAGCGCCCGCGACCCGCAGGGCGTGGCGGTCCGGCGCCGGTTCGGCTGGGCGCCCGGCAGCCGGGGCGACTCCGCCGACCTCACCGGGCTGGAGGACGAGCACCTGGGCCGGGGCGAATCCCGCACCAGCGACATCGTGGCCCGCGAGATCGAGCGGCCCCGCGTCGGGCCCATGCGGGACATCGCCGCGACCATCCAGCCCGAGCAGGACGACCTCGTCCGCGCCGCCCTCACCGACTCCGTGTGCGTGCAGGGCGCCCCCGGCACCGGCAAGACCGCCGTCGGCCTGCACCGCGCCGCGTACCTGCTCTACACGCACCCCAAGCGGCTCCGGCGCTCCGGCCTGCTGATCCTCGGCCCCAACCGCACCTTCCTCGGCTACATCGCCGAGGTGCTGCCCTCCCTCGGCGAGACGGGCGTCCGCCAGTCGACCCTGCTGGACGAGATCGCCCGCCACCCGGTCACCGGCACCGACCCGCTGAAGACCGCGTCGGTCAAGCACGACCCGCGCATGGCCGAGGTGCTGCGCCGGGCGCTGTACGCGCGGGTGAGCACCGCGGGCGTCGGCGACCTCACCGTGCCCGACGGGTCGTACCGCCGGCGGATCCCCGCCGGCGAACTCGCGGACCTCGTGGCCGAGGTGCGCGCCGAGGAACCGCCGTACGCCGTCGGACGGGAGCGGGTGCGCACCCGGGTGGTGCGGCGGCTGCGCGACCAGGCCGAACGGCGCTCCGGGGTGCTGCCCGCCTCCTGGGTCCGGCGCATCGAGCGCTGCCGGCCGCTGACCGAGCAGCTCGACGCGGTGTGGCCGAAGGTCCGCCCAGAGGAGCTCCTCACCGAACTCCTCACCGACGGCGGGGCGTTGGCCCGGGCCGCCGACGGCCTGCTGGACCCGGACGAGCAGGCGGCACTGCTCTGGCCCCGCCCGCCGCGCTCGTACAAGTCGGCCCGCTGGTCGGCCGCCGACCTGGTCCTGCTCGACGAACTCGCCGGGCTCGTCGAACACCCCGAGGGCTACGGCCACCTCGTCGTGGACGAGGCGCAGGACCTGTCGCCGATGGAGTGCCGGGCCATCGCCCGCCGGGCCGTGTTCGGCTCACTGACCGTCCTCGGCGACCTCGCCCAGGGCACCACCCCATGGGCCGCCCGCGACTGGTCCGTCCAGCTTCGCCACCTGGGCCGGCCGGACGCGGCCGTGGTGCCGCTGACCACCGGGTTCCGGGTGCCGGCGGCCGTCCTGGAACTGGCCAACCGGCTGCTCGCCCGCCTCGACGTCGCCGTACCCGCCGCCACCTCGCTGCGCACGGACGGGGAGCTGACCCTCCGGCCCACCGAGGACCTGCTCGGCACCACCGTGACCGCCGTGCGTGACGCCCTGGCCCGGGAGGGGTCGGTCGGGGTGGTCACGGCCGACACGGACGCCGACCGGGTGCGGGCCGCGCTCGACCGGGCCGGACTCGACCCGGCCGGCCCCGACACGCTCGGCGCCCGGCTGACCGTCGTACCCGCCGGTGTGGTCAAGGGCCTGGAGTACGACCACGTCGTCGCCGTCGAACCGGCGGCCGTGGCCGAGGCGGAGGAGCGGGGCGCCCACCGGCTGTACGTGGTGCTGACCCGGGCGGTGTCCCGGCTGGACGTCGTGCACAGCCGGCCGCTGCCGTTCTGAGGGCCCATGGACGACCGGTGCTTCCGGGGACGAAGCTGGGTGATGCTGCTCTTCCTCGACGTCGACGGTCCGCTCGTCCCCTTCGGCGCGGCGGACCGCGCCTACCCGCTGTACGACGGCCCGCCGGTGCCCTCCGCCGGCCACCCGCTGCTGCCCCGGGTCGACCCCGCGCTGGGCCCCCGGCTGACGGCACTGGGCTGCGCACTGGTGTGGGCCACGACGTGGATGGACGACGCCAACGACTGCCTCGCGCCGTGGCTCGGCCTGCCGCCGCTGCCGGTCGTGCGGTGGCCCGACGCGGACGAGCGGCCGGGCCCGCCGCACTGGAAGACCCGGCCGCTGGCCGAATGGGCGGCGGGCCGCCCGTTCGTCTGGGTGGACGACGAGATCACCGGGGCCGACCGTGCCTGGATCGCCGCCCACCACCCGGCCCCGGCCCTCCTGCACCGCGTCGACCACCGGTACGGCCTGACGGAAGCCGACTTCGCGGTGCTGGAGGAGTGGCTGGCGGTGCACTCCTGAGGGGCGCGCGGCCGTGTCTGACACGCGGCTGTCCCACCACGGCGCAGCCGTGGCCGGCGGTGGCCGGTGGTCCGGCGACGCGCCGCACGCCCGGCCCGCGGCGCGTCAGGCGCCCACGTACTCCGCCAGGTGTTCGGCGGTGACGGTGGAGCGGGCCGCGACCAGGTCGGCCGGGGTGCCCTCGAAGACGACGCGGCCGCCGTCGTGTCCCGCGCCGGGGCCGAGGTCGACGATCCAGTCGGCGTGTGCCATGACCGCCTGGTGGTGCTCGACGACGATCACCGACTTGCCGGCGTCGACCAGCCGGTCGAGCAGGCCCAGGAGCTGCTCCACGTCGGCGAGATGGAGACCGGTGGTCGGCTCGTCCAGGACGTAGACCCCGCCCTTCTCCGCCATGTGCGTGGCCAGCTTCAGCCGCTGCCGCTCGCCGCCGGAGAGGGTGGTGAGCGGCTGGCCGAGGGTCAGGTAGCCGAGACCCACGTCGGCCATGTTCCGCAGGATCCGGTGGGCGGCCGGGGTGCGGGCCTCGCCGCTGCCGAAGAACTCCTCGGCCTCGGTCACCGGCATCGCCAGCACCTCGCTGATGTCCCGCCCGCCCAGGTGGTACTCCAGCACCGAGGCGTCGAACCGCCTGCCCTCGCACTCCTCGCAGGTGCTGGCCACACCGGCCATCATCGCCAGGTCGGTGTAGACGACACCGGCACCGTTGCAGGAGGGGCAGGCGCCCTCGGAGTTCGCGCTGAACAGCGCCGGCTTCACCCCGTTGGCCTTGGCGAACGCCTTGCGGATGGGCTCCAGCAACCCGGTGTACGTCGCGGGGTTGCTGCGCCGCGAGCCACGGATCGGCGCCTGGTCCACCGACACCACACCCTCGCGGGCCGGGATCGAGCCGTGCACCAGCGAACTCTTGCCGGAGCCGGCGACCCCGGTGACGACCACCAGCACACCGAGCGGGATGTCGACGTCCACGTTCCGGAGGTTGTGGGTCGTGGCGCCGCGGATCTCCAGGGCCCCGGTCGGCTTCCGCACCGTCTTCTTCAGCGCCGCCCGGTCGTCCAGGTGCCGCCCGGTGAGCGTGCCGCTCGCCCGCAGCCCGGCGACGGTGCCCTCGAAGCAGACGGTGCCGCCCGCCGTACCGGCGCCCGGGCCGAGGTCCACCACGTGGTCGGCGATCGCGATGACCTCCGGCTTGTGCTCCACCACCAGCACCGTGTTGCCCTTGTCCCGCAGCCGCAGCAGCAGGTCGTTCATCCGCCGGATGTCATGGGGGTGCAGGCCGGCGGTCGGCTCGTCGAAGACGTACGTGACGTCGGTCAGCGAGGAGCCGAGGTGGCGGATCATCTTCGTCCGCTGGGCCTCGCCGCCCGAGAGCGTGCCCGCGGGCCGGTCCAGGGAGAGATAGCCGAGGCCGATCTCCACGAACGAGTCCAGCGTCCCGCCCAACGCGGTGAGCAGCGGCGCCACGGACGGCTCGGCCAAGCCGCGCACCCACTCGGCGAGATCGCTGATCTGCATCGCGCAGGCGTCGGCGATGCTGATCCCCTTGATCTTCGAGGACCGGGCCGCCTCGCTGAGCCGGGTGCCGTCGCAGTCGGGGCAGGTCGTGAAGGTGACCGCCCGGTCCACGAACTCCCGGATGTGCGGCTGCATCGCCTCCCGGTCCTTGGCGAGCATCGACTTCTGGATGCGCGGCACCAGACCCTCGTAGGTCATGTTGATGCCCGCGATCTTCATGCGGGTCGGCTCGCGGTACAGGAAGTCGTCCAGCTGCCGGCGGCTGAACGTGCGGATCGGCTTGTCCGGGTCGAAGAGGCCCGACTCGGTGTAGAGGCGGTAGTTCCAGCCGCCCGGCTTGTAACCGGGGATGGTGAGCGCACCCTCGCCGAGCGACTTGTCCTCGTCGTAGAGCTGGGACAGGTCGATGTCCGTGACCGTCCCCCGGCCCTCGCAGCGCGGGCACATGCCGCCGGTGATGCTGAACTCGCGGCGCTCCTTCACCGTCTTCCCGCCGCGCTCCACGGTGACCGCACCGGCCCCGCTGATCGAGGCGACGTTGAAGGAGAACGCCTTGGGCGAGCCGATGTGCGGGGTGCCGAGCCGGCTGAACAGGATCCGCAGCATCGCGTGGGCGTCGGTCGCGGTGCCGACCGTGGAGCGCGGGTCGGCGCCCATCCGCTGCTGGTCGACGATGATCGCGGTGGTCAGCCCGTCGAGCACGTCGACATCGGGCCGGGCCAGCGTGGGCATGAAGCCCTGGACGAACGCGCTGTACGTCTCGTTGATCAGCCGCTGCGACTCGGCGGCGATGGTGTCGAACACCAGCGAGCTCTTGCCCGAGCCGGAGACCCCCGTGAACACCGTGAGCCGGCGCTTGGGGATCTCGACGCTCACATCATTGAGGTTATTCTCGCGTGCCCCGTGCACACGGATCAGGTCATGACTGTCGGCGGCATGCAGTGCGATGGCGTCGTCCATGCCGGCCACCGTAGCGGCGCCCCGGCGGCGGGCGCTTCTCCATTCCTGACGCGTTCCGCGACCTGGACGAGTGAGGCGTCCGCGAGCCGCGCTTGCGCTCGCCCCGGGCAAGGGCCGAGCCTCACGCCGGCGGCCGGGTGAGTCTGGCGGCCACGGCGTCGAGGACCCAGTCCAGGCCGGTCGCGAAGGACGTCCCGGCGTCCACGTCCGTGCCGTCGTACACGGCCTTGCTCAGCGCCGGGAAGCGGCCCGTGGCCAGCATCCTCGTCACATGCGGCCCGGAGGCGCGCTGCCACTCGCGCTTGGACAGGCCCGTGGTGCGCTCGGCCCGCAGGCCCGCGATCTCGCGCCTGATCGCTCCGGTGCAGTAGGCGCTGACCGTCTCCACGGCGCGCATGACGGTGTCGACGTCGGCGAGCCCGTCGAGGGCGGCCAGCTTGGCCTCGGTCACGGCGAGGCCGTTCGGGCCCAGGGTGGGGCGGCCGCCGAACAGGTCGGCCAGCCATTCGTGCCGGAGGGCGGTCTGCCTGGTGCGGTGGGCGAGGACGCGCAGCGCCTCCCGCCAGTCGCCGGGCCGCTCCTCCGGGAGGATCTCGGCGTGGACCTCGTCCACCATGAGGTCGAGCAGTTCCTCCTTGGTGGAGATGTATCCGTACAGCCGCATCGGGCCGGCGTTCAGCCGGGCGGCGACCTTGCGCAACGACACCGCCTCCAGTCCGCCCTCGTCGGCCAGCGCGATGGCGGCGGCGACGATCCGCTCCCGGTCGAGCGGTACGGGGCGAGCCGGCGGCTCCGGCCGGTCCCAGACAGTCATGGTCACACCGTTCCGTTGCGATACATCGTATTGAAGAAATACAGTGTATCGGCATGAGACATCGTATCGCCGTGGTCGGAGCCGGTCCCGCCGGTCTCGCCTTCGCCCGCGTCCTGCACCGCCACGGCCACCCCGTCGCCGTCCTCGAACGCGATCCCGCCCCCGACGCCCGTCCCCCGGGCGGCACGCTGGACCTGCACGAAGGGCTGGGCCAGCGCGCGCTGGACAAGGCGGGGCTGCTGGCGGAGTTCCGGGCGCTGTCCCGCCCCGAGGGGCAGGCCATGCGTGTCCTGGACACGGACGGGACCGTCCTGCGCGACTGGCGCCCCCGTCCGGACGACCGGGCCAATCCCGAGATCGACCGCGGGCAACTGCGTGACCTGCTGCTCGGCCCTCTCGACGTCCAGTGGGGCCGGGGCGTGACGCGGGTGGTGCCGGGGACCCCGGACGGCGTACTGGTCCATTGCGAGGACGGCCGACAGGAGACGTTCGACCTCGTGGTCGGCGCGGACGGCGCCTGGTCCCGGATCCGTCCGGCCGTCTCGCGGGTGACGCCGCACTACACCGGGGTCACCTCGGTCGAGACCTCCCTCGACGACGTCGACACCCGCCACCCCGGCCTCGCCCGGTTGATCGGCGACGGTTCCGTGGCCGTGTACGGCGTGAACCGCTCCCTCGTCGCCCAGCGCAACAGCGGCGGCCACGTCAAGGTGTACGCCAAGTTCCGCGCGCCGCTGGACTGGCACGCGGACCTGGACCTGGCCGACGCCGAGGCCGTGCGATCGAGCCTGCTGGCCCTGTTCGACGGCTGGGCCGCTCCCGTCCTCGACCTCCTCCGCCACGGCGCCGCCTTCGTCCACCGCCCCGTCCACGTCCTGCCCGTGTCCCACACCTGGACCCACGTACCCGGGGTGACGCTGCTGGGCGACGCCGCCCACGTGATGCCCCCCTTGGGGGCGGGCGCGAACCTCGCGATGCTGGACGGCGCCGAGCTCGCCGAGTCCCTCGCCACCGGCCTCGGAGATCCGGACGAGGTCGTCCGCGCCTTCGAGGAACGGATGTGGGCACGGGTCGGCAGGTGGGCGGAGATCACGACGGCCGGCCTGGAACGCCTCGTGAGCCCGGACCCGGCCGAAGCCATCGCCCTCTTCGACGACGTCCAGCCGGCCTGAGCGTCCTCGTGACGCGACACACTCTTGCAAGCGGGTGCTTGCAATTGTTAGCGGGGGTGGGGCAAGGTGGAGGCATGGCATCGCTGAACGTCGGCAACCTCGGTGAGTACCTGCGCGAACAGCGGCGGAACGCCCAGCTTTCGCTGCGGCAGCTCGCCGACGCCGCCGGGGTGTCCAATCCGTACCTGAGCCAGATCGAGCGCGGGCTGCGCAAGCCCAGCGCGGAGGTGCTCCAGCAGGTCGCCAAGGCCCTGCGCATCTCCGCCGAGACGCTGTACGTCCGCGCCGGCATCCTCGACGCCGAGCGGGACCGGGACGAGGTCGAGACGCGCGCCGTCATCCTCGCCGATCCCACGCTCAACGAGCGGCAGAAGCAGGTGCTGCTCCAGATCTACGAGTCCTTCCGCAAGGAGAACGGCTTCGGGATCGGCGAGCGCGCCGAGGAGGAAGGGCCCGGGGACGGATCCGTGGACCAGGGGACCGGCGGCGGCAGCCGTACGGCCGGCGCAGGCGATGCCGCCGGAAATGAGACGGACGCCGGCCCGCGGCGGACGGCCGGCTGACGCCGGACCAGGGCTCCGGACGCCCGCCGCGGACCACACCAACCCAGCCGAACGCGAATCCGATCCGGGAGGACCCTCACCATGGCCATCACCGACGACCTGCGCAAGACCCTCAGCGACCCGACCCCGTTCTACTTCGCCGCCGGCACCGCCGATCTGGCGCTTCAGCAGGCCAAGAAGGTGCCGGCCCTGGTCGAGCAGCTGCGCGCCGAGGCCCCGGCGCGCATCGAGGCCGTGCGCAACACCGACCCGAAGGCCGTGCAGGAGAAGGCCACCGCCCGCGCCAAGGAGGCGCAGGAGACCCTTCAGGCCAAGGTCAACGAGTTCATCGGCACCATCGACGTCGACCTCAAGAAGCTCGGCGAGACCGCCCAGGACCTCGCCCTGCGCAGCGTCGGCGTCGCCGCCGAGTACGCCGTCAAGGCCCGCGAGACCTACGAGCGGGTCGCCGAGCACGGCGAGCAGGCCGTGAAGACCTGGCGCGGCGAGGCCGCCGAGGAGATCGAGGACCTGGCGATCGTGGTCGAGGGCAAGCCCGAGCCGGTCGAGGTCAAGGACGACCGGCCGAAGCCGGCCGAGGCGAGGACCGACCTCGCCGCGGACAGGAAGCCCGCGGCGAAGAAGGCCCCGGCCCCCCGCAAGACCACGACCACCACCACCACGGCGAAGAAGACCACCCCGCCGGCCAAGTGACCATGGCCGACGAGACGGGTCCGGGCCGGGCACCTTTGGGGTGTCCGGCCCGTTCTATGGGTACGGTGGCGGCGTAGCAGGGATCGGGAATCAACGGGCGGTGGGCAGCATGCTGATGTTGGGCTTCGCGGGTTTCATGGGCATCTTGAAGATCGTTCTGATGGCCCTGGCCGCGTTCGGGCTGTTCGACGCCGCGTTCCGGCGCGAGGACGCCTTCCGCGCCGCCGACAAGCAGAACAAGGTGTTCTGGCTGATCATCCTCGGCATCGCCCTCGTCGTCAGCTACCTGTTCTCGCTCCTGTCCATCCTCCCCATCGCCGGCGCGGTGGCGAGCATCGTCTACATCGTCGACGTCCGCCCCGCACTCCAGCAGGTGGGGGGCGGGGGGCGCGGCTGGGGCCGCCGCCGGGGCGGAAGCAGCAGCGACGGCCCGTACGGCCCGTACAACGGCGGCCGCTGAAGCGCCCGAAGCGGCGCGGGGGCGGCCCCTGGTCTCCCTGCCGCGCCGCACGGGCGGGAACGGCCCGCACCCGGCGCTGGGGGGAACCCCTACGGCGAGATCCCGCCTACCGCGCCCGGTCCAGCAGAACCACCGCCACGTCGTCCGTGAGCTCGCCCCCGTTCAGCTCACGCACCTCATGCACCGCGGCCCGCAGCAGTTCCTCCCCCCGCAGCCCCTCGGAGAGCTGCCGGCGGATCATCTCCAGCATGCCGTCCTGACCGAGCCGCTCCCCGTCCTCACCGACCCGGCCCTCGATCAGCCCGTCGGTGTAGAGCATCAGGCTCCACTCGGCACCCAGCTCGACCTGCATCCGCGGCCAGCGGGCGCCGGGCAGCAGGCCCAGGGCGGGGCCGTTGTTCTCGTAGGGGAGCAGCCGCGCCGGCCGGCCGGGGCGGGCGATCAGCGGGGCCGGGTGACCGGCCAGGCACAGACCGGCCCGGCGGCCGTCGGGCGCGATGTCCACCGTGCACAGCGTCGCGAAGATCTCCTCGTCGGCGCGCTCGTGCTCCAGCACCTGCTGGAGGGTGTTCAGCAGCTCGTCCCCGCACAGCCCGGCCAGGGTCAGCGCCCGCCAGGCGATGCGCAGCTCCACGCCGAGCGCGGCCTCGTCCGGGCCGTGCCCGCAGACGTCGCCGATCATGGCGTGCACGGTGCCGTCGGGGGTGCGGACGGCGTCGTAGAAGTCGCCGCCGAGCAGTGCCCGGGACCGGCCGGGGCGGTAGCGCGCGGCGAACCGCAGCGCGGAGCCCTCCAGCAGCGGCGTGGGCAGCAGCCCGCGCTCCAGCCGGCGGTTCTCCTGGGCGCGCAGCTTGCCCTCGGCGAGTCGCCGCTCGGCGGTGTCGGACCGCTTCCGCTCCACCGCGTACCGGATGGCGCGGCTGAGCAGCCGGCCGTCCAGCTCGTCCCGGAAGAGGTAGTCCTGGGCGCCCACGCGCACGGCCTCGGCGCCGCGCTCGGCGTCGCCGGAGGCGGTCAGCGCGAGCACGGCGTGCCGGGGCGCGAGCCGGAGGACGTGCCTGAGCACGGCCAGCTCGTCGTCGGTGTCGCTGCCGCCCGGCGCCGGGAGCGCCAGGTCCAGCAGGATGCAGTGGACGTCGTCGGTGAGCAGCCGCTCGGCCTCGGTGAGGTTGCGGGCGGTGCGGACGCGGATCGGCTTGCCGGCCGAGTCCAGCAGGTCGGGCACGATCGGCGAGCCGGCCGGATCGTCCTCGATCAGCAGCAGGGTGAGAGTGGCGCCGGTGCCGTTCACGGGCGTGGCGTCGCGGTGGGCCTCTTCCTTGAGGGGGCCGCCGACTGCGCGTGCGGCCTGCGCCTGACCACTCTCCACGGCCGGGATCGCTCTCTGCCGCGGTACGGGTACGGGCATTGTCCTGGGTTCCTTCCCTCCCCCCGAGGGCACGGCGGCGTCGAGGGTCTCGACCCACCGACCGGGACCATAGCGGCTGGAACCGCCCCGACGGAATGGTGTGAGCCGCGTCGCTCCGGTGCCCGCCACTGTCATATGCCGCGTTCCATACCGCAGTTGGACACGCCGACGGCCCCGATGGGATGACGAAGCTCACGTCCTGGGTGAGTTTGGGGGTGACAGGCCGTGCGGTGGGTCACATGACGTACGTCACCGGGGACATGGGCCGCCCGGAACCGTGTGGACGGCCGGTCACGCGTCCGGTCGTACGACCCCGAGGATCGGCATCGAGCCGGCGCCCGCGATCGTCACCGTCCGCCCGGGGCGCGGCGCGTGGATGATCGCGCCGTCGCCGATGTACATCCCGACGTGGCTGGCGTCGTCGAAGTAGATGATGAGGTCGCCGGGCCGCATGTCCTTGACGTCGACGCGCCGGAGCTGCTTCCACTGCTCCTGCGAGGTGCGCGGGACGGGGTGGCCGGCCGCCGCCCAGGCCTGGGAGGTCAGGCCCGAGCAGTCGAAGGAGTCCGGCCCCTCGGCGCCCCACACATACGGCTTGCCGAGCTGCCGGGTGGCGTACTTCACGGCCATCTCGCCCCGTGACGAGGCCTTTCCGTGGACGCCCTGGAGGGCGCCGGTGTCCAGCCAGGCGGTCTGCGCCTTCGCCGCGGCCTCCCGCTCCAGCTCGGCGAGCCGCTCCTTCTCCTTCTTCTCCAGCCGGGACTGCAGCTTCTCGGCCGCATCGATCTGCTTCTCGATCTTCTTCTTGGCGGCGTCCTTGGCCTTGCGGTTCGCCTCCAGCTCCTCCCAGCGGGCGGCGGCGTCGTCGGCGTACTGCTGCAACTCCTGCTGGGTGCGGGCCTTTTCCGTCATCAGCTTCTTCGCCGCCTGCTGGCCCTGGAGCATGCGGCCGGCGCCGTCCAGGAACCGGCCCGGGTCGTCGCTGAGCAGGAACCGGACCGTGTCGGACAGGCCGCCGGTGCGGTACTGGTCGCGGGCGGCGGCGCCCGCCTGGTCCTTGAGCTTCTCCAGCTTCTGCCGGCCCTCGACGATCTTCTTCGCCAGCGCCACGATCTCGGCGGACTGCTTCTTGGCCTTCTCCTCGGCCGCGTTGTACGCGTCGGTGGCCACGGCCGCGTCGTGGTAGAGCTTGTCGAGCTTCGCGCGGACCTCCTCAAGATCCTTGCTGGGCGCGGGAGTCGCCGTGGGTGCGGGGGTCGACGGCGGGGTGCGGGCGGGCTCGACGGCCGCGAACGCCGTGCCGGGCGCCGACAGGACGGTCACCGCGCAGATCACGGTCAGGGCGGCCGTGAGCAGGCCGCGCTTGCCCGATCCCATACCTCTTCCCCCAAACTGATTTACCGTCAGTAACTTACGGACGTCTGAGGGATCGTGCCACGGCCGCGCGCAAAGCGACAGAGGCCGTCGGAAACCGGAATTCCCCCGCTCACCGCCGGATACGACGATCTCCTCGCCGGTGTGACGAACGACGCGCGGAGATCGTTCCGTCTCCGGTGCCACGAACGGGTGATTCGGAAGTCGGAGGGGGGTTGGGGGATTGGGGGGTGTGTGGG
>NZ_JNWV01000040.1 GCF_000716535.1 Streptomyces flaveolus | reverse complement strand
TCGCCTACCTCCGCGCCGTCGTCGTCCCCACCGGGGTGTACGCCGCGTCCGAGGACTGGGGCGCCGAAGGACTCGCCGAACGGATCGAACGGGCCGCGGAAGAACTCGTCGCGCTGATGACCGGGCCGCCCGTCGTCGCGCGACCGGCCCAGCCGGCCTTCGAGTTCCGCCCGCCCGCGCCCGCCGCACCGGCCACGAGGGTCCGGTGACCCGGTCCGACAGCGCGCACCGCACACCAACTCACCTCACCCCCACCCAAGTTCGCCACCAGCAACACCGGCCCGGTGACCGGGGTGACGCCGTCTTCACCGGCACGCCCGCCGGAGTCGCCCCAGCCGCACCCCGAAGCGCCGGCCGGCCGCCGGTGACGAACCATCACCTCGCCTTTCACAGATACCCACTTGTTCATCACACAGACAAGGAACGACATGACCCGCCCCATGACGACGCGGACGCGTACCGGCCTCCTGGCCACGGCGGTGGTCGCCGCCCTCGCTGTCACGGCGACCGGCCCCGCCACCGCCGCCCCGGCCCCCACGGCCCCGGTCGCCTCGGCGTCCCACGCGCGCTTCTTCGCGCACCTGGACGTGAGCGCGGGGCAGCGGCCGGAGAACATCACCCTGGAGCCCGGCGGCAGCGCGGTCGTCACCTTCGCCTACAGCCGCCAGGTCGCCCGAGTCGCCCCCGACGGCCGGGCGCACGTCCTCGCGACGCTGCCCGAGCCGCCCGCCGGCTCCGTCACCCCCGCCCTCACCTCGCCGTTCCTGGGCGGGATCGTCCGCACGCACGACGGGACGCTGTACTTCCTGTACGCCACCGGCAGCAGCGACCTGACCGGCCTGTGGCGCCTGCGGCCGGGCGGCACCCCGCACCGGATCGCCGCCCTCCCGGCCGACGGTCTGCCCAACGGCCTGGCGCTGGACGAGCGCGGCGGTCTGCTGTACGCGGCCGACTCGGTCCTGGGCACGGTCTGGCGCGTGCCGATCACCGGCGGGACCCCGACCGCGTGGTCCACGGCACCCGAGCTGGCGGCCGACGGGTTCCTGGGCGCGAACGGCATCAAGGTGCACAACGGCGCGGTCTGGGTGTCGAACCTCGACCGGGGCACCGTGCTGCGCATACCGGTCACCCGCCACGGCGCGGCCGGTCCCGTCTCGACCCGGGCCACCGGCCTCGTGGACATCGACGACTTCGCGTTCACCGGCCGCGGCGACACCCTGCTGGCCGCGATCAACAAGGACAACGAGGTGGCCCGGGTCGAGCCCGGTGGCCGGCACACCGTCGTGCTCACCGCCGCCGACGGACTTCAGGGTCCGACCTCCCTCGCCGTACGCGGCCGCACGGCGTACGTCGCCAGCGCCGCCTACTTCACGGACGACGACCCCAACCTCCTGACCGCCCGGATCGTCCCCGCCCCCGCCGAGTAGGCCCGGACGTACGCGCACCACGAGACACGAGCGAGAGGACAGCGCGATGGACACGCAGCACACGGCACCACCGACGACCGAGTTCGACCCGGACGCGTTCCTCGTCGTCCCGCCCAGGACCTTCGAGGACCTGCGCGTCGGCGAGGTGTTCCGGGCCCCGAGCCGCACCCTGACCGACGCCCATGCGGCGGCCTTCCAGACGGTCTCCGCGGACAACCACCCGGTGCACTACGACGCCGAGTGGGCGCGCCGGCACGGGCACTCCGCGCCGGTGGTGCACGGCCTCCAGGTACTGGCGTTCACCGCGCCGGGCGCCACGCTGTTCCCCCACTTCATCGGTGAGGTGTTCATCAGCTTCCTGGAGCTGTCCTGCACGTTCCTGGCCGAGGTGCACTCCGGGGACACCCTGTACCCGGCGCTCACCGTCACCGGCCTCGAACCGCGCGGCGAGGACGGTGTCGTGGTCACGGAGGCCACCATCCACAACCAGCGGGGCGAGCTCGTGCTGTCCGGACAGCACAAGTACCTGCTCCGACGCGGATAGACACCGGGCCGGGGCTCCCCGGCCCCTGGTACCGGGGACAGCCCTGGTCGGCGAGGTCGCCGGCCAGGGCCGAGCCGTGAACGGGATGCGATCTTCCGGTGATCTCGGGCATCCGGAGAGGACCGACCTCTGTCGTCGCTGTCCGGGAGGGAGCCCGCGTGTCCGTACCTCTGCGCCCCGTTCGACGTGTGCGCGCCGATCGTCGCTTCGATCTGCGCACGACCGCCCTGTTCTTCCTGCTGCTCGCGGTCATCCTGTGCCTCCTCGCGCTGGTGGTGCGGACGGCCGCGGGCATGGTCGAGCGGCGCCCGTTGTGGGCCGTGACCCTGGCGGTGCTCGGCATCGCGGCCGCGGTGATGTGCCGGTCCAGGTGGCGCCGCTTCTCCGCCGCGGCGTACGCGCGCCGGGCCGCCCGGGCCCTGGAGGAAGCGGCCGAGGAGGCGGCCGTTCCGCTACGGCCGGCCGACGAGGAGACGACCGAAGTCCCCGGTGGCGTGGTGGACTGCGCCGAGCTCGAGCCCGACGGTTTCGAGGAGGCCATAGCCGACCTGTGCGCCCGTGACGGCTGTCAGGAGGTGGAGGTGGTGGGCGGCGCGGGCGACTTGGGGGCGGACGTCACCGCCGTCACCCCGGACGGACGGCGCGTGGTGATCCAGTGCAAGCAGTACGGCGTGGCCAACAAGGTCGGCTCGCAGGACCTCCAGCGGTTCGGGGGGACCTGCTTCACCATCCACGAAGCCGATGTCGCGGCGGTGGTGACGACGAGCGACTTCACCACGCCCGCTCTCGAGTACGCGCGTCAGTGCGGAATCGTGTGCGTGGACGGCCGGGCTCTGGATGCCTGGTGCCGCGGTACGGGGCCGAGTCCGTGGGACGGAACGGGCATCGAGTGCTGACCGAGCGCGGACAGTTCCCATCCACAATGTGCCGACGCTCCGATAACATGATCGAACTCATGACAAGCACGCCCTCATCGCCCGTCCTCGTCGGAAAAACAAACAACGTCCAACGCATCGGCCAAACAATTGATACCTAGAGCATCGCGGGATTTTCCGCCACAAAAGAGCAGGACTTCGTTCGCCGCATGGCGTCGACCACGGACGGTGCTGTGGGCCGCGGCCGGTGTGGTGACCCTCGCATTCCTCGTCGTGCTGGAGATCGCCGCGCGTCACTACGGTCTGCCGGGGCCGATCACCTATCAGGTGCGAGAGCTGGTATTTCCGCCTAAATCAGGATTCCTCTTGTACGCCAGTATGGCGTTGACGATGGTGGTCCTCACCTGGCGGGAACGCTTCATCGCGGCCGGCGTCGCGTTCGGCATCGACATCGTCTTCCTGCTGGCGCGGTGGGCGGCCGGCGTCGGCCTGACCGAGGACGGCCATCCCTTCGGCAACGGCGCGTTGTGGGTCATCGTGGGCTGTGCGGTCATCGCGGTCACGCGCCGCACCGGCCGGGAGCGCCTGCTGCTGCTGAAGGGCGTCGGTCTCGGCCTGCTGCTGGTGGCCGGCCGCAAGACGGGCGACACCTGGCTCCTCATCACGTCGAAGACCCGCCCGACGGTGCTCGACCCGTACGTGGCGACCGCCGATCACGCGCTCGGCGACCCGTCGTGGGTGGTCGGCCGGATCGTCCGGGCCACCGGTACGGTCGGCGCCCACGCTCTCGACTACGTCTACGCCCAGCTCGCGGTGGCGGCGGTCGTCGTCGCGATGTACCAGCTGCGCGACGTGGCGGCCGAGCGCCGCTTCCCGCGCCATCATCTGGTGCGCACGTTCCTGGTGATCGGCCTGGTCGGACCGGCCATCTACATGATCTTCCCGGTGGTCGGGCCGGTCTTCGCCTACGGTGCCGACGGCGGGCACTGGGCGGTCGCCGACCTGTGGCCGGACACGCCCCCGCCCATCGGTACCCCGCACCCCATACCGTTCGACGAGATCACCCCGCGCAACTGCATGCCCAGCCTGCACACGGCGTGGGCCACCGCGATCTTCGTCCACTCCCGCAAGGGGCCGCGGTTCCTGCGTTACGCGGGCACCTTCTGGCTGATCGCCACACTCACCGCCACACTCGGATTCGGCTACCACTACGGCGCCGATCTCGTTGCCGGTGTCGTGTTCACGCTCACCATCGAGGCAGCGCTCCGCGCGCTCGACCGGGGCTGGGACCGGTCCGGAATCCAGCTCGTCGCCCACGGTACGGCCGTATTCGCCGCGCTCCTGTTGTCGTACCGCTATCTGCCGGTGGAAATGGCCGCACATCCGTGGCTGTTCGGCCCCCTTCTCATCCTGGCGATGCTCTCAGTGGTCCACGGGTTCGTACGGACCACCGCACTGTGGGAACCGAAGGCCCCGCCGGTACCGCAACCGGAACCGCAACCCGAACTGGGAGTCGTCCCTTAAAGAGGGCGGAACACCACGGTCCGAAGATCAGCGGCGAGTCGGTCGCAGGCGCTCGATGCGGTCGAGGTCGCCGGCGAGAAGATTCCGGTGGCTGATGGTGAAGTCTCCGTTGGTCAGGGTCTGCCCTTCGCCGTAGTACCGGCCCACTACGGCGGTGGGAAGGAAGGCGCGCAGGCTGTGGCGCATGTTCTTGGGGTAGTCGACGGGTTCGCCCCAGCCGGCGGGGGCTCGGTCGGTGGAGAGCAGGACCCAGTGGTCCACGGTCACGCTGGCGTCGAGGTCCGGTGCCGTTCCGGTGTGGCTGTCCAGGGCCGGTACGGTCAACTGGTCCGGGTCGAGGGGCGGGTACCACAGCAGCAGCGGCTTGGCGCGTCGCGCGTCGGCGTTGTCGAAGCAGCACACGGCGATGGTGTGGTCGGGAAAGTGGTCGGCGTAGAAGCGCAGGAGGTCCGGGTCGAGGTCCGGTCGGCGGTGCGGCGGCACCTGCCGCAACGCGGTGGGGACCGCGGTGGGGTCGGTGGCCAGGAGCACCGTGTAGACGTCGTGGTCGAAGACCTGGACGGGCTGCGGTTCCGCGCTCATCCACGCGATGTCGTGGGCTCCGGCGGCGACGGGTTCGACAGCGGCCACCATGCGGCTCAGGACGTCGCCGGTGCGTCCGGCGGAGAGGAAGTGCCTCGGAGTGAGCCGCGTGGTGGGCAGGTGCAGCAGCATGGCGTTCGGGCCGTCCGCCAGGTTGACGGCGGTGTTCTGGTAGCCCAGGACGTGGATCAGGCCGTGCACCGGGTGGTGCTGCCGTCCGCAGTACACGATCGTGCCGGAGAACGCGGCTTCACTCGTCGAGATGCACATGGCGGCAAGGTACCGCTCGGTGCGTTCAGGGCCTGCGGTCGTGGAAGGTGCGGCGCAGGTCGCTCACCCAGGCGTCGGGGTTCTCCCAGGGGATGAAGTGACCGCCGCGGTCGTGGGCGTTGACGTTGACGTGGTGGAACCAATCGGCCTGCGGGCCGGTCTCGAACGCCCGGACCCGCTCGTCGGCGGTGTGGACGCCGGGCGGGTTCTCGTACGTGACGAAGGTGAGACCGACCGGGGCCCGCACGATGGGGGTGCGGTCGTGGGCGGGGACCCAGGGGTAGCGGTTGGCGTTGGCGTAGTAGCGCATCGACGTGGCGATGGAGTTGTTCACCCAGTAGATCGTGGCGTGGGTGAGCAGGTCGTCCCTGGTGAAGACGGACTCGACGTCGCCGCCGTTGTCGCTCCAGGCGTTCCAGCGCTCCAGCAGCCAGGCGAGCAGTCCGGCGGGTGAGTCGCTCAGCCCGTGCGCCAGGGTGGCGCCGTCGAGCATGTGCACGGCGAGGTGGGACGCCCAGCGGTGGTCCAGCTCGACGACGCGGGCGCGGACGTCGGCGGGCTGGTCGTCGGTGAGGGGCCGGTTCCGGGCGAAGTCCCAGGCGCGGGGGCCGGTGAAGAAGTCGAGCGGCAGCCCGGAGCCGATGTGGATGCCGTACAGCTCGTCGGCGTACTTGTGGCCGAGCTGGCTGGAGACGAGCCCGCCGATGTCGCAACCCCCGGCGGCGTACTTCTCGTACCCCAGGGTCTCGGTCATCAGGGTGTGCCAGAGGTCGGCGACCTTCCAGAAGTTGACGTCCGGAAAGCCGGTGAGCGGGCCGGGGAAGCCGAAGCCGGGCAGGGACGGCACGATCACGTCGAAGGCGTCGGCCGGGTCACCGCCGAACGCGGTCGGGTCGGCGAGCGGGTCGATCACCTTCGACCAGTGCCAGAACGTCCACGGCCAACCGTGGGTGAGGATCAGGGGGATCGGGCGGGGGCCGTGGCCGGGCTTGCGCATGAAGTGCACCGGGACACCGGTGACGCTCACCTGGTACTGCTCGTAGGTGTTGATGGCGGCCTCGGCCTTGCGCCAGTCGTAGCCGTCCCGCCAGTGGGCGACCAGCTCCCGCAGACGGCTGTCCGGGACGCCGTAGGACCAGTCCTCGTTCCCCTCGTCCAGCGGCGGACGGGTCGAGGCGAGACGGGCACGCAGGTCGTCGAGGACCTCGTCGGACACATGGATGGGGGTGGGCTCCAGGGGAAAGGCGTTCGGAGTGGTCATGGCGTGCTTCCTTACCAGGTGGGGCGAAGGGTCGTCGGCCTGTCGGATGGTGGGGCGGCGCGCCGGGCCGTCGCAAGGCCACCCCCGATCTTTGTCCTCTCAGTGGAAGAAGTTCACAGGAATCCGTGCACGACTTCTTCCCAGGGTGGGCAGCCACTGCTACGTTCCCTGTCGAAAGCCCGACACTGGTGGCCGAAAATGGCGGGGAGGGGCACGTGAGACGCATGACGGCTCGACCGGCTAACGCGCACCAGGCCCGCCTGCTGAAGCTGCTGCGTGACGGTGGCCCCAACTCCCGGGCCCAGCTGGGTGACCAGGTCGACCTGTCCCGGTCCAAGCTGGCCGTGGAGGTGGACCGGCTGCTGGAGACGGGCCTGGTGGTGGCCGACGGACTCGCCGCCTCGCGCGGCGGCCGGCGCTCCCACAACGTCCGCCTCAACCCGGACCTCAGGTTCCTCGGTGTCGACATCGGCGCGACCTCGGTCGACGTCGCCGTCACCACCCCGGAACTGGAGATCCTCGGCCATCTCAACCAGCCGATGGACGTGCGCGAGGGGCCGGTCGCGGTCTTCGAGCAAGTCCTGGACCTGGCCGGGAAGTTGAAGGCCGCGGGACTCGCCGAGGGCTTCGACGGCGCCGGCATCGGCGTCCCCGGACCGGTCCGCTTCCCCGAGGGCGTACCGGTCGCCCCGCCGATCATGCCGGGCTGGGACGGCTTCCCCGTCCGGGAGGCGCTCAGTCAGGAACTCGGCTGCCCGGTCATGGTCGACAACGACGTGAACCTCATGGCGATGGGAGAGCAGCACGCGGGAGTCGCCCGTACCACGGCCGACTTCCTCTGCGTCAAGATCGGCACCGGGATCGGCTGCGGCATCGTCGCGGGCGGCCGGGTGCACCGGGGCACCACCGGAAGCGCCGGCGACATCGGCCACATCCAGGCGGTGCCCGACGGCCGGCCCTGCGCCTGCGGCAACCGGGGCTGCCTGGAAGCCCACTTCAGCGGCGCGGCCCTGGCCCGGGACGCGACGCAGGCGGCCGGGCAGGGCCTGTCCGCCGAACTCGCGGCCCGGCTGGAGGCGAACGGCACTCTCACCGCCGTGGACGTCGCCGCCGCTGCCGCCGCGGGTGACGCGACCGCGCTCGAACTGATCCGTGAGGGCGGCACCCGGGTGGGCCAGGTCATCGCCGGGCTCGTGTCCTTCTTCAACCCGGGCCTGGTGGTGATCGGCGGCGGGGTGACCGGCCTCGGTCACACCCTGCTCGCCGCGATCCGCACCCAGGTCTACCGCCAGTCACTGCCGCTGGCCACCGGCAACCTGCCCATCGTCCTCGGGGAGCTGGGGCCGAGCGCCGGTGTCATCGGCGCCGCCCGGCTGATCAGCGACCACCTCTTCTCACCCGCGTAGACGCACCGCCCGCGCGAGCGACCACCCTTCCGCCCGCGCACACCAGCACCGTTCCGCCGCGCAAGGCAACACCGTTCCGCCGTGCAAGCGACCACCGTTCCGCCCGCCCACGCACCCCGTCCGCGTCAGCGACCTTTCCCGTACCACGTCCACTTACTCGTGTAACTCCGCTCCCTGGCCGCAGGGCGCTCGCCCCGCTACGCCCTGACACCGGTCCGCACGCCCGCCGAGGGGACTCACATGGCACCAGAACCACCGCTGCTCAGCATGTCCGGAATCACCAAGTCGTTCCCCGGAGTCCGCGCTCTGGACGGCGTCGACCTCGACGTCCTGGCCGGGGAGGTGCACTGTCTGCTCGGCCAGAACGGCGCCGGGAAGTCCACGCTCATCAAGGTGCTGGCCGGTGCCCACCAGCCGGACGGCGGCAGCATCCGCTGGCGCGGCGAGCCGGTCACCCTGCGCTCCCCGATCGCCGCCATGCGCCTGGGCATCGCCACCATCTACCAGGAACTCGACCTGGTGGAGCACCTGTCGGTGGCGGAGAACGTCCACCTCGGCCACGAGCCGACGGCCGCCGGGTTCGTCGTGCGCGGGAAGGCCGCCCGCACCGAGACGGCGGCACTGCTGAAGCGGCTCGGGCATCCCGAGATCGATCCGGCCCGTTCCGTCGGGGAGTTGTCGGCGGCGCAGCAGCAGATCGTGTCGATGGCACGGGCCCTCTCCCACGACGTACGGCTCATCGTGATGGACGAGCCGTCGGCCGCGCTCGACCCCGACGAGGTGGACAACCTCTTCCGGATCGTCGGCGATCTCACCGCCGAAGGGGTCGCCATCGTCTACATCTCGCACCGGCTGGAGGAGATCCGGCGCATCGGCGACCGGGTGACCGTGCTCAAGGACGGCCGGGCCGTCGCCGGCGGACTGCCCGCGAAGACCACCCCGACCCGGGACGTCGTCGCCCTGATGACGGGCCGCAACGTGGAGTACGTCTTCCCCGAGCGGCCCGCCCGGACGCCGGAGGCGGAGCCCGTCCTCCAGGTGCGGGGCCTCGCGCGGGACGGAGAGTTCGCGCCGCTCGACCTCGATCTGCGCCCGGGTGAGATCGTGGGGCTCGCCGGACTGGTCGGCTCGGGGCGCTCGGAGATCCTGGAGACCGTCTACGGGGCACGCCGGCCCACCGCGGGCGAAGTCGTCGTCGCCGGCCGCCGGTTGCGCACCGGTAGCGTCCGTGCCGCCGTGCGCGCCGGGATAGGGCTCGCGCCCGAGGAGCGCAAGGCGCAGGCCCTGCTGATGCTGGAGTCCGTCACCCGGAACGTGTCGGTGTCCTCCCTGTCCCGCTTCTCCCGGGGCGGCTGGATCGACCGGCGCGGCGAGCGCGGCGCCGCACGGGCCGCGACCCGGGAGCTGTCGCTGCGGCCCGACAACCCGGACGTGCCCGTGCGCACCCTGTCCGGCGGCAACCAGCAGAAGGCCGTGCTCGCCCGCTGGCTGCTGCGCGGCTGCCGGGTGCTGCTGCTGGACGAGCCCACCCGCGGCGTCGACGTCGGCGCCCGCGCCGAACTGTACGCGGTGGTGCGCCGGCTGGCGGACGAGGGCCTCGCCGTCCTGCTGGTCTCCAGCGAGGTGCCCGAGGTGCTGGGCCTCGCCGACCGTGTGCTGGTGCTCCGCGAGGGCCGCGTCGTGCACACGGCGTCCGCCCACGAGCTGGATGAACACCGAGTCCTCGACCTCGTCATGGAAGGAAGCCCGGCGTCATGACGCAGCACGTCTCCCCGCCCCGGGACACCGCCGGCCCGACACCGCCGGCCCGGCTCCCCGTCTGGCGCGGCCTGCCGGCCCGCGCCGACCTCCGAACCCTCTCCCTGCTCGGGGTGCTCGCCGCGCTGGTCGTCATCGGCGGCGTCACCAAGCCCGACGAGTTCCTCGACACCCGCAACCTCCAACTGGTCCTGACCCAGGCGTCCGTGATCGGCGTGGTCACCGTCGGCATGACCTTCGTCATCACCTCCGGGGGCATCGACCTGTCCGTCGGTGCCATCGTCGCCCTCGCCTCCGTGTGGGCGACCACGGTCGCCACGCAGGAGTACGGTTTCGCCGGGATCCTCTTCACGGCGGTGCTCGTCGGCCTCGGCTGCGGGCTCGTCAACGGCCTGCTCGTCGCGTACGGCGGGATGGTCCCCTTCATCGCCACCCTCGCCATGCTGGCGTCGGCGCGCGGACTGGCCCTGCAGATCACCGACGGCAAGACGCAGATCGTGACCGTCGACGGCATCCTGAACCTCGGTGAGCGCGACTCCTATGTGCTCGGCATCCCGCCGCTGGTCCTGGTGTTCGCGTTGGTGACGGTCCTCGGCTGGCTGCTGCTCAACCGCACCACCTTCGGCAGGCGCACGGTCGCCGTCGGCGGCAACGCCGAGGCCGCCCGCCTCGCCGGCATCGACGTCCGCCGCCAGCGGCTCTACCTCTACCTGCTGTCCGGGCTGTGCTGCGGCATCGCCGCCTTCCTGCTGATCGTGCTCTCCGGCTCCGGCCAGAACACCAACGGCAACCTCTACGAACTCGACGCCATCGCGGCCGCCATCATCGGCGGCACCCTGCTCAGCGGGGGCCGCGGCACCGTCACCGGCTCCGTGCTCGGCGTGCTGATCTTCACGACGATCACGAACATCTTCGCCCTGAACAACCTCCAGAGCGACGTCCAGCAGATCGCCAAGGGCGCGATCATCGTCGCCGCCGTCCTGGTCCAGCGCCGTACCGCGAGCACGACCTGAGGAAAGGGTTCACCACCATGTCACAGCTGACGAGCCGCAGAGGACTGCTCTTCGGGACCGCCGCCGTCTCCGCCGGTGCCTTCCTCGCAGGTTGCACGAGCAACGAGACGAAGGACGAGAAGACGGCCGTGAACGAGCAGCCGGCCGCCGACGACAAGCCCGGCAAGCACGTCACCATCGGCTTCGCCGGACCCCAGGCCGACCACGGCTGGCTGAACGCCATCAACGACAACGCCAAGAACCGGGCGAAGAAGTACTCCGACGTCACCCTGGAGATCACCGAGGGCTCCAACGACACGGCGCAGCAGATCGGCCAGATCGAGACCCTGATCAACAAGAAGGTCGACGTCCTGGTCGTGCTGCCCGCCGACGGCAAGGCCCTCACCCAGGTCGGCCTCAAGGCGATGCGCGCCGGAATCCCGGTCGTCAACCTGGACCGCATCTTCGACTCGGCGCAGGCCTACCGCTGCTGGATCGGCGGCGACAACTACGGCATGGGCCTCAACGCCGGGCACTACATCGGCGAGAAGCTCAAGGACAAGCCGGACGCCCGGGTCGTCGAACTCGCCGGCCTGGACAACCTGGAGCTGACCAAACAGCGCACCCAGGGCTTCGACGACGCCTTGAAGAACTACCCGAACATCAAGAAGGTGGCCCGGCAGGCCGCCGAGTTCACCGTCGAGTCCGGCCAGGCCAAGATGGCCCAACTGCTTCAAGCGCAGCGGAAGTTCGACGCCCTGTGGAACCACGACGACGACCAGGGCGTGGGCGCGCTGCGCGCCATCCAGCAGGCCGGGCGGGACGACTTCCTGATGGTCGGCGGCGCGGGCGCCCTCTCCGCCTTCCAGGCCATCAAGCAGGACGACGGCGTGCTCAAGGCGACCGTCCTGTACCCGCCGACCATGGCGGCCTCCGCCATCGACCTGGCCCGCGCCCTCGGCCAGGCCAAGGGCATCGGCGGTCTCGCCGAGTTCGAGATCCCGGCGTCCATCACCCTCTACTCGGCCGTGGTCGACAAGACCAACGTCGACCGGTACATGCCCACCGGCTTCCGTTGATCCGGCCCGCCCGCACCCCCCACCGCGCCACGACGAACGCGCCCCGACGACGAGGAGGACGAGCGCATGGAACAGCCGCAGCAGTCAGCCGGCCCCGAGGCCGCACCGGAGACGGCACCCGGAGCCGCACCGGACGCGGCACCGGGGACGGCACCGGACGCGGCACCCGGAGCCGGGAGACCACCGCTGCGCGTCGGCATGGTCGGCTACGCCTTCATGGGCGCCGCCCACTCCCAGGGCTGGCGTACCGTGGGCCACGTCTTCGACCTGCCCCGCCGGCCGGTGCTCGCCGTGCTCTGCGGGCGGGACGGCGCCGCCGCCCGGGCGGCGGCGGAACGGCACGGCTGGGCCGCCGTGGAGACCGACTGGCGTGCGCTGATCGCCCGGGACGACATCGACCTCGTGGACATCTGCACCCCTGGTGACAGCCATGCCGAGATCGCCGTCGCCGCGCTCGCCGCCGGCAAGCACGTGTTGTGCGAGAAGCCCCTCGCGAACACGGTCGCCGAGGCCGAGTCCATGACGCGCGCGGCCGAAGAGGCGTACGGGCGGGGGCAGGTGGCGATGGTCGGCTTCAACTACCGCCGGGTGCCCGCGACCGCGTTCGCCCACCGGATGATCGCCGACGGGCGGCTCGGAGGGCTGCGTCACGTCCGGGTGACGTACCTCCAGGACTGGCTGGCCGACCCCGCCTTCCCGCTGACCTGGCGACTACGCAGGGAGCACGCCGGTTCCGGCGCGCTCGGGGATCTGGGCGCGCACATCGTGGACCTCGCCCAGTACCTGGCGGGCGAGCCGCTGGCCGGGGTGTCGGCGCTCACCGAGACCTTCGTCCGGGAGCGTCCGCTGCCCGGCGGCCCGAGCCGCGGCCTGGCGGCCGGGTCCGCCACCGGCGTCAGCACCGGCACGGTCACCGTCGACGACGCCGCCGTGTTCACCGGCCGCTTCGCCTCCGGCGCCCTCGCCTCCTTCGAGGCCACCCGGTACGCCACCGGCCGCAAGAACGCCCTGCGCATCGAACTCAACGGGGAGCGCGGCTCGCTCGCCTTCGACCTGGAGCGGCTGAACGAGCTGTGGTTCCACGACGCCACCGAACCCGGCGCCGAGGCGGGCTTCCGCCGCATCCTCGTCACCGAGCCGGAGCACCCGTACCTGGACGCCTGGTGGCCGCCGGGCCACGGTCTCGGCTACGAGCACACCTTCGTCCACCAGGCCCGTGACCTGGTCCATGCCATCGCCGCGGGCACCCGCCCCGCCCCCTCCTTCGCCGACGGCCTCCAGGTGCAGCGCGTCCTGGCGGCAGTGGAGGAGAGCGCCGAGAAGAACTCCGTCTACACGCCCGTCGCGGGCTGAAGGAGGCCGCCCCTCATGCCGCGTCCGTTCACGCTGTTCACCGGCCAGTGGGCCGACCTGCCCCTGGCCGAGGTCTGCCGGCTCGCCCGCGACTTCGGCTACGACGGCCTCGAACTCGCCTGCTGGGGCGATCACTTCGAGGTCGACAAGGCCCTCGCCGACCCCGGCTATGTGAAGTCCCGGCACCAGCTCCTCGACTCCTACGGCCTGAAGTGCTGGGCGATCTCCAACCATCTCGTCGGCCAGGCGGTCTGCGACGCCATCATCGACGAGCGGCACCGGGCCATCCTGCCGGACGCGGTGTGGGCCGACGGCGACCCGGAGGGCGTACGGCGGCGCGCGGCCGACCGGATGAAGGACACCGCCCGTGCCGCGGCGGCCTTCGGCGTCGACACCGTCATCGGCTTCACCGGCTCGGCGATCTGGCACCTGGTCGCCATGTTCCCGCCCGCGCCGGAGTCGATGATCGAGCGCGGCTACGAGGACTTCGCCGACCGCTGGAACCCGATCCTCGACGTGTTCGACGCCGAGGGCGTACGGTTCGCGCACGAGGTCCACCCCAGCGAGATCGCCTACGACTACTGGACCACCCACCGGGCCCTGGAGGCGGTCGGCCACCGCCCCGCCTTCGGCCTGAACTTCGACCCCTCCCACTTCGTGTGGCAGGACCTCGACCCGGTCGGCTTCCTGTGGGACTTCCGCGACCGGATCTACCACGTGGACTGCAAGGAGGCCCGCAGGCGGCTCGACGGCCGCAACGGGCGCCTCGGCTCCCACCTGCCCTGGGGGGACCCGCGCCGCGGCTGGGACTTCGTCTCCGCCGGACACGGTGACGTGCCCTGGGAGGACGTCTTCCGGATGCTGCGCTCCATCGACTACCGGGGACCCGTCTCCGTGGAGTGGGAGGACGCCGGCATGGACCGGCTCCAGGGCGCACCCGAGGCACTGGCCCGCCTGAAGACCTACGACTTCGAGCCGCCGTCGGCCTCGTTCGACGCGGCGTTCTCCAACTGACCCTTCCCGTCGGTTGGTTCACCACTCCGGGACGACGGCGCGTCCCGGCGTACCCACCCGCCCCGTACAACCAGCCCCACTCTGGAGGCCTTTCGTGCACGGGAACGACCGCACCACCCGCAAGGGAACCCACAGATCACGCCTGCGCAAGGCGCTCGCCCTGTTCGGCGGCGCCCTCCTCGCCGGCGCCACCCTCACCCTCACCTCCCCCCAGGCCGGCGCAGCCGTCGCCGACCAGGACCCGGCCGCGGCGGCCGGGGACTTCCAGCAGGTCACCCTCGCCAAGGGCGAGGCGGAGACCGGGGAGCCCATGTCGCTCGCCGTCCTCCCGGACCGCTCGGTCCTGCACACCTCCCGCGACGGCGAGCTGCGTCTGACGGACGCGGCCGGCAACACCAAGATCGCCGGCAAGCTCGCCGTGTACTCCCACGACGAGGAGGGCCTGCAAGGCGTCGGCGTCGACCCCGACTTCGCGACGAACCGGTTCATCTACCTCTACTACGCGCCCCCGCTGAACACCCCGGCGGGCGACGCGCCCGAGACCGGCACCGCCGCCGACTTCGCCCCCTTCGACGGGGTCAACCGCCTCTCCCGCTTCGTGCTCAACACCGACGGCACCCTGGACACGGCCAGCGAGAAGAAGATCCTCGACGTCCCCACCACCCGCGGCCTGTGCTGCCACGTCGGCGGTGACATCGACTTCGACGCGGCCGGCAACCTCTACCTGTCGACGGGTGACGACACCAACCCCTTCCAGTCGGACGGCTACACCCCGATCGACGAGCGCGCGGACCGCAACCCCGGCTTCGACGCCCAGCGCACGTCCGGCAACACCAACGACCTGCGCGGCAAGATCCTGCGCATCAAGGTGAACGCCGACGGGTCGTACGCGATCCCCGACGGCAACCTCTTCCCGCCCGGCACGGACAAGACCCGGCCCGAGATCTACGCGATGGGCTTCCGCAACCCGTTCCGGTTCAGCGTCGACAAGGCGACCGGCATCCTCTACGTCGGCGACTACGGCCCCGACGCCGGCGCCGCCGACCCGAACCGCGGCCCGGCCGGCCAGGTCGAGTTCGCCCGGGTGACCAAGCCCGGCAACTTCGGCTGGCCGTACTGCACCGGCGCCAACGACGCCTACGTCGACTACGACTTCGCGACCAAGGCCTCCGGCGCCTCCTTCGACTGCTCCGCCCCGAAGAACACCTCCCCGCACAACACCGGCCTGACCGACCTGCCGCCGGCCCAGCCCGCCTGGATCCCGTACAACGGCCCCTCCGTGCCCGAGTTCGGCGACGGCTCCGAGTCCCCGATGGGCGGCCCGGTCTACCACTACGACCCCGCGCTCGACTCGCCGGTCAAGTTCCCCGAGGCCTACGACGGCGACTTCTTCGCCGGTGAGTTCGGCCGCCGCTGGATCAAGCGCATCACCAGCGACGCGGACGGCACCGTCCAGTCCATCAACGACGTGCCCTGGACCGGCACCCAGGTGATGGACATGGCGTTCGGGCCCGACGGCGCGCTGTACGTCCTCGACTACGGCGTCTCCTGGTTCGGCGGTGACGAGAACTCGGCGCTGTACCGCATCGAGAACGCCACCGACGGCCACTCGCCCGTCGCCCAGGCCGCGGCGAGCCGCACCTCCGGCCAGGCGCCGCTGAAGGTCCAGTTCTCCTCGGAGGGCACGAGCGACCAGGACGGCGACGCGCTCACCTACAGCTGGGACTTCGGCGACGGGACGCGGTCGACCGACGCGAACCCCGCGCACACCTACCGCAAGAACGGCACCTACACGGCGACCGTGACCGCGAAGGACCCCTCGGGCCGCACCGGCAGCGCCAGCGTGCAGGTCGTCGTCGGCAACACCGCGCCCACGGTGGTGCTCCAGCTCCCCAAGGACGGGCAGCTGTTCAGCTTCGGTGACGCGGTCCCCTTCACCGTGAAGGTGACCGACCCCGAGGACGGCCGCCGGATCGACTGCGCCAAGGTCAAGGTCACCTTCGTCCTCGGCCACGACACCCACGGCCACCCGCTCACCTCGGCCACCGGCTGCACCGGCACCATCCAGACCAGCGCCGACGGCGGCCATGACGAGGACGCCAACATCTTCGGCGTACTGAACGCCGAGTACACCGACAACGGAGGCGGCGGCCAGGCCGCGCTCACCTCGCACGACCAGAGCGTGCTGCAGCCCCGCCACCGCCAGGCCGAGCACTTCGGCAACAGCTCCGGCGTCTCGGTGATCGCCAAGGAGACGGCACACGGCGGCAAGGTCGTCGGCGACATCGACGACGGAGACTGGATCTCCTTCACGCCGTACGTCCTGGACAACGCCAAGAAGATCACCGCGCGCATCGCCTCCGGCGGCGCGGGCGGCACCCTTGAGGTCCGGGCCGGCTCGGCGAGCGGCACCCTGCTCGGCAAGGCGACCGTGCCGGTGACCGGCGGCTGGGAGACCTTCCAGGACGTCCAGGCCGACCTGTCCCGCGCCCCGCGCGGCACCACCACGCTCTACCTGGTGTTCAAGGGCGGCAGCGGAGCCCTGTTCGACGTCGACGACTTCACCTTCACCACGGGCTGAGAGGAGCGGGACATGCGCACAGTGACCGCCGTCGCGACGGCCGCGCTGCTCCTCGGCTGCGCCTCGGCACCGGCCGCGTCGCACGACGCGGACGACGGCAAGCGGGTGCTGGTCTTCTCCAAGACGGCCGGCTTCCGGCACGACTCGATCCCCGAGGGCGTCGCCGCGGTGCGGCAGCTCGGCGAGAGCGGCGGCTTCACGGTCGACGCCACCGAGGACGCGGGCGCGTTCACCCCGTCCACCCTGCGGCGCTACGACGCCGTGGTGTTCCTGTCGACCACCGGGGACGTCCTGGACGGCGCCCAGCAGGCGGCGTTCGAGGACTACGTCCACCGCGGCGGCGGCTACGTCGGCATCCACGCGGCGGCCGACACCGAGTACGACTGGGCGTTCTACGGCGGCCTCGCCGGCGCCTACTTCCAGTCGCACCCGGCGATCCAGCCGGCCACCGTGCGGGTCGAGGACCGCGCCCACCCGGCCACCTCGGGGCTGGGACGGACCTGGAACCGGACCGACGAGTGGTACAACTACCGCTCCAACCCCCGGGACAGGGCCCACGTCCTCGCCTCGCTCGACGAGTCGTCGTACACCGGCGGCACCATGAACGGCGACCATCCGATCGCCTGGTGCCAGGAGTACCAGGGCGGCCGGGCCTTCTACACCGGCGGCGGCCACACCAAGGAGTCGTACGCGGACCCGGACTTCCGCCGGCATCTGCTGGGCGGGATCCGGTACGCGATCGGCTCCGCACAGGCCGACTGCCGGCCGGAGAGCGGATACACCAGCCTGTTCGACGGTGACTCCCTCGACGGCTGGCGACAGGCGGGCCCCGGCTCCTTCACCCTGTCCGACGACGGCACGCTCACCTCGTCCGGCGGGATGGGCCTGCTCTGGTACGCCGACCGGAGCTTCGGGTCGTACTCCCTGAAGCTCGACTGGAAGACGGCCGGTGACGACAACTCGGGCGTGTTCGTGGGCTTCCCGCCCTCGGACGACCCGTGGTCGGCCGTGGACAACGGCTACGAGATCCAGATCGACGCCACCGACGTCCCGGAGAAGACCACTGGGTCCGTCTACGGCTTCCGGTCCGCCGACCTGAAGAAGCGCGACCGTGCGCTGAACCCGCCGGGGGAGTGGAACACGTACGAGATCCGGGTCGAGGGCGAACGCCTTCGGATCTGGCTCAACGGCGTGAAGATCAACGATTTCACCAACACCGATCCGGCCCGGAGCCTCACCGACGGACACATCGGCATCCAGAACCACGGAGCCGGTGACGAGGTGTCCTTCCGCGACGTCCGGATCAAGGAACTGCCCGTCAAGGGCCACTGAACGGCGGCGGGCGGGAGACGCCGGACTCCCGCCCGCCGTCACCACCTCCGCACGCCCGAACCCCCCACGTACGGCGTCATCCCCCACCGCTCCCGGTGTCCGCGCTCGACAAGGAGGCTGCCCATGTCCGCGCCCCCCGCCCGTTCCCCGCGTGTCGGCGTCTGGCTGATCGGGGCCCGCGGCTCCGTCGCCACCACCGTGGTCGCGGGCTGCGCCGCGCTGACCGCGGGCCTGCACCCGCCGACGGGCCTGGTCACCGAGGGCCCGGCGTTCGCCGGCAGCGGCCTGCCCGCGCTGTCGTCCCTCGTCTTCGGCGGCCACGACACCACGGACTGCCCCCTGCCCAAGCGCGCCGAACAACTCGCCGCCGGCGGGGTCCTCCCGGCCGGCCTCCCCACGGCCGTCGCCGCCGAACTCGCCGCCGCGGACCGGGAGATCAGAACCGGCGGCCCCCTTCCCGGCGACACCCGCACCGCCGACGACCTGATCACCGCCTTCGCCGAGGACCTGCGCGACTTCGTCCGACGGCACGGTCTGGCCCGCGCGGTGGTGGTGAACGTCGCCTCCACCGAACCCGCCGCGACCGGTACCGCCCTGCCACCCAGCTCCCTCTACGCGGCGGCCGCCCTGCGCGCCGGCTGCCCGTACGTCAACTTCACCCCCTCGACCGGGCTGCACCACCCCGCGCTCGCCGGCCTCGCCACCTCCAGCGGGCTGCCGTACGCCGGCCGCGACGGCAAGACCGGGCAGACGCTGCTGCGTTCCGCCCTCGGGCCGATGTTCGCCCAGCGGGCGCTCGCCGTGCGGGCCTGGTCCGGGACCAACCTCCTCGGCGGCGGCGACGGTGCCGCGCTGGCCGACCCGGCCGCCGCGGCGGCGAAGAACGCCGGCAAGGAGCGCGTCCTCGCCGACACCCTCGGCACGGTCCCCGAGGGCGAGGTCCACATCGACGACGTACCGGCGCTCGGCGACTGGAAGACCGCCTGGGACCACATCGCCTTCGACGGCTTCCTCGGCACCCGCATGGTCCTGCAGACCATCTGGCAGGGCTGCGACTCGGCCCTGGCGGCACCGCTGGTCCTGGACCTGGCCCGGCTGACGGCCCGCGCCCACGAGACCGGCCACACCGGCCCGCTCACCGCCCTGTCCTTCTACTTCAAGGACCCGATGGGCACGGCTCCGGCGGCCCTGGCCGAGCAGTACGCCACGCTCCTGCACTTCGCCCACGAACTGGGAGAGCCCGAGTGACCCGCCGCCCCGCCCCCGGCCCCGCCGCCCGGAACGGCACCCCGGCACCGAACGGGCCCGACGGGGCGACAGGAGGCGAACCTCGGGGTCGCACACCGCACGAACCCGACGAGCCCACACCGAGCGCGCCGCACGGCCACGTCCCGCACGAGCCCGGCAGGCCGACACCCAGCGGGCCGCGCGGTCGCGTGGCGCGCTCCCCCGGCCGGTCGCGGACCGGTGGCCGGTTGCGGGCGTGGGCCGAACTGCTACGGTTGCCCGCCCTGTTCACCGTTCCCGGGGACGTGCTCGCCGGAGCCGCGGCCGTGGCCGCGCGGCCGGGTCGCGGGAGCCTGCTCGCCATCGGTTCGTCGCTGTGCCTGTACGAGGCCGGGATGGCGCTGAACGACTGGGCCGACCGTGCCGAGGACGCCGTGGAGCGTCCGCACCGGCCCTTGCCCTCCGGCAGGATCCGGCCCGCCGCCGCCCTCACCGCGGCCTGCGCCCTCACGGCCGCCGGGCTCGCCCTGGCCGCCCGCGCGGGGCGCCCGGCGCTGTCGGTCGCCACCCCGCTCGCGGCCACCGTGTGGTCGTACGACCTCCTGCTCAAACGGACCCCGGCGGGCCCGGCCGCGATGGCCGCCGCGCGCGCCCTGGACCTGCTGCTCGGCGCCGCCGCCGGTGCCGGACGCGTCCGGCCGGCCCTGCCGTCCGCGGCCCTGCTCGGCACCCACACGCTCGCGGTCACGGCCGTCTCGCGCCAGGAGACCCGCGGCGGCTCCCCGCTCGCCCCGCTCGCCGCGCTGGCCGCCACCGGTGCGGTGACCCGGCTGCTGCCCGACCGCCCGCTCACCACCGCGCTCGCCCTCGGCTACGCCACGACCACGGCCCGCCCCTACCTCCACGCCTCCCTCAACCCGTCACCCCCGCTCACCCAGCGGGCGGTCGGCGCCGGCATCCGCGCCACGATCCCCCTCCAGGCCGCCCTCGCCGCCCGCGCCGGAGCCGGCGCGACCGCCCTGATCACGGCGGCCCTCGGCCCACTGGCCGCCCGCGCGGCGAGAAGGGTGAGCGTCACATGAGCCCGGCCCACACCCGCCAGCGCGACAACGCCGTCACTGCCCCGAGCACGACCGCCCGCGCGGCGAGAAGGGTGAGCGTCACATGAACCCGGCCCACACCCGCCAGCGCGACACCGCCGTCACCACCCCGGTCACCGCAACTCCCGGCCCACCGACCGCCCGCGCGGTCGGAAAAACCCCGCGAGAAGGGTGAGCGTCACATGAACCCGGCCCACACCCGCCAGCGCGACACCGCCGTCACCACCCCGGTCACCGCAACTCCCGGCCCGCCGACCGCCCGCGCGGTCGGAAAAACCCCCGCCCTCCGCGCCCGGACCCGCACGGCAACCCCGGCCACGACAGCACTCGGCCCGCCGACCGCCAACACGGTCACAGACACCCGCGCCCGAACCCATGGCACCGCCCCCGCCGGCCCACCAACCACCCGCTCGACCCGCAACACGCCCACCGCCCACGCCCGGCCCCGCACCACCGGCCTGGTCACGGCACCGGCCAGCGACGCGCCCGCGGCCGAAACCACCGCCATCCTCACCGCGGCCCCCGGCCCGGTCGGCCAGGAAGGGACGTGTCGCATGAGAACGCCGGTCACGGAAGGGAGCCCCGCGTGAATTCCCCGCGCTTCGGCTACGGCACCAACGGTCTCGCCGACCTGCGGCTGGACGACGCCCTCGCCCTGCTCACCGACCTCGGGTACGACGGTGTCGGGCTGACTCTCGACCACATGCATCTCGACCCGCTCGCACCGGACCTCGCCGTCCGTACCCGGCGGGTGGCCCGGCGCCTGGCCGGGCTGGGGCTCGACGTGGCCGTGGAGACCGGCGCCCGCTATGTCCTCGATCCGCGCCGCAAACACGGCCCGTCGCTGCTCGACCCGGACCCCGAGGCCCGCGCCCGGCGGGTGGACCTGCTGCTGCGGGCGGTGCGGGTGGGCGCCGACCTCGGTGCCACGGCCGTGCACTGCTTCAGCGGAATCGTTCCGCCGACCGATCCCGGCCCGGCGCCGGCGTGGCAGCGGCTCGCCGACTCCCTCTCCCCCGTCCTCGACGCCGCCGAGTCCGCCGGCGTCCCCCTCGCCGTCGAGCCCGAACCCGGTCACCTCCTCGCTACCCTCGCCGACTTCCACCACCTGCGCACCCTCCTCGGCGATCCGCCCGCGCTCGGCCTCACCCTCGACATCGGCCACTGCCAGTGCCTGGAGCCGTTGCCGCCCGCCGACTGCGTACGCGCCGCCGCGCCCTGGCTGCGGCACGTGCAGATCGAGGACATGCGACGAGGCGTGCACGACCACCTCCCGTTCGGCGAGGGCGAGATCGACTTCCCGCCCGTGCTCGCGGCGCTCGCCGCCACCGGTTACCGGGGCCTGACGGTCGTGGAGCTGCCCCGCCACTCCCACGCCGGCCCCCACCACGCCGCCACCTCCCTGCCGTTCCTCCGCCGAGCGACCGCCCGTACCCCGGCCGCCGTGCCCGCAGGGAGCGGCACCGTGCCCGAAGGGAGTACTCCGTGACCCGTTCGACCGCCGCCGCGGCGCCCACGCCCGACGCGCTGCGCGACCATCTCGACGCGCACCTCGACCCGCCCGCGCGCGCCTGGCTGCAAGGAGCGCTGGCCGAGGCCGCCGCCCACCCGGGCGGCCACGGCCCGATCTCCGCGTGGGAGCTGCGGCTGGCCGAGGCCGGCCGGCGCTGCGGCAGCCTGCACGCCGACGCCGTCCGTGTCCTGATCCTGCACACGGCCCGCGCCGACCTCGCCGCCGTCACCCGCGTCTACCGGCAGGGCACCGCCGCCGAACGCCGGGCCGTCCTGCTCGCCCTGCCCCACCTCGTGCCCGGCCCCGACGCGCTCCCCCTCGTCGAGGACGCCCTGCGCATGAACGACACCCGGCTGCTCGCCGCCGCCGTGGGCCCCTACGCGGCCCGCCATCTCGACGCCCACGGCTGGCGGCAGGCCGTACTGAAGTGCCTGTTCACCGGCGTCCCCGTCGAGGCGGTGGCCGGGCTGGCCGACCGGGCCCGCGGCGACGCGGAACTCGCCCGGATGCTCGACGACTTCGCGGCCGAGCGCACCGCCGCCGGCCGCCCCGTCCCCAGCGGCCTGTACCGCGTGCTCGCCCTCGCGACCGCGGAGTCCGGCAAGGAGGCCTCCTGATGCGCCTGTTCGACCCGCACATCCACATGACGTCCCGGACCACCGACGACTACGAGGCCATGCGCGACGCGGGGGTCCGCGCGGTGGTCGAGCCGTCGTTCTGGCTGGGCCAGCCCCGCACCTCCCCCGCCTCCTTCCTCGACTACTTCGACTCGCTCCTGGGCTGGGAGCCGTTCCGGGCCGCCCAGTACGGCATCGCCCACCACTGCACGCTCGCCCTCAACCCGAAGGAGGCCAACGACCCGCGCTGCGCCCCCGTCCTGGACGAGCTGCCGCGCTACCTCGTCAAGGACCAGGTCGTGGCGGTGGGCGAGATCGGGTACGACGCGATGACCCCGGCCGAGGACAAGGCCCTCGCCGCGCAGCTCCAGCTCGCCGCGGACCACGGCCTGCCCGCGCTCGTGCACACCCCGCACCGCGACAAGCTCGCCGGTCTGCGCCGCACGCTCGACGTCGTCCGCGAGTCCGCCCTGCCCGTCGACCGGGTCCTGGTCGACCACCTCAACGAGACGACCGTGCGGGAGGCCAAGGACAGCGGCTGCTGGCTCGGCTTCTCCGTCTACCCCGACACCAAGATGGACGAGCGGCGGATGGTGGCGATCCTGCGCGCCTACGGCCCCGAGAAGGTGCTGGTGAACTCGGCCGCCGACTGGGGGCGCAGCGACCCGTTGAAGACCCGCCGGGTGGCCGACCTGATGCTGGCCGAGGGCTTCACCGAGGACGAGGTCGACCGGGTGCTGTGGCGCAACCCGGTCGCGTTCTACGGCATGAGCGGCCGGCTGGAGCTGGAGGTCGTGCCGCCCGAGGCCACCCACGAGGGCAACTCCCTGCTGCGCGGCGGGGAGTGAGCGATGCGCTTCCGCCACCCGGACGGCACGACCGTCCACCTCGCCTACTGCACCAACGTCCACCCCGCCGAGACCCTCGACGGCGTCCTCGCCCAGCTGCGCGGCCACTGCGAGCCCGTCCGGCGCCGGCTCGGCCGCGACCGGCTCGGCATCGGCCTGTGGCTGGCCCACGACGCGGCCCGCGCGGTGGACACCGACCCGGCCGCGCTGCGCGCCCTGCGCCGGGAACTCGACCGGCGCGGGCTGGAGGTCGTCACCCTCAACGGGTTCCCGTACGAGGGCTTCGGCGCCGACGAGGTCAAGTACCGGGTGTACAAGCCCGACTGGGCGGACCGCGAGCGCCTGGAGTACACCACCGCGCTCGCCCGGATCCTGGCCGCGCTGCTGCCCGACGACGTCACCGAGGGCAGCGTCTCCACCCTGCCGCTGGGCTGGCGCACCACCTGGACCCCCGACCGCGCCGAAGCGGGCCGGGCGGCGCTGCGCACCCTCGGGCAGCGTCTGGACTCGCTGGCGGAGCTGACCGGCCGCTCGGTCCGCGTCGGTCTGGAACCCGAGCCGGGCTGCGTAGTGGAGACCACGGCGGACGCCCTGGCACCGCTCGGCTCCGTCGGCCATCCCCGCGTCGGCGTCTGCGTCGACACCTGTCACCTCGCGACCTCGTTCGAGGACCCGGCGACCGCACTGGACACCCTGGCCGCGTCCCCGGTGCCGGTGGTGAAGGCACAACTGTCGGCCGCGCTGCACGCCGAGCACCCCGGCCGGCCCGAGGTGCGTACCGCCCTGGCCGGCTTCGCGGAGCCGCGCTTCCTGCACCAGACCCGCGCGCTCACCGACGCCGGGGTGCGCGGCACCGACGACCTGCCCGAGGCCCTGGCCGGCGGCCCGCTGCCGGCGGACGCACCCTGGCGCGCCCACTTCCACGTCCCGCTGCACGCGTCCCCCACCGCGCCGCTGACCAGCACGCTCCCCGTGCTCCGCACGGCCCTGGCCCGGCTCGTCGGCGGGCCGCGCCCGCTCACCCGGCACCTGGAGGTCGAGACGTACACCTGGCAGGCGCTCCCGCCCGGCCTGCGCCCGCGCGGCCGGGACCGGCTCGCCGACGGCATCGCCGCCGAACTCACCCTCGCCCGCGACCTGTTGACCGACCTGGGCCTGAAGGAGCTGCCATGACCGAGCGGAACCCCACCCCGCTCCTCGTCCTCGACGTGGTCGGCCTCACCCCCCGTCTCCTCGCCCACATGCCCCATCTGGAGGCCCTCGCCACCGCGGGCTCCCGGGCGCACCTCGGCACCGTGCTGCCCGCGGTCACCTGTGCCGCCCAGTCCACCTTCCTCACCGGCACGCTCCCCGCCGAGCACGGCATCGTCGGCAACGGCTGGTACTTCCGGGAGCTCGGCGAGGTCCTGCTGTGGCGCCAGCACAACGGCCTGGTCTCCGGGGACAAGCTGTGGGACGCCGCCCGCCGCGCCCACCCCGGCTACACGGTCGCCAACATCTGCTGGTGGTACGCCATGGGCGCCGACACCGACATCACCGTCACCCCGCGCCCCGTCTACTACGCCGACGGCCGCAAGGAACCCGACTGCTACACCCGGCCACCGGCCCTGCACGACGAACTCACCGACAGGTTCGGCACGTTCCCGCTGTTCCGCTTCTGGGGTCCGGGCGCCGACCTGGTCTCCAGCCAGTGGATCATCGACGCCACCCGGCACGTCCTGCGCACCCGGCAGCCCGACCTGACCCTGTGTTACCTGCCGCACCTCGACTACGACCTGCAGCGCCACGGCCCGGACGACCCGCGCTCCCTGAAGGCCGCCGCCGACCTCGACGCGGCCCTGGCCCCGCTGCTGGACGACGCCCGCGCGGAGGGCCGTACCGTCGTGGTGCTGTCCGAGTACGGCATCACCCCGGTCAGCCGGCCCGTCGACATCAACCGCGCCCTGCGCCGCGCCGGCCTGCTGGAGGTCCACACCCAGGACGGGATGGAGTACCTGGACCCGATGGCCTCCCGCGCCTTCGCGGTGGCCGACCACCAGATCGCCCACGTGTACGTCCGCCGGCCCGAGGACCTGGCGGCCACCCGTGCCGCCCTCGACGGCCTGCCCGGGATCGAGCAACTCCTGGACGACCAGGGCAAGAAGGCCCACCACCTGGACCATCCGCGCTCCGGCGAACTCGTCGCCGTCGCGGAACCGGACGCCTGGTTCACGTACTACTACTGGCTGGACGACGCCCGCGCCCCCGACTTCGCACCCCTCGTGGAGATCCACCGCAAGCCCGGCTACGACCCGGTCGAGCTGTTCATGGATCCCGAGGACCCGTATGTGAAGGTCAGGGCGGCGACGGCGCTGGCCCGCAAGAAGCTGGGGCTGCGCTACCGCATGGCGGTCGTCCCCCTCGACCCCTCACCGATCCGGGGCAGCCACGGCCGCCTCCCAGCGAGCGACGACGACGGTCCGCTCCTGTTGTGCTCCACCCCCCGCGCCGTCGGCGACCGCATCGCGGCCACCGACGTGAAACCGCTCCTGCTGCACCTCGCCGGTCTCACCACCGACGACCCGTCCAGAGAGAGGCACCCGTGAACATCAGCCAGCACACCGACGAAGACCTGCGCCGCAGCCTCGGTATCGGGCGCCGCCGCTTCCTGAGCACCTGCACCGCCGTCGCGGCCGGTGCGATCGCCGCCCCCGTCCTCGGCGCCGCTCCCGTCCAGGCCGCGCCTCGGGCCGCGGCCGGCGGCGAGGGCCGGTCCCTGGTGCCCGCGGACAAGCGCGGCATCATCCTCTACACCGTCCGCGACGCCATCGGGCGGGACCCGCTGTCCACCTCGCTGCCGTCCGGCTTCCGCGCCGTCTTCGAGCAGCTCGCCCGCTTCGGTTACCGCCAGGTCGAGTTCGCCGGTTACGGCCAGCACGCGAACGCGCCCGGCGGGGCGAGTCTGGAGTCCGTTCAGGGCGCGAAGCTGCTGCGCCGCTGGCTCGACGACAACGGTCTGCGCGCGCAGGGCAACCACGGCTTCATCCCGGGTTCCTGGCCGCTGACGAGCGGCGATCTGGACACGTTCAGGAAGCATCTGGAGATCGCGAACATCCTGGGCATGGCGCACATGGGCACCGGCGCCGACCCCACCAACAGCCGGTACAAGGCGGACTGGGACGTGGCCGCCGACAAGTGGAACGCCCTCGGCGAGATCGCCCGCCGCGCCGGCTTGAAGCTGTACACGCACAACCACGACGCCGCGTACGACTTCCTGCTGGACGGCGGCCCGCTGGACGACCAGGGCAGGCCGACGCGCAGCTCCGGCATCCGCAAGCTGGAGTACTTCCTGTCCGTCACCGACCCGAAGCTGGTCTGGCTGGAGATGGACGTCTTCTGGGCGCACGTCGCCCAGTACAAGTTCCGCACCTACACCGCCCACGACGGCTCCACGCGCACGAACATCTTCGACCCGGCGGGCCTGGTCACCTGCCACGACAAGCGGTACCCGCTCTTCCACGCCAAGGACGGCGTCGTGAACACGACGAACGGCATGGGGTACGACATGGTTCCGTTCGGCACCGGGGTCATCGACTACACGACGTTCTTCTCCCGCGTGGGCCACCGCAATTACCACAACCCGATGGTCGAGCAGGACAACGCCCCGAGCGCGGCCAACCCGGGCCAGTCCCTGGAACACGCGGCCATCGGATACCGCAACCTGGCGGCACTGCGCCGCTAGCGCCCGTCCTCCCTCAACGGCCGGGGCCCGCGCGGCGGGGCCCCGGCCGCTGCCTCGTCATCGGGCTAGTCCCGCCAGGTGCCGCGGACGGCGGAGACGGAGAATCCCGGGCCGTAGGCGACCACCAGCGCGCTCGCGCCGTCCGCCGGGGGCCCGCCATGGGTGCGTTCGAGGACCCGGAGAACCGATACGCCACCGAGGTTGCCTTCTTCGGAGAGGGTGTCGAGGGAGTGGCGGGCGTCGGTCTCGGTGAGGCCGAGGGCGTCGGCCGTGTCGAGGATGATGGGTTTTGAACCGGGGTGGATGACGGGCACGTCGACGGAGCGGCCGGCGAGCCAGTCGGTGACGGCGGGCATGACGTGTCTGGCGCCGCCGGCCGCCTGTTTGGTGCTGTCGAAGTGCAGGCCGGTGCTGTCGATGCGGCCGGCGTACATGGTGAGGCTGTCCGGGAGGACGTACTCGAACAGCCCGTCGGCGTCCACGGCGAGGCCGGGGCCGAGGGGGTCGCTGGAGACGACGGTGGCGGCCGCGCTGTCGCCGAACAGCGCCTTGTAGATCATGTGCTCGATCTTGGCGTCGACGTGGTTGTAGGCGGTGGACAGCACTTCGGCGGCGACGACGAGGATCCGGGATCCGGGGTGGAGGAGGGCCTGTTCGACGGCTCGGACCAGGGCGTGGGCTCCCCCGGCGCAGGCGGTGGTCGTCAGGGCGGTACGGCGGACGGTGGGCCGTAGCCCGAGCCGTTCGACCAGGTGGACGTCGAGGTTCGGGACGGCCCAGCCGGTGGCGTGGGTGGTGATGACGCCGGTGATGTCGCCCGGCTGGAGCCGGTGCCGGTCGAGGGTGGCGCGGGCGGCCTGTTCGGCCATGGCGAGGCCGTCCGCGAAGGCGCGGGCGGCGCGGTCGCCCACGTCCGCGGTGCCGTTGACGGTGGGTGAGTCCAGGGGCTGGGTGAAATACCGCGTCTCCACGCCGCAGTTGCCGAGGACGCGGAGGATCGCACCGAGGCGGGGATGGTGGGGGTGGTGGGCGCGAATGTCGTCGGCTATCTCCGCTGTGGTGATTTTGTGCGCGGCGAGGACGGTGGTGGGGCGGGCGATATGAGCAGGCATGGGTTCCCCCCTGAAGGCGCTGCGACCTGATTAAGTCAAGGTACGGCAAAATTGGCCGATTTGTTTCCGTCGCCGTCCTCGAAATACTGTCTGGCCGCGCACCAAAGACGGGCAAATTCAGGCGTTCATGCCGTTCTCCTGGGCTTTCAACATACGCGGTCGGCTCCCGGTCCGTCGCGGGCCCGGCCGGAAAACGAGGATCATGCACCGGGACCCGGGCGCCGCGAGCGGCTGCGCCACACACATCGTCACCCACCCCGGCCCCTCGACCGCGTGACGGATCGGACGCTCGTCGCCGTCGGGGTGGATGGAGGCCCCGCCCTTCTCGTACAGGGGCTGGGCGAGAGGGTCGGCGAGGACCTCCGCCTCGATCTGCCTCAGGACCTTGTCGTCGGAGCGCTGCGCGAGCGCGGCCTGCAACTGGGGCATCACCAGCGGCGCCCACGCCGTGGCCCAGTCGATGAGTTGGTCACGCCCGTCCAGGAGCATCCAGCGCATGGTGTTGGCCGGCGCCCTGCCGCTGTCGAACAGGGCGTGGAAGCGGTCGTTGCAGGTGACGAGGTTCCAGGAGGCGTCCGTGACGTACGCGGGGTGCGTGATGCCGGCGACGGCGTCGGCCCAGGCGGCGGGCAGGGCGTGGCCGGAGGTGTCGTAGAGGGGGCCGGGCGGGTCCTCGCCGCGGGCGTACCGGCAGAGGCTGATCCATTCCTGCTCGTTCATCCCGTACAGGCGCGCGACGTCCCGGAGGAGGTCGACCGGGGGGTGGTGGTAGTTGCCGGATTCCAGGCGCTGGTAGGTGCGGTCGGAGTAGCCGAGGAGTTCGTCCACCTGACCCTGCGAGAGACCGGGGGCACGGCGCCCTCTGCCCGTGGGGCGGGTGAGTCCGTGCGTTTCGGGGGATATGAGCGCGCGGCGGTCTTTGAGGAGCTTTTTCAATGCTTGGCGGTTCACTGGTGGCTTGTCCCCCGGGGCTGGCGTTGACTGCGGCTCAGTTTAATTAATGCCACGCGGTATTGATGTAAAAGATTCGCCGTAGATATCGACTGGTTGCGTGCTGCATGCTCGGTCACGCGGGGTCGCTGGCCTGCGGATGCGGTGATCAGTGGCCGCGTGGTGACACCCTCGCGGGTGCTGATCGGCGTCGTTCGCATCGCCGGCCGGTATCCGTGAGCGGGGGACCGGGACGGACCGGGAGGGCGACCGGTTTTCGGGTGCCGTTTCCCGTCGGCGGGAACGTGCGGCGCCTGAGACGCGGCACTCCACGGTACGACGTCCCGGCTGCCAGGCCACGGCCGGTGCCCCCTCGCCCCACCCCAGGGGCCTCGGCACCGGCCGTCCGGCTAGCGGCTACGAAAGCCGGTCGACTGACCCCCCAACACCGACCCCCAGTCTTCTGCCGTTTCACCCGTTCGGCTCCGCATACGCATGCCGACGCGGGGCATTCGTGCCGTGCGCGGGAGTGCCCTGGGTGGCTGGTGCCGCGGCCGATCCCCGAGTACGGCCGCGGCACCAGCCGTACGGGCGGCCGTCTCCTCCCGGTGCCGCCGCGTGCCGGGGTGCTCGACGGCCGGTGTCGTCCTGCGTCTAGGGTCGCGTCCATGCCGAGGACCACGCCGCCGCGCCCGCTCGATGCCGAGGCGCTCTTCCCGGAACTGGCCGCCTACCGGGGCACGACGACACGGCTGCATCCTCGGCCGGGCAGACCCGAACCGACGGCCAGTTCCGTGGGCGGCCCCCTGCTGTGGCCGGCGGACGAGCCCTGGCCGGTGTGCGGCGAGACCCATGGCAGCGCGTGCGGCCGGCGACCGGCGGACATCCACCGGCGGCGGCAGGTCCTGGCTGCCGCATGGGCCCGTGCACACGCCCCGGGCCCCACGGACGAGGAACGGGAGCTGCTCGTCGAGCTGCACCGGAAGCACCGGCTGCCCGGGGGCGCGGAGACGGGCCCGCTGCCCATGATCGGCCTGGCGCAGCTCCACCGGCGTGATGTCCCCGATCTTCCGGCGGGGCCGGACGACTGCGATCTGCTCCAGGTGTTCTGGTGTCCCTTCACCGCGCACGGCCCCAGCGGCTACGGCCTGGAGCTGCACCTGCGCTGGCGTCGGTCGTGGGAGGTCGGCCGGGTGCTGACCGCGCCGCCGCAGCCGCCGGTCATCGGGGCCGACGGGTTCCTGCCCGAACCCTGTGTGCTGCACCCGGAGCAGGTGGTCACCCATCCGTACGCCGACCTCCTCCCCGAGGAGCTGTGCGCCCGGATCGACGCCTGGGAGGACGCCCTCAAGGCCGAAGCCGAGCAGGCAGGGGACGACAACAGGGCCGAGTCACCGCTCTACCAGTACGACCTGTCCATCCCGCCCGGCTGGCGCGTCGGCGGCTTCGCCTCCTGGCACGCCACCGACCCGTACCCCATGGACTGCCTGACCTGCACCACCCCGATGAACCTGCTCCTGACCATCGACAGCTCGGAGTGGGACGGCGGCAGCCGTAGCTGGCGACCGCTGGAGGACCGGTCCGGCCGCCGCTCCGCCACCCCCACCGAGGTCGTCGTGGGCCGCTGGGGCGAACTCAACGTCTTCGCCTGCCCCGAGGATCCGGGGCACCCGCACCGCTGGTGCATCCAGTAGCGACCCGGCCTTTGGGCGGGCGCGACCCCTCAGCGGCGCCGGCCGGTGTTGAGCCGGGCGGCCTGGCGTGTGAGGTGGTCGCGTTCGGCGAGGTTGAGGGCCCGGTGGGCCGCCTCGGCGTACAGCCGCGCCGCCGTCGCCAGGTCACCGTCGCGTTCGTGCAGGTAGGCCGCTACGGCGGTGTGGCGGGGCAGTGAGTCGTCCAGCTCGGCGAGTGCCGCGAGGCCGGCGCGCGGGCCGTCGGCCTCGCCGACGGCCACGGCGCGGTTGAGCCGGACGACCGGGTTGTCGGTCAGGCGCAGGAGTTCGTCGTACCACTCCACGATCTGCACCCAGTCGGTCTCCTCGGCGGTGGGCGCGTCGGCGTGGAGGGCGGCGATGGCGGCCTGCGCCTGGAACTCGCCGAGCCGGTCACGGGCGAGGGCGGCCTGGAGGATCGCGACACCCTCGGCGATCAGGCGCGTGTCCCATCGCCCGCGGTCCTGCTCGGCGAGCGGGACCAGGCTGCCGTCGGGCGCGGTCCGCCCGGCGCGCCGGGCGTGGTGGAGCAGCATCAGGGAGAGCAGCCCCGCCACCTCGGGGTGGTCGACCTGGGCCGCGAGCTGCCGGGTGAGCCGGATGGCCTCGGCGGCCAGGTCGACGTCGCCGGAGTACCCCTCGTTGAAGACCAGGTAGAGGACGCGCAGCACGGTGGCGACGTCGCCCGGCTGGTCGAAGCGCACGCCGGAGACGGTGCGCTTGGCCCGGCTGATGCTCCCCCAGAGGGGGCACCCCCAGCGCCATGGTCGCCTCGGGCACCAGGTAGGCCTGGGCGATCTGCCGGGTGGTGAGCCCGCCGACGGCGCGCAGCGTGAGCGCGACCGCGGACGACGGCGTCAGCGACGGGTGGGCGCACAGGAAGTAGAGCTGGAGCGTGTCGTCCGCCGCGGGCGTGGGCCCGGGGGCCGGTTCCTCGTCGAGACGGTCCTCGCGCCGGCGGCACGCGGTGTCCGCCCGGGTCTGGTCGAGGAACTTGCGCCAGGCCACGGTGACCAGCCAGCCCTTCGGGTCCCGCGGCGGGTCGGCCGGCCAGACGCGGACCGCCTCGACCAGCGCGTCCTGGACGGCGTCCTCGGCCGCCGCGAAGTCTGCTCCGCGGCGGACGAGGAGGGCGAGCACGCTCGGCGTGAGGCTCCTCAGCAGGGCCTCGTTCATCAATGGCACTCGGTGACGTCGGGCGTCGCGGTCAGGAACGGACGCAGCTCCAGCCACTCGTGGATCGGCCTGCCGCCCGCGCCCGGGGCGGCCGACAGCTCCCCGGCCAGCTCGACGGCGCGCTCATGGCTGTCGACGTCGATCACCATCCAGCCGGCGATGAGGTCCTTCGTCTCGGCGAAGGGGCCGTCGGTGACCGGCGGGCGCCCTTCACCGTCGTACCGGACCCACGTCCCCTCGGGGGCGAGCGCCTGGCCGTCGACGAACTCGCCGGTCTTCTCCAGCCGGTCCGCGAAGTCCCGCATGTACTGGATGTGCGCCGAGATCTCCTCCGGCGCCCACTGGTCCATGGGGACGTCGTTGACCGCTGCCGGGGCGCCGCGGTAGTGCTTGAGCAGCAGGTACTTGGCCATCGTGGTTCTCCTCGGTGCTCGTGCGACCCATTGTGGCCGCGTTCACCCCTGGGACGGAGCCGATGACGGGTTCTCGACATCGCCGCCCGATTTTTTTCGCGCGCTCTCGTGGAGCAGCCTGAGCGGGCCCGGAGGAACGTCGAGCATCCCGGCGGAGCGAGGCCCGGCCAGGCATCCGTCCCGCTGCCCGCCGACCGCCCGGTTGAGGAGAACGTAAGCCGGGTGACACCGCCAACTCCCTTGTGACGCACGGCTCTTCTACTCTGTTCCGGTGTCCACCGGGGGAAGGGTCCGACGTACGGTGCAGGTGCTCTGCCTGCTCGCTCTGATCGGCCTGTACCCCTTCTCGGCCTTCGCCGACGTCTCCGGGCGGACGAGGACCGGCCTCTCCCTGGCCATCGCCGTCCTGACCAGCATGCTGGCCCTGTGGAACCGGCCGGTTCTGCGTCCGCCGCCGTCCGGGGCCGTGCCCCGCTCCCCCGCGGTCGCGTTCGCCGGGCGTCTGCTGATCGTGGTGATCTGGATCGTCCAGGCGCTCCTGTTCGGCTTCTCCGGCTTCCTGGTCTCCAGCCGGTTCCCGGAGCCGCCCGGTTTCGACGGTGGGATCGCCCTGCTCGCCGCGGTCGGCCAGGTGCTCTCGTTCGTCGCGCTGTGCGCCAGGAGCATGGCCGGGTTCCGCCCCGACTGGGGCTTCACGTTCAGCGTTACCGGCGTACTGCGCCACCTGCTGGACAAGGCCGTGCTGGTGGCCCTCGCCGGATACGCGAGCACCCTGCCGGACGTCGCCGAGACCGCCGTGACCTGGGTGCCGGACCATGTGCACGGCTACTTCTCCGGTCTGGTCCCGTCGGGGCTCGCCTGGCCGGTGACCGTGGCGGTGTGCGCCGCCTGGTTCTTCGCCGTACTGGTGGCCGAGAGCCTGCTGCAACTGCTGGCCGCCTCCGCGCTGGGGCCGGAGAACTCCCTCGGCGCCTGGCTCGGCGACCACACGCCCGTCACCTACCGCCGCACCGACGCCGACGTCACCTTCGACTTCGACTTCGGGCTGATCCGGATCTTCTACTACAACAGCGTCCACGGCTGGAGGTTCCTCGTCAGACTGCTGATCGAGACGGGCTACAGCACCAGCTTCGGACCACGCCTCCGGGGCCCCGGCCGCCGGCAGCGGGACCGGCTGCGGCGGTACGAGCGGCCTCTCACCGCCGAGGAGGCGGAGCGGCTGCACGAACGGGTCGCCGCGGCCGCGGTCGACGCGGCACCGGCGGACTGGCGCCTGCTGATCCTGGAGTACCGGTCCGCCGGGCGGCACGAGGAGGTCCAGCTGCGCATCGATCCGCCGGATCGGTGGGCGTGGAGGTGGGAAACGGCCGGCGAGGAGGACGGCCAGGGGGAGGAAGAGGAGCCCCGGGGGGAGAATGAGGGCGAGAGCGCCACCGGTGACAGCGCCGGCGGCGCGCGGACGAACGGCGACCTCGTCGAACTCCCCGACTTCCCCGAGCGCGCTGCCCTGCGGCGGCTGCGCGAGGCGAGTTACTCGGCGGGGTACGGCGTGGCCCACGCCCTCGTCACGACCATCGAGAAGAACGACGCGACCGGCAGGTCGTACCACCACGACGACGCACCATGGCACATCGACCACCGGGCCACGGAACGGGACTCCCCGCCCGTGTGGCGGCAGCCGCCGGCCACCCGCCAGTACCGCCGGGACCTGCGCCGGTTCCCGACCGTGCGGGGCCGGCGGCCGTTCTGGCTCAGGAACCGGGTGAAGTGGATCGGCTGAACGAGGGAGCGCGGGCATGGACTACTACGACCTCGGCAGCCACAGCCGGCGCGTGACCACGTCGTCCGACGAAGCGCAGACCTGGTTCGACCGCGGGCTGAACTGGACGTACGCCTTCAACCACGAGGAGGCCGTCCGCTGTTTCGAGGCCGCCGCCGCGGCGGACCCCGGCTGTGCCATGGCCGACTGGGGCCTGGCCTACGCGCTCGGCCCCAACTACAACAAGCCCTGGGAGTTCTTCGACGAACAGGACCTGGAGCGGACGGTGGAGCGGGCGCACGCCGCCGTACGGCGCGCCCACGCGAAGGCGGCCGGCGCCACCCCGGTCGAGCGGGCCCTCATCGGCGCGCTGGCCGCCCGCTATCCACGGTCGCAGGCCCCGGACGCCGAGGACCGTTCCGTGTGGAACGCCGCCTACGCCGACAGCATGCGGGCCGCCCACCGACTGGCCGACGGCGACCTCGACGTGGCCACCCTGTACGCCGACGCCCTGATGAACCTCACGCCCTGGCGGCTGTGGGACATCCGCACGGGCAGTGCGGCTCCCGGCGCGCGCACCACCGAGGCCAAGGCGGTCCTGGAGAGGGCCCTCGCCAGCCGGGCCGGGGCACGGCACCCGGGCCTGCTCCACCTGTACGTCCACCTGATGGAGATGTCCCCGACGCCCGAGGCCGCCCTGCCGGCGGGCGACCGGCTGCGCGGTCTGGTGCCGGACGCGGGCCATCTCCGGCACATGCCGTCCCACCTGGAAGTGCTCTGCGGCGACTACCGCCGGGTGATCTCCGACAACACCGAGGCGATCACGGCCGACGAGAAGTTCCGCGCCAGGGCGGGCGCGATGAACTTCTACACCCTGTACCGGTGCCACAACCTCCACTTCAAGATCTACGGTGCGATGTTCCTCGGCCGTTTCCAGGACGCGATCGAGACGGCGGACCGGCTGGAGGCCGCCGTGCCCGAGGAACTGCTGCGCGTGGAGAGCCCTCCCATGGCGGACTGGCTGGAGGGCTTCCTCGCGATGCGGGTGCACGTGCTCATCCGCTTCGGCCGCTGGGACGACATCCTGCGCCTGCCGCTGCCCGCCGACGCCCGGCTGTACCGCGTCACGACGGCGATGCTGCGGTACGGGCGCGGGGTCGCCCTCGCGGCCACGGGCCGGACCGACGAGGCCGGCGCGGAACGCGCGCTGTTCCAGGAGGCGGTCGCCCGGGTGCCGGAGACACGGATGCTGTTCAACAACACCTGTACGGACATCCTGGCCATCGCCGCGCAGATGCTGGACGGCGAGCTGCACTACCGCGAGGGAAGGTACGAGGCGGCGTTCGCGGCGCTGCGCCGGTCGATCGAGCTGGACGACGGCCTGCCGTACGACGAGCCGTGGGGCTGGATGCAGCCCACCCGGCACGCCTACGGCGCCCTGCTCCTCGAACAGGGCCTGGTCGCGGAGGCGGAGGCCGTCTACCGCGCCGATCTCGGACTCGACGACACGCTCCCCCGGCCGCTGCAACACCCGGGGAACGTCTGGGCGTTGCACGGTCTCCACGAGTGCCTGGTGCGGCTCGGCAAGGAGGGGGAGGCACGGATCGTGGCCCAGCAGCTCAAGATCGCCGCGGCACTGGCGGACGTACCGGTCGAGGCGTCCTGCTTCTGCCGCCTTGGGACCGTCACCGCGGGCCCGGCGCCCCGGCACGGCTGCTGCACCGAGGAGCACTGACGGCCAGGTGCCGCTCGGGCAGGGGGTGGACGCCCCGTCCGTGCCCGGCTCGGCGCGAGGTCGAGGGCGAGGGAGACGGTGAACCCCTCGACGGCCATCTCGCTCGCCTCGTGGACGGCCGAGAGCGGCATGGGGCCCAGCGCCACGCTGGAGGTCACGTTGACCACTACGCCGGAACCGCGCTCGCGGAACTGGGGCGGCACCGCCCGCGTCGTCGCCCTCACGCCGAAGGTGGTGGTCTCGAAGACCTCCCGTACGCGGGCCGGGGACGCCCACGCTGGTGACCAGGACATCGGTGGAGCCGGCCGCCTCGGACGCGGCGGTGTTGCCGTCGGGGCTGGTCACGTCGAGCGCGATGACGCGGAGCCGGTCCGCCGGGTGCCGAGGACGCGGTTCTCGCGAGCGGCGCGGCTCGGTGCCGGGGTTGCCGCGCGGCGGGGAAGCAGCAGCGGGGTCGCCGGCAGGAGCACGCCGGCCAGGCCGATGGCCGGACGCCGGCCGAGCAGGCCGCCGAACCGCTCGGTCGCGGTGACAGCCGTCGCCGTCCCTCAGGTACGGCTCGGTGCTGGCGCCGGCTCGGGGACAGGCGCGCCCGCGCGGCGCGGAAGCAGCAGCGGGGTCGCCGGCAGGAACGCACCGGCCAGGCCGATGGCCGGACGCGGGCCGCCGAGGACGCAATCCCCGTGAGCGGCGCGGCCCGGTCGCGGTTGACAGCCGTCGCCGTCCCTCAGGTGCGGCTCGGTGCCGGGGCCGGCTCGGGGACAGGCGCTGCCGCGCGGCGCGGAAGCAGCAGCGGGGTCGCCAGCAGGAACGCACCAGCCAGGCCGATGGCCGGACGCGGGCCGCCGAGGACGCAAACCCCGTGAGCGGCGCGGCCCGGTCGCGGTTGACAGCCGTCGCCGTCCCTCAGGTACGGCTCGGTGCTGGCGCCGGCTCGGGGACAGGCGCGCCCGCGCGGCGCGGAAGCAGCAGCGGGGTCGCCAGCAGGAACGCACCAGCCAGGCCGATGGCCGGACGCGGGCCGAGCAGGCCGCCGAGTACGCCCCAGACGGCCGTCAGCAGCGCGGTCGACGCCTTGGTCGTCACCGTCCAGGCGGTCAACGTGCGGGCGACCCGGTCGGCCGCGGTGCGCTGGAGGCGGTAGGTGGCGTAGACGGGGTTGAAGACCCCGCAGGAGAAGATGAGGCCGAGTTCGACGCCCATCACCAGCAGCAGCCCGCCGGTGCCCGGCCCGGTGAACGCCAGGCCGACGGACCACAGGGCGCGCAGCGTCCCGGACACGACCAGGACGCGGTGCTGCCCGAACCGGGTGGCGAGCGGGCGGGCCAGTCGTGAGCCGATCAGCCCGCCGATCGAGGGCGCGGCGAAGGCGAGGCCGTACTGCCACGGCGTGAAGCCGAGCCGGCCGAGCATCAGGACGGCCAGCAGCGGGTCGGTGGCCATGACCAGGCCGTTGAACAGGGCCGTGTTGAAGAACAGCGGGCGCAGCGTCGCGTCGGCGAGGATGTACCGCCAGCCGTCGAGCAGGTCCCCGGCCCGCATGCGCGCGGTCTGCCGGCGCTCGGGCGGCGGCTCGTGGCCGCCCATGGCGCGGATGCCTAGGGCCGAGAGGAGGTAGCTGACCGCGTCGGCCACCACGGTCGCCACCGGGCCGAGGAGCCCGGTCGCCGCGCCGCCCAGCGGCGGTCCGATGATCGTGGTCGTCCAGGTCGTGGACTCGAACCGGGCGCCCGCGACGAGCAGGTCCTCGGCCGGCAGCAGTGTCTTCAGGTACGCGCCGGAGGCGGCGCGGAAGGTGATGTCGGCCGCCGCGACGACGACCGAGACCAGCAGGAGCTGGAGGAAGGTGAGCGCGCCGAGCGCGAACGCGGCGGGGATCGTCAGCAGCGCCGCGCACCGCACCAGGTCCATCGCGATCAGCACGGGCCGTTTGCGGCGGAACTCCACCCACGGGCCGAGCGGCACCGCCACGGCCGCGCCCACCGCCGCGCCCACGGAGGAGAGCGCGGCGACCTCGGCCGGCCCGGCGTGCAGCACCCGGACGGCGATCAGCGGGAACGCGCCGAAGGCGAGCCATGTGCCGAGCGCGCTGGTTCCGTACGCTGCCCACAGCCATCCGAACCGCCGCCCCAGCGGGCGTCCGAGCAGACGGTCGAGCCGGTGCCCGTTCCTCATCTCCGACACCCCTCGCATCCCCTCCGCACAACCGATCCGCGACCGGAAGCATCAAAGCGGGGACCAGGAGCAGGGATCAAACAACCACGGAGCCGTCAGCCACAACCACTGGTTGTACCACTAGGGTGTCGGCATGGACCTCGACACCGTCCGGACCTTCGTCACCGCCGCCGACGCGGGGCGGTTCCAGGAGGCCGCCGCCGAGCTCGCGGTCACCCAGCAGGCCGTCTCCAAGCGCATCGCCGCGCTGGAGCGCACCCTCGGCGTACGGCTGTTCACCCGCACCCCGCGCGGCGCCGAGCTCACCATCGACGGGCAGGCGTTCCTGCCCCACGCGCGCGAGCTGCTGCGCGTCGCCGAGCGCGCGGTCGCGTCCGTACGTACCGGCCGCCGTCCGCTGCGCGTCGACGTGATCGCCTCGCGCGGCGCGGCGACGGGCCTGATGCGCGGCTTCCACCGCGCGCACCCCGGGATCGACCTCGACGTGGTGATGCTCTTCGACATCGAGACGGCCGTCGCCGCCATCCGCTCGGGCACCATCGACGCGTCCTTCCGCGCCGTCGCCGCGCCCGGCCGGCCCCTTCCCGAGGACGTCGAGTCCGTCCGGGTGCTCGACGAGCCGCTCCAGCTCCTCACCGGCCCCGGGCACGCGCTGGCGGGCGCCCGGTCGGTCACGCTCGCTCGGCTCGCCGGGCACCGGATCTGGATGCCCGGCATCGTCCCCGGTACCGAGTGGGCCGCCTACTACGACGACCTCGTCGCCGAGTTCGGCCTCACCATCGAGGCGACCGGCCCCAACTTCGGCTCCGACGCGCTCCTCGACACCATCGCGGACACCCCGGCCCTGGCCACCTTCATGGGTGAGCACACAATCCCCCAGCTACCGCTGGGAGGTGCCCCCATCGTCTGGCCCGCCGGCCTCGGCCTGCGCCGCATCCCGGTGACCGACCCGACGCCCGTCTACCCGCACGCGCTCCTCTGGCACCGCGACAACCCCCACCCGGCGCTGGCCACCCTCCGCGCCCACCTCGCCACCACCACGGCCGGCCACGACGCCACCGGGACGTGGACGCCGGGCTGGGCGATCCCGCGCTGACACACCCGCCTGACACACCCGCTACGGCGAGACAGCCGCCGTTCCGGAGGACACCGCACGCGGTCAGTGCGCCGCCGGCAGGACCTGGACGGTGTCCCCGACCGGGCGTTCGCCGGAGGCGTCGGAGGGGTTGCTGACCAGCGTGCCGTCCACGGCCATCGCGGTGGAGCCGCCGCCGTCGAGGTTCATCGCCTGGACGGCGCCGAGCGACTTCATGAAGGCGGCGGCCTCGTAGAGGGTGAACCCTTCGCTGCCGTTCTTCAGCCGCCCGTCCACCGTGGCGAGGATCAGCCGGCCCCGCTTGTCGACGCCCGCGAGGGTGCGGGGCTGACGGACGTTGGCCCACGCGTATCCGAAGGAGGTGTACTCGGGGTCGACCACACCCTCGGCGGCGGCGTCGATGTCGATACGGCCGTCCTTCACCAGCGTCGGGGCCGCGCTGACGACGGAGTCGCCGGCGCCGACTGCGACGCGCCGGCCGTCGGTCGTGCGGACGACCTCGCCGACCCCGATACGGCCGTACGGCTCGGCGTGCGCCGTCAGCCAGTCGGCGGCCCGGCCGATGCCCTGCAGCACGTGCCCGCCCTCGGGGACGCGACCGCCCCGCGCGCCGACGGAGAGGACCCGGCCGGAGGCGTTCAGCACGACCTGCACCCCGGGTCCAGTCGGCAGGTCGGCCTGGAAGGCGCCGGTGAACCGGACCATGTCGTCGGCCAGCCGGCAGGTCACGTCCTGCCAGGGCAGCTCGCTGGGCGTGCTGCCGGGCCGGCCGCAGTCCCGGACCGTGCCGGGCACCCGGTTGACGCCCTGGATCCGGTACGTGGCCTTGCCCGCGCGGGCGGTGACGGTGCTCGTCAGGTCCGCGATCCGTACGCTGTGGCCGCCGTCCTCGATGAGCAGGGCGGAACGGGAGCCGGCCGCCATCGACTCCAACTCGCCCGCGTAGGCGCCGATCCCGGACATGGTGCCCGGCACGCCGTCGCCCGGTGACAGCACGAAGAAGCCACCGTTGACCCCGACGAGCGAGTTCAGCTTCCGCGCCACGGCCGAGGTGGTCTCCCGCTGTGCCACATCGCCGTCGTGCGTGGCTTCGACCGTTCCGTCGAAGGTCTTCGGGTCGACCACCGCGACGTGGATGTTCTCCTGGTCGGCCGGCTCCTGGACGTCGTACCCGGTCCAGGACAGAGTCGTACGGAAGCCGGCCGCGGTGACCGCCGACGCGGCCGTCGCCGCCTCCGCCTGGGTGGCGAACCGGCCGACCCGGACCCGGTGTCCCAGCACCCCGTGGGGTGTGTCGGCGTAGTCGGGCCACTGCACGCTCTCCACCCGTGGCCGCAGGCCCGCCTCGGTCAGCTTCCGCGCCGTGTCGTCGGCCCAGGCGCGGGTGGAGACCTCGGCCCAGGTCACGGGCGCGTCCGGATCGTCGGCGGTCCACCGGGTCTTGGCCGGCGCCTGCACGGTGACCGTCCACGCGTGCGCCACACCGGGGTGCCGGACGGCGCCCGTGCGGGCCGTGACTCCGGGGGCGAGGATCCGCGTCGTCCACTGCTCGGTCGCCGTGGTGTGCTCGCCGGCCGCCCGCGCCGTACCCGACAGCAGGGCCGAGGCGGTCAGGGCGAGCACCACGGCGGTCGCGAGTCCTGCCCGGACACGAGCGGGGCGCCGCTCGGCACCCGGGACGCGGATCTGACGCATGCGCTCCACCTCACGAATGGTCCGACGGTTCGGCAACGGTGGCCCACTTCACCTGCCGTAGGTGACGACCACCGCCCCGCGAACCGACGCCGTCACAACGGCCGTGTGAACTGGACGTCACCCGTCGGCCGACACGGCCGGTGCCCCGGTCACACGAAAGACTCCCCGGTCCGGCGGACGTCCATGGTCCAGTCGGTCTCCCAGCTCCGTCCGCCGTCGGACACGCCGTCGGCGCGCGCCACGGCTCGGCACGGAGGCCGAGGTGGGGGCGCCCGCCGAGCCGCGGGCGGGGATGGCGCGGACGGTCGCGGCCCGGTCCGACGTCCACCGCCGTCCGCCCGCCTCGGTGTCACACCGGCGGCTGATCACCTGCCACGTGCGGCCGGCGCCGGCTCGCGCACCATGAAGACGTCCACGGGGTCCTCGGTTTCGAGGGTGAATCCGTGCCGCTCGTACAGGCGCCGGGCCGGGCTGCCCCGCAGCACGTTCAGCCGGACCGGGACGCCGTCGCGGTCGCACCGCTCCAGCAGCCCCCGCAGTACGGCCGCGCCGATGCCGTTGCCCTGGAGGTGCGGCGCCAGGTAGAAGTGCTCCAGCCAGTGGGCGTCCTCGGCCGGCCGCAGCGCCACGCAGCCGGCGAAGGCGCCACCCACCTCGATCACCCAGGTGTGCGCGGGAACGAACCCGTCCCGCAGTCGCTGCCGCACCCGCCGCTCGTCGTACCGCCCGAGCCGCTCCAGATCCGCCCGCAGCACCACGGCCCGCAACCCGGCCACCGTCTCGACGTCCGCCTCCGACGCCGGCCGCATCCGCCACTCCCCCATGATCGCCAGGCTACCGCCGGGTTCCGCCTCGCGGCGCCGGGAACGGGAACGGCCCGGCACCGCGTGTGCGGTGCCGGGCCGTGGGGTGCGGGGCGTCAGCCCTGGCGGGCCTTGAAGCGGGGGTCCTTCTTGTTGATCACGAAGGTCGTGCCCCGCCGGCGCACCACCTGCGCGCCCGGCTTGGCCTTCAACGAACGCAGGGACTTGCGTACCTTCATCGCGGTCTCCTCCCGGGAGGTCGAACGGTTGTGCCGTCAGTGACGGTCGGTCGTACTTGCGCAGGACCAGCCGGTCGGGGTCGTTCAGACGGTTCTTCCGGGTCACGTAGGTGACTCCGGTGCCGGCCGTCGACTTCAGCTTGACGACCGGGCGTGTGGTGCTGCGTGCCATGAGGGACTCCTTCCGCCAACCGCCCGAGCCGATTGACTCGAACATGTCAGACGGTTCTCTCAACACCGTCCGCCCGCGATGCATTCCCGGCCCTCACCGCCCTCCGCGGGCCCCGATCGCCGCCCTCTCCCGGGCGGCCCGCACGGCCGCCGACAGGCTGCCGATGTCGTACGCCCCGTGGTGCCGGCGCCCGTTCACGAAGAACGTCGGCGTGCCCGCCACCTGACTGAGGTCCGCCGACTCCACGTCCTCGGCGATCCGCGCCGCGCCCCGGTGGGACCGCAGGTCCCGGTCGAAGCGCTGGGTGTCCAGACCGAGGGCGTCGGCGTACTTGCGCAGGTGGTCGAGGCGCAGCTCGCCCTGGTGGCTCATCAGCACGTCGTGCATGTCCCAGTAGCGGCCCTGCGCGGCCGCGGCCTCCGCCGCCTCGGCCGCGAGCTGGGCGTGCACGTGCACGTCCGTCAGGGGGAGGTGACGCCACACGTACCGCACGTCGCCGAAGTCGCCGAGCAGCTCCCGGACGACCGGCTCGGCCTGTCCGCAGTACGGGCACTCGTAGTCGCCGTACTCCACGACGGTCACCGGCGCGTGCCGGGGCCCCCGCACGTGGTCGCGGTCGGGATCGACCGGCACCGCCAGGTCGACGAGCGTCTCGGCGTCGCCGAGCAGCGCCCGCTGCCGCAGCCGGCGCGGCAGCGCCGCGAGGACCGCGGTGATGAGCCGGCTGGTCAGGAAGGAGCCGACCAGCGCGCTCAGGATGCCGATCTTGGCGTCCGCGAGCTGTGTCCCCTGGAAGGCGAGGGTCGCGATGAGCAGGGAGACGGTGAAGCCCGTCCCGGCCATGGCGCCGCCCGCCGCGACGGCTCCCCAGCCGACCGGCGGCCGGACCCGCCCCCGGGTGAGCCCGTGTGCCAGCGCGGACGCCCCGACGATGCCCAGCGGCTTGCCGACGACGAACGCGAGCAGGATGCCGAGCGTGACCGGCGAGGTGAACGCCCGCGCGAGCTGGTCGGCGTCGAGCGGGATACCGGTGTTGGCCAGGGCGAACAGCGGGACGACGAGATAGCTGGTCCAGGGGTGGTACAGGCCCTGGAGCCGGTCGTTCGGCGAGATCGCGGAGGCGAGGCCGGCCTGCACCGAACGTGCCAGTTCGGGCGTCGGCTGCTCGCGGAACATCCGGAACAGGCCCGTGGCGTGTTCGAGGTCGGCGCGTGCCGCCGGATAGGCGTAGGTGAGCAGGCCCATGGCGAGGCCGATGACCACGGGATCGACGCCCGACTCCAGCAGCGCGACCCACGCGACGAGCGCCAGCAGCGCGTAGACCAGGCCCCGGCGCACCCCGAGCGCGCGGACGAGCAGGATGACGCCGAACACCGCGACCGCGACGAGCAGCGCCGGTACGTCGACGTGCTCGCTGTAGGCGACCGCGATGACGCCCAGGGCCACGAAGTCGTCGACCACGGTGATCGTCAGGATGAAGATCCGCAGCCCGCTCGGCAACCGGTGCCCGACGACGGCGAGCATGCCGAGGGCGAAGGCGGTGTCGGTGGACATCGCCGCACCCCAGCCGTGCGCGGACGGGTGCCCCGCGTTGAGCACGAGGAAGAGGGCGACCGGTACGACCATGCCGCTGATCCCGGCGGCCAGCGGCAGCGCCAGACGGCGGCGGTCGCGCAGCTCGCCCATGTCGAACTCGCGGCGCGCCTCCAGCCCGACGACGAAGAAGAACAGCGCCATCAGTCCGCTGTTGATCCACTCCCGCAGCGGCAGCGACAGGCCGTGGCTGCCGATCCCCACGGACAGGTGCGTCTCCCAGAACGACGCGTAGCCCGCCGGAGCCGTGTTGGCCCACACCAGCGCGACGAGCGCCGCCGTCACCAGGACGGCGGCGCTACCGGTCTCGGTCCGCAGGAAGTCGCGCAGTGGCGAGCGGGAGCCGGAACAGGCGGTCTGGCCCGAAAGGTCGTCGGGTGCGAACGCCATGCTCATCCGTGCTCATCTCCACCTCGCGCCGGGGTTTCGTGCCGGAGCCGACACTGCCGGGGCAACAGCGGCAGCCGGGGCGTTCATTCCACGGGGGGCGACAGGGGGCGGGGACAGGGGAGGACGAACGCACCGCACGGGCGGCGACAGCACGTCGGCGGGCGCCGTCACCTGCCGGCCGTCAGGACAGGTAACCCTCCACCTGCGACGCCGGGCGCACCTGGGCCTCCCCGGGGTCCTGCCCCGCGGCGACGCGGGCCCGGCGCTGCCGGAGCAGGTCCCAGCACTGGTCGAGTTCGGTCTCCAGCCGCGCCAGGCGTTCCTGCTCGGTCGGCTGGTCGATGCTGTGGTCCGCCAGGCGGTCCCGCAGGTCCTTCTCCTGGCTGATCATTTCCGTGATGCGTCCGAGGATCTCCTTCTCGCCCTCGGCACCGGGTCCCGTCGTCGTCATGAGTCTCTCCCCACGCCATGAGTCGGCATCACTCGATCCATGCATTGAACAGCAGGTTCGGGACATCCGCCACGGCGGGACGGGGAACGGCGTCAGGACGAGAGAACGACCCGGCGGCCACTGTCGCTCGCGTCGACGCACTCCTGGTACGGGTTCGGGTCGCCCTGACGCTCCTGGCACGTCCAGGTGGTCGCGCCGACCCGGATCGTGGCGGGCGCGCCCGTCCTGCTGGACGCGGCCTTGGTGTAGGCGCTCGCGACCTCCAGGGCGGCGGCGCAGGACTCGGCCGGATCGGCCCAGACCGCCAGCCCGGAGGCATTGTCCGCACCGCAGTACGCGACCGACGACCGGGCGGCGGCGTCCGTACCGGCGAACGAAGGGGCCGGGGCCCCGAGGCACAGCGCGGCGGCACCCAGCAGGCCGGCGGCCGTCCCCGTCATGATCGAGCGCATCACAGGTGTCTCCCTTGCGGTGACGAACGAGGCCGGTACATGTCAGACATGCAGATCATATGAGGCATACCGGCATCCGGCCTCCTCTCCGTACGATCATCCACAGGGGCGACCCGATCGGCACGCCGCCGTCCGCCGGAAGGTGCCTGGCCACCGGCAGGTGCCGGGCGCGAACACCCGGTGCGATGCGTCATCGGGCCGGCCACGGCAGGTGCGCCCGCACGGGTGGCCGGGCAGCGCGGACCCGGCCCCGCGGCTCACGACTCGGCGGTGCCGCGCAGTCGGGCGAGTGTGGCGTCCAGGTCGGCCCGGCGGGGGCGGTTGTGGGGAAGCCTGGCCAGCATGACCGCCATTCCGCAGGTGTCGGTGACAGCGGAGAAGACCAGGCCGCCCGCGATGCCGGCGGACAGGAGCTGGAAGGCCGGATGGACGGCCAGGCCGAGCAGGAGGCCCAGCAGCACGACCGTACCGGCGGTGAACCGGACCTGGCGTTCCATGCTCCAGGTCGCCTTCGTGGCGGCCTCGGGCCGGTGCGTGTCGTAGCCACCGGCCGTCCAGGCGGCGGTTCCTCCGGCCGGGCCTGCAGCACTGCCTCAGCGACTCCGAACCGGCCAACGCCGGGGACCGGGAACAGATGAGAGCACGGCTGGAGAAGCTGTTCCTGTCTCTCGCCTGAGCCGACCGCCTCTCGCGTGAGCCGACGCTCACAGACCTCGCGTGACACCGCGGGTCGGGGCAGCAGGCTGACACAGCCCTGCCACCGCCCCCGGACCCGGCGCCCCCGGCTCGAGCGACGGCAAAGTCACGATTCCCACCATGGCCGAACATCGAAGGCCGACAGACGGCCGACGGCCGCGCCGGTGCCGTCGACCGTTCCGAACACCGCCTCCAACCAGCCCCCGCACCCCGGCTTCTTCATCGGCGCGAACATGCCCACACCGCCCCGCCCAACCGTCTACACCCCCCAGGGCGCGCAGGCTCAGCGGATGGCGGCGGCCGCGTACTCCCAGAGCCGGTCCGCCGCACGCGGGTCGAGGGCGTGGGCGGCCACGCCACCGGGCTGGTCCTCGTCGCCGTGGACGACCCGGGCCTCCTGGTTGTCCTCGAAGTACCGGCCGGTCACACCCTTCAGCAGCGGTGACGCGGCCAACAGCACGGAGGTCGCGGCTCCCTGGGCGGGAGTCTTGTAGTGCGGGAGCGGGGTGAGGTTTCCCTCGTCGTCCATCACTCCGAACCCGCGCATGGTGTCGTCGTCGAGATGACGCTGGAGGGCGGTGAGGATGTAGCCCGGGTTGAGCGCGTTGGCCGTGATCCCGTCGTCCGCCCAGCGGCGGGCGGCCACGGTGAACAGGACCTCGGCGGACTTGGACTGCCCGTAGGCCGCCCAGGGGTCGTACGGGCGGTGCGTGAAGTGGGGGTCGTCGAAGTCGAAGGGCGCGGTGCGGTGTGCGCCGGAACTGACGACCACGACGCGGGCGGTGCCCGCGTCGCGCAGCGGGGCGTGCAGCGCGGTGGCCAGGGCGAAGTGCCCGAGGAAGTTGGTGGCGAGCTGCATCTCCCAGCCGCGAGCGGTGACGGTTCGGGTGGGCAGGGCCATGATCCCGGCGTTGGCGACGAGGATGTCGAGCGGCCCTCCCCATGTCCGTGCGAAGGAGTCCACCGACGCCAGATCCGACAGGTCCAGTGCCGCGGCCCGCACCGGGCCGGCACCGGGAACGGCGGAGAGTTCGCGGATGAGCGGTTCCGCCGCCGCCGGCCGACGGGTGGCGATCGTGACCTCCGCGCCGGCGGTGGCCAGGGCGCGGACGGTCTCGGTGCCGATGCCGGAGGCGCCGCCGGTGACCAGGGCGCGGCGGCCGGTGAGATCCACGCCGTCGATCACCTCGGCAGCGGTGGCGGCGGAGTCGAAGGGGGTGGTCAGAAGGGGCTCGGCGTTCACAGGGTGCCTTTCCGGAGCGGGATCGCTGTCACGATCCCGACCTTAGGGCTGCGGCGCTGGACGTCCTATGATCGAGCGTCCGCTCTACTTCAGCCATCGTCCGAGGGAGGTGCTGCCGATGGATCCGCTGGAGGATGTGCTGGCCCTGTTGGAGACCCGCGGCCACCTGTCCACGAGTCTCGTGGCGGGCGGGCAGTGGGCCGTGCGGTTCGACGCGCCGTCCGGAGTGAAGTTCAACGCCGTACGACGCGGGGGCTGTGTGCTCGAGGTCGACGGCGTCGACGAGGCGATCGCCCTGGCGGCCGGTGACTGCTACCTCCTCACCCGCCCGCGCCCCTTCACGCTCAGCAGCGGCCCGGAGGCGGCTCCGATCAGTGCGGGACCCGTCTTCGCCCGGGCCGAAGGCGGTGCCGCACGAGTCGGGCACGGCGACGATGTGCTCCTCATCGGCGGTCGCTTCTCCTTCGGCGCCCGGGCGCACGAGCTGCTGCTCGACACTCTGCCGCCGGTCATCCATGTGCCCGCCGGAACCCCCCAGGCGGAGGCCGTGGAGTGGGCGCTTGCCGCGATCGACCGCGAGCTGCTGCACAGACCGCCGGCCGCGACGCTGATGGCGGAACACCTCGCCGTCGTCATGCTGATCCATGTGCTGCGCCTCCACCTCGCCCGCGAGCCCCGGGCGGTCTCCGGGTGGCTGGCCGGTCTTGCCGATCCCGCGGTGGCCGCGGCCCTGCGCGCCATGCACGAGGCTCCGGCGCGTTCCTGGACGGTGGCCGATCTTGCGCGCGTCGGCGCGGTCTCCCGGTCGACCCTCGCCGCACGCTTCAAGGACACGGTCGGTCAGGGACCGCTCGAATACCTGACGCGATGGCGCATCGAGCTCGCGTCCCGGCGGCTGCGGGACGGCACCGAGACGATGGCCGCCATCGCCCGGTCCGTGGGCTACGGATCCGAGAGCGCCCTGAGCGTCGCCTTCAAGCGGGTCACGGGAGTGTCACCCCGTGACTACCGCAGGCGGGAAAGCTGACCGGAATTCCCTTCCATTCCTCGAATTCTCGGCCGTTCCGCGGACTCCGAACTCGTTCCGAACGGATTCTGGACTTCTGGACGGCCGCCGGACAAGCGGCGAGGCGAGGGCATTTCGTGCTCCTGCGCAAGTGAGAACCGGCTGCGAGCTGGGGTCATCCGCCGTTAACACAAGACGTATTGACAGTTCGTCATTCGGCTCCCGCTAATTGTCCGGAAGTCGGCCCTCGACCGGGGGCCCGTTCACGTTAGGTACGAAGTGACGTCATCCTCGCTTCGCGGAGACCGAATATCCGTCTCCCGGGCTGTCCGGCACGGCCTCGCCGCCGTGGGACTCACCACCCTCGTCCTCCTGGGCGTCACCCCGCCCGCGTCCGCCGCCGACCAGGCCGGCGGCACCGACCTGACCCCCGTGTGCGGCACACCCGCCAAGGGGCACGCGTCCTGCTACGCCATGCGCTCCGACGAGCCCCCGCTGCTCCGGCTGGCCGCGGCACAGACGCCGCCGGGGCTCGGCCCGCAGGACCTGCAGAGCGCCTACAGCCTCCCGGCCGACGGCGGCGCCGGACAGACCATCGCCATCGTCGACGCCTACGACAACCCCAACGCCGAGGCGGACCTGGCGGTCTACCGCGCCCAGTACGGTCTGCCGCCGTGCACCACGGACAACGGCTGCTTCAAGAAGGTCGACCAGCGCGGCGGCACGGACTACCCCACGACGAGCGACACGTGGGCCGGCGAGATCGCCCTCGACCTCGACATGGTCTCCGCCGTCGCGCCCCGGGCGCACATCCTGCTCGTGGAGACGGACAACGACGGCCTGGACCGGCTCGCGGCCGGTGTCGACAAGGCCGTGGGGCTGGGCGCCAAGTACGTCTCCAACTCCTACGGCCGCGCGGGTGACTTCGCCTCGGACCAGCAGATGTACGGGTCCTCCTACGACCACCCCGGTGTCGCGATCGTCGCGGCGAGCGGTGACAACGGCTACGGCGTCGCGTTCCCGGCCACCCTGCCCACCGTGACGGCGGTCGGCGGCACGAATCTGACCGCCGACCCAGACAGCCCGCGCGGCTGGGACGAGACCGTGTGGAAGCGGGGCTTCTACGGCCCGGGCTCGGGCTGTGCGTCGTACCAGACCAAACCGGAGTTCCAGAAGGACACCGGCTGCTCGGGGCGCAGTGTCGCCGATGTCTCGGCGGTCGCTGACAACGTTGCCGTCTACTCGACGTTCGGTTCCCAGGGCACCGGCTGGCAGCGCTACGGCGGCACCAGCGCGGCCACCCCGGTGATCGCGGCCACCTACGCGCTGGCGGGCCCGCCCCGCCCGGGCACCTATCCCAACGCCTACCCGTACGCCACCGGCGGCCCGGGGCTGAACGACATCACCTCCGGGTCCAACGGCACCTGCGCCGCCGCGTACCTGTGCGCCGCGGGACCCGGCTACGACGGCCCCACGGGCCTCGGCACCCCGTCCGGCCTGGCCGCCTTCCGCAGCGGTCCGAGCGGCACCCTCACCGGCACGGTGACGGACGCGAAGACCGGCGGTCCCGTCGCCGGCGCCACCGTCGGCTCCGGGCTCGACGTGGCCACGACGGGCGCGGACGGCACGTACAGGCTGAACCTGCCCGCCGGCGAGGTCGGCGGACTCACCGTCACGGCGTTCGGCTACGCGTCCCCGGCCCCGCTCACCGTGGACATCGCGGACGGTACGACCGTGACCCGCGACTTCGGTCTGAAGGCCCTGCCCCGCACCCATGTGCGCGGCACCGTCCGGGACGGCTCCGGGCACGGCTGGCCGCTGTACGCCAGGATCGCCGTCGAGGGTTCCCCTGAGGCACCGGTCTGGACCGACCCGGTGACCGGTGACTACGACATCTCCCTGCCGAAGGAGGACGGCTACACCCTCGACATCACCGCCGCCCTGCCCGGGTACGAGGCGCTCAGCCGCGAGGTGAAGCTGGGCGGCAGGCCCGTGACGGTGGACGCGGCACTGACCGCCGATCCCGACGCGGCCACCGCCGTCGGCTACGACCTCCGCCGCACCGAGCACGCCGAGGGCTTCGACTCCACCACGGCCGCACCGCAGGGCTGGACGGTGACGAAGGCCGCGGGCAGCGACAACGGCTGGCAGTTCGACGACCCCAACCAGCGGGGCAACGCCACGGGCGGCAGCGGCGCCTTCGCCGTCATCGAGAGCGACAGCGGGCCGTTCGGACCGCACCAGGACACCTCGCTGATCAGCCCCGCCTACGACCTGTCGGACGCCCAGTCGGCCGCCCTCACGTTCCGGACCGGCTACATCACCAACCTCAGCCAGCAGCACATGACCGTGGAGGCCAGCACCGACGACGGCACCACCTGGCAGAACGTGTGGGGCGGCCCCAAGGCGGGCGGCCAGGCCGACCACGTCACCGTGCGCGTCCCGCTGCGGCAGTACGCCGGGCAGCCGTCCGTGCGGCTGCGCTTCCACTTCGTCGCGAACTGGGCCTACTTCTGGGAGGTCGACGACGTGACCGTGGAGGGCCGGACGCTGCGGCCGGTACCGGGCGGGCTGGCCACCGGCACCGTCAAGGACGCCGGCACCGGCCACGGCGTCGTGGGCGCCACGGTGACGGACGCCTCGGCACCGGACGCTGTCGCGCGTACGGTGGCCACGCCCGAGGACCCGGCCGTCGGCGACGGCCTGTACACGCTGTTCACGGCCGGGCCCGGGCTGCACAGCCTGCGCGCGACGGCGGACGGCTACGCGCCACTGGCCCGGCGGGCCATGGTGCACGGCGACCGCGTCACCGAAAGGAGCTTCGCGCTCAGGGCGCGGCCGTGACCTGCCACGGCTGAGCCACCCGGTCGCCGGTGGCGTATCCCGTCGGGGGTACGCCACCGGCACCGCCGCGGACACGAAGGCGCCGTCGGCACCCGGTCAGGGCCGCTCCGCCAGCCATCCCCGCTCCGCCGCCAGCAGCGCGATCTGGAACCGGGTGCGGGCGCCCAGCAGGGCCCCGGCCTCGCTGACGTGCTTCTGCACCGTGCGCCGGCTCACCTTCAGCACGCGGGCGATCGTGTCGTCCTTCATCCCGGTGGCCATCAGATGCAGGATCTCGCGGGTCCGCCGGTCCGGCCGTACCGCCTGCGGGTCGCTCTGGGGCGCCGGGTCCTCCGGCAAGGGTGCGGGCACCGGCGGCAGCGGACCCTCGCGCCGGGTCGCCAGGGACACCGGCTCGGCCCGTTCCCACACGCTCTCGAACAGCGCCACCAGCGCCTCCACCAGCGCCGGCGAGTGCACCACCAGGGAGCCCGCCGCCGGCCGGTCCCCGCGCACCGGCAACAGCGCGGCCGCCCGGTCGAACACCACCAGCTTCACCGGGAGCCGGGAGGCGAGCCGCAACTGCCCGCCCCCCGCCGTCCCGCGCAGCGCCGTCTCCAGCGAGACCGCGTCGGTGAAACCCTCCGTCTCGTACACCGACCGCATCCGCACCCCGTCCGCCACGCCCATGTCCCTGGCGGAACCGTGCTGTCCGGTCACGTACGGAGGCTTGGCCAGGTGCAGCACCTCGGTCGTCGTCCCCTTCAGGAGCTGGCCGTAGCGGGCCGACACCTCCTCCTCGCGCTCCAGCGCCTCCACCAGATGCGCGGCGCGTGGCGCGGACACCTCCTCGTACGTCGCGTGCAGCCGCTCCACCAGGGCCTCGGCGCGCGCCAGTTCGGCCCGGCGGCGGGCCAGCAGCACGCCGAGCGACGCGCGCGGGGGGCCGGCCGCCCACCGCGCCGTCACACCGTCGACGCGCAGCGCCAACGAGGCGTCCTCCAGCCGCCGCAGGGCCTCCTCCGCCGCCGGCCCGGGCTCGCCCACCGCCGCCGCCACCTGGACGGTGTCCGCCGACGGCACGGTCACCAGGTACTCCAACACCCGCCCGGCCAGCGGGTCCAGTCCGGTCCCCGGCCACGGGCCGCCCGGCGTCCCATCCATGTGTTCCGACACTCCCCTGCTCGCGGCGGCCCGAAGGCATGGCGCAAGACCGCCATCACCCTCCAGTAAATCGGTGTACGCGACGACCCGGTACCGCGACCGTGGAGCGGTCCGCGCGACGCGACCGCCGGGGAGTTCTCCTCGGCGGGATGTCAGTGGCCGGGGCCGCTCCGCCAGCGGTAGGTGGCGAAGGAGTCCGCCGGGACCGTCACCACGAACGTCTGGCCGGCGACGGAGATCCGGACCTTGCTGTCGGTGTGGGTGCTGTTGCCGAGGACGGCGACGAAGCTGCCGTTCCTCGTGCGGTAGACCACGTTGCCGATGCCGTGCTCGGCGTCGCTGGATTCGAGGCGTACGTCGCCGGGCGAGAGGTACTTGGCGAACTGCCCGATCGGGTACAGCTCGTCGCGGACGGTGAAGTCGCGCGTGGCCGTGTTCACCGTCACCAGCCGGTCCCGCCACTTGGTGGTGGCCGCGACCTGGTCCCAGTCGACGTCGTTGTCCCGGGCCGGTGTCCAGTGCAGTGTCCCGCCGTCCTGGTCGGTCGTCTGGGCCCACAGGATGTAGGACCCGGCGTCGAGGCGGAAGTCGTCGAGGATGGTCGAGGGCGACAGGTCGCTCGTCTCCGTGAGCTGGACCGGCTTGCCCGTCTGTTCGTAGGCGTCGCGCATGACGCGCGGGTCCCCCCAGTAGGGGTGGAAGGCGATGGCGTCGGCCGCCTGGCGGACCTGTTCGCCGGTCACCGAGCCGTCGGGGGCGTCGTCGAAGATGCGGTGGTAGTTCTTGGTGGCCGTGCTGCCCGGGTCGCGCCAGTCCCAGAAGTTGAAGTCGTGCACGTACAGCCCGGTGTCCAGCCGCGCGGCCCGGAACTCGCGCTTGATCGCCAGGGCCAGCTTCTGCTGCTGGGCGACGCTGATGTCCATGGCCGGGTAGACGACGTCCATGCCCGGCTCGTTCAGCAGGGTCAGGGCGTCGACCCGGATGCCGTGCCGGGCGTACGCCTGGACGAACTTGACGTAGTAGCGGGCGAAGACGTCGATGCAGTCGTCCCGCAACTTGCCGACCTGGTAGTACTCCGTGCTGCTGCCGGGCTTGAGCGCGACCTGGCCGGTGAGCCGGTTGTTCGTCTTCATCCACGCCGGCGCGCTCCACGCCGACGCGAAGAAGGTGGCGTGGGGGTTGTAGCGCTGGATGAGCTTGATCGTGTCGATGATGTGCAGGTCGATGTCCCGCCGGATGGAGAAGTGCTTCAGCCCGAAGTCCTCGGTGACGCCGGCGGGCAGGTCGTCCTCCGACCAGAACGGCAGGTGCTCGATGAGGTCGGGGCTGCCGATCGTCAGCCGGAACCGGTCCAGGCCCGCGCCGTGCACGGGGTCGACGAGCAGCCGGATGGCCTCCTCGCGCTTGGCGGGGGTGAGCTTCCACAGGTTGGACACGCTCGTCTCGTCCAGGGAGAAGCCCACGCCCGCGTACTGCTGCCGGACGGCGTCCGGGTCCGCGACGACGGTGGCGGCCACCGGGCCGCCGGGGTCGGTGTCCGTCCTGACCGCCGGCAGCGGCAGCCAGGCCCGCGCGGCGCCGGTGGAGTAGGTGCCGGTCACGATCCGGCCGTGTCCGGGCGGCCCGCCCGCGGCCCGGTCGGCGTGCGCGGCGGGGCCCGCGCCGACCAGCGCGGACAAGGTCATGGTCGTGACGGCCGCTAGTGCGGTGAGATGACGTCTCACGCCTGCTCCCTGGGCTCCGGGGGTGTCGGTGGTCGGCGCCGCTGGGGTGCCGGCGGCGCGCGACCGCTCCGGATCCAAGCAATTCCGTGATGTTAAGTCAAGGTTTGAAGTAAGCCTCGGGGCCGCTTCGTTCAGGGGCGGCCCACCGCCGTCCGCGTGTCGCCGTCGGCCTTCTCCAGGCGCCGGACGGCCTCCTCGGCGGTGCAGTGCGCGAGGAGCATGACGATGGCGGTCTTGGCGTGGCCGCCGGCCGCCCGCAGCGCCTCGGCGGCGGCGTCGGGGTCCGCGCCGGTCGCCTCGACGACCATGCGGCGGGCGCGGTCGAGCAGCTTCTCGTTGCTGGCCCGGACGTCGACCATCAGGTTCCCGTAGACCTTGCCCAGGCGGACCATGGAAGCGGTCGAGAGCATGTTGCAGACCATCTTCTCGGCGGTGCCGCCCTTCAGCCGGGTCGACCCGGTGAGGATCTCGGGCCCGGTGGGGACCTCGATGGGGATGTCCGCGTAGCGGCTGATCACCGCGTCGCGGTTGCAGGCGACCGACACCGTCGTCGCGCCCTTGGCGGCGGCGTGCTTCAGGCCGCCGACGACGTAGGGGGTACGGCCGCTGGCGGCGAGCCCGACGACCGTGTCCCGCTCGTTCACGCCGATCTCGTCGAGGTCGGCGGCGGCCCGCTCGGGTTCGTCCTCGGCGCCCTCGACCGCGACGACGAACGCGCCGGGCCCGCCGGAGAGCAGGCCCACCACCTGTTCCGGGGCGGTGCCGAAGGTCGGGGGGCACTCGACGGCGTCGAGCAGGCCGATGCGGCCGCTGGTGCCGGCGCCGAGGTAGATCAGCCGTCCGCCCCGGCGCAGGGAGGCGGTGATCGCCTCGACGGCGGTGCCGATCTCCGGGAGGGCGCCGCGCACCGCGAGGGCGACCGTCTGGTCCTCGTCGTTCATGACCGACAGCAGTTCGCCGACCGGCATGCGGTCGAGGTCGGCGGTCCGCTCGTTGCGGGTCTCGGTGCCGAGAGTGCTGAGGTCCACGGCGCTTTTCCTTTCCTGGGCGGTACTCGAGTTCTTGGCCGGGGCCGGGGGCTCCGGGTGTGAGCCGAAGGCTCGGGGGCGGGGCTGCTGGTCGGAGCCGAAGGCTCGGAGGCGGGGGCGGAGGCTGTCGGCGGGCTGGTGGTCGGAGCGCTGACGCTCCTGCGGAGCACCCCGGCAGGGTCTCGGTGCCGGCTCGTCCTCAGTCACCGGTCTGCGCGCGGCGTCCCGGCTGTGGGGTCCTGCGCCGGACCGCCTCGTACGTCTCGTGCAGCGCAGCGGTCGCGGCGTCGAAGCCGCGCTGGGCGACGCCGACGAACAGGCAGTCGACGACGGCGAGCTGGGCGATACGGCTGACGGTCGCGCCGGACCGGAAGGGCGTCTCCCGGGCGCAGGTCGTCAGCACGAGGTCCGCGCTGCGCGCCAGCGCGGAGCGGGGGACGTTGGTGAGGGCGATGGTGGTGGCTCCGCGCGCGGCGGCGGCCTGGAGCGGCTCGACGGTGTCCTCGGTCTCCCCGGAGTGGGATATCGCGAGGGCCACGTCGCCGGGTCCGAGCAGGGCCGTCGCGGTGAGGGCCGCGTGCCGGTCGGTCCAGATGAACGCCATGTGACCGATGCGGTGCAGCTTCTGGTGCAGGTCCTGGCCGACGAAGGCGCTGGCGCCGACGCCGAAGATGTCGATCCGCCGCGCTCCCGCCACGGCGTCCACCGCCCGGCCCAGGACGTCGACGTCCAGCCCGGCCCCGGAGTCCTCCAGGGCCCGTACCTCGTTGTAGACGATCTTCTCGACGATCTCGCTCAGCGTGTCGGTGGCGCTGATGTCGGTGCTCGGCATCGGGCGCTCGCCGTCGAGGGCGTGTTCGCGGGCCGCGGCGGCGGCGAGGGCGAGGCGCAGCTGGGGGTAGTTGGTGATGCCTATCGTCCGGCAGAAGCGCATGACCGTGGCCACCGAGGTGTCCGCCCGCCGGCCGAGCGCGCTGATGGACAGCTCAGACGCCTGCGCGGGATCGGCCAGGACGACGTCGGCCACCCGCCGTTCCGACGGTGCCATGGCGGGCAGTTCCGCCCGGATGCGCGCCAGGGTTCCGGCGGGGGACTCGTCCGCCGGCCGGGCCGGGGTGCGGGGTGGTTTCTGGCCGGCCATGGACCGCTGCCTCCTGGGGGGACGCCCTTGTGGGTGGCGCCACAGTAACCAGGCCCCGCGAGGTGCGTCAAAAATTTACGGACCTCACCCGATGAGGTTACTTATTGACATCCGGAGGTTCGCCTTCTGATACTCGCTGCACCGCGATCCGCGCCGGCCACTGGCCTCCTGGCCACCCTGTGACCGTTCGACGTGACGGATCCCCTGGACACACGAAGGCGTGCCGCATGACAGCAGCAGTCGCGGTGGACCTGGGCAAGACCGGCTGCCGTGCCGTGCTGTGGGACGGCGCCGGCCCCGCCCGAGACGTTCACGAGGTGCCCGGCGCCCCCGGGCTCGCCACCGACGACGGGGTGACGACGGCCCGTGCGGCCGTGCTCGCCGCCGTCCGGCCCCTCCTGGCGCGGGAGCCGTCCGTCCGGCCGTCGGCCGTCTGCGTGGGCGCGGCGGGTGCCGCTGCCGCACCGGACGCGGCCCGCGCCCTGGCCGGCCTGCTCCTGGACGACCTGTCCGCCGAGGAGGTGGCCGTCACCAGCGACGCGGTCACCGCCCACGCCGGCGCGCTGGGCGGCCGTACCGGCGTCGTGCTCGCGATCGGCACCGGCTCGGTGGCCATCGGCATCGGGGACGACGGCACGTTCGCCCGCGTCGACGGCTGGGGTCCCTGGCTCGGCGACGAGGGCAGCGGCGCCTGGATCGGCACCGCCGGGCTGCGGGCCGCGCTGCGCGCCCACGACGGACGCGGCCCGGACACCGCGCTGCTGGCCGCCGCCACCGAGCGCTTCGGTGACCCCGACCGGCTGCCGCTGGCCCTGGGCCGCGACGGCAACCCCGCCCGCACCGCCGCGTCCTTCGCACCGGACGTCGCGCGCACGGCCGCCGCGGGTGACCCGGCGGCCTCGGCGATCGTCCGGGACGCCGCCACCGCGCTCGGCGAGGCCGTGCTCGCCGCGGCCCGCCGGATCGGCGGCGACGGCCTCGACGTCGCCGTCACCGGCGGGCTCACCGGCCTCGGTGAACCGCTGCTCGGGCCGCTGCGCTCGGCGCTCGCCGGCTTCCCGCGCCCCCTGCGGCTCCGGCCCCCGCTCGGCGACCCGCTGGACGGCGCGCGCCTGCTGGCCCTGGACGCCCGCAGGCCGCACGAACCCCATGTCGTCCGCGTCCGGCGGACGGCCCCCTTCCCCCCTGTCCCCACCCCGCCGGTCTCCCCGCCGGCCGTTGCTTAGGAGAGAGCGTGCGCCAACTCGACCTCGTGGTGATCGTCGTCTACCTGGTGGCGATCGCCGTGATCGGACTGCGCCTGGCCGGCCGGCAGAAGACGGCGAAGGACTACTTCGTCGGCGAGGGCAGCATGCCGTGGTGGACGGTGTCGTTCTCCGTGGTCGCCACCGAGACCAGCGTGCTCACCGTCATCAGCGTGCCCGGCGGCGCCTACAGCGGACAGGGCTTCGGCAACGTCGAACTGGCCCTCGGCTACGTCATCGGCCGCGTCGTCGTCGCCACCGTCCTCATCCCCCTGTACAAGCGGGGCGGCTTCGTCAGCGCCTACCAGTACCTGGGGACCAGATTCGGGCTGAAGCTCCAGGGGCTGGCCTCGGTCACCTTCGTCTTCACCCGGCTCCTCGCCGAGGGCGTCCGGCTGTTCGCCTCCGCGATCCCCATCAAGCTGCTGCTCGACGAGTTCGGCGTGCACGCGAGCTACCGCCTCATCATCATCGTGCTCACCGTGATCACCGTCGTGTACACCTACCTCGGCGGCATCAAGGCGGTCATCTGGACCGACGCCATCCAGATGGGCCTCTACCTGGGCGGCGCGATCCTCGCCATCGCGGTCCTGTCCGGGCACGTCGGCGGCGCCGGCTTCTCGCGGGCCCTGCACGCGGGCGAGTTCAAGCTGTTCGACACCGACTTCGACCTGGCGCACATCCTGACGAGCCCGTTCGCCCTGCCCACCGCCATCATCGGCGGCGCGATCTTCGCCATGGCCAGCCACGGCTCCGACCAGCTCATCGTCCAGCGCATCCTGGCCACCCGGTCCCTGCGCGACGGCCAGAAGGCCATGATCGCCTCCGGCGTCTTCGTCACCTTCCAGTTCGCGGCGTTCTCTCTCGTGGGCGCGCTGCTGTGGTCGTACAACGAGGGCAAGAGCTTCAAGGAACTGGGCCTGAACAGCTCGGACAACCTGTACCCGAACTTCATCCTGCACGGGCTGCCCGTGGTGATCTCCGGCCTGCTCGTGGCCGGCATCCTCGGCGCCGCCATGGGCTCGCTGTCCTCGGCGCTGAACTCCATGTCGAACTCGACCGTCGCCGACATCATCCACAGCTTCTTCCGTACGACGCCCTCCGAGGCGTCCCTGCTGAAGCTCGCCCGGGTGATGACGCTGGTGTGGGCGGCCCTGATGGCGGTCTTCGCCTGCGCGTTCAGCACCAGCACCGGGAACGTCTACCTCACCGGCCTGACCATCGCCGGCTACACCTACGGCGCCCTGCTCGGCGCGTTCCTGCTCGGCCGGATCGTCCGGCGCGCCAATGAGGTCGACTCCGTGGTGGCGTTCCTGGTGACGATCGCGGTGATGACGTACATCGTGCGCGAGGTGAAGATCGACGTGACCGTGGGCGGCGCCACCGTGCCGACGGCCATCGCCGCGCAATGGCTGGTCCCGATCGGCGTGGTGGTCACCCTCGTCGTCGGCGGTCTGATGAGCTTGTTCCACCGCGCCCCCGAGCCCGAGGCGGCCCGGCCCGTCGACGGCGCGCCGGGCCCGGACGAGGGGCGGGTCACGGCAGCCGTCCAGCGGGACTGACGCCCGCCCGGCGGGGGGCGAGCCGACACGGTCGCCCCCCGCCGGAGAGCGAAGACCGCACCTGCCCCCCCTTCCTCCCACCCACGCTCCCCCGGAGGCACGCACCATGTCCCAGTCGCAGAGCACTCCGTCCGCCGGGCGGGCGGGGGACGGTCCAGGAGGGGCCATGCGGGTGATCGGGCTGATGTCCGGCACGTCGTACGACGCGATCGAGGCGGCCGCCGCCGACCTCACCCTGGACGGCGAGACCCTGCTGCTGCGGTCCCTCGGACATCTCTCCGTGCCCTACCCGGACGACCTGCGCGGCCTGATCGCCGCGACCCTGCCGCCGGCAACCACGACCACGCAGGCCGTCTGCGCGCTGGACAGCGGCATCGGGCAGGCCTTCGCCACGGCGGCGGCGCGTGCCCTGCGGGAGCTGTGCGCGGGGGCGGCGGACCTGGTGGTCTCGCACGGCCAGACCATGCACCACTGGGTCGAGGACGGCGTCGTCCGCGGCACCCTGCAGCTCGGCCAGCCGGCCTGGATCGCCGAGGAGACCGGGCTGCCCGTCGTCTCCGACCTGCGCAGCAGGGACGTCGCCGCCGGCGGCCAGGGCGCCCCGCTGGTCGGCCTGACCGACACCCTGCTGCTGCGGGCCCTTCCCGGCACCCCGGCGGCCCTGAACCTCGGCGGCATCGCCAACGTCACCGTCCTCGCGCCCGGCGCCGAGCCGCTGGCCTTCGACACCGGTCCCGCCAACGCCCTGCTCGACGCGGCCGTACGGCACTTCACCGGCGACGGCACCGCCTACGACGCGGACGGACGCCGGGCCGCCGCCGGACAGGTCAGTCCCGAGCTGCTCCGCTTCCTGCTGGCGGACCCCTACTACCGCCGGGCCGCCCCGAAGACCACCGGCAAGGAGCACTTCCACCTGCCGTACCTGCTGCGGGCGCTCGACGCCGTACCCACGCCCGCCACCGACGACGTACTGGCCACGCTGACCCGGCTGACCGCCGTGACCGTGGCGGACGCCTGCCGCGCGCACGGGGTCACCCAGCTCGTCGCCTCCGGCGGCGGCACCCGCAACCCGGTGCTCATGCGCATGATCGGCGAAGAGCTGCCCGGCGTTCCGGTGCGCCGCAGCGACGACCTGGGGCTGCCCTCCGACGCCAAGGAGGCCCTGGCCTTCGCCGTCCTGGGCTTCCTCACGGTCCACGGCCTGCCCGGCACCCATCCCTCCGCCACCGGCGCCACCAGGGCCACGCTGCTCGGCAGCATCACCCCCGGCCTGGCGCCGCTGCGCCTGCCCGCACCCGTCGCACGGCCGCCGCGCCTGCTGCGGATCGTCTGACCCACCCGAGGACCCATGAGCCCCTCCGACGCCTCCTCCGCAACCGCGCACGCGGTCGACCGGCCCGACCACCTGGCCGAGCTGCTGTCCGCGTGCGTCGACGACCCGGCCAGGGTCACGACCGACGTCCCCCGCAGGATCGCCGCCGCCCACGACGCCTCTCCGTACCTGTTCACCCCGCGCGCGGTGGTGCGTGCCGTGTCGGCGGCCGAGGTGGGTGCCCTGATGGCCGGTGCCCGCGCGGCCGGGCTGCCGCTCACGCTGCGCTCGGGGGGCACCAGTCTCGCGGGACAGGCGGGCGGCGACGGCATCCTGGTGGACGTCCGCAGCGCGTGGCGCGGCGCCGAGGTCCTCGACGACGGCCTGCGCATCCGGGTGCAGCCGGGGCTGACCGTGCGGCAGGTGAACGCGCGGCTCGCCCGGTACGGACGCCGGCTCGGACCCGACCCGGCCAGCGAGTCCGCCTGCACCATCGGCGGCCTGGTCGCCAACAACTCCAGCGGCATGAACTGCGGCACCCGGGACAACGCCTACCGGACCATGGAGTCCCTGCAGTTCGTGCTGCCCTCCGGCACCGTGGTCGACACCGCGCTCCCCGACGCGGACCGGGCGCTGCGCGCCCGCGAACCCGAACTGCACGCGGGCCTGCTGCGGTTGCGCGACCGCGTGCGCGGCTCGGCCCGGTCCCGCGCCACCGTCGAGCGGCTGTTCTCGATGAAGAACACCATGGGCTACGGGCTCAACTCGTTCCTGGACCACGACGAACCGGCCGACATCCTCGCCCATCTGATGATCGGCAGCGAGGGCACCCTCGGCTTCGTCGGGGAGGCCGTCTTCCGCACCGTTCCCCTGCTGCCGCACACCGCCACCGGTCTGCTGGTGCTGCCCGGGCTCGCCGAGGCCACCGACGCCCTGCCCGCACTGCTGGCGGCCGGGGCCCGGACCGCCGAGCTCCTCGACGCGGCGTCGCTGCGGGTGGCGCAGCAGGCCCCCGACCCCGTCGACGAGGTGCGGGGTCTGCGCGTGGAGCGGCACGCGGCCCTCCTGGTGGAATTCGCCGAGGAGGACGCCGAGCTGCTGGCGGAGCGGGTGGCGGACGCGCGGGGTGCCCTGGACCGGCTGCCCGCCGTCACCGGCACCGAACTCGTCGGCGACCCGCGCGCGCGGGCCCGGCTCTGGCACCTGCGGAAGGGCCTGTACACCGCCGTCGCGGGCGCGCGCCGTCCCGGCACCACCGCGCTGCTGGAGGACATCGCGGTGCCGATGGACCGGCTGACGCGTACCTGCGAGGGCCTGACCGGTCTCTTCGACCGGTACGGCTACCAGGACGCGGTGATCTTCGGCCACGCCCGCGACGGCAACCTCCACTTCATGCTGACCCAGGACTTCGACTCCGCCTCCGAGGTCGAGCGCTACGCCCGGTTCACCGACGCCATGGTCGACCTCGTCCTGGACGCCGGGGGCACGCTGAAGGCCGAGCACGGCACCGGGCGGGCCATGGCGCCGTTCGTGCGCCGGCAGTACGGCGACGAGCTGTACGACGTGATGCGCGAGCTGAAGCGGCTGTGCGACCCGCACGGGGTGCTCAACCCGGGCGTACTCCTGGACGACGACGCGAGCGCGCACCTGCGCAACCTCAAGAGCATCCCGCAGGTCGACCCCGCCGTCGACGCGTGTGTCGAGTGCGGCTACTGCGAGCCGGTGTGCCCCACCGCGGACGCCACCACGACACCGCGTCAGCGCATCGCCCTGCGGCGGGAGATCGCGCTGGCCACGGCGGCGGGGGACGAGGAGCGGCGGCGCGCGCTGTCCGAGGACTACGGCTACGCGGCCGTCGAGAGCTGCGCGGCCGACAGCCTCTGCGTCACCGCGTGCCCGGTCACCATCGACACCGGGGCGGTGATGAAACGCCTGCGCGCCGAGGGGCACGGTGCGGTTGCGCAGCGCGCGGGGAACGCGGTGGCCCGGCACTGGGGGACCACCGTGAAGGCCGTACGCGTGGCCCTGAACACGGCCCACGCCGTCCCCTCCCCCGTCCTGCGCACCGCCACCGGCGCGCTCCGCCGCCTCGGCGCGGGCGAGCTGGTACCGGCCTGGACCGACGACATCCCCAAGGGCGGCCCCGCCCGCCCCGCAGCCGGCCACCCGGCCGGAGCCCGCGCGGTGTTCTTCGCCGCGTGCATCGGCAGTCTCTTCGCCCCGGAGGAGGGCGGAGGGGGAAGGCCCCGCGGCGCGACCGGCGCGGCGGCGGCCTTTCTGCGGTTGTGCGCGCGGGCCGGCGTTCCCGTCGCCGTGCCCCCGGGTCTGGACGGGCTGTGCTGTGGCACCCCCTGGCAGTCCAAGGGGTACACCGCCGGGTACCGCACCATGGCCGAGCGCACCCTGGAAGCGCTGTGGGAGGCGAGCGAGCACGGCCGGCTGCCGGTGGTGTGCGACGCCTCGTCCTGCACGCACGGCCTCGACCAACTGCGCGACGCCCTCCCGGAGTCCGACCGCGCCCGCTTCGCGTCGCTGCGCGTCGTCGACAGCGTCGTGTTCGCCGCCGAGCACCTGCTCCCCGCCCTGCCCGAGCCCCGGCGCCTGGCCGGCCTCGCCCTGCATCCCACCTGCTCCACGGTGCACCTCGGCATCGAGACCGCCCTGCGCACCGTGGCCGCGGCGGTGAGCGACGAGGTGACCGTCCCCGACAACTGGGGCTGCTGCGCGTTCGCCGGGGACCGGGGCCTGCTGCACCCGGAGATCACCGCGTCCGCCGTCGCCGCCCAGGCAGCCGAGCTGAACGCGGGCACGTACGACGCGTACGCCTCCTGCAACCGCACCTGCGAGCTGGGCATGACCCGGGCCACGGGCCACCCCTACCGGCACGTCCTGGAACTCCTCGACGAGGCCACGGCCTGAGGGCGACGCGTCGGCACGGCCCCCGCCGGGGCGGCCGCACCGCTGCCTCGCCGCCGCCTGCCGGGCGGATGCAGGGGATCTCCCCTCGGGGCGCGCGCTGGTCGGGGTGGGTCATGCGGGGGCCTTCCGGTGTCCGGGCCATCGCGGATCCGGCGCCGAATCGCCTGCCGCGGCCGACTCCGGGCGTCATGATCCCCCTGCCGGAGCCACACGGACCTGCTACCGGACCACCCGTCAAGCGGCGACTCCTGACTGCCGGGGGCCACGGCACGTGCCGCCGCGTCGGAGGGCCGTCGGCGACGCGGCGGGGCCGCCCTGCCAGGGACAGTCGGCACGCGCCGCCCTGACGGCCGACCGTCAACGACGCACCCGGCACCCGCCCCTCCAGGAACAGTCGACCCGAACCACCCTGACCGCCGACCGTCAACGACCCGCCCGGCACCCGCTCCGCCAGGAACAGTCGACCCAAACCACCCTGACCGCCGACCGTCAACGACCGCCCCCGCCAGGAACAGCCGACCCGAGCCACCCAGACGGCCGACCGTCAATGACGCACCCGGCACCCGCCCCCTACCAGGGCCGTCGCCCGCGCAGGGCCTCACCCGTGAGGCGTGTCCGCCCCGGGAGCCCTCGGAACGGCGCCTTGCCGCTCGGGTCGCAGGGCTCGCCGCCCCCGCAACCTGGCATCGCCTCGTATCCAGGCGCCTCAGCCCCCGGCACCCCGTCCGCAGTCCAGCGGCGCGACGCGGGGGCACTCGCACCCGCGCCCCGAATCCGGCCGCCCCTCACGCCCCAGGCGCCCCGCTGCGCAACCCGTCCATGACCAGGTCGAGGAGGCGGGCGGCGCGGGGCTGCCAGTCGTCGTGGGGGGCGAGTTGCCACAGGCCCGCTATGGCGAGGAAGAAGTCGTCCGCGGTGACGCCGGGCCGGATGGTGCCCGCCTCCTCGTTGGCGCGGAGCAGGAGTTCCGCCGCGTGGGCCACCGGTGTGGGGGACGGCTTGGCGGGGCCGCCCGGCGCGCCGGTGACCATTCGTATCGCGTCGGCCAGCCCGGCCTTGGTCATGGCGAACTCGGCGAGCCGGTCCATCCAGGCGCGCAGGGCCTCGTCGGGCGCCCGTGTGGCCAGCAGGTGTTCCGCGGTGTCCGCGACCTGCCGCATCTCATGGCGGTAGATCTCCAGGACGAGTGATTCCCGGTTGGGGAAGTTGCGGTAGAAGGTGCCCTGCCCGACACCGGCCTTCTTGGCGATCACGCTCAGCGGGGCGTCGGCGCAGTGCGACAGCTCGGTGAGTGCCACCTCCAGGATGCGCTCGCGGTTGCGCTGTGCGTCCGAGCGCCGGGGTGAGTCCTTCTGCTGCGGCACTCGTCCTCCTCACGGCGTGGCCGAACCTCGCCCTTGCTAAGCGGACAAGTGTCCGTTACGTTTCCTGTGACCGGACAGCTATCCGTTTACGTTCACCATAGCGGCTGGGGCAGCCCTACGGCAGTCGCCAGTCGCCCCCATCGGGGTCCACCCCCGCGCCCAGCACCTCACCCCCCGCACCTTCGTAACCTGCACCTTCGCCTCGCCCCTCACGGCACACACCGCACGACGCACCCCCCGCGCCCGCACCCGCCGGCCGCCGGTTTCCCGTCTGTCCTGGAAATGCGAAAGAAGCAGCCCATGGCCTCATCGACGTCCAGTGTCATCACCTTGAAGATCAACGGCGAGAAGTACACACTGCCCGTCGACCACCGCACCACCCTGCTCGACGCCCTGCGCGAGCGCCTCGACCTCACCGGCACCAAGAAGGGCTGCGACCAAGGGCAGTGCGGGGCCTGCACCGTCCTGGTGGACGGGCGCCGCTCCGTCGCCTGCCTGCAACTGGCCGTGGCGAGCGAGGGCCGGGAGATCACCACCATCGAGGGCGTGGCCGACGGTGATCAGCTCCATCCCGTGCAACAGGCCTTCCTCGACCTGGACGGCTACCAGTGCGGCTACTGCACGCCGGGCCAGATCTGCTCGGCGATCGGGATGATCGAGGAGCACGCGGCGGGCTGGCCGAGCGCCGTCACCGAGGACGTCCGCCCCGAAGCGGGGCCACCACCCCTGACCGCGGAGGAGATCCGGGAGCGGATGAGCGGGAACCTGTGCCGTTGCGCCGCGTACGTCTCGATCGTCGACGCGGTGGCCCGCGCGGCCGGGGCCCGCTCGGACGAGGGACGCGTGCAGCCCGTGACGAGCGCCGAGGAGGTCGTGGCATGAGGGAGTTCGACTATCAGCGGGCGCACGACGTCGCCGGGGCCGTCGCCCTGCTCGGCGCCGATCCGGACACCCGCTACCTCGGTGGCGGCACCAATCTCGTCGACCTGATGAAGACCGGTGTCGAGCGGCCCGCGCGGCTCGTCGACATCCGCGAACTCCCGCTGGACGAGATCGAGACCACGCCGGAGGGCGGTCTGCGCATCGGCGCCACCGTCACCAACGGCGACCTGGCCGCCCACCCCGAGGTCCGGCGCCGCTACCCGGCGCTCGCCCAGGCGGTGCTGGCCGGTGCGTCGGGCCAGCTGCGCAACATGGCCACGGTCGGCGGGAACCTGCTCCAGCGCACCCGCTGCGGCTACTTCACCGACGTCACCCAGCCCTGCAACAAGCGGGTGCCCGGCAGCGGCTGCCCCGCCATCGAGGGCGAGCACCACAACCACGCGATCCTGGGCGCTTCCGACCACTGCGTGGCCATACACCCCTCCGACATGGGCGTGGCCCTGACCGCCTTCGACGCCGTGGTCCGGTTCGAGACGGCGGACGGGCCCGGACAGGTGCCGCTCGCCGACTTCTACCTGCCCGTCGGCGACACCCCGCACCGGGAGACCGCCCTGCCGCCGGGCGCGCTGATCACCGGCGTCACGCTGCCGCCCGCCCCGGTCGCCGCCCGCTCCCGCTACCGCAAGGTCCGCGAGCGCGCCTCCTACGCCTTCGCCATCGGCTCCCTCGCCGCCGCGCTCGACGTCCGTGACGGCGTCGTCCGGGACGTGCGCCTGGCACTCGGCGCCGTGGCCTCCCGTCCGTGGCGGGCCGTCGCGGCCGAGCGGGTCCTGACCGGCGCACCGGCCACCGCGGAGACCTACGCCGCCGCGGCGGACGCCGAGCTGGCGGCGGCACGGCCGCTGCCGCACAACGGATACAAGGTGGACCTCGTCCGCAACCTCGTGGTGGCCGTCCTGACCGAACTCGCCGAGGAGACCGCACGATGACCGCCGTCACGACCGGAACTTCCGCGCACGCGCCCTCCGTCGGCACCGGCCACACCCGTGTCGAGGGCAGGGACAAGGTCACCGGAGCGGCCCGCTACGCGGGCGAGGTGCCCTTCGCCGACCTCGCCCACGGCTGGCTGGTGCTGTCCACGGTCGCCCGTGGCCGCGTCCTCGCCCTGGACACCGAACCCGTCCTCGCCATGCCGGGCGTCCTGGCCGTGCTGGACCACCGCAACGCCCTGCGCCTGGAGACCGACTACACCGGTCTGATGGGCATGCGCCCCGACCCGACCTGCGCGGTCTTCCAGCACGACCGGGTCCCGCACCGGGGCTGGCCGGTGGCGCTGGTCGTCGCGGAGACGTCCGAGCAGGCGCGGGAGGCCGCCGAGGCCCTCGTCGTGCACTACGAACAGCAGCCGCACGACGTCGAGTTCGCCGGCGAGCACCCGGACGCGTACCCGCTGGACGGCCACATGCCGGCGGTGACGCAGAAGGGCGACCTCGACGCCGCGCTCGCCTCCTCGCCCATCGTCGTGGACGCCGAGTACACCACCCCCGAAGAGCACCACAACCCGATGGAGCCGCACGCGGCGACCGCCCGCTGGGACGGCGGACAGCTCGAGGTGATCGACTCCAACCAGGGCGTCACCTGGGTCGCCGGCGAACTCGCTAACCTCTTCTCGCTCGACCCGTCCTCCGTGCGGGTACGCTCCGAGCACGTCGGCGGCGGCTTCGGCAGCAAGGGCCTCCGCGCCCACCAGGTGGCCGCCGTCATGGCCGCGACCGTCCTGCAACGGCCCGTACGGGTCGTCCTGACCCGGCGTCAGATGTTCTCGCTGACCGGCTACCGCAGCCCCACCACCCAGCGCGTCCGGCTCGGCGCAGACACCGACGGACGCCTGCGCGCGCTGGAGCACAGCGCCGTCAGCGCCACCTCCACGGTGTACGAGTTCGTCGAACCGAGCGCCGGGGTGGCGCGGGTGATGTACGGCGCCGAGGCCCACCACACCGCCAACCGCCTGGTACGGCTCGACGTGCCGACCCCGACGTTCATGCGCGCCCCGGGCGAGGCACCCGGATCGTTCGCGCTGGAGGCGGCGCTCGACGAACTCGCCGAGAAGTGCGGGATCGACCCGGTCGAGCTGCGGCTGCGCAACGAACCGGACAAGGGCCCGGTGTCAGGTCTGCCGTTCGCCGGCCGCAATCTGGCCGCCTGCTTCCGCGAGGGCGCCCGCCGATTCGGCTGGGCGGACCGGGACCCGCGTCCCGGGGTGCGCCGGGAGGGCCGCTGGCTGCTCGGCACCGGTACGGCGGCGGCCTCGTTCCCGGCGGGCGCCGCGCCGTCCACCGCCGCCGCGACCGCGCACCCGGACGGCACCTTCACCGTGCGGATCTCCGCGGCCGACATCGGCACCGGGGCCCGTACCGCGCTCACCCTGGTCGCCGCGGACGCCCTCCAGGTGCCGCCGGAACGGATCCAGGTGCGCATCGGGGACAGCGCCTTCGGCCCCGCGATGATCGCCGGCGGTTCCATGGGCACCCGCTCCTGGTCCTGGGCGGTCCGGGCCGCGGCCGGTGAACTGCGCGAGCGGCTGGCCCTCGGCGCCGACATCCCGCCGGAGGGCGTCACCGTACGCTCGAACACCGCCGAAGCCGTCGCGGCCCTGCCGCCCGCCGAACGCCACTCCTTCGGCGCGCAGTTCGCCGAGGTCGCCGTGGACGTCGGCACCGGGGAGGTGCGGGTGCGGCGCATGCTCGGCATCTTCGCGGCGGGCCGGATCGTCAACCCGCTCACCGCCCGCAACCAGCTGCGGGGCGGCATGATCTGGGGCATCTCGATGGCCCTGCACGAGGAGGCCGTCCGGGACCGCGCCTCGGGCGGCCATGTCGGCGCCGACCTCGCGGGCTACCACGTGGCCACCCACGCCGACGTGCCCCGCGTCGAGGCGGACTGGATCGACGACACGGACCCGGACGACCCGGTCGGCATCAAGGGCATCGGAGAGGTCGGCATCGTCGGCGCCGCCGCGGCCATCGCCAACGCGGTCTGGCACGCGACCGGCGTACGCCACCGCGCCCTGCCCATCCGGCCCGACCGGGTCCTGTCGGCCGCCGCGGGAGCGCCGGATGCTTGACCTGGCCGAGGAGCTGCGCCGCTGGGCGGAGGAGGGCCGGGAGTTCGCCGTCGCCTCCGTGGTGGCGGTCGGCGGCAGCGCGCCGCGCGGCCCCGGCGCGGCCCTGGCCGTCGACAGCGCGGGCACGGCCATCGGCTCGGTCTCCGGCGGCTGCGTGGAGGGCGCGGTCTACGACCTGTGCGTCGAGGCGCTGCGGACCGGCCGGAGCGTGCGCGAACGGTTCGGGTACAGCGACGAGGACGCCTTCGCCGTGGGACTGACCTGCGGCGGGACGATCGACGTGCTGGTCACGCCGGTGCGCGGCGAGGCGCCCGTCCGGACCGTCCTGCGGTCGGCGCTGTCTGCCGCCGCGCAGGGCGAACCGGCGGCCCTCGCCCGGGTCGCCCGGGGCCCCGCCGAACTCCTCGGCCGGGCCCTGCTGGTCCGGCCCGACGGCACGTCCGAGGGCGGTCTCGGCGGCCACCCGAAGCTGGACCGGGTGGCGGCGGCCGAGGCCCGCGCCCTGCTGGAGGCGGGCCGCACCGGCACGGTGGAGCTTTCAGCGGAGGGTTCGCACTGCCCCGGCGGCCTGATGCTGCTGGTGGAGTCGAACGTGCCGCCCCCGCGCATGATCGTCTTCGGCGCGGTGGACTTCGCGGCGGCGCTGGCCCGGGCCGGCAAGTTCCTCGGCTACCACGTCACCGTCTGCGACGCCCGCCCGGTCTTCGCCACGCGGGACCGGTTCCCGGACGCCGACGAGGTCGTCGTCGACTGGCCGCACCGCTACCTGCGGAGCACCGCGACGGACGCCCGTACGGTGCTGTGCGTGCTCACCCACGACGCGAAGTTCGACGTGCCGCTGCTGAAGGTGGCCCTGCGGATGCCGGTCGCGTTCGTCGGGGCGATGGGCTCGCGCCGCACCCACGAGGACCGCAACCGGCGTCTGCGGGCGGAGGGCGTCACCGAACGGGAGCTGTCCCGGCTCCGCTCGCCGATCGGCCTCGACCTCGGCGCCCGCACACCGGAGGAGACCGCCCTGTCCATCACGGCGGAGATCGTCGCCGCACGGCGGGGCGGTACGGGAGTTCCGCTGACCGGCGGGAAGTCGCCGATCCATCGGGAGAACGAGAACGGGCACGGCGGCCGGGCGGCGGTCGCCTGACGGACCTCGCGGACGGCGCCCGGCCGGTCAGCGGTGCTTGACGCCCGGCCGGGCGCCGGGGGCGACGGTGGGTTCGGTGACGGGGGCGTCGCCGAGGGCCTGGTCGACGGCGGTCAGCACGTCGTCGGAGAGCTGCACGCCGGAGGCGGCGGCGTTGGCGTGGACCTGTTCGGGCCGGGAGGCGCCGGTGATCGCGGAGGCGACCTCGCTACGGCGCAGGACCCAGGCGAGTGCCAGAGTGGGCATGCTCATCCCGGCCTCCTCGGCGATCGGCACCAGGCGCTGGACCGCTTCCAGGGTGGCGTCGTTGTAGACGAGGTCCTTCGAAACGGCCATGTCGGCAGAGGCGAAGCGGCTGCCTTCCGGTACGGGCTGTCCGGGCTTGTACTTGCCGGTCAGGACGCCCTGGGCGAGCGGGGACCAGACGATCTGGGAGATGTCGTGGGCGGCGCACAGGCCGAAGAGCTCGGCTTCGGGTGCCTGCCAGAGCATGGAGTACTGGGGCTGGGAGGAGACGAACAGGCCGGGTCCGGCGATGTCGATCGCGGACTCGATCTGCTCGGGGGTCCACTCGCTGAAGCCGATGTAGCGGGCCTTGCCCTGCTCGACGACCTTCTGGAACGCCTCGACGGTGTCCTCGACCGGCACGGTCGGGTCGAAGCGGTGCGCCTGGTACAGGTCGACGTGGTCGGTCTTCAGGCGGGTGAGGGAGGCGTCGATCTGCTTGGCGATCTGCGCCGGGGACAGGCCCTGGTCGGCCGGGTCGTCCGACATCGGGAAGTAGACCTTGGTGGCCAGGACGTAGGAGTCGCGGGGGTGGGCGGAGAGGATCTCGCCCCAGGCCGTCTCGGCGGCTCCCCGGCCGTAGACGTTGGCGGTGTCGAAGAAGTTGATGCCGGCGTCGAACGCCGCCTCGGTGCAGGCGCGGGTCGCGTCCGCCTCGATGCCACCGGAGTAGGTGAGCCAGGACCCGAGGGAGATCTCCGAGACCTCCAGGTCCGAACTGCCGAGCTTGCGGTACCGCATGGTTGCTCCTTGGGCGGGTGTGGTGCGGACGGCCTGGTCCAGGATCACGTGGGCCGCGCCTCGCCGCGACCCCGGCTCCGGGTCGGACGGCGTCAGGACGGCCGCGGTCGCCGGAGTCCCTCGAGGAGCAGGGCGACCAGGCGGCGGGGGTCGTAGCGGGGGTCGTTGTCGGGGGCGACGCAGAGGTTGCCGATGCCGCGCATCAGTTCGTACGGCTGTGTGCCGGGCCGGATCTCGCCCGCCTCGGCCGCCGCGTCGAGCAGTTGCTCGGCGACGGGCAGCAGCCGGTCGAGGAAGTAGGTGTGGAGTGCGGCGAACCCGCTGCTGTCCGGTTGCGGTGTGTCGGCGAGGCCGTGCTTGGTGACCAGGAAGTCGACGAAGAGGTCGATCCACTGACGCAGCGCCGCGAGCGGCGAGCCGGCCTCGGCCAGCAGGCGCGGGCCCGCTTCGGCGCACTCCTCGACCTGGTGGCGGAAGACGGCGACGACGAGGTCGGCCCGGGTCGGGAAGTGCCGGTAGATCGTCCCCGTCCCGACGCCCGCCCTGGCCGCGATCTCGCGGATCGGCGCGTCGACGCCGGAGGTCACGAACACCTCGGCGGCCGCGGCCAGCAGCTTCTGCTGGTTGCGCACCGCGTCGGCCCGCTTGCCCGGGGCGGGCGCCCGTCCCGTCCCGCGTGAAGTGGACACCGCTCTCTCCTTCCCTCTCGCCGCTAAGCGGAGCGATGTTCCGCATGCGCTTGTGAAGCGGAACGACGTTCCGTATCGTAGCCGCCAGCTAACCGGAACGACGTTCCGTTTCATCTCGGCCATGTTCGAATCCAGGGAAGGCCGCACCATGAGCACACCGCACTCCCCCGCCACCGTCACCCCGCCGCGCCCCGTCCTCTCGTACAGCCCGGTGGTACTGCCCGTTCCCGGGCGCCCCGTGGACCTCCAGGTGCGCGTCACCGCACCGGCGACCGGGACCGACCTGCCCGTCGTCCTGCTCTCCCACGGGCACGGCAACTCCAACCACCTGTCCTCCCTGGACGGTTACGCCCCGCTCGCCCACCGCTGGGCCGCCTCCGGCTTCGTCGTCGTCCAGCCCACCCACCTCAGCTCCAGGACGCTCGGGCACGTGCTCGCCGACGCGCCCGGAGCGCCCTTCTTCTGGCGTTCCCGCGCCGAGGACATGACCCACGTCCTCGACCGGCTCGACGTGATCGAGAACGCCGTACCGCGGCTCGCCGGGCGCCTGGACCGCGACAGCGTCGCCGTGGCCGGGCACTCGCTCGGCGGCTTCACCGCGAGCCTGCTGCTGGGCGCCCGGCTCACCGACCCCGACGACGGTCGCGAGGTGCGCCTCTTCGAGCCCCGGATCAAGCAGGGCGTCCTGCTGGCCGCCCCCGGCCGGGGCGGTGACGTCCTGAACGGCTTCATGGCCGAGCGGGTGCCGGTCTTCCGCACCCTCGACTTCTCCACCATGACCACGCCCGCGCTGGTCGTCGCCGGGGACAAGGACGACTCGCGGCACTTCACGGACATGGGGCCCGCCTGGCACGCCGACCCGTACCACCTCGCACCGGCCCCCAAGACCCTGCTCACCCTCTTCGACGCGGAGCACGGCCTCGGCGGGATCGCCGGGTACGACGCCGCCGAGACGACGGACGAGCACCCCGGACGGGTCGCCGCGCTCGCCCGGCTCACCGCCGCCTACCTGCGCAGCGCGCTCAGCCCCGGCGACAGCGCGTGGCGCGACGCCCAGGACGCCCTGACCACCGGCCCGGACGCGTTCGGACGGGTGGAACCCAAGTAGCCGCAGCCCCCCTCCGATTGCTTGCGTTTGCGCGTATACCGCGCCTGCAACTATTGTCGACGACCGAAAGGCGTGTGCGCATGGATCGCCACGCCTGGAAAGTACAACGGTCGCCCGCGCACTACGCGACGAGGGGGTACCCAGACGGGACGCCCTCGCACGCGGCGAGCGGCGCACTTCCGGAAGGACGGCACTGCCATGAACCCGATCCCGAACGTGACGCTGAACAACGGCATCGAGATGCCGCAGCTCGGCTTCGGTGTCTTCCAGGTCCCCGACGACGAGACCACCGCGGCGGTCACCACCGCGCTCCAGGCCGGGTACCGCAGCATCGACACGGCCGCGATCTACGGCAATGAGCGTGGCGTCGGCCGGGCCATCGCGGAGTCCGGCATCGCGCGCGAGGAACTGTTCGTCACCACCAAGCTGTGGAACGAGGACCAGGGCTACGACGCGACCCTCGCGGCCTTCGACGCCTCCCTCGACAAGCTCGGCCTCGACTACGTCGACCTCTACCTCGTCCACTGGCCCGCTCCGGCCCGCGACCTGTACCTCGACACCTGGCGGGCCTTCGAGAAGATCCTCGGGGAGGGCCGCACCCGCGCCATCGGCGTCTCCAACTTCCAGGTGTCCCACCTGGAGCGGCTGCTGGAGAACACCGGCGTCGCGCCCGTGGTCAACCAGGTCGAGCTGCATCCCGGCCTCCAGCAGGAGGAACTGCGCGCCTTCCACGAGCGGCACGGCATCGCCACGGAGGCGTGGAGCCCGCTCGCGCAGGGCGCGGTCCTCGACGACCCGGCGGTGGCGGACCTCGCCGGGAAGTACGGGGTGAGCCCCGCGCAGGTCGTACTGCGCTGGCACCTCCAGATCGGCAACATCGTGATCCCCAAGTCGGTGACGCCCGAGCGCATCCGGCAGAACCTGGACGTCTTCGGCTTCGAGCTGACCGACGAGGACCTGCGGAGCCTGGCCGCTTCGGACCGGGGCCTGCGGACCGGTCCTGACCCCGACACGTTCAACTGAGCGCCGTACCGCCCCGCCCCCAACCGAGGAGGTTTCCCGTGCACATCGATCTGACCGGCCGGACCGCGTTGGTCACCGGCTCCACCCAGGGCATCGGCCAGGCCATCGCCGTCGGCCTCGCCCGCGCCGGCGCGCGGGTGGTCGTCAACGGCCGTCGCAGTGAGACCGTCGACAAAGCCGTGCAGGAGGTCCGCGCCGAGGCCGACGGGGCGGACGTCATGGGCGCGGCCGGCGACCTGGCGACCGCGGAGGGCGCCCGTGCCGTGCTCGACGCCGTGCCCGAGGTCGACATCCTCGTCAACAACCTCGGGATCTTCGGCGCCGCCCCGCCGCTGGAGATCGAGGACGCCGAGTGGGTCCGCTACTTCGAGGTCAACGTCCTCTCCGCGGTCCGGTTGATCCGCGCCTGCCTGCCCGGCATGCGGGAACGGGGCTGGGGCCGCGTCGTGAACATCGCGAGCGACTCCGCCGTGGTGATCCCGGCGGAGATGATCCACTACGGCATGACGAAGACGTCCCTGCTGGCGGTCAGCCGCGGTTTCGCCAAGGAAGCCGCCGGCAGCGGTGTCACCGTCAACTCCGTGATCGCCGGGCCGACGCACACCGGCGGTGTCGAGGAGTTCGTCCGGGAACTCGTCGGGGACGAGCCGAGCTGGGACGAGGCGCAGCGCGAGTTCATGGTCAAGTACCGGCCCCAGTCCCTGATCCAGCGGCTCATCGAGCCCGAGGAGATCGCCAACATGGTCGTCTACCTCAGCTCGCCCCACGCCTCCGCCACCACGGGAGGCGCCCTCCGGGTCGACGGCGGCTACGTGGACTCCATCCTGCCCTGACGTCGACATGTGATCTGCCTCACAAACTGTCAACGCCTGCGCTTCTCCGGTGTCTTGAGTACGAGGCCGGCGAGAAGAGAGGCGAGACATGGGTGATCATGCCGACGATCCGGCGACCGAGACGTTCGTCGAGTACCGGAACCTGTTGTTCACGGTCGCCTACGAGATGCTCGGCTCGGCCGCCGACGCAGAGGACGTCCTCCAGGAGACCTGGCTGCGCTGGGTCGAGGTCGACCTGGCGCGGGTGAGCGACCGGCGCGCCTACCTGGTCCGGATCACGACCCGGCAGGCGCTCAACCGGCTGCGCGCGCTGAAGCGCCGCAGGGAGGCGTACGTCGGCCAGTGGCTGCCCGAGCCGGTGCTCACCGCGCCGGACGTGGCCGAGGACGTCGAGCTGGCCGAGAGCGTGTCGATGGCGATGATGCTCGTCCTCGACCGGCTCTCGCCCACCGAGCGGGCGGTGTTCGTCCTGCGCGAGGTGTTCGACGTCGGCTACTCCGAGATCGCCGAGGCCCTCGGCAAGAGCACCGGCGCCGTCCAGCAGATCGCCCACCGCGCCCGCCGGCACGTCGAGTCGGGCCGCCCTCGTACGGTGGTGTCGCCGGGCGCCACCCGGGCGGCCCTGGAGTCGTTCCGGCGCGCGCTGGAAACCGGGAACCCGCAGGACCTCCTCGACGTGCTCGCCCCGCAGATCGTCCTCGTGAGCGACGGCGGCGGCCTCAAGCGGGCCGCGCTACGGCCGATCGTCGGCGCCGAGAACGTGTTCCGCTTCTACTTCGGCGGCTCCCACGGGAACAGGGGCACGGTCACCTGCGAACCCACCGTGGTCAACGGCGGCCCCGCACTCGTCGTACGCCTCGACGGCGAGCTCGACGGCGTCATGGCCGTCCGCGTCGAGGACGCCCGCATCACCGGCCTCTACTACGTCCGCAACCCGGAGAAGCTCACCCGCATCGCGTCCGAGACGACGCTCACCCTGCGCTGAGCGCGCCGGGCCCACCACCGGGACACCGCCTGTCCGCACAGCACGCACACGAGGGGGACCCACCATGACCGCACGGACGACGGCGGAACACCGCGGCAGCCAAGCGCTCCGCGGCCCCGCCCTCCTGAAGGCCTCGATCGCCCTGCAGACCCTGGCCCTGTTCTTCCAGGCGGCCACCGCCGGGCTGCTGCTGTCCTCCTCCTACGGCGAGACGCTGCACAGCGCCGGTGCCCGCGTGATGTACGGGGCGTCGATGCTGTACGTGCTCGCCGCGGTCCTGGCGTGGCGGCCGGGCGGCGGATCGCCCCGGCCCGTCCTGCACGCCTCCGGCTTCCTCGTCCTCGCCTCGGCGCAGGTCGTCCTGGGCATCGCGCACGTCCCGTCGCTCCATGTCCCCCTGGGCGTCCTCATGTTCGGCCTCAGCACGCTCGCGCTGGGCCAGGCGCTCACCGCCCGCCTGCCGGTGCGCTCCGGCCGCGTGTCGTAACCTCCGGCGGCTGCCGACGGTGCACGACCGGCGCGGCCGGGCCGTGCGCCGCGGCCGCACTCACGGAATTTCCTGTTCCGCCCAGATGACCTTCCCCTCGGGTGTGTACCGGGCTCCCCAGCGGTGGGCCAGCTGGGCCACCAGGAACAGCCCCCGGCCGCCCTCGTCCGTGCTGCGGGCGTGCCGCAGCCGTGGGGCCGTGCTGCTGCCGTCGGCGACCTCGCAGGTCAGGCGGGCGTCACGGAGCAGACGCAGACGGATGGGTGAGGTGGCGTAGCGGATCGCGTTGGTGACCAGTTCGCTGACGATCAGTTCCGTCGTCATGGCCAGGTCCCCGAAGCCCCACGCCTCCGCCTGGCGGGCGGCGCGGGCCCGGACGTCGGCCACGGCGGCCGGGTCGGGCGCGACGTCCCACGAGGCGACGTGGTCGGGCCGTACCGCGTGCGTGCGGGCCAGGAGCAGGGCGATGTCGTCGGACTGGGGGCCCGGGACGAGGCGCTGGACGGTGGTCCGGCACAGGGTCTCCAGGTCGGTGCCGGGCCGGGCCAGGGCCTCGCCGAGCCGGGTCATGCCGAGCTCCATGTCGCGGTCGGCCGCCTCGATGAGGCCGTCGGTGTAGAGGCCGAAGAGGCTGTCCGGGGGCAGTTCGATCTCGCCGGTCTCGAATCCGATCCCGCCCAGCCCGAGCGGCGGACCGGCGGGCGGGGTGGGGAAGTCGACGTGTCCGTCCGGTGTGACGAGGACGGGCGGCGGATGGCCGGCCCGGGCCATCGCGCACCGCCGCGTGACGGGGTCGTAGACGGCGTACAGGCAGGTCGCCCCGAGGAACGCGCTCGCGCTGTCGTCGGCCTCGTCGGTGGTCTTCTCCTCGCTGAGCCGGAGCACGAGATCGTCGAGATGGGCCAGCAGGTCGTCGGGCGGCATCTCCATGTCGGCGAGGGTCTGTACGGCGGTGCGCAGCCGGCCCATGGCCGCCGCCGCGGTGATGCCGTGGCCGACCACGTCTCCGACCACGAGGCCCACGCGGGCACCGGACAGCGGGATCACGTCGAACCAGTCGCCGCCGACCCCGCCCGCCGGGTCGGCGGGCAGATAGAGCGAGGCCGCGTCCAGCGCGGTGCCGCCGCTCAGGGCGTGGGGCAGCAGACTGCGCTGGAGCGTGACGGCCGCCGTGTGCTCCCGGGTGTAGCGGCGGGCGTTGTCGACGCACAGCGCGGCCCGCGCCACCAGTTCCTGGGCCACCAGGACGTCGTCGGGCTGGAACGAGACGGGGTTGACCGAGCGTACGAAGGTGGTGAGGCCGAGGACCGTGTTCCGGGCCCGCATCGGCACGGAGATGAGGGAGTGCAGTCCGAACCGCCGGATGCTGCCGACCCGGTCCGGCTGTTCCGCGATCCACAGTTCGTCGGCCGGGTCGAGCACCGGGACGAGCGTGGGCTCGCCCCTGATGAGCATGCCCGGGTCGCGCGGCGGAGGGAGGAAGTCCACCCGGTCCCCGATCCGTGCCACCGCCTCCGGGCAGCCCTCCCGCACCGAGCTCATCGCGGCGCGGCGCATCACCGGCCGCGCCGACGCCGGTCCCGCGTCGGGCAGCCACGCCCCGTGTCCCGCCGTGCTGAGGACGGGCTCCAGGAGGTCGACGACGACGAAGTCCGCGAGGCGGGGCACCGCGAAGTCGGCCAGCTCCTGGGCCGTGCGCAGCACGTCCAGCGTCCTGCCGATGCTGGTGCCGGCCTCGTTGACCAGCGACAGCAACTGGCGGGCGTTCCACCGCTCGGTGACGTCCAGGACCATGTAACAGACGCCGGTGACCGACTCGTCCGCGTCCACCAGGGGGAAGAAGGAGGTGGAGTAGGCGTGCTGGCGGTGGGGGTCGGACCAGCTCCATCCCACGTACTCGTAGTCGGTGACCGGGACCCCGGTCTCCAGGACCTTCCGCATCAGCCCTTCGAGGGTGTCCGTCTGCAGCCCGGGCAGCAGCTCGCTCAGCCGGCGCCCCAGCCGCTGTTCCCGGGGCACGCCGCCCAGGCGTTCCAGGGTGTCGTTCAGCCACACGTAACGCAGTTGCCGGTCCACGACCGCCATGCCGACCGGCGAGCGGGTCAAGAACCCGTCGAGGACCGACTCGCCCACGCTCCACCGCTGGCGCCGCTCGCGCGCCGAGAGCAGGAAGCACTCGTCGCCGCGGATGCGGAAGACGGCGGACACCCGGAGGTCGACCTCGATCCGGCGGCCGTCGCGGCGCCGTACGGGGATGAGGCCGCTCCATCCCATGCCGGCCCGGCACCGTTCGGCGATGCCGACGATGCGCACCGGGTCCGCCGGCAGGGCCGCCAGGCGCGCGGCGGACCGGCCGACGGCCTCCGCCGCCGAGTAGCCGAGCAGGTCCTCTGCGCCCCGGGTCCAGCCGAGCACGATGCCGCGGCCGGAGAGCACGACGGCCGCGTCGGTGGACGCGTCGAAGAGGTCGCGCGCGCCGCCGGGCGTGGGCGGATCGGAGCCGTTTCGCACAGGATCCATGGGTTCCGTCCTTTTACATGACTATGGTCCTGCTTGTCCGGCCGATGCGCACGGCTCCGGGAGCGGGGCGGGCCCCGAACGGTGGCCGGGGCTCCACAGGGCTGTGTCGCCGCCGCACGGGACCGGAGGGAGCATGGAAGGAACCGGGACTGCCGGGGACCGGGGCCTGGGCCGGGCGCCGCCGGCCGGTACAGGAGGCTCAGGGATGACAGCCCAATCCTTCCCGCCCGACGACGATCCGTACGACGCCGATCCGCCCCGGCGGACCAGCCTGCTGGACGTGCTCAGCGTGGCCGCGCTGGTCCTCGACACCGACGGGCGCATCGTGTTCTGGACCCCGCAGGCCGAGGACCTGTTCGGCTACTCCGCGGACGAGGCACTCGGCAGACCGGCGGCCCGCCTGATCGTCCACCCCGAGCACCTGCAAGCGGTCGTCAAGCTGTTCGCGGAGGTCATGGAGACGGGCCGGAGCTGGGCCGGCGCGTTCCCCGTCCGGCACAAGGACGGCAGCATGCGCGTGATGGAGTTCCGCAACATGCGGCTGCTCGACGACCTCGGGGACGTCTACGCCCTCGGCCTCGCCGCCGACCACAGCCTGCTCCAGCGCGTGGAGACCGATCTCGCGCTGTGCGAGCGGCTGATCAACCAGTCCCCGATCGGTCTCGCCCTCCTGGACCCCGACCTGCGGTACCTGCTGGTCAACCCGGCGCTGGAGCGGATCGACGGCATCCCCGCCGAGGACCACCTCGGCCGCCGGCTGCGGGAGACCCTGCCCTTCCCCGACGTCGACACCGTCGAGTCCGCGCTGCGTCAGGTGCTGACCACCGGCACCCCGCTGCTCGACCAGTACCACGTGGGCCGGCCGCGCTCCGACCCCGAGCACGAGCACGCCTGGTCCTTGTCCTTCTACCGCCTGGAGGACCCCGGCGGGCGGGTGCTCGGCGCGGCCACGTCGGTCGTCGACGTCACCGAACGGCACCGCGCGGCGGCCGAGGCGGACCGGGCCCGGCGCCGGCTGGCCCTGATCGCCCACGCCTCCACCCGCGTGGGCACGAGCCTGGAGGTGGAGCAGACCGCCGCCGAGCTGGCCGAGATCGCCAGCAGCGAACTCGCCGACGTGGTCGCCGTGGACGTACTCGACGCCGCTCTGGCCTGCCGCCGCGTGCGCGAACCGGCTGGCGGCCCGGAGCTGTTCCGCGCCCTCGCCCTGAAGGCGGCCCACCCCACCGTGGCGCTGCGCGCGGCCGACGCCCCCGGTGACCTCGCCTCCTACGACGGGGACCGCCTGGTCACGCTGTGCGTGCACACCGGCAGGCCCGTCCTGGTGCGGCACGTCCGCGAACGCGATCTGCGGCGGATCGCCCGGGACGCCGAGGCCGCCGCGCTGCTGGCGCGCTCCGGTGTCCACTCGTACCTGGCCGTGCCGCTGATCGCCCACGGCGAGGTGCTGGGCGCCCTCGACCTGAAGCGCACCCGCAATCCGGCCCCGTTCGACGAGGACGACGTCGTCCTGGCCGGCGAACTGGCGAGCCGCGCCGCCATCGCCATCGACAACGCCCGCTGGTTCCAGAGCGTGCGCAACACCGCCCTGACCCTCCAGCGCAGCCTGCTCCCCGACCATCCGCCGCACCACACCGGCCTGGAGCTGGCCTCCCGCTACCAGCCGGCGCAGGCCACCAGCGAGGTGGGCGGCGACTGGTACGACGTCATCCCCCTCACCGGCGACAAGACCGCGCTGGTCGTCGGGGACGTCATGGGCAACGGCATCGACGCCGCCGCCACGATGGGCCGGCTGCGCACCGCCACCTGCGCCTACGCGGACCTGGACCTGGACCCCGGCGAGGTGCTCCAGCACCTGGACAAGATCACCTGCGATCTGGAGCACTACATCGTGACGTGTCTCTACGCCGTGTTCGACCCGCACACCAGACAGTGCCGCATGGCCAACGCGGGACACATGCCGCCCGCGCTGGCCCGCGCCGGCGAGCCCCCGGCGCTGCTCGACCTGCCCTCCGGTGCCCCGCTCGGTGTCGGCGGCATCCGGTTCGAGACCGCCACGGCCGAACTGGGGCCCGGGGACCTGCTCGTGCTCTACACCGACGGCCTCGTCGAGACCCGGCAGCACTCGATCGACGACCGGTTGAACACCCTGCTCGGCTTCCTCGACGCACCCGAACGCCCCCTGGAGGAAACCTGCGACCTCCTGCTCTACGGCCTGCGACACCCCGACGACCACGACGACGTGGCCCTACTCGTGGCCCGGGCCCTGTAGTTGCCGCATCTTCCGTGACTGGGCCGGCGGCACGCTCGGCGTTTCGGCCACGAGCCGGTACGGGCCCGGTCCTTGGGCGACAAGGGTCGGTGCATCCCGCACACTCCGGCACGCGCGCAATCCCGGGGACCGGAGCCCGACCGAAACACATGTGTTCGAAATCCGGGCCCGGTCGTTGACCCTGACGAGCCGACCGCACGACCTTCAGGGAGACCACGCTGACACCGGCCCGCACAGAGAATCAGCAGACGCGCGACGCCCCCGCGCCGACGAGCCGCACCCCTGAACCCTGACCGCCGACGAACTCGCCATGGGAGCCACCGTGCTGGACATCGAACGCCGAACACTCCTCGCCTGGGACGCCTACGGCACCCATCATCAGACCCGCGGCACCGAGATCCCCGAGGTCGACCGGCTGGCCTGGGGGTACTGGCCCACCGCCGGCCCGGGCGAAGAAGTCCTCGGCGAACTCACCGGCCGCCGCGTCCTGGACCTCGGCTCGGGGATCGGCAAGTACCCCGCGCACCTCGCACGCAACGGCGCCCGCGTCGATGCCGTCGAGAGCGCCCGCGCCCAGCACGAGCGCGCGGTCGCCCGCTACGGCGGTCAGGCGGGCCTCCGACTGATCCACGCTGACGCGGCGGAGTACCTGAAGGGGGCGGAGCCGTACGACGTCGTCTACTCCGTCCACGGCGTCCCGTACATCGACCCGCACCGCCTCCTGCCCGCCCTGGCGAGCGCGCTGACACCAGGTGGCCGGCTCGTCTTCTCCGCCCTGCACACCACTTCCGCCGGCGACGGCCCGTCCACCTCCGTCACCGCACGGCCCGAGAGGCTCCTCCTCGCAGGAGGCGGCTCCCTGACCGTGCAGATGTGGGTACTCACCCCCACCCTCTGGGAAGACCTCCTCGTCGACCACGGCCTCCTCGTGGACCGGATCGACATCCTCGCGGCCCCTGACGACGACACACCTCTGGCCTGCACGCTCGTCCAGGCCCACCGCCCTGAATCCCGGCCCGCCCCCGGAACGATTGGGACATGTCGAGCCGAGACACGATCCAGTACGCCCCCGACGCCGGTCTGCTCACCGGCTTCGTGATGTTCGGGGCGACGCTGTACCTGCCGCCGTACCTGTACCTGCTGTGGACCAAGGACACGTCACCTCCCGGGTCGTCTCCGGTGTCTTCATGGCCGTCGGCCGATTGGTCGGGCCGGGGATCCCGGGAGGTGTGGGCCACGACGGGGTGGTCCACCGGCGCCGTCAGCCGGCCGCCGGGCCGGAGCCCTGACCGGAGGTGGTGCCGTACGGGACGCGCACGTGTCAGGTCCCGGGGTGGACCGGCGGAAGCGCGGGGGTGCGCAGCAGGGTCAACGTCGTGTCGAGCGCCGCCTCCAGGTGTCCGATGGCGCCGGTCGCCATGAGGATGGTCACGCCGCCCTGCACCGCGGCCACGAGTGCGGCGGCCAGCCGGTCGGCGTCCAGCCCGCGGTCGACCTCGCCGCTGTCCTGCATGCGCTGGATGCCGGTGCGCAGCGCCGCCTGCCACTGCCTGACCAACTGGGCCGTGAGTGCCTGTGCGGCCGGAGTGGTGTGGCCCAGTTCGAGGATCAGCGTGCCGAGCGGGCAGTTGACGCCCTGCTGTTCGTACCGCCGTACGACCGCGTCACGCCAGTCCTGCCAGGCCGACCACGTGGTCAGGTCGCTGAGGTGCGGTTCCTGGTCCTCCAGGACGCGTTCGGCCTCGCGGGCGGCCACCGCCAGCAGCAGTTCCTCCCTCCCGTCGGGGAAGTAGTGGAAGATCTGGCTCTTGCTGGTCGCGGTGCGGGCCCGGATGTCGTCGAGCGTCGTCCCGGCGACGCCCCGCTCGCGGATCTCCTCGGCCGCGCCCTCCACGATGCGGCGCCGGGTGGCCATGCCCTTGGGGGTCAGCCGCTGCGCGGTCCCTCCACTCGTGCTCACGTGCCCTCCTCCACCCCACTCTCTGGACTTGCCGGTCCATTTTATGCGAGAGGGCACGCGTCCTCCTCTCCGAGTCGCCACGCTCCCAACGCTCCCGTACAGTGCGCGAGTTGACGTGACGGAGGGACGGGCGGGGACGTGGGACCCAGGGCAGTGACGCACGAGCGGTTGGCAGGTGCGGCGCGGGCCGCGCTGGGCGGTGGGCGACGGCTGGAGGCGGTCGAGCGGCTCGCGGGCGGCAGCAAGAAGGGCGTGTACCGGCTGGTGATGGACGACGCGTCGACGGCGGTCGCGTATGTGTGGGACGACGGCGAGAACTACTGGCCGGCGGCCCCGGGCGACGACGACCTCACCGACCCGTTCTCGCCCGGTCTCGGGCTGGACCTGTTCGAGGCCGCGCACGCGCGGCTGGACGCGCTCGGCGTCCGTGTCCCGGCGATCCGTCTGACCGAGCGGGCCGGCGTGCACGGCCCGTCCGATCTCGCGGTCGTGGAGGACGTCCGGGAGGAGAACCTCCAGCACCTCATGGCGCGCGACCCCCGCGCCGCCGCCCCGGTCCTGGACCGGCTCGGGGAGGCGCTGGAGGCGATGCGGCGTCACCGGGCGCCCGGTTACGGCAAAGTGGCCGTGGTCGACGGCGGGGGGACGTCTCGCGGGACGTCGTGCGAGGGGGTCGTCCTCGCCCGCGCGCTGCGGGACCTCGCGGAGGCCGCCTCGCGTGATCCGCGGATCGACGCGGCCCGCGTCCGGCTGGAGGAGCGGCTGCGGGACCTGGCGGGCGCGGTGCGGCCCCGCGAGCGGTACGCGGTCGTGCACGGCGAGCTGGGACCCGACCACGTGCTGGTCGACGCGGACGGCCACCCCGTGGTGATCGACATCGAGGGCACGATGTACTTCGACGTCGAATGGGAGCACGTCTTCCTGCGGATCCGCCTGGGCGACGCGTACGGGCCGCTGGCGGTGGCCGGCCTGGACGGGGACCGGCTCGCGCTCTACCTGCTGGCGCAGCGGCTCTCGCTGACGGCGGGGCCGCTGCGGCTGCTCGACGGGGACTTTCCCGACCGGGCGACGATGGCGGGCATCGCCGAGCACAACCTGCGAGCGGCGCTCGACCTCTGCTGACCCCTCCGCTCCACGGCAGCCGGCGCGACGGTGGCCGGTGCCCCCGTCACCCTGGTCAGCGGCGAGAGCCCGGTGACGGCGCCGGCGATGACGAGGAGCCGGTCCGCATCGCCTGCTCCTCCCCCCTCGCGTCCGACGTGCCAAGCAACGCGGCACCGAGGCTGGTGGCCACCTTGGCTGCGGCGAAGACCTCGCCGCCATCACCCGGGCGACATGGTCCCGAGCGCGACGGGCGGGGGTGGCGGTCAGGTCGCCCGGGGCCAGGTGCGCAGCAGGGCGGCGATCCCCGCCGCGGTGCACAGGGGGTCCCGCAGCAGGTCGCGCAGGGCCACGGCGTCGTCGTGGGTGGGCTTGACCGGGATGCCGGAGGCTTCCAGGTACATCACGCCCGTCGCCGCGGCGACGGCCATGTTGGAGCGCTCCAGCCAGCGGCAGCGGCCCAGGATGTGCACCAGGGCTGCGGCCCGTGCGAAGGGGCCGTCGTAGACGGGTTGTTCCAGCAGCTCGGCACGGTGGCAGGCGACGGCGGACACCGGCACGCCGTAGTCCTCGGGGGCCGGGTCCCGCGCGCCGGCCAGTTCCGCGACGTCGAGGATCCAGGGGACGTCGATGTACAGCTCCATCACGCGGCGTGCACGCCCGGGGTGCCCCGGTCGGCGTCCTCGGCCGCGTCGAAGACGGCCTGGTGCTCGTCGAGGAAGCGCCGGGCGGCGTCCATGCCGCGCTGCCGCAGTCCGCCGGTGTCGTCCCGGACCAGGGCGGCGATGTAGTCGCCGACGCTCAGGCCCCGGTCCCTGGCCCGGGCCCGGGCCAGTTCCGCGATCTCCTCGTCGACGCGCGCGCCGAGCTGTGTCTTGGCCATCCCCTGACGGTAACAGCTGTTACCACGACGGGGGTAGCTTTTCCGGGACCCGGGGGCGTACGAACGCACGCCCGACGGGGGACCACTGCACCGCCGTCGGCCCCGGAGGCGTGACGGCTTGCGCTCGCCGCCTTCCGGCCGGTTCGATGATCACCGTGACGGGGATCGGTGGGCGAGTGGTGCGGTACGGGCGGCGGCGCGGTGCGTGAGGGGGAACGGCGACCGGCGCGGTGGCGGCGTCGCGCGGTGTTCGCGGGTGTGGCCGCCGTGGTGGCCGGCGCGGCGGCCTGGCGTGCGGTCGCCGCGCACAACACCCAGCCCTGGTTCGCCGACGTCCCGTCCCGGTCCGCGCTCCTCGGCACCTGGAGGGCGGAGGGCGACGGGGGCGGGCAGGTGGAGTTCGCCGCCGACGGCCGTTTCTCGGCGACCGGCCTTCCGGTCGGCACGTCGTCGGGCACGGGGCTCACGGATACGGGGCGGTGGTCGCTCGACGCCCGTGGCAGGTCGGTGACCCTCCGGCCGGACCATCCCCCGCCGGACCCGGCCCCGGACCGGCCGGACCATCCCCCGCCGGACCCGGCCCCGGACCCGGGCCTGACGGTCGTCCGTGCCGCCGGCCATCTGCGCCTGTGCGTCCCGTCCGATTCACCGGGGGTGCTGTGCGACGTCCTGCTGCGGCCCGCCGAGCCGTCACGGTGACGCGAGCGGCAGGGAGCGGTCCCCGCCGGCCGTCGTAGATCGTCACACCGTACGGCGACGGCGACGGCCCGCGAACGCCTTGTCGTCCCGGGCGTCTCGGTAGTGGTGGAGCAGCTCTTCCATTTAGGAGCATATGCTCGTAGTGTGGCCGCGAGGCCGAGGCCAGAGCCCGTCGTGACGTCCCGGGCCGGCCCGCCCTCCCCCGACCACCGCCCCCAAGGCCCCCCACGAAGGAGGCACTCATGTCGCATCCGCCCCTGTCCGCGTCCGGCGGCTCTGCCGCGCTGGCGGCTCGTCCGCTCCGTGACGCCGCCGTCGCCGGCACCGCCGTCGTCCTCGCCCTGCTGGCGCTGTACGCCGTCTTCCTGGACCAGGGACAACTGCTGTCCCCCGTCCTGGGAAAGCTCGCCACGAGCGCGAACTACCTGCACGAGTTCGCCCACGACGGCCGGCACCTGCTCGGCGCCCCCTGCCACTGACGAGGTACCGCACCATGAGTTCCGTCATGAGACCGCTGGGCCGTGGCGCGGCAGCGGGAACCGTGGCCGGTCTGCTCAGCGGAGGATTCTCCTGGCTCCTCGTCGAGCCGCTGATGGACCGCGCCGTGCGCCGGGAGTCGGCCCATGAGGTCACCGAGCCTTCGCACCACGCCGGTCATCACGCGGAGGTCTTCTCCCGGGCCACCCAGCATCTCGGCCTGTTGGTGGCGACCACCGTCACCGGCCTCGCCCTGGGCCTGCTCTTCGCGGTCGTCCACCTGCTGCTGCACCGGCGCGCCCCCGGCACCGAGGCCTGGCGGCGGGCACTGCGGCTGGCCGCGGCCGGATTCACCGGCGTGTGGCTGTTGCCGTTCGTGCGCTACCCGTCGAACCCGCCCGGTGTCGGCGACCCCGGCACGGTCGGCCTGCGCACCCAGGCCTGGCTCGGGGCGATCGCCATCAGCCTGATCGGTGTGGCCCTGGCCTGGGCCCTGCACGACCACCTGACCCGCCGCGGCCACGGCGCACCGGCCCGGCAGCTCTGCGTCGCGGGAGTCCTCGGCGCGGCGACGGCGGCCCTGTTCACCCTGCCGGACAATCCCGATGCCCTCGACGTCCCGGCCGGGCCGCTGTGGGACTTCAGGCTCTGGTCGGTCGCCACCGCACTGTTGCTCTGGGCGGCACTGGGCGCGACATACGGCCTGCTGGGCGAGTGGAGCGCCCGCCGCCCCCCACGGACGGCACCGCGCGGCGGATTCGTACGAACCCGCACCTCGCAGATCGAGCCGCCCGCCCGAGCCTGATCGAAAATGTTACTTATCAGCCATATTTACGAAAGGTCACCCATGGATGGCATCGCCGATATGGGGGGCACCCCGGGCTGGGGCTCCCTTCGCCCGCCGAGGGCCGACGAACCGGTCTTCGAGCAACGCTGGCAGGGCCGGGCGTTCGCACTGGCGCTCCTTTCCAGCCGCATCGCGTGCGGCGGCTACAACCCGGACGCCTTCCGGCATGCCATGGAGCGCCTGGACCGGGCCGCCTACCTGGACGACGGCTACTTCGGGCGCTGGCTCAACGGCGCGGAGCTGATGCTCACCGAAAGCGCCACCCTGGCACCGGGCGCGATCGACGCCCGCGCCCGCAATCTGCGGGGCGAGCACGTCGAAGAGCCGCCCGTCCCGGCCCCGCGGCCCGACTACGCGCCCACCGCGGCGCCGGTCGGCGCCGGCTCGCTGCGCTCCGTGGACACCGCCCCGGCCTTCACCACCGGAGAGCGCGTGCGGACCAAGGACGTGCCGGTGCCCGGCCACACCCGGCTGCCGGCCTACGTGCGCGGACACACCGGTGTCGTCGAGCGTGTCCAGCCCGCCTCCGTCCTGCCGGACACCAACGCGCACTTCCTGGGGGAGAACCCGCAGCACGTCTACTCCGTGCGGTTCGACTCGCGCGAGCTGTGGGGCGCCGACGCCGCACCCTTCGCCCTCACCGTCGAGATGTACGAGAGCTATCTGGAGAAGACCTCATGACCACCACCAGCGGAACGGGCGACCGTCTTCCCCCCTCCCTGCGCACGGAGGCACTGGAGCAACTGCTCACCGAGCGGGGGCTGATCGACCCGAAGACGATGGACGGGATCATCACCACCTACGAGACCAACGTGGGCCCGCTCAACGGCGCCAAGGTCGTCGCGAAGGCGTGGACCGACCCGGAGTACCGCCGCCGGCTGCTCGAAGACGGCACGGCGGCCATCAAGGAGCTGGGCTTCTCCGGGGCGCAGGGCGAACACATCGTCGTGGTGGAGAACACGGCGACCACCCACAACGTGGTGGTGTGCACGCTGTGCTCGTGCTACCCGTGGCCGGTGCTCGGCCTGCCGCCGAGCTGGTACAAGGACCCCGCCTACCGTTCGCGCGTGGTCAAGGAGCCGCGCGCCGTGCTGTCCGAGATGGGACTGGACCTCGACGACGACGTCCGGATCACCGTCCACGACTCCACCGCCGAGGTGCGCTGGCTCGTGCTCCCCGAACGTCCGGCCGGTACCGAGCACCTGTCCGAGGAGGAGCTGGTGCCTCTCGTGACGAGGGACGCGATGGTCGGCGTGGCGAAGGTGGCGGCACCATGAGCGCGCCCCTGGACATCGAAGGACCTGCCGCACCGCCACGCTCCAACGGCGAGTTGGTGTTCGCCGAGCCGTGGGAGAGCCGCGCCTTCGGCATGGCCGTCAGCCTGTACGAGGCGGGCGCGTTCACCTGGCCCGAGTTCCAGGCCGCGCTGGCCGCCCGGATCGCGGCCTGGGAGTCCACGGCGGCGCCGGGGGAGCCCTACCAGTACTACCGGCTCTGGCTCGCCGCCCTGGAGGACGTGCTCGTCGGCCTGTGCGCCGTGACGACGGACGAGGTCGCCGCGCGCGCCGAAACCCTGGCCCAGCGCCCGCCCGGCCACGACCACTCCGACGACCACTCCCATCCGCACCCGCACCCGCACTGAGCCGAAGAGCGCCGGGCCGTCTGCCCTCCGCCCACACAGGCGGAGGACCGTCCGCGCCGGCTCACCCCTGCCCAACCGAGCAGTGCCCAGTACGCGCTGCCTTTCCCCGAAGGAATCATTCGTGCCTGTCAGGAGCAAACTGTTCGCGGCCGTGGCGATACTGACCGCGGTCGGTGGCCTCGGAACCGCGGGAACGGTCGCCGCCGACGCGGCCACCGCGGAGTGCGGCGACCGTTGCATACAGATCTACAGCGCCGAGTTCGGCACGGCCGCGCACCCCGATCTGGTGGAAACCGTGCATCGAGGAGTGGCGGCGGTCGGCCAGGCCACCGTGATGCGCCCCGTCAGCACCACTGATCCGGCCGGGGACATCGTCGGTCACCGAGCGGGCCCGGTGTCCGACTTCTACAAGGACGGCCTCGTGTCCGCCGAGGTGAACCGGCATTACGGCAACCTGCGTGCGGTGGAGGTGGAGTACGCGCCGCACGGCGAGGGCACCGGCCTGTGTGCGGGCCTGGCCACCACCGCGTACCAGAACGAGGGCCTCACCCTGCAGAAATGCGGGACCTCCGGCAGGACCGTCTGGATCATCGACACCGCGGATTCACCCGCGACCGCCGCCCAGAAGCACTTCCCGCTGGTCAATGGCTCGACCACGGACTTCACGCACCCCTACGCGATGACCTTCACCCACGCCTCCCCCCGCCATGGTCACTCCGGGGACCGCGCTCACCGGTCCACGGTGCCCGGGCAGATCCGGGTCGCCAGGCTCATGGGCAACCCGTCCCACGTGCCGGCCGGTCAGCTGTGGGGCACGACGAAATAGGCAGCCGTTCGCGGACGTGCCGGTGGTCCTACTCGGCCCATGGCGTGAAGCCGGTGCCGAGTACGGCCGCGAGGGACATGCGCAGGCGATCGGCGTCCTCGGCGCCGAAGGCCTCCTCGAAGCGAGCCTGGACGTCCTTCCACAGGGGGACCGCCTCCCGCATCCGGGTACGGCCGTCCGGCGTGATCGCGGCGATGCGCGCCCGGCGGTCGTTCGGCGACGTCTCGACGGTCACGAGGCCTTCGCGGGCCAGCGGCTTGAGGTTCGAGGCCATCGTCGTACGGTCCATCGCGATCATGTCGGCGAGGGCGGTGATCGTCGTCTCCCCGTGCGCAGCGAGCTTCTGCAGGATGCTGAACTGCGTCGCACGAAGCCCGACGGGGGCCAGCGCCTTGTCGTACGTCGCGCCGAGGTACCGGGCCGCCTTGCGCAGCGCCAGGTTGTTGCACTGCTCGGCGAGGTCCGGCGGGGTGCTGGTCATGATCTCCTCCGTGGGTTCCGGCCCATGATAGGAGCACCGCTCGGCGCGGCAGGGCGCTGTGCCGCCGACGGCCGACCGCAGCTCCGCCCTTGCCCCCGCCAAGATAGGAGCATATGCTCGTAAAAACGTCGCACCCCGCACGGCCCCGCACATCCCCCCCGCGCACCCCCCGACCGACCCTCAGAGAGCCTCATCATGGAAACCCCCGTCCACCGCCGCCCGCCGGTGAAGGCCTGGCTGCAGCCGACCCTCATCGCCTTGATCGTCGTGGCGGCCTTCGTGAGCTGCTACGTGGGTCTCCAGCGCGACCCGCAGCCGCACCACGTCCCCCTCGCCGTCGCCGGTGCCGACCTGCCGGGCGAGATACACCGGGCACTCGGCGACAGCGTCGAGGTGCTCCCCGCCGCCGACGCCGGCGCGGCCCACCGGGCCCTGGAGCACCACGACGTCGTCGCCGCGCTCAGCACCGGCGGTCCGGGCGAGCTGCGCCTGGAGGTGGCGGGAGCCAACGGCACGTCCACCACGGCCGCCGTGAAGTCCCTCGTCGGCGCCTACGCCCAGGGGGCGGGCATGCGCGTCGCCACCGAGGACGTCCGGCCGCTGGCCCACTTCGACGCCCGCGGGCTGGCCGGCTTCTACGTGGCCTTCGGTGTCACCCTGGCCGGTTTCGTGCTCGGCTCGAACGCCGTCGGCCTGGCCGGCCTGCTGCACCTGCGCCACCGGTTCTGGCTGCTGACCGGCGCTTCCGCGGCCATCGGCACCGTGGCCGCGATCATCGCGGGGCCGGTTCTGGGAGCGGTTCCGGCACCGGTCGTTCCGTTGATCGCCACCCTCGCCCTGCTAGCGGCGGCGGCCGCCTTCACCACCAAACTGCTCGGCACCTACCTAGGCCCCGTCGGGCTCCCGGTCGCCACCCTCCTGCTCCTCACCGTCGGCAACGCCACCAGCGGCGCCACCATCGGGGCGGACCTGCTGCCCACCGCGGCCCGGGCCGTCTCCGCGCTGCTGCCACCCGGCGCCGCCGTCCGCGCCATCGCCGACCTCAGCTACTTCCACGGCGCGCACGCGACCCGGCCTGTCGTCACGCTGGCCCTGTGGGCCGTCGTCGCCGCGGCGCTGCTCGTCCCGCGCGGCCGCCTGGAACGGCGACGCGCGTCCGCCACCGCCTGACGGCTCCTGCGCCCCCGCCGGGGCGGCCGGCGCGACTACGCGGACCCGTGGATCGACTCCGTCGCGGTCCGACCCGGCAGGCCGGGCAGGCCGGTCGCCTCCCACCGCACCACGCACACCCATGAACGAAAAGAGAGCAGAGATGCCGAAGATCACCGCAACACGCAAGGCTCGCCACCTGCTGGCAGCCGCCGGAGCAGCCGTGGCCATCGCCGGAGGTGCGGCGCTCGCACCGTCGGCGTCGGCCGACGCGGCGGTCGCGAAGCCGCCCGCGAAGACCTTCGAACTGGTCGGCAAGCAGACCTCGTCCGGGGAAGTCGATCTGGGCGAACCGGGCATCAGCGTGGGCGACCAGCGGATCGTGCACGAGGACCTCTACCGCGACGGCGTGAAGGTGGGCGACCACAGTTCGGCCTGCACCTTCACCCGGGTCAGCCCGGCCGCCCTCCAGTGCCTGGGCACCTTCGCGCTTCCCGAGGGGCAGTTCACCGCGCAGTCGCTGCTGCACCTGCCGGCCCCGTCCTCCGTCGACGTCGGCATCACCGGCGGCTCGGGCGCCTACAGCACCGCCCAGGGTTTCGTCCGCACCGTTCCGGCGGGCGCCACCGAGCGGCACTTCACCGTCCACCTCCACCGCTGAGGCGTACGCGGGGCCGGTTCGGGTGAGCGAAACCGGTACACATGACGAAGGCAAGGAGGTCACCCACTCCTTGCCACTCTCAACATATAGCGCACGGGGGGCCTTGCGGCAAGGCCCCGGTGGTGATGCAGAATCTCCGGCCTCGACCAGAACCTGCGGAAATGGGGGGCCTTGATGATCGACGTGCTCGTGGTCGGCGGCGGACCGACCGGCTTGATGCTGGCCTGCGAACTGCGGCTGCACGACGTACACGTGGTCGTGCTGGAGAAGCTGACCGAGCCGACCGAGCAGTCCCGCGGACGCGGTCTGCACGCGCGCAGCGTGGAGATGACGGACCAACGCGGCCTGCTCGACCGGTTCCTGGCGGCCGGTGAGAAGTTCCGGGTCGGCGGGCTCTTCGGCGGCGTCATGAAGCCGTGGCCGGAGCGGCTGGACACGGCCCATCCGTACGGCCTCGCCATCTCGCAGCAGGCCACCGAGCGGCTGCTGAACGAGCGTGCCCTGGAACTCGGTGCCGAGATCCGGCGCGGCCACGAGGTGGTCGGGCTCGTCCAGGACGCGGACGGGGTGACGGCCGAACTGGCGGACGGCACGCTGCTGCGCTCGCGGTACCTCGTCGGCTGCGACGGCGGCCGCAGCACGGTGCGCAAGCTGCTCGGCGTCGGCTTCCCCGGTGAGCCCTCCAAGGTCGAGACTCTGCTGGGCGACATGGAGGTGACCGAGGACCCGGCGACGATCGCCGCCGTCGTCGAGGAGGTGCGCAGGACCCAGCTTCGGTTCGGTGCCATTCCCGACGTGGACGGGAACATGGGGGTGTACCGCATCGGCGTCCCCGCCGACGGGGTGGCCGAGGACCGTACGACCGCGCCGACGTTGGAGGAGTTCAAGGGGCGGCTGCGGGCGGTCGCGGGCACCGACTTCGGGGCGCACTCGCCGCGTTGGCTGTCCCGGTTCGGTGACGCCACCCGGCAGGCCGAGCGCTACCGGGTCGGCCGGGTGCTGCTGGCCGGCGACGCGGCGCACATCCACCCGCCGACCGGGGGGCAGGGCCTCAACCTCGGCATCCAGGACGCGTTCAACCTCGGTTGGAAGCTGGCCGCCGAGGTGGCCGGCTGGGCGCCGGAGGGCCTGCTGGACAGCTACCACGCCGAACGGCACCCGGTGGGCGCCGCCGTACTCGACAACACCCGCGCGCAGATGACGCTGCTGGGAACCGATCCGGGTGCGACCGCGCTGCGCGAACTGTTCGGCAGGCTGATGGACTTCGAGGAGGTGAACCGGTACATCACCGGGATCATCACCGCGGTCGACGTCCGCTACGACCTCGGGGAGGGGCACGACCTGCTCGGCCGGCGTCTGCGGGACGTCCCGCTGAAGCGGGGCCGCCTCTATGAGCTGATGCACGGCGGCCGTGGCCTGCTGCTCGACCAGACCGGCCGGCTCTCGGTGGCCGGCTGGGCGGACCGGGTCGACCGTGTCGCCGACGTCAGCGAGGAACTGGAGGTGCCCGCGGTCCTGCTGCGGCCGGATGGGCACGTGGCCTGGGTCGGCGAGGACCAGCGGGATCTGCTCGACCACCTGTCCCGGTGGTTCGGCGCGGCCAGGGCATGAGCGGGCGGGTGCGGTCACCGGCGCGTACGGCGCCATCCGGCAGCACCCGCCTTCCCGGGTCAGCGGTTGACGAAGGTGAGGCTGGTCGCGTCGTAGCGGCTGCCCGCGATGTGCTCGGGCGGGGCCGCGGCCTCGATCGCGGCGAGGTCCTCGGCGGACAGCTCGACGTCCAGCGCCGCGAGGTTCTCCTCCAGGTACCGCTGCCGCCGGGTGCCGGGGATCGGCACCACGTCGTCGCCCCGGTGCCGCAGCCAGGCCAGGGCGAGCTGGCCGGCGGTGACGGACCTGGCGGCGGCCAGTTCCTCCAGCTTCGCGACGATCGCCAGGTTCCGTTCGAGGTTGCCGTCGGCGAACCGTGGCTGGCTGCGCCGTACGTCGGTCTCCGCCAGCCCGTCGACCGAGCTGTAGCGTCCGGTCAGGAACCCGCGTCCGAGCGGTGAGAAGGGGACCAGGCCGATGCCGAGTTCGCGGCAGACCGGGACGATCTCCGCCTCCAGGTCCCGGGTCCACAGCGACCACTCGCTCTGCAGCGCGGAGATCGGGTGGACCGCGTGCGCCCGCCGGACGGTCCCCGCGCCGGCCTCGGACAGTCCCAGGTACCGCACCTTGCCGGCCCGCACCAGCTCGGCCATGGCACCGACGGTCTCCTCGATCGGCACCCGCGGATCGACCCGGTGCTGGTAGTAGAGGTCGATGTGGTCGACCCCGAGCCGGCGCAGGGAGGCCTCGCACGCCTGGCGCACGTAGGCGGCGTCACCGCGGATCAGGGTGGGCTCGCCCAGGCGGTTGGCGAAGCCGAACTTGGTCGCCAGCACCACCTCGTCGCGCCGCCCGGCGATGGCCCTCCCGATCAGTTCCTCGTTGTGCCCGGCGCCGTAGAAGTCGGCGGTGTCGAGGAGGGTGACCCCGAGGTCGAGGGCGTGGTGCAGCGTCGCGACCGACTGCGCGTCGTCCGCGGCGCCGTACCCGTGGCTCATGCCCATGCAGCCGAGTCCCTGCGCGGAGACCGCCAGTTCGCCCAGCTTGCGGGTGGGGACGTCGGTCATGCTGCTGCCTCCTGCACTCGTCGGACGTTCACCGAGGACGCTAGGTACTGGAGTACGCTCCATGTCAAACGGTGGCCGGCCACGACGGCGTCACCCCGGGCCCTCGTGACCGGTGGGCGGGCTGTGAGGGGGAGCACGGTGAGTGCCGCGCGGAAGCCGTTCCTGATGCCTGTCGAAGACGTCTTCCGCCGGGGCGGGCTGGTCATGCCGACGGGCCGGATCGAGCGTGGCCGGGTCCGCGAGGGCGACGAGGTGGAACTCGTCGGCCTCGGTGGCGCGACAGCGCACGTCACGGGCATCGACGCGGGCGAGCGGCCCGTGGGCGAGGCGTGTGCGGGCATGAACGTGGGACTGCTGCTGCGCGGTGTGGTGGCGGAAGCATTCGCGCGGGGACAGGTGCTGGCGGCACCGGGTTCGATCGACGCACACGCCGGCTTCGCCGCGGACATCCACGCTGCTGTCCGAGGAACACGGGGGCGCCGAGGTACGCACGGGTGAGCGTCTTCAGTTCCACATCCGTACCGCCGTGGTGTCGGGCGTGGTGACGTCGACCGAGGACACGGACGCGCTGTGGCCGCTTCACAAGGGCGCGGTGACGGTCAGGCTCGAACAGCCCGTCGCCCTTGAGGAGGGCCAGTCCTTCGCCTTCCGTCACCACGGTCGTGCCGCCGGCTCGGGAACCGTGACTCGGCTCCCGCACCCGCTTGACCTTCGAGTTGGTTGAAGCTCCACGATGGCGGGGTGCCGAACCTTGAGCTGATGCCGATCGGGGTGTTCGCCCGGCGCACCGGGCTGACGTCCAGTGCGCTGCGGTTCTACGCCGACTCCGGGCTGCTGCCCCCCGCGCGGACCGACCCGGTCACGGGCTACCGTCACTACGGCGCCGACCAGGTGGCCCGGGCCGTCGAGCTGCGTCGGCTTCGTGAGATCGCCATGCCCCTCAGTGCCGTCGAGGCGGTTCTCGACGCCGGGCCCGATGAAGCGTCCCGGCTGATCGACGAGCACGTCGGGAAGGTCGTGGAGGACGCGGAGGCGGTGCGGCGGAAGGCCGCTCTGATCAAGTCGTCGCTCGCCGACGTCCCGAGCGTGCCGATCGCGGCGCTGAAGGGTCCTGTGCTGGCCGACGCGATCGAGCAGGTCTTGACCGCGACCGCACGCGATCCGGGGATGCCGGTGCTCGGGGGACTGCACGTCGAGGCGGCCCAGGACGCGGTCACGCTGACGGCGACCGACCGCTACCGGCTCGCGACACGAACCCTCGTTCCCGTCGAACCGGCGGCCTCCGCATGGGCGGCCACGGTGAGCGGGGACGAGTTGCGGGCCGCGGTCGGCGGAATTCGCCGCAGTGTGCTGGTACGAGTCGAAGCCACGCCGCACGGGATCCGGCTGCGTACGGCGGACGGGAACGACCAGTACTGCCGACTGCTGTCGGCGAAGTTCCCCGACCACCGGCTGATGCTCGCGTCACTGTCCGAGGTCACGACCCGGGTGACCGTCCGCAAGGACCTGCTCCTGCGGGCCCTGGAACAACACGCGGGCGGGCGGCTGTCGTTGTGCGTGACCCGCCACGGGCTGAAGGCTCTGGCGGCCGATGACGAGCAGCCCGGCTTCTCGCTCCCGGCCGCTGTGACGGGGCAAACGCCCCTCCAGATCTCGTTCGAGCTGACCACGTTCTATCCGGCCGTCAGCACGGCCATCGGCTCCGACGTGATGCTCGACCTGCGGGGAACCGACCGGCCCGTCACCGTTCGCTCCGCCGACCGCGGCGATCTCACCACGCTGGCCATGCCTGCCGGACCCGACCGCCCCGCCTGAGACAGAAGACGAGGACCACTTTCGATGACCACCAGTTCCGCCGGCACCGATCCGACCATGGAAGCCATCGGCCGGGCCGTCGCCGAAGTCCGCGCCGGGGGCGCCGCCACCGCCCGCCGGAAGCTCCTGGACCTCTGGTCCACGATCGGTCCCGCCGGGGACCCGCTGCACCGCTGCTCCCTCGCGCACCACATGGCAGACCTCTACGACGACCCCGCCCGGGCGCTGGTCTGGGACATCCGGGCCCTGGACGCCGCCGACGCCCTGACCGACCAGCGCGTGCAGGAGCATCACGCCGGTCTCCAGGTCGCCGGCTTCCAGCCGTCCCTGCACCTCAACCTCGCCGACGACTACCGGCGGCTCGGGTCCTTCGAAGCCGCCGCCGAACACATCGGCGCGGCCCGGGAACACGCCCCGAACCTGCCCCAGGACGCTTACGGTGCCGTGCTGCGTACGGCGATCGAGCAGGTGGCCGACGCCATCGTCCGGCGGGACACGGCCAAGCGTGACTCGGCCCCGGGTCACAGCGCGTGACGCGGAGGAGATTCCCGGTCCGCGGGTGGTTCGGGCAGCCAGTCGCGGGCCGGGTCGTACTCCAGCCACCGGCTGCGCCCTGCCCGCGCGGCGCAGGCGGCGATGAGGCCGGGCAGCCCCGGGTGCCCGGCGCCGGTGCGCCACAGCAGCGACCAGGCGTACAGCGGCGTGGGGTGGACGAGCGGTACGGAGCGCAGCCCGGGGACGTCGGGCAGGGGCACGTCGGCGGGGAGCAGCGAGAAGCGGCGCGGCTCGGCCGCCACCTCGGCGAGGAAGTGGGCGAGGCCCAGGTTGACGCTCGTGGCACTGTTCCGGATCGCGAACCGGTCGGCGAACTGGTGGAGGAAGTCCAGGCGGTCCAGCGGGCCGGGCGCCCACAGCACGCTGTCGCGCAACTGGTCCGGCCGCAGGGCCGGTTCGGCGGCGAGGGGATGGTCCGCGGCGAGGACGGCGTCCACCGGTTCGAGGCGGACCAGGCGGTGTGCCAGTCCGGAGTGCAACGGGGGGTGGACCCGCCCGAAGGCCGCGTCGGTGTCGCCGTGCAGCAGCGCCGCCGTCACCGACGGAAGGTCACGCCCGTGGCCCAGCACCAACTCGCCGGCGAACACGTCCCGTTCTGCGTGCCCGCCGCTCACCGCCACTTCGGCCAACGTCCGCATAGGTGCGTACAGATGCCCCCAGACGTCCACCCGCAGCGGCCGGTCCTCCCCCATCGCCGCCGCCACCGCCGCGTCGGCCGCGGCCAGGGTCTGCCGGGCCGGCTCCAGGAAGCGCCGGCCGGCGTCGGTCAGGCGTACACCGCTCCCGCCGCGCTCGAACAGCTCGGTGCCCAGCAGGGATTCCAGCCGAGCGATCCGCTTCGACAGCGCCTGCTGGGAGATGGCGAGCGTCCCCGCCGCCCGTCCGAAGTGCAGTTCCTCGGCGGCGCGCACGAAGGCACGTATCTGCGCCCCGTCCAGATCCATGGCCTCCACCATAGGTGACAACCAACGGTTGTCGGTCGTGCCGTTTCGTTGTTGGACCCCGGCACGGGACACGGGGTTGCATTCCCGGCATGCGAAGACTGATTCCCACGGGGGACGCGGCGCGTCCGGTCGCCTTCGCCGAGGTCCCCCTGCCCGTCCCGGAGCCCGATGAGGCGCTGGTCAAGGTCGAGGCGTTCGCACCCAACAGGGGCGAGACGTTCCTCCTCGAACGCCCCGAGCCCGGACTGCTGCCCGGCAAGGACATCGCTGGGCTCGTCGTCCAGGCCGCGGCCGACGGCTCGGGCCCCGGCGTCGGCGCCCGCGTGGCCGGGCATCCGGCGCGGGGCGGCTGGGCCGAGTACGCGGCCGTGCCCACGCACTCCCTCGCGGTGCTCCCGGCCGGCATCGACGCCGTACGGGCGGCGGCCCTGCCCCTGGCCGGGATCACCGCGCTGCGCCTGCTGCGGGCGGCCGGTTCCCTGGCCGGCCGGCGGGTGCTGCTGACCGGCGCCTCGGGCGGGGTCGGGCACTACGTCACCGAGCTGGCCGTCGGGGCCGGTGCCGAGCTGACCGCGGTGACGGCAACGCCGGTGCGCGGTGCGCGGCTCGCGGAGCTGGGCGCCGAGGTGGTGCACGACGTGACGGCGGCTCGGGGGCCGTTCGACGTCGTACTGGAGTCCACGGGCGGGCCGGATCTGCCGCGGGCCCTGTCGAAGGTGCGGCCGGGCGGGACGCTCCTCTGGTTCGGCCAGGCGAGCCGCACCCCGGTGACCCTCGACTTCTTCGAGCTGCTGCGCGGGCCCGAGCGCGTGACCATCCAGCACTTCCACTACGCGGGCGCCCCGTACGCCGCCGATCTCGCGGCGCTGGTACGCCTCGTGGAACGGGAGCGGCTGCGTCCGGAGATCGGCCGGGTCCGCGACTGGGCCGAGACCGCCGGAACCCTGGTCGACCTGCGGGAGCGCCGGATACGCGGCAAGGCAGTCCTGACGACGGGAGAGGAACGTTGAACGCCACGGAGTTCGCCGACGCCCAGTGGACCCGCGCCACCGGAGCGGGCGTCGACCCGCACGAGTACCGGCGCGTCACCGAGGGCCTCGCCTCCGTCGCCGACTGGGGACCCGCCTTCGTACGCACCGGACACGCCCATCTGGAGCGCGCCGAGCAGGCCGGATCCTCCCTCTCGGCGGGCGGGCACCTGCTCATGGCGGCCCGGTGGTTCCACCTGGCCACGCTGGCCCCGTACCCGCAGGCCCCGCGTGCCGCGGCCGAGGCGGACCGGGCCCTGGGCCGCGCCCTCGCCCTCCTGGAACCCGGTGCCCGGCGCGTGACGGGTGAAGGGTTCACCGGCTGGCTCCGCGGCCCCGCCGACGCGCCCGGCACCGTGGTCGTCGTCCCGGGGCTCGACTCCGCCAAGGAGGAGTTCTCGGACCTGGTGGCCGCGCTGCTGGCCAGGGGCCTGGCGGTGTTCTCGATGGACGGCCCGGGTCAGGGCGTGCTCGCGGCCACGACGGTGCTGCGACCGGAGTACGAGCAGGTCGTCGGCCGGGTGGTCGACGCCCTCGGCGTCGCCCGCGTCGGGCTCGTCGGCCTGAGCCTGGGCGGCTACTTCGCGGCCCGCGCGGCGGCGCTGGAGCCACGGGTGGCGGCGGTCGCCACCGTCAGCGGTCCCTTCCGCCTCGACTGGGCCGAACTGCCCCCGCCGGTGCGGGACATCCTGACGCGCCGCACCGCAGGAGCGGACGCCGCCCGCGCGTTCGCCCGCCACGTCGACCTCACCGACCTGGCCCCGCGCATCGCGGCCCCGCTGCTGGTCGTGGACGGCGGCCAGGACGTCATCCCCGGCGTGACCGACGGCGAACCCCTGGCCCGCCTGGCACCGCGCGGCACCTACCTGAACGTCCCGCACGGTGACCACCTCCTCGGCAACGCCCGCCCCGACTGGCTGCCCCGCCTCGCCGACCACATCACGGCCGCCCTGACCGGGCCACCGGCGTGAACCGGTCCGGCTCGGTCCGGCTGGGTGACGCAGTCCTGTAGCCGGACGGGCCAGCGGGGGGACGCCCCGGCCGGCGGGGGGCCGGCGGACGTGGCCCTGCTCGCTCAGGGCCGGGTCGTCCTGGCGGCCGTGCGGGCCGGCACCGGCCACGCCCATGTCGAACCGGTGGGCCTGGAACAGGTCCTGGGCGGAGGGACGGGGGCCTCCCGGAGCTCGCCGCGGCCGCTGATGCCTTCCCAGGAGGCGGAGGCGCCGGGGTGACGTGCTGTGCCTCGCGGCCGAGGACGAGGAAGCGCGCCCCGGTCAGCCCGCCGGGCCGTGCGGGGGTGGTCGGCCGTGCCGACGGCCGGAACGTCCCGTGAACAATCTGATTCATTCGCTGCCGACTCCCGCCGACTGGATCGCACGGACCATAGACTTCCGCTCCCTCCGGACGCAATGGCCGGGACGTGAGCACAACGGAGTTGACCGTAACCCTTGTCGAGCTCCCACCCCGGTGCCATAGTTGCCCCGCCAATGAGTCAGATTCATTCCGGGTGCTGGGAGTTGTTCTCGTGTCAGCAGAGCGCAAGGTATCGGCCAAGGGCGACGGGACGACGCCCAGGCCTTACCGGCCGGGCTACGAGCTGGTCGCCGAGCAGCTCCTCGGGTACATCGCCGAACAGGGTCTGCGGCCCGGCGCGCGGCTGCCGACCGAGGCGGGGCTCGCCGAGATCCTCGGCACCTCGCGCAATGTCACCCGCGAGGCGGTGAAGGTGCTCGCGGCCCTGGGCCGGCTCAGTGTCCGGCGGGGCGCCGGCATCTTCGTGGCCGACTCGCCCGGCGGGCTCGCCGACGACGACATGGCGCACTTCCAGCCGACCAGCATGGAACACGTGCTGATGCTGCTGGACTACCGCAGCCTGATCGAGGCCGAGACCGCCCGCCGGGCGGCGGGCCAGGCGGCCCCGATCGAGGTGCGCAACATCCAGAAGGGCGCCGAGCGCTCCCTGGAGGCCGGCCGTGAGGACGACGCCGACGCGTTCGCGGTGGCCGACAAGCTGTTCCACGACGCCGTCGGCATCGCCGCCCACAACATCTTCCTGCGCTCCAGCGTCACCAACGTACGGCGTCTGGCGGCGCAGTCCGACGTGCTGCTCTTCCACGGCGACACGCCGGGCTCGCTGGAGGTGGCGGGTCACCAGCACATGGCGATCGCCGACGCCATCGCCGCGGGGGACGCCGACCGCGCCGCCGCGCTGATGACCGAGCACATCGCCACGACACGGCAGCAGTTCGAGCGCCGCATCCGCGACCGTCTGTTCAATGTCGCCGCCCGCAGCGCCGAACCGGCCGCGTCCGCCGTATCGGAGACCACCACCGGCACGGACGCCGCGGGCGCCGCCACCGAGCCCACCCCGCCGGTGACGTCCGCCTCCTGACCCGAGGTCGCCGTCGGGGTGTCCCCAGGAACGAGCCGCCCATCTCCCCCTCCCCTCCCCTCCTCACCCCGCAGGCGATTGGATTCCCATGTCCATACCCTCGGCGCCACCCCGCCGCCCCCGGCGAAGAAGCGCACTGACCGTACTCGCCCTGGCCACCGCGGCCCTCCCGCTCACCGCCCCGGGCGCCCAGGCCGCCCAGCGGGCCGCCGACCCGCCCCCGCTAAAGATCTACGTCTCGCCCGACCACGGCCGCGACACCGGCTCGGGCACCTCGAAGCATCCGTTCCGCACGCTCGGTCACGCACGGGACTTCGTGCGCGGGATCAACCGTGACATGCGCCGTGACATCGATGTCGAGCTGCTCTCCGGCACCTACCGGCTCACCGACACCTTCACCCTGACGCCGCGCGACTCGGGCACCAACGGCCACCGCGTCGTCTACGAGGCGGCGCCGGGAGCCCATCCCGTGATCAGCGGCGGCAGCCGGGTCACCGGCTGGACTCCGGTCGACGCCGGCCGCACGGTGTACAAGGCGCATGTGGGTGACCTCGACACCCGGCAGTTGTACGTCGACGGCGAGCTTCAGACACGGGCCCGGGGCCCGGAGAATCCGCCCGGCTTCTCCAAGACGGCGACCGGCTACAAGATCACCGACACCCGTCTGGACGCGTACAAGAACCAGTCCGACATGGAGGTGGTCAGCAAGTGGGGCTGGATGATGATGCGCTGCCCCGTGCAGTCCGTCTCCGGCACCACGATGACCATGCGGCAGCCCTGCTTCCACAACGCCAACCTCCACGAGGGCCAGGAGATCCAGAACCCCACCTGGCTGGAGAACGCGCGGGAGCTGATGGACACCCCCGGTGAGTGGTACCTCGACAAGAGCGAGGGCGACCTCTACTACATGCCCAAGCAGGGCCAGGACCTGGCGAAGGCGACCGTGACCGTCCCGCGCGTACAGGATCTCGTGGACCTGGACGGCACCAAGGACCACCCGGTCGGCAACGTCTCCTTCCGGGGCATCACCTTCTCCTACTCGACCTGGCTCGCCCCGAGTTCGGACGACGGGCTGATCGAGGGCCAGGCCGGATTCCGGATCGTCGGCGACGACAACCCGGACTTCGACTCCACCCGCCTGAAGTGGGCCAAGACACCCGGCGCGGTCAACGTCAGCCACGGCCACGGCATCACCTTCGAGGGGAACACCTTCACCCACCTCGGCGCCGTCGGCCTCAACCTCAACACCGGGACGCGGGGCACCCACGTCACCGGCAACGTGTTCCGGCAGGTCGCGGCCACCGGCATCCAGGTCGGCGGGGTCGAGGTCGTGGACGCGCACCCGGACGATCCACGGGACGTCACCAAGGACAACACGGTCGACAACAACGTCGTCACCCATGTCGCCGACCAGTACAACGGCTCCCTGGGCATCTTCGCCGGCTACACCGACCACACCGTCATCACCCACAACAAGGTGTACGACCTGCCGTACAGCGGCATCTCCGTGGGCTGGGGCTGGGGCCTGACCGATCCGGGCGGCGACACCAACTACCCGGGCAACTCCGGCGTACCGGTGTGGGACACCCCCACCACCTCCCGTGACAACGTCATCAGCGACAACGAGATCAGTGACATCATGAAGTCACAGGCCGACGGCGGTGCGATCTACACCCTGAGCGCCAACCCCGGCGGCATCGTCTCCGGCAACTACGTCAGGAAGGTCCCGGAGCTGGCCTACGGGGCCATCTACCAGGACGAGGGCAGCCGTTACTGGCACACGACGAACAACGCCTTCTGCGATGTCGCCTACCAGTGGCTGCTGCTCAACCACGGCATGGACATCACCGCCGACTACAACTTCACCACCACACCGAGGTTCAGCGCGCAGTTCAACAGCACCGACGACACGATCACGAACAACACGACGGTCGACGGCTGTGAGCAGTTGCCCGCCTCGATCGTCGACAACGCCGGACTCCAGCCGGCGTACCGGCACCTCGACCCGGACCCGGAGACCGGCGACCCCACCGCGCCGACGGCCCCCGGCAAGCCCGGCGCGGTCGCCGGCCTGCCCACCGTCGTCGATCTGAGCTGGCCTGCCGCGACCGACGACAACGGTGTCACCGGCTACGCGATCCACAGCGCCGGCAAGGTGGTCAGCGCGTCCAAGGGCACCTCGGTCCGCATCCCGAACCTCACCGCCGGGGCGTCGTACACCTTCACGGTGACCGCCCGCGACGCGGCGGGCAACGAGTCGCCGCCCAGCCCGCCCGTGACGGTCACCCTGCCCGACGGCGCGGACCTGGCGCTGCGCCAGCCGGTCACGGTCTCCTCCTACTCGGAGCCGAACACCCCCGCACTGGCCGTGGACGGCGACCTGTCCACCCGCTGGGCCCAGGGCCTCGGCCTGCCCGACCCGTCCTGGATCCAGGTCGACCTGGGCGCGCAGTACGACGTCACCGGCGCCATCACCACCTTCGAGAAGGCGAGCGGCTACAAGTACCGCCTGGAGGTCTCCCCGGACGAGGCGCACTGGACCACCCTGGACGACCACACGGACGGTGACACCACCGCCCAGGCCAACTACTCCCTCGCGGACAAGGACGTCCACGGCCGGTACGTACGGCTGACCGTCACCGGCTCCAGTTCCAACGGCGGCAGCGTCTACGAACTCCAGGTCTACGGCACCCCGCTGGCCCCCGGCGACGACCACACCGCCCCGGACGCGCCGCCCAGGCCCACCGTCACCCCGCTGCTGCCCAGCCTCGCCCAGGTGAGCTGGCCGGCCGCCCCGGACGACCAGGGCGTCACCAGTTACGCCGTCTACCGGGACGGCGAGCGGATCGCCGTCACCGACGCGACGCGGCTGCGGGTCAGCGGACTCACGCCCGGGAAGGAGTACGGCTTCACCGTCGTGGCCAGGGACGCGGCGCTCAACGCCTCCGAGCCGAGCCCGGCGGCGACGGTCACCATGCCGGCCGACCATGACCTCGCCCTGAAGGCACCCGTCACCGTCTCCTCCTACTCCGAGCCGAACGTCCCCGCACTGGCCGTGGACGGCGACCTGTCCACCCGCTGGGCCCAGGGCCTCGGCCTGCCCGACCCATCCTGGATCCAGGTCGACCTGGGCAAGGTCACCAGCGTCTCCGGAGTGGTCACGACGTTCGAGAAGCCCAGCGGCTACAAGTACCTCCTGGAGTACTCCGCCGACGGGCTGAACTGGTCGGCGCTGGACGACCACACCGCCGGCCACACCACGGCGCAGACCGCCTACTCCCTCCCCGACGCCCCGGTCGACGCCCGCTATCTGCGCCTGACCGTCACCGCCTCGAGCTGGAACGGCGGCAGCGTCTACGAACTCCAGGCCTACGGCGGCTTCTAGGCCCCCGGCCTCCCCGCTCCCGGCATCAAGGTGCCCCGGCCCCCGGCTCCCGGCCCGCCGTACCCACCTCCGGAACAGAAAGCGACCATGAAGATCACACATGTCGAGGTCCACCGGATCGACGTCCCCGCCGCCGACCCGCCCTTCTCCTGGCGGCACGGGCTCAGCGGCAGCGCCCCGGTGGGCGACGGCGCGGTCCTGCACATCGGCACGGACGAGGGCGCCGAAGGGGTGGCGGTGTTCGCCCGGCCGGGAGCGGCCGTCACCCTGCGCGACCTGGTCGACCGGGTCTTCCGGGAGGAACTCCTCGGAGCCGACCCCTTCCGGCGCGAATGGCTCTGGCACCGCGTCTGGGAGCTCGACCGCATCCACGAACTGCCCCTGCCGGTGCTCGGCCTGGTCGACGTGGCGCTGTGGGACCTGGCGGGGCGGGTGCACGACCGGCCGGTGTGGCAGCTCCTCGGCGGCTTCCGCGAGGCCATCCCCGCCTACGCCTCCACCTCCACCTTCGCCACCACCGAGGAGTTCCTCTCGGTGGCCGACCAGTGCCTGGCTCTCGGCTACCACGGCATCAAGCTGCACGCCTGGGGCGACGCCCGCCGCGACGCCGCCCTGTGCCAGGCCCTGCGCGACCACGTCGGCCCGGACGTGCCGCTGATGTACGACGGCTCGGCCGGCTTCGACCTGCCGGACGCCCTCTACCTGGGGCACGCCCTGGCCGAGGCGGACTACCTCTGGTACGAGGAGCCGATGCGGGAGTTCAGCATCAGCGCCTACCGGCGGCTGGCCGAGTCCGTCGCCGTACCGCTGCTGGTCGCCGAGACCTCCGACGGCGCCCACATGAACTCCGCCGACTTCATCAGGAGCGGCGCCGCCACCTTCGGCGTCCGTGCCAGTACGACGCTGCGCGGCGGTGTCACCGGCGCCATGCGCACCGCGCACCTGGCGGACGCCTTCCGGCTGCGTGCGGAGGTGCACGGCTCGGACATCCCGAACCAGCACCTGTGCATGGCCGTCTCCAACACCACCTACTACGAGTCCCTGGTCACCTCGACCACGGTCGTCCGCGAGCGTCACGTCGACGACCGGGGCCTGGTGCACGCCCCGACCGGGCCGGGCATCGCCCTGCCCCTCGACTTCGGCTACGGCACCGCGCTCCAGCGGTTCGTGGAACAACCCCGCTGACCCGCCGCCGTCCCCGCCCCCGCACGATCCCGAACCACGAAAGGCAGGACGATGACGTCTTCGCGCGTTTCGACCACCGGCCGGCGCGGCAGAGCCGTGCGCGCCCTCGCCGCCTCAGCCGCCCTCGCGGCCGTCGCCGCGCTGGCCGGCTGCGCCGACGCCGACCCGTCCACCGGGTCCGACCAGCAGGGCGGCACGTCCCGGTTCACGCCCGTGGCGCAGAAGGCCGGCTCCGAGATCACCGTCTGGACCGACTCCACGCGGCTGCCGTCGGTGCAGGCGTACCAGAAGTCGCACCGGGACGTGAAGATGAAGATCGTCACCTACGACGGCGGCGCCGACGGCTCGACCTACCTCCAGACGAAGGTGCAGTTGTTCGACCGTACCGGCAAGGGCTGGCCCGACGTCGTCTTCGGCTCCCCCACGGACGTCACCTGGGCCTCCTCCCCCACCAAGCCGGGCGCCGCCGCCTTCGCGGCCCCGCTGGACGACAAGCTGGTCCCGGAAAGCACGCTGGACGGCTTCGCCAAGGGCTCGTTGACGCCCTGCCAGTTCCACGGGCACACCTACTGCCTGCGCAACGACATCGCCCAGGTCGTCCTCTGGTACGACAAGTCCCTCATGGACAAGTGGGGTTACCAGGTCCCCACCACCTGGGCCGCGTACGAGGCCCTGGGCGTGAAGGTCGCCAAGGAGCACCCCGGCTACCTCGCCGGCTCGGTCGGTGACACCAACTCGCACGAGTCGTACTTCTGGTCCAGCCGGTGCCCGGCCTTCCACCTGACCACGCCGGACACCCTGCGGGTCGACCTCCAGGACCCCGCGTGCACGCGCATGGCGACCCTGCTCGACAAGCTGATCTCCGCCAAGGCCGTGACCACCCAGGGCTTCTTCAGCCAGGGATTCGCCAAGAGCAGCGGCTCCAAGGTCCTGATGGCCTACGGCCCCTCCTGGTACGGCCAGTACCTGTTCAAGGCCGCCTTCCACACCCCGGCCAAGCGGATCGCCGCCGCTCCCCCGCTGAAGTGGCCGGGTGAGACCACCGCCGCCACGGGCAACGTGGGCGGCGGCGTCTGGATGGTCTCCTCGCACAGCGCCGACCTCAAGGCGTCCACCGACCTGGTGACCTGGCTGACCACGTCGGACGCGAACCAGGCCACGGCCCCCACCTACCCGGCCTACACGCCCGCCGCCAAGGCCTGGCTGGCCGAACCGGCGCACCGCGACTACTTCGCCGGCGACGTCAGCGGCCCGCTCCAGCAGGCGGCCGACGAGGTGTGGACCGGCTGGTCGAACACCAGGTTCTCCGACGCCACCTCCTGGTCGAGCGTCGTCCTGCCGGCCCTGACCGCCGGAAAGACCCTCACGGCGACCCTGCCGCAGTGGCAGAAGGCCATCAGCGACCAGGCCAGGGCCGACGGGTACCGGGTGACCGACCGATGACACTGCTGGACGCCCAGCCCGTCGCCGTACCCGCTCCCACCCGCCGCGGCCACGCGCCGCGGCGGCGGGGCGGCACGGCGGGGTACCTCTTCGCCGCCGGGTACACGCTGCTGCTGCTCGCCTTCGGCGTCTTCCCCACCTGCTACGCGTTCTACCTGGCCTTCACCAACGACCGCGGTCAGTTCACCGGTGTCAACCAGTTCCTCCGGGTCGCCCGGGACTACCGCTTCCTGCCCGCCTTCGGCCACATCCTGCTGTACCTCGCCCTCTGGCTGGTGGTCCTCGTGGTGCTGACGGTGCTGACCGCCGTCGTCCTGCGCGGCCGGGTCCGGGCGGGAGTCTCCGCGCTGCTGCGGTTCCTCTACTACATACCCGGCGCGCTGGCCGGGGTGGCGAGCGTCCTGGTCTGGCTGTTCATGCTGGATCCGGACGTCAGCCCGGTGTCGTGGCTGCTGCACCGGATGGGCCTGGACAGCTTCGCCGCCGTGCTGGCCCCCGGCAACCTCCCGGTGATCCTCATGCTGATCGCCTTCTGGACGGGGGCCGGCGGCTGGATGGTGGTGATGTACGGGGCGCTGAACAACATCCCCGACGAGGTGATCGAGGCCGCCCGCATCGACGGCGCCGGGCCCTGGCGCATCGCCTGGTCCGTCCAGATCCCGATGATCCGGCAGTGGATCACCTACATGGCCATCCTCGCCTTCGCGGGCGGCACCCAGCTCTTCGTCGAGCCGCAACTGCTGCAGACCGCCAGCCTGGGCCGGGTGAGCCCGACCTGGTCACCCAACCAGCTCGCCTACGTGTACGCCTTCCAGCAGGGCGACTTCAACGGTGCGGCCGCGATCTCCGTCTTCCTGCTGGCCCTCGGCCTGCTTTGCGCGGGGCTGCTGATCCGGCGCTCCGGCATGTTCACCTTGGAGGAGAGATGACGACCCGGCCGCACGCGCTCACGCGCCCCCGGACCACGCCCTCGCGGGCCGTCTCCGCTCTGGTGGTCGGCCTGCTGCTCGCCGTCCTGCTGGTCTTCTTCGTGCTGCCCGTGCTCTGGCTGCTGCTGGCGCCCAGCAAGACCGCCGGGCAGATCGTCCACGACAACCCGCTGTCCTTCGGCTCGTTCGGCAGGATCGGGGACGCCTGGCGGCACCTGTTCTCCTTCGAGGACGGAGCGGTCCTCGTGTGGCTGCGCAACTCGGCCGTCTACGCCGGCGGTTCGCTGCTGCTGACCCTGGTCACCAGCGTCCCGGCGGGCTACGCCCTGGCCCTGACCCGCTTCCGGGGCCGCAAGGTCCTCCTGGCGATCACGCTGGTCACCATGATCATGCCGTCGGCCACGCTCGTCCTGCCGGTCTTCCTGGAGCTCAACGCGTTCCACCTGATCGGCACGGCCTGGTCGGTGATCCTGCCGTTCTCCTTCTACCCGTTCGGCGTGTACCTGGTCTACATCTACTTCGCCACCAGCCTGCCGCGCGATCTGCTCGCCGCCGCGCGCATCGACGGGTGCTCCGAACGGCAGTTGTTCATCCGCATCGCCCTGCCGCTGGCGAAGCCCGTGATCGGCCTCGTGGCCTTCTTCAGCTTCGTCGGCAACTGGAACAACTTCTTCCTGCCGTATCTGGTGCTGCCGAACAGCGACCAGTTCCCCATCCAGGTCGGACTGAACCAACTGCTGTCGTCCACCCCGTCGTTCAACCCGGTGGCCGGGGCGGGCCTGAACATCACGATCCCGGAACTCGCCCTCGCCATCGTCATCGCCATCCTCCCCGTCCTGGTCCTCTTCCTGTTCTCCCAGCGCACCCTCGTGTCGGGGATGCTGGCGGGCGCCACCAAGGAGTGACCCGGCCCGGGGCGTGCGGTCAGCGCAGGCCCAGGCAGGAGAGCCAGGGGCGGGGGCCGCCTCCTGGGTGGCGGTGAGGAGTGCGGCCAGGGCGCCGGGCAGCCCGTTCAGGAGGTCCGTGGACCAGCCGGTGGCCGGGTGGGCGGGGAGCCGGGTGGTCAGGTGGCGCGCGAGACGGTGCTTGAGCGCGGTCGCGGCGGGCAGCCGCGCGTGCCGGTCGAAGGCGTCGGCGACGGCCAGCACGCCCGCGGCGCCGTGGCACAGGCCGAGGCGGTCGCCGGGGGTGTCGCCGTAGAGGTGGAAGGTCTCGTCGTAGTGCTCGGCGAGCGTGGTGAAGGCGGCCGCCGCGCGGTCGGCGGCGGCGGTGTCGCCGAGGGCGTCGGCGGCGTCCCACAGCGCCCAGGCGACCCCCGGGGTGCCGTAGCACCAGGCCTGGCGGGGGTGGGCGGTGCGGTCGGGCGGGTGGACGGGTCCGGCGCCGGGCCAGCTCCGGACGCCCCGCTCGTCGTCGTACGCCTGCCGTACCAGCCAGCGGGTGGCCCGGCCGAGCGCCCCGGCGAGGCCGTCGGCGTGGGCAGCGTCCGTAGCGGTACGGCGCAGTGCGGCGGTGAGCGCGGTGACGAGTCCGGCGACGCCGTGCCCCATGCCGGTGTTGACACGGCCGTGCACCCAGGCCAGGTACGGGTGGTCGGCGTACTGTCCCGTCCGCAGCCGGGGCAGCTCCTCCTCGTCGCACAGGTGCGCCAGGTGCGCGGCGAGCGGGCGTGGCGGCTCCGCCTCCGGTTCGGCCGCGCACAGCGCGAGCAGCGTGCCGGAGGGGCCGGAGATCAGGTCGTAGTCCGGGAAGGCGACGTCGTGGGTGCGGTACCGGGGGCGGCTCCCGCGGAGGTGAGTGGCGAGCCGGTCCGCCACGGGCCGCAGCGCGGGGTGCACACGGGCGCCCAGGCACAGACCGACGAGCGTGCCGCCCAGGCCCCCGTCGTACAGGGCGGGGTGGGCCGGTCCGCGTCCGGCCGTGCGGGACCACACGGCCACGGCGGCCCGCGCCGCCCGGTCGTCCGCGACCAGGTGTGCCAGGACGGGGATCCCGGGATCGCACGGGTGCCGGTCCCGCTCGGGCGAGGCCGCCCGGGCGGGGCTCGGTGGCCGAGGCGGGCCACACCGTCAACCCGGTGACGGGCGTGGTGGGTTCGTGGACCGTGGTCATCGGTGCTGCCCCTCTCAGGCGGTCCGCGGTACGGGAAACCCGGATGTGACCGGCGTGACCGGCGTGGGAGCCGGGGCGGTGAGCCGCGGGTCCACCGTGACGGTGGTGATGCCGAGCGGCGCGGTCAGCGCGCGCAGTGCGGGCTCGGCGAGCCGGATCCACGCCTGACCGGCGCCGAGGGTGGCGGTCAGCCGGCTCGCGGAGGTGAAGCCCACGGCGGTGCGGTCACCGAGCGGGGTGCGGAAGAGCCGGGCCGCACAACCGGAGGGGGCCGGCCGGACCGGGACGTACAAGGGTCCGGCCGGGAACGGATCGCAGGGCTCGGGATCGTCGTCGCCGTAGCGGAGTTCTGCCATGGGGTGCCTCCGCCGAAAGGCAGGAGAAAGTGGTCGGGGGCGCCCCGGCCGCGGGGAGGCGGCCGGGGCTCGCCACCGACGGTACGACCGGTCTCCGGGGGTACCGGCGGGCCCTGACGGGACGCTGACGGCGATCCGGTCGGCCTTGACGGGATGCTGACATGCCTGGCGAGAGGGCACCGACCGCGATCCCCCGTCGGCGCGTGACCCGACCGCTCGGCACCGCCGGCGACGCGACGGCCCCCGCCCCGGACGCGTCCCGGGACGGGGGCCGTGCGCATGGCCGCCGCAGCGCGGTCCGCTACGAGGCCGTTCGGGCCGGGACGCGCAGCCGGACGGGGATGTCCGGCACCCAGTACGGGCCGTCGGTGGTCAGGGTCAGGGACGCCGTCCAGTCGCCGGGCCGGGTCAGCCGGCGCGGGTCGAGGGTCACCGTGAACGTCGCGGTCCGCCCGGGCCGGAGCGTCAGGCGGTGCGGGTTCTCGGTCAGCCAGGGGACGTCCGTCTCGGTACGGTCGTATCCGGGCAGGGCGTCCACGGTGGACACGGGGACGGGGAACCGGGGCTGGCCGCTGCCGCCCACCCGGTACAGGCCGGGTGCGCCGCCGCCCCGGTAGACGGCGGTCGGGGCGTCCGGCAGCCGCTTCCAGGCGTCGGTCCCGGGGTCGTAGGCGTACCCCTCGGCGGTGAGCACCCGGTTGGAGCCGACCCGCTTGAAACCGCCGGAGACGAGAAGCTGTCCGTTGGCGGCGGTGTAGGCGCCGGTCGCCAGGCCGACCGGCATGGCGGCGATGGGCTGCCAGCTGTCGGAGGCCGGGTCGTAGACGTACGCGGCGCCGGTCTCCACGTAGTCGTGGACGCCGCCCGCGCAGTACAGCCTGCCGTCCACGGCACCGCAGTTGGCCCAGCTGACGGTCTGCGGGTAGGCGGCGGCCCGGGACCAGGACCGCGCGCCCGGGTCGTAGACGTACACGGTGTCCGAGCAGTCGGTGTTCGTGCAGCCGCCGACCACGTAGAGCCGCCCGTCGAGCACGGCGCTCGCCGCGCCGTAGTGGCCCTCGGGGATGTCCGGGGCCTTCGACCAGCGGCCGGTGACCGCGTCGAAGACCTGCGTGGTCCGGCTGACGGTCTCCTGGGGGCCCCAGCCGCCCACGGTGTACAGGCGGCTGCCGATGAATCCGTGCGCGGTGGCCTGCCGGGGCTCGGGTGCGGCCGGGCCCCGCTTCCAGGCGCGGGTCGCGGGGTCGTACACGTACAGGTCGGCGGTGGGTTCCTGGCCGTCGGAGCCGAGGGCGGAGTAGAGCCTGCCCCCGTAGGTGTCGACCGCGTTGTCCATGACGGGGGCGGGCAGGTCGGGCAGCGTGCGCCAGGCGGTGCCGGGGGCCGGGGAGCCCGGCACGGTGCCGGTGCGCTCGCCGACGCGGAGCCGGATCGGCGCGGTGCCGGTGTTGCGGACCGTCACCTTCCGTACCACGGTGGCCCGTCGGGAGGTGGCGTCGATCCCGGCCGGCCGGACCGTCAGCCGGCCCGCCTTGAGGACGAACGAGGCCTCGGTGACCCGGTCGGCGGGCACCTGGACGGTGCGGGTGGCCGTGGCGTACGACGGTTTGGCCGCCGTCGCGGTGGCGGACCGGCCGGAGCCGGGGACGAACAGCCGGTAGGCGCCGTCTCCTAGGCGCGGGTCACCGGTCGTGGCGACCGTCGGCGCGGCCGGCCCGTCCGCCGGGCCCGTGCGTACGACGGCTCCGATCAGCCCCTTGCCGGTGTTCGCGTCGGTGACCGTGCCGGTGAGGACCCCGCCGGGCACGGGTGTGGCCACCCGTTCGGTGACCGTGACGTCGTCCACCGCCCAGAACAGGCCGGGTCCGGTGAAGTGGAACCGCACCCGTACCGCGCGCTCGCCGGCGTAGCTGGTCAGCGGGATCTCCACCCGGCCGCTCGTCCACAGCTGATCCTGGTGCCACACCGTGGTCCAGGTCCGGCCGGCGTCGGCGCTGACCTGCACCTCGCCCTTCTGCTCGGCGGAGCCCTCGTAGTCGGTGTCGAAGCTCAGCGCCGGGTCTCCGGCGCTGCCGAAGTCGTAGGCGGGGCTGATGAGGGAGGTGTCCAGGGAGGTCCCGGCGTGGTCGGCGTCGGCGATGGCGAAGCCACCGGAACCGCCTGTGGTGTTGCCCCGGCCGCCGGGGTCGTCGACCGTCCAGCCCGGAGTGCCGGTCACGCTCCAGCCGGGGGGCGGTCCGGAGGTGTCGTCGAACGGCTCGCTGCCGACGGTGTCCGCCTGCACGGTGTACGCCGGATCGTCCTCGGCCCAGGTGTCCACGGGCAGGGCCAGGCCCACGGTGAGGTCCGCGGTGCCGACCTTCACCTCGCGTTCCAGGGACTGGTAGGCGCTGTCGTCGCTGACCACGCGCAGGGTGTACGTGTGGTCCTCGGGGAGGTCGAGGCGGTACGCGCCGGTGACCGGGTCGGACCACACCGGGGCGCCCGGCACCCCGGCCACCGTGATCCTCGCGTGCAGCGGCCAGCCGTGCCCCGAGCCGTCGGTGACGGTGCCGGAGACCCGGTGGGTGGCCAGCTTGCGCAGGCCCAGGTCGCCGCTCGCGGTGCCGCCGTCGGTGAGGTGGACGCCCGGCAGGGTGCCCGGGGCGTAGCCGTAGGCCGTCACCCGGACGTCGTGGTCACCGGCGGGCAGCGGCAGGGTGTAGCGGCCGTGGGCGTCGGTGGCCGTGCTGTACGGGCCGGCCGTCACCTCGGCCGCCGCGACGCCCGCGCCCGAGCCCGCGTCGGTGACCGTGCCGGTCAGCGTGCCGTGCGGGCCCATGGTGAAGGCCGTCAGGCCGTCGGGGGTGCCGAGGCCGGTGGGGCCGTCGTAGCCCGGGCCCGCGGTGCACAGGTAGGCCGGTGCGCAGGTGCCGTTGGCTCCCGCGGTCACGTCGTGCAGTCCCCGGCCGCCGGTGGCGTACGGGTAGACGGCGGGCCGGGAGCCCGCCGCCGGGGTGCCCGCGTTCGCGTACACGCCGGCGATGATCGGTGCCGAGGCGCTGGTGCCGCCGGCCACCCCCCAGCCACCGGTGTCGCCGTAGCTGTCGTACACGGCGACGCCCGTGTCCGGGTCGGCCACGGCGGCGACGTCGGCGACGGTGCGCCCCGCGCAGCCGGTGTCCCGCTGGAACGCCGGCTTGGGCTCGTACCGGGAGCAGCCGGAGCCCGTGCCGTTGCCGTCGTGGTCCCACACCGACTCCGACCAGCCGCGCGTCGCGGCCGGGTCCTTGGTGAGCGTGGTGCCGCCGACCGCGGTGACGTGCGGGGAGGCGGCCGGGTACGCCACGCCGTAGCGGGAGTCGCCGGAGGAGGCGACGACGGCGACGCCCGGGTGGTCGTAGTGGACGTCGGCCGCCGACTCCGCCGGGTCCTCCGGGAAGAAGGTGTAGTTGGAGCCGTAGGAGTTGGAGACGTACTTCGCGCCGAGCGCGACCGCCTGGTCCACGGCCGCTCCCAGGTCGTCGATCGTGGCGGTGTCCGCCTCGACCAGCAGGATCCGGGCCTTGGGCGCCACCGCGGAGACCATGTCCAGGTCGAGGGAGATCTCGGTCGCCCAGCCGGGGTCGGGGTCCGGGTAGTGGCTGCCGCCGCGCTGGTCGGTCTTGGTGAAGCAGCCGTTGGCGGTGGTGCAGGGCGGCAGCCCGTACTGGGCGCGGTAGACGGCGAGATCCGCCTCGGCGTTCGGGTTGTCGAAGGCGTCGACCACGGCGATGGTGGCGCCGGCGCCGCCGTCCGCGGGGAGGTCGTAGGCACTGCGCAGGTCGGACGGCCCGTAGCCCTGGGGGGCGTCATCGGTGCCGCGCAGCCGCTGACGATCGGTCACGTCCGTGCGGAGCAGGCCGAAACAGGTGAACTCGTGCGGCTCGGGCGGGCCGCAGAGGGGGCGTACGTGGTCCCGTGCGGTCTGCGTGGCGGGTTCCACGGGCCGTTCACCGGCCTCCGCGCGGGCGGGGGTGGGGGCGGCGAGGGCCGCCAGCAAGGCGGTGGCCAGGGCGACCGCGCAGGCGGTCACGCGTCTGCGCCGGCCTGGCACAGCGCCTCGGGATACGAGCAGAGATATGGGCAACTCAACTCCTGTGGCATGGGCGGCGGTTGGACGCGCCGCCCGACACACGTTAGTTGAGTCGTGAAGAGGTCTCCGTTCAGGACGGGATCGGGATCCGCACCAGGACGGAGGTGCCGGCGCCGGGGGGTGAGTCGATGGTCAAGGTGCCGTCGAAGGCGGACACACGGTCCGCCAGGCCGGTCAGGCCGCTGCCGGCGGTGGCACCGTCGACACCGCCGACTCCGTCGTCCACGACGTGGATCCGCAGGACGTCCGTGACGTCGAGGAAGATGTCGATCCTGGACGCCTGGGCGTGTTTGACCGCGTTCGTCACGGCCTCGGCCACCACGAAGTACGCGTTCGACTCCACGGTGGTGGAGAGCCGCCGGGGGTGGTCGCTGCGCACGGTGGCGGGTATCGGGCACCGGGCGGCCAGGTCCTCCACGGCCGCCGCCAGGCCCTTCACCGTGAGCACCAGCGGGTAGATGCCCCTGGCCAGTTCCCGCAGCTCGTCGATCGCCGTCTGCGCGTTGTCGATCGACTGGTCCATCAGCTCGGTCACGGACGTTTCCGTGTCGGGCATCATCTCCCGCGCCAGCCGGAGTCCGATCATCAGGCTGACGAGGCGCTGCTGTGCCCCGTCGTGCAGGTCGCGGGCCGTACGCCGGTGCACCGCCTCGACGCTCTCCATGGTCCGTCTGCGGCTGTCCTGCAACGAGGCCGCCATGGTGTTGAAGGACGCGCCGAGCGCGTCGATCTCCGCCACCCTGCTGGGCGGGATCCGGACACCGAGGTCGCCGCCCGCCAGCCGCCCGGCCGCTGCCGCCGCCCCGCGCACGGGCCGTACGACGGCGCGGTGCTGGAGCACCGTGAACGCGGCCACCAGCGCGGTCGACGCCGCGACGCCCACGCCGGCCGCGATCACCGCCCGCTGGGCGTTGGCGCCGGCGGTGTCCTCACGCGCGGCGAGCTGGGCCCGCTCGCCCGCCGTGTAGGCGTCGAACCGGGTCCGCAGGGCGTCGACGCGCCGCTTCCCCTCGGCCGTCACCGCCAGACCGGACGCGGCGGGATCGCCTCGCCGGACCGACTCCACCAGCGGGACCGAGTAGTCGTCCAGGAAGGACTGGAGGTCCCGCGAGATCCGCTCGGCGGTGCGTCGCTGCGCGGGGGCGGTGGCGGAGTCGGTGAACCGCCGGATCTCGGCGGGCAGCGCCTTCCGCGCCGTCTGCCACGGCTGCAGGAAGTCCTCCCGCTTCGTGATCACGAAGCCGCGCTGCCCGGTCTCCAGGTCCAGGAGCAGCTGCTCCATGTTCCCGGCCTCGACGAGAGCCGTGCGGGAGGCGCGGCGCGCCGACGTGGAATCGTTCGCGTCGTCGATCGCCCACAGCAGGACGACGAACGCGACACCTATCAGCAGGGCTAGCAGAGCGCTCGCCACGATCGTGAGTCGCGTCAGCCCCAGCCGCCGGCTCCCGTACCCCCGTCGTACAGTCATGAACCGCAATGTAGCCGCATATGCCCGGCGAAGTTAGGTGAAGTAGCGGAGTGGGTGGCACATGTTATGTCAATGTCATCGCCGGGGGCCCGACCCATTGACTTGAGTGGGCCGGAGTGTTCCCGGGCCGTACGTCACCAGGTGTCGCCGCCACGGTCCGGCGCCACACTGTACGCGGTCGCCGACAGCAGGCCGGTGATCGTCCCGCCGATGGCCAGGAACACGGCCGCGATGGCGAGGCGGGCGTCGAGCGCGAGGTCCGTGGTGAACGGCAGCAGGGCCAGCGCCACGGTCACCAGGCCGGCGATCCAGACGAAGAAGGCGCGCGGCCGGGCCACGGTCAGCAGCAGCAGATGCAGCAGCCCGGTGCCCACGACGGCGCCGGCCGCCGCCCAGGCCGCCAGGTACCCCGTCGTCACGTCACCCCACACGCCCGCCCCGCGCGGTGCGAACAGCGGAACGTCGAGGACACCGCGCACGAACATCGTGGCCACGACCGCGACCAGCGCCGCGACCACCGCCGTCGCGGCGCCGGTGGCCCACAGCCGGCCGGCCGCGACGGACCGCGGGCCGGGGGGCGCCTGGTACCCGGGGCCGCCCCGCGGGCGGTAGGAGGGAACGTCACCGTACGGAGCGGAACCGGCCATGAGGAACCACCTTTCGACACATGGTCGTCACGAGGTGACGTCACCCACCTGCTGCCGTCACTCGCGCTGACTCCAGCATGCCTCCGCTGCCGCCGATGGCGCGACCGATGCGAGCCAACGCCCCTCTCGTGAGGCCGGCCTGACGAGTCAGCAGGTCCGGTCCGCATCCGCGGACCCGCCCCGTGTGCTCGCCGCTCTCCGGCCGCCGGGTAGCTTCTTGACCCTCACACCGTGTCAGGCGGTCAGCTCGGAGACATCATGTTCACCATCGGAGACTTCGCCCGGCACGGCCGCGTCTCGGTCCGGATGCTGCGTCACTACGACGCCACCGGACTGCTGCGCCCGGCCCACGTCGACCCCGCCAGCGGCTACCGCCACTACACCGCCGCCCAGCTCGCCCGCCTCAACCGGATCATCGCGCTCAAGGACCTCGGATTCTCCCTCCGGCAGGTCCGGGACATCGTGGACGAGAAGGTCGGCGCCGAGGAACTGCGCGGCATGCTGCGGCTGCGGCGGGCCGAACTGGAGACCGCCATGGCCGCCGCGGGAGCACGGCTGGTCCAGGTCGAGGCGAGGCTCCGAGCGATCGAGAGCGAGGGGCACATGCCCACGAACGACGTCGTCATCAAGAAGGTCCCCGGCGTCCGGGTGGCCGAACTGACCGCGACCGCCGCCGGTTTCGGCCCCCAGGACATCGGCCCGGTCATCGGACCGCTCTACGAGGAGCTGTTCCGACGCCTCGACACGGCGGGCATCACGCCCACCGGACCCGGTATCGCCTACTACGAGGACGCCCCGGAGGGCGGCGGCCGGATCACCGTCCACGCCGCCATCCAGGTCTCCGCCCCCCTCCAGGACGGCGGCGCCTTCCGCGTCCTCGACCTGCCGGCCCTCGAACAGGCGGCGACCATCGTGCACCGCGGCTCGATGGACACCGTGCTGCCCACCGCCCAGACCCTGGCCCGCTGGATCGACGCGGGCGGCTACCGCTCGGCCGGGTACCCCCGCGAGGTGAACCTGGAGTGTCCCGAGAACCGCGACGACTGGGTGACGGAACTGCAGGCGCCGGTGCACCGGGCCTGATCACCGGCGGGAGGCGCGTCTCCTCCGCCGTGCCCGCTGTCCCCGGTCGCGACAGGACAGCCCCGCGGAATGTGGGGCCGCCCGCCGCCTCATAGTGCGCCGGGGCTGTCCTGTCGTAGGGGTCGGCCCCGGCAGCACCCGGGAGCCGGCCTCGGACCGCCGGCCCGCCACCAGGCCCGGCACGCGGTCGGCACCGTCACCGCACCCAAGTCCGCTGTGCACCGCGTTTCTTGACGGAGACCACTCCGAGGCGAACCGGTCCGACGCCATCGTCTATTACGGCGTAATCGCCCTCCTGACGTCTTTCCGTACCCGGTCTCCGGCACTTGCGTACCCCGTGGCCTCCGCGGGGGCGCACGCACGGCGGTGTGATGCCGGACGCGGCGGGTGAAAGCATCTGTGGCAGGGTTCGGCCAGGGATGCTCAGGGAGAAGGAGACCGCTGTTGTCCGGACGTACCGTGCTGATCACAGGAGCGTCGAAGGGGATCGGCCTCGCCACCGCGCACCGGCTCGCCGACCAGGGACACCGGGTGCTGGGAATCGCCCGCGGTGTCCCGGACGGTGATTTCCCGGGGGTGCTGCACGCGTGCGACCTCGCCGACGCGGGGGCGACGCGCGAGCTGTTGGAGACGGTCACCCGCGAGGAGCGCGTCGACGCGGTCGTCAACAACGTCGGCATCGTCCTGCCGGAACCGCTCGGCGAGATCACCCTCGACGCGTTGCACGAGGTGTACGAGCTCAACGTACGCGCCGCCGTGCAGGTCACCCAGGCGTGCGTCGGCGGGATGCGGGAGCGCGGCTGGGGCCGGATAGTCAATGTGACGAGCCGCGCGCAGCACGGTTCGCGTACGCGCAGCAGCTACGCGGCCGCCAAGAGCGCGCTGGTGGGGCTGACCCGCACATGGGCGCTTGAGCTGGCGGAGCACGGGGTGACGGTCAACGCGGTCGCCCCGGGCCCGGTGGACACCGAACTCCTGCGCGAGAAGCACCCGGTGGGCAGCGCGGACGAGGCCAGGATGCTCCGCTCCGTGCCCATGGGCCGCTTCGGCCGCCCGGAGGAGGTCGCCGCGGCCATCGCCTTCCTGCTGAGCGACGACGCCGGCTTCATCACCGGCCAGGTGCTCGGCGTGGACGGCGGAGGGAGCCTTCCCGGCCGGTGAGGGAGCCACGGCTCGGCATCGGCCCAGGAAGCCTGGGCTCGACGGCGTCCGGTGGGGTGGTTCAGCCGCAGCTCAGGAGGCCGGCGGCGGACTTGGCGGCGAGGATGCGGTGCACACTGTCGGCGACATCGGCCCGGAACGCGGCATCGGTCTTCATCCGGGCGCTGACCGCCTGCGTCATCGCCGGTACGGTGGACGCCTTCACGGTGAGGATCATGTTGCCGCCCGCCGACAGGAAGTTGACGGCCCGCTGGCCCGGGGTGAAGGACCGCACGGCGACGGCCTGCCCGAGGTCGTCCGAGATGACGACGCCCTTGAAGCCGAGCTGGGTGCGCAGCAGCTTGCGGATGACCGTCGGTGAGAAGGCCGCGATGTGACGGGCGTCGATCTTCGAGTAGGTGGCCGAGGACATCATCACGAACGGCGCGCCGGACTTGATGCCGGACCGGAAGGGCTCGAGGTACGAACTGGAGGTCGTCGTCACCGAGTCGACGACGTTCGCGGTGGTGTCGGTGTTGCCGATCACCCGGCCGAGACCGGGGAAGTGCTTGAGCGTCGTCATCACGTGGGCCTGCTTGAACCCCGCGGAGAAGGCCCCGCTGTGCGAGGCCACGATGTCGGGGGTGTGGCCGAACTCGCGGTGGTAGCGGCCGATGGGCGCGTTGCGCGTGCCGAGGCTGGCCGGCACCGTGTCCGCGACGGGAGCGAGGTTGAGGTCCAGTCCGGCGGACTTCAACTGTGCCGCCCAGCCCGCGGCCCGGGTGCGCAGCGTCGACGTGGACCAGCTGCCCTGGGTGAGCGCGGCCGGGATGGTGGAGAACCCGGGGCCGCTCAGCACCTGCACCTGGCCGCCCTCCTGGTCCGTCGCGACCATCAGGCCCACCCGCCGGCCGGAGACCGTGTCCGCCTGGCCCCGGAAGCCGTCCACGACCTTGCGCGTCGCCTTGGTGCCGGCACTGCTGCGCCCGGTCAGCATGACGGAGCCCACGTGGTTGTCACGCAGCGTACGCAGGTCGGTCGCGCTGGGGGCCGCGGCGGACACTCCGCCCATGAAGAGCTGGCCTATGCGCTGTGCCTGGGTCATACCGGAGTAGACGCGGTCGGCGCAGGTGGTGGCGAGGGCCCCTGGGCCCGGGTCGGCGACGGCGCGGGCCGGCTGGACGGTATGCGCGTGAGCGGCCGGTTCGCCGCAGGCGACCGCGGTCAGCAGCATGGTGACGAGCGGGATGCCGGTGCGCAGAGCCGCCGAACGGCCCCTTCCTGGCCGGCGGACACGTGCTGTCATGGGTGGCGCTCCTGTCTCGGACGATGGGCGGGCAGGGGAATCGATGGCCCGCTGTTCCTGCACGGCGGGGGCAGACCGCTCCACCGCGCGCCCCCGCCCCCACACGCTACGCCGCACCGCCCGGAGATGCGCGCCTTGCCTGGTATCAAGCCGCGAACCGGCCTGCGGGGCCGCGAATCCGTCCCGGAGGGGCCCGCTGCGGCCGTCACGGAGAGGGGCGCGTGAAACACTTCCCGCGGGGCACCCGCCGCACGTGCTCCCCGCACGGCCCCGAACCGTTCGCGACCGGCGCCGGCACCGGCGACCAACGTGCCCACCCCCGGCGACCGTCGCCGGAGTGTGACGAACCCCCACCCCGCGTGAAACCCCTCCTCGGAAGCCGGCGCGCCCCGTGGTCCTCAAAGGCGGGCTGCGTCGACGACGGCCTGGGCGAAGGTGGTGGGCGCTTCCTGCGGCAGGTTGTGACCGACGTCCGCGATGGTGCGGTGCTCGTACTTGCCCGTGAAGTGATCGCGGTAGGCGGATCCGTTGCCGGGCGGGGTGAACGGGTCGAGCGCCGGGTCGAGGGTGATGGTGGGGACGTGGATGGGGGGCTGGGCGGCGAGGAGCTTCTCGTAACGGTCGTAGCG
>NZ_JNWV01000039.1 GCF_000716535.1 Streptomyces flaveolus | reverse complement strand
GGGCAAGGCCGACATCAAGGCCGCGCAGGACAAGCTCGCCGAGGCCCGCAAACAGCGCAACACCGCCGCCTCCGAAGCCCAGGGCAAGGTCAAGGCGGCGCTGGCCCACGCCCCCGCCGAGCCCCCGCCCCTGAACCGTCTCAAGGACGACTTCACCGACCAAGCGCTGTCCACCAGCATCGAACTGACCCACTTCGCCGGCGGCGTGGCCAAAGGCACCGCCGACCTGGTCGACTTCGTCCGCGGCCTGAACCCGACAGACCCGTACAACCTCACCCACCCCGCCGCCTACCTGCAGAACGTCAGCATGACGCTCTCCGGCCTGACCTCCACCGCCGCGCACCCCGAGCGGACCGCGAAGACCATGTGGGACGAGGCCCGCAAGGACCCCTCCGAGTTCGGCGGACGCCTGCTGCCCCAGTTCGTCGGCACGGACGGCCTCGGCATGGAAGCGGGCCTGGCCCGAAAGGCGGCGCAGGAGGGCGCCGAGCAGGGGTTGTTGCGCAACGCCGCCCGGGAAGCGGTGGAGAAAGGCCCGGAGGACGTCTCCCGGCGGCCGGGCGAGAAGGTCTGCGAGAAGGATCCCGTCGACGTCGCGACCGGCCGGATGGTGCTGCCGCAGACCGACGTCTCCCTCCCCGGCGCCATGCCCCTCCTCCTCAAGCGACAGTTCGAGTCGTCGTATCGGCTCGGTGGCTGGTTCGGCCCCACCTGGTCCTCCACGCTCGACCAACGCCTGGAGATCGACGCCCAAGGCGTGATCTTCGTCGGCGATGACGGCTTGACGCTGGCCTACCCGCACCCGGCGCCCGGCGTACCGACGCTCCCCAGCCACGGCCCCCGCTGGCCGCTGGACCGCACGGACGACGGTTACACCCTCACCGACCCCGAGTCCGGCCACGTACGGCACTTCGCCGACCGCTCCGAGAGCCTGGCGATGCTGGAACAGGTCGACGACCGCAACGGCAACTGGATCACGTTCGAGTACGACACGACCGGCGCCCCGCGGGCCCTTACCCACAGCGGCGGCTATCGCCTGATGCTGTCGACCGCCGACGGCCGGGTCACCGCCCTGCACCTGGCGGGCGCGGCAGCGGACGGCACCGACCAGGAACTGGTCCGGTACCGCTACACCGACGGCCGCATGAGCGAGGTCGTCAACTCCTCCGGACGCCCCACGCGCTTCCACTACGACGCCGAGGGGCGCATCACCTCCTGGACGGACACCAACGACAGCCACTTCACTTACGCCTACGACGACCAAGACCGCTGCACCCACCAGTCCGGCGCCGCCGGCCACCTGCGTTCCACCTTCACCTACGGACCAGTTGATCCGGACACCGGCGAGCACACCACGACGATCACCGACTCGCACGGCCACAGAACCCGCTACCTGATCAACCGCTGCTGCCAGGTCATCGCCGAGACGGACGCCGTGGGCGCGACCACGCGCTACGCCCGCGACCGCTACAACCGCCTGCTGTCCACAACAGGCGCCCTCGGCCATACGTCGACGTTCGAGTACGACGAGGCAGGCAACCTCACCCGGGTGGTCCGCCCGGACGGCCGCGAGGCACGGGCGGAGTACAACGATCTGGGGCTGCCGGTGAAGGTGGTGAACCCGGACAGCACCGTCATCCGCCGGACGTACGACGACCGGGGCAACCTCACCTCGCTGACGGACCCGGCCGGCCAGACGACCCGCTTCACTCACACGGAGGCCGGCCACCTGACATCGGTGACCGACCCACTGGGCCACACGACGACGGTGCTCTGTGACCGCGCCGGCCTTCCACTGGAGGTGACTGACCCGCTGGGCGTGGTGACCCGCTACGAACGAGACATCTTCGGCCGCCCCACCTCGATCACCGACCCGACCGGAGCGACGACCTGGCTGGAGTGGTCGGTCGAGAGCCACCTGACCCGGCGTACGGCCCCCGACGGCACCACGGAGACGTGGACGTACGACGGCGAGGGCAACTGCACGAGCCACACGGACCCGCTCGGCGGGGTCACCCTCTTCGAGTACACGCACCTCGACCTGCTGACGGCCCGCACGGGCCCGGACGGCGTCCGCTACGCATTCGACTATGACACGGAACTGCGCCTCACGAAGGTCACGAACCCGCAGGGCCTGACGTGGGAGTACGAGTACGACCCGGCCGGCCGCCTGGTGCGGGAGACAGACTTCGACGACCGCGCACTGGAGTACGCGTACGACGCGGCGGGCCGCCTGGCCTCGCGGCGCAACGCGCTCGGCGAGGTCACGTCCTTCGAACGCAACGAACTCGGCCAGGTCCTCCGCAAGAGCGCGAACGGCCGGATCACCACCTACGCCTACGACCTGACCGACCAACTGGCGCAGGCCGTTGGCCCCGACGGCACGACACTGACCGTGCTCCGAGACCGCTACGGCCGCCTGCACTCGGAAACGGTCGACGGCCGCACGGTGACGTACACCTACGACGCCCTAGGGCGCCGCACCACCCGCACCACTCCGACCGGAGCCAAGACGACGTGGTCGTACGACGCGGCGGGCCTCCACACGGGCATGGTGGCATCAGGCCGGGCGATCGGCTTCACCTATGACGAGGCGGGTCGCGAACTGACCCGCCACGTAGGTGACACGATCACCCTGGAGCAGACCTTCGACGCCTTGGGTCGTCTCACAACCCAGTCGGTGACCGGCGCGCAGGGCCGCAGGGTCCAACACCGGGCTTACACCTACCGGGCCGACGGCAACCTGGTCGGCATCACCGACGCCCTGTCCGGCACCCGCCGCTTCGACCTGGACGCGACGGGCCATGTGACGGCGATCCACGCGGCCGACTGGACGGAGCGATACGCCTACGACGAGGCAGGCAACCAAACCCAGGCAACATGGCCCTCGACCCACCCGGGCGCAGAGGCGACCGGCCCCCGCACCTACACGGGCACCCGCATTTCCCGAGCCGGCAACGTCCGCTACGAACACGACGCCCTGGGCCGCATCACCCTCCGCCAGAAGACCCGCCTGTCCTGCAAGCCGGACACCTGGCGCTACGCATGGGACGCCGAGGACCGCCTGACCTCAGTGGTAACCCCTGACGGCACCCTGTGGCGCTACACCTACGACGCCCTGGGTCGCCGCACGGCAAAACTCCGCCTGGCGGCAGACGCCGAGACAGTCGTGGAGCGGGTGGACTTCACCTGGGACGGCACCACCCTCTGCGAACAAACGACGACATCCGCCGACCTCCCCCACCCTGTCACCCTCACCTGGGACCACCAGGGCCTGCGCCCGGTCTCCCAGGCTGAACGCATCACCGCAGCGGAAGCCCCCCAGCAGGAAATCGACTTCCGCTTCTTCGTCATCGTCACCGACCTGGTCGGCACCCCGACCGAACTCGTCGACGAACAAGGCGACGTCGCCTGGCACACCCGCAGCACCCTGTGGGGAACAACAGCGTGGTCGACGAACAGCACCACCTACACCCCCCTGCGCTTCCCGGGCCAGTACTACGACCCGGAAACCGGCCTCCACTACAACTACTTCCGCTACTACGACCCGCAAACGGCTCGATACCTCACCTCGGACCCACTCGGACTAATCCCTGCGCCCAACCCCGTCGGCTATGTACCCAACCCGTGCACCTGGCTTGATCCGTTGGGACTTGCTGCGTGCACCCCCGGGCAGAGCGGTGCCGAAGTAGATCCGCGAAAACTGGACTATCTATTCAACAAAGACATCAAACAGGATTCACACAATTCTCCTCGCGCACGCCAGAATGAAGCACAACTCCACCGAATCGGCATTGACGATACCACCGAGATGCGCACGTACGTGACGGAGCACCTTAAGGACGCCTCCCGACAGCCATTCGAACGTTCTTTCACCAACACGTGGAAAGGTGGCAGCGGCGACTTCGGGGTCACAAGGTCAGTACTTTACGGTCCGCGCGGCGCACTGGAGGTGGAGAGCACCTGGCAAGTCCTGCCTGACGGAAACCACAGGTTGTCTACAGTAATCTTCCGCGGGAGCGGACCCGGCGTAAGTATCACCGGCAGCAAAGAGTATTGGCCGCCCTATGTCGAACGCGGGCCATCCTGACATGGAGATAAAAATGTACCGAGAATTTATCGTCCCCCAGGACGAGGAGATCCTCAACGCGATCGGCGAGTGGCCGCAGGCGGATGAAAGTGGTGCCCGCCTGCTTACGTGGCAAGGAAGCGAAGGAGCCTCGCTCACCTTTTCCTATGACACGCTGTCCAGATCCGTCAGGGTGCGCTGGATGCACGGCAACGGCGACGTAGTGCTGGACTTGTACCGTGAGGGCGCCACCCGACTGACGGTTTCCTCCACCGCGTCGGCGACGTACATCTCCATCGAATTCCACATGGGGGAATGCGCCGGCGAGGTAGTCATTCAAGCGTCGCCGGAACTGTCCGTGCAGGACCGGCTCCTGTACGTCTGACGTCCGCAAACCGCGGCGGCCAGCTGGTATGACGACGACTTGCTCTCGGCGGTACTGACGCGACGGGAAGCGGTATGGAGAAACGCGTCGGCACTAGCACGTCACCTCGATAGGACGATTCACATGCTCACCGACCTCTCGCCGTACGTGCAGCTTCTTGCCGGGCTGGAGGGGGCAGGGTCAAGGGTGGGCCGCAGGCTCATCGCCGAAGGCGACGCGAAGCGCCCTCGACGCGGCTCGCGGAAGCACGAGACTGGACCACAAGCGGGCGACCCAAGGGTCAGTTGCTCACTCCTCGGTGAACAGCTCCGTGGCCTCCACCGCGTGCACGGCCCGCTGGGCCCAGGTTTCCAGCCGGCCGAGATCTGTGCAGGCGTTCACCCGTTCGCGGACGGTGTCGAGCACGGGGATGCCGCGCCTTCCCAGGATGTACGGCACCTTCAAGCCGTCCAAGACCTACCCCGCCCCGCGGGGCGCGATGACCTGGTCCACGAACTGGGACGCGACGGCGGGCAACGCGTGGTCGAACACGGTCCCGCCGCACGCGCACGCCCTTCCGTGACCTGCCCCACTGAACGCACGGCGCCCGGACCCTCCCGGTCCGGGCGCTGTCCTGCGGGGCGCACCTGGCGTCATCTCAGGCCGGCAGGCATTCCGGGAAGTCCGCGGTGGTCTGCACCGACTCGGCCGGTACCCAGCCAGCCGTGGGGTAGTTGTTGACGGTGGTGACGACGAGATAGAAAGTGCCGTCACCGGCCGGGCTCTCAACGGTGCAGGCCGCGGAGACATCGCTACCGCCGGGCAGAAAAGCCACGACGTTGGCGTTGTCCTGCGGAGCCGAGAGAAGGTTGGTCGGTGTCACGCCGACCTGCGGAAGTGAGTTGGGTCGTCCCGGGACCCCCGATCCGATCGTGTGGTTGGCTCCGGTGACGTGGCCGGTTCCGGTGAGGATCTGTCCACACGACTGGTAGCTGTTCTCGTTGTGGCTTCCCTGATTGGTGATGACACACGGCCTGTAGCCGTCCCCGTCGTCCATCTGAGCGGCGTGGGCGGCGGTTCCCATACCGATGAAGCTGGTGAGGGCCAGAAGCGACGTGGTCGTGGCCAGTCCGCGGCGGGTGAAGGGCATATCGCACTCATTCCGTGGATTTTCCTGCGCTTTTGCTTCTTCATCGTGTCTTCCGGCGCCCCATGAATCATGGAGGCGTGACGGAGGCTTCGCCCGGATGGCTCACTGCCCCTCCGATGACATCGGCCACCTCAAGTAGGTGACTCGCCAGGCGAATTGACGCGCGGCGAAGCCGCCATTTCACACCACACGTACTTCCCCCGGTCCCCGAACCGCGCCGACGGCTGCCACCCCCAGTACTCCGCGCAGGCCGTCACCAGCCCCAGACCCCGCCCCTCCTCCCGCTCCAGCGCCTGCTCCAAGGGCACGGGCGGCTCAGGCGGCGCCGGGTCCGTGTCCCACGCCCCGATCCACACCACCCCCTCCCGCGAGCGTCGTACCCGTAGCGCCGCCGGCCCCTTGGTGTGCCGTACCGCGTTCGACACCAGCTCCGTCGCCAGGAGTTCAGCCGTCTCCAGCAGCCCGGTCAGCCCGTGCAGCGTCAGGATCACGCGCAGGGTCCGACGGCAGACGGTCACCGCTCTGGGGTCGTTGGGGATGTAGAGCGTGTAGTCCCAGGGTTCGTTCTCGGGCATGCGTCATCAACTCCGGTGAATGAGTGGGGGTCCGCTCGCGGTGGCATTGCCGCAGCCGTCGTGGCATGACGGCACGGTGCGCTTCCGCAGCGTGTGCGATGCGTCACCGATGGTAGGGCATAAATTTCATTCACAGCAAGCCGGTCACGTAACCTTGCCCTCGAACGAGTCGCCTCATAAGGGCCGTTCAGGAGAGAGGACGCCGTGCCGGCACGACGAAACCCCACAGCACGCCAAGTTCGCCTGGGCACCGAACTGCGGCGACTACGCGAGGCCGCCGGACTCAAGGCGACGGAGGCGGCGGCCCTGCTCGGGACGAACTCCGTGCAGATGAGCCAGATCGAGTCCGGCATCGCAGGGGTGAGCGAGCAGCGCGTGCGCCGGCTCGCCGCCAACTACGCCTGCGCGGACGACGCCTTGATCGACGCCCTGGCAGCCATGGCGACGGACCGGAAGCGCGGCTGGTGGGAGGAGTACCGAGGCGTCCTCCCTGCCGGGTACCAGGACCTCGCAGAGCTGGACCATCACGCCCGGTTCCGCAAGGACGTGGCGGTCATCAACGTGCCGGGGCTCCTTCAGACGGAGGAGTACGCCCGGGCCCTCTTCGCGTACATGAATCCGGAGTTCCCGGAGAGCGAGGTGGCCCTTCGCGTGGAGCACCGGATGAAACGGAGGGTCGTCATCGACGGGCCGGACCCCATCCCGTACGTGACCGTCATCCACGAGGCGGCGCTCCGTATCCGGGTGGCCGGGCGTGCCGCTTCCCGCGCCCAGCTCCACCGCGTCCTGGAGGTTTCCGAGGCCGATCACGTCACCGTGCAGGTCGTCCCGTTCGCCCTGGACGACTTCGCCGGGGCCGGGAGCGCCATGGTGCACCTGGGCGGAGCGGTTCCCCGGCTGGACACCGTCGTGCGCGATGCTCCCCACGGAACGGCGTTCATCGACTCGGAAGCACAGCTGGAGCACTTTCGAAGGCTGTTCCGTAGGGTGAGGGCTCAGGCACTGCCCCCTGAGCGGTCGCGTGACCTCATCCACCAGTTGGCGAAGGAGCTGTGAGGACCGGTGATCACCCCCACCTCGTGGAAGAAGTCGTCCTTCTCCGGCGGAGGTGAGGGCAACGACTGCGTCGAAGTCGCCGACATGGACACCCACATATCCGTCCGCGACTCCAAAGCCCCCGCCCGAGCCACCCTCACCTTCCCGGCCCGCGCCTTCGCCGCCTTCGTGGAAGCCCTGAAGGGCCGCCCCTCCGCGGACTGAGGGGCACGTCGGCGTCGCCCTGTCGTTTCCGGTCGTTCCCCCCGCCCATACTTGACCTGATCATGCCAACACCGCACGATGAGCGCCAACCCGCACAGCGAACCCACAGGGATTCCCTACGGAGGGCCCCCGTCGGTTCGCATCCGCACGTCGCACGGGAACACCCCACCTCCACCCCACAAGGAGAGTTCATGCGACTTCGCATCCGCGGCTCCGGCGCGCACGGCGGCAGACGTACCGCCGCTCTCGGTGCGCTGCTGGCCCTCGCGCTCGCCGCCCCGGTCTCGGCCGGCGTCGACCATGCCACCGCCGACAGTGTCCGCAAGGTCGAATCGGCCGACGACGGCGTTCGGCAGTACGAGATCCACCAGAGCACGACACCCGTGACGCGTACGGCCATTCAGGCGACCGGTGTCACCGTCGACGAGGCCGACGAAGAGACCGTCGTCGTGTCCGGACGGGCCGAGCAGATCCGGAGGCTGCGGCAACTCGGTTACGACGTACAGCCGTTGGGTGCGGTGCCACAGCGGTCCGGGGCGCGGCTCTACGACTTCCCCGGCGCCGACGCGAAGTACCACAACTACGCCGAGATGAACGCCGAGATCGACCAGCGGCTCGCCGCCTACCCGGGCATCATGAGCAGGCGGGTGATCGGGAAGTCGTACCAGGGACGCGACATCGTCGCCATCAAGGTCAGCGACAACGTCGGCACCGACGAGGACGAGCCCGAGGTGCTGTTCACCGCGCACCAGCACGCGCGGGAGCATCTGACCGTGGAGATGGCGCTCTACCTGCTGCGCGAGCTCGGGGCGGGGTACGGGTCCGACTCCCGGATCACCAGCATCGTCAACAGCCGGGAGATCTGGATCATCCCGGATCTGAATCCGGACGGGGGCGAGTACGACATCGCCAGCGGGTCGTACCGTTCGTGGCGGAAGAACCGGCAGCCCAACTCCGGTTCCTCGTACGTCGGGACCGACCTCAACCGGAACTGGAACTACAAGTGGGGCTGCTGCGGCGGATCGTCGGGGTCGACGTCCTCCGAGACCTATCGCGGGTCCGCCGCCGAGTCCGCGCCCGAGGTGAAGGTCGTCTCCGACTTCGTGCGCGGCCGGGTCGTCGGCGGCAAGCAGCAGATCAAGGCCGGCATCGACTTCCACACCTACAGCGAGCTGGTGCTGTGGCCGTTCGGGTACACCTACGCGGACACCGCCACCGGCATGACCGCGGACGACGCCGCCGCGTTCAAGGCCGTGGGGCAGAAGATGGCCGCCAGCAACGGGTACACGGCGGAGCAGTCCAGCGACCTGTACATCACCGACGGGTCCATCGACGACTACCTCTGGGGCGTGCACAAGATCTTCGACTACACCTTCGAGATGTATCCGACGTCCAGTTCCGGGGGCGGGTTCTACCCGCCCGACGAAGTCATCGAGCGGGAGACCTCCCGGAACAAGGACGCCGTGTTGCAGCTGCTGGAGAACGCCGACTGCATGTACCGGTCGATCGGCAAGGCCGCCCAGTACTGCGGTTAGGGGTCACGCCTCCTCGAAGTAGGCGTCGAGCACCGCGTCCAGCTGCTCGTCCCACTCCTTGAAGCGCGCCCTGGCCGCCGCCTCGATCTCGATCGGGTACCAGCGGCGGTCAGGGGTGTGCACGGTGATCGTGTAGCGCTTGCCGAAGCGGGGGGACTCCGTCTCCACCGCCGCGATCTCGTCCCAGCGGAACTCGCAGGCCTCCTCGTCCAGGCTGAGGCGGACGCCCTTGCGGTCGGCCACTATCCTCGCCCGGCGGTCGGACGCCTCGAAGACCGGGCCGTCGGCCTTGTCCTCCGCGTCCCTCTCGTCGGCGTCCGTCTCCTCCGCGTCCGGCTCGTCGGCGTCCGCCCGTTCAGCGGACGCCGGCTCGGAGGACGCCGGTCCCGGGGACACCGGTTCAAAGGACGCCCCTTCGGAAGACGGCGGCTCCTCCGCCCCCTTCGGCTCCGGCGACTTCGTCACCCCGCCCAGCGGCGTCGGGCCCGTGATCCCCGGGACGAAGGCCGGGTCGAAACCGGCGCCCAACACGGGCTCCGCCTTCACCGGTTCGGCCATCGGCGGCTGGGCCTTCAACGGCTCCCCGGCCTCGGTCGGCTTGCTGCTCGATCCTATGCGCTGCTCCACGGCGGCAGTATGGACGACTTCCCTGTGCCGGAACCAGTCAGCTCACGAACACGCTGACCACCGCCGCCACCACGAACCCCGCCAGTGACAGCACCGACTCCAGGACCGTCCAGGTCCGCAGCGTGTCCCGTTCGGTGATGCCGAAGTACTTGGCCACCATCCAGAAACCGCCGTCGTTGACGTGCGAGGCGAAGATGGAGCCCGCCGAGATGGCCATGATGACGAGGGCGGTGAAGGCCTGCGAGTGGTGGCCCTCGGAGAGCAGGGGCGCCACGATGCCCGCCGTCGTCACGATCGCGACCGTCGCCGAGCCCTGGGCGACCCGCAGGACCACCGAGATCAGGTAGGACAGGACGATCACGGGCAGGCCCACGTCGTGGAACGTGTCCGACAGCGCCTGCGCCACCCCGCTCGCCTTCAGTACGGCACCGAAGACGCCGCCCGCGCCGACGACCAGCAGGATGTTGCCGATCGGCTTCAGGGACGCCGTCGACACCGTCTCCAGGGACTTGCGGGACCAGCCGCGGCGGACGCCGAGCAGGTAGTAGGCGAGAAGGAGGGCGATCGTCAGGGCGACGAAGGGGTGGCCGAAGAACTCGACGACCGAGCGGCCGGTGGACGGGTCGAAGGCGATCGAGGAGAAGGTGGCGGCGAGGATCAGGATCAGCGGCGTACCGATGATGGCGAGGACCGTGCCCAGCGGCACCGGCTCCTCGCGCGGCTCGACACCCGAGGCGCGCTGCTCCTGGATGACGGCCCGCTTGGCCTCCTCCGCCGCCTCCACCATGTCCTGCGGTACGGCGACGAAGATGCGGCGGCCGACCCACGCGGAGAACGCCCAGGCGGCCAGTACGGCGGGGATGCCGCACACGACGCCCATCAGGATGACCCAGCCGAGGTCGACGTGGAGCAGTCCGGCGGCGGCCACCGGGCCCGGGTGCGGGGGCAGGAAGGCGTGGGTCATCGACAGGCCGGCCAGCAGGGGCAGGCAGTACAGGAGGATGGACCTGCCGCTGCGCTTGGCGGCGGCGTAGACGATCGGCGCGAGGACGAAGATGCCGACGTCGAAGAAGACCGGGATGCCGAAGATCAGGCCGGTCAGGCCCATGGCGAGGGGGGCCCGGCGCTCGCCGAACAGGGCCAGCAGGCGCGAGGCCAGTACCTCGGCGCCGCCACTGACCTCCAGGACGGCGCCGAGCATGGTGCCGAGGCCGATGATGATCGCGACGTGGCCGAGGATGCCGCCCATGCCGGACTCGATGGTGGAGACCGCGTCCGAGCGCTGGACCGTGCCGAAGAGTTCGGTGACCGACAGGCCGGCCAGCAGGCCGACGGCTATGGAGACGGCGAGCAGGGCGACGAAGGGCTGGAGCCTGACCTTGATGATCAGGAAGAGAAGCAGGGCGATGCCCACGGCGGCGACCGTGAGCAGTCCGGCCGTGCCGTCGACGAGGACGAGCAGGCCTCCGGTGTGGGGTGGTGCGGCGGGGGCGGGGGCGGCGAGCGGATAGGACATACGGGGGTCCTCTACGTAAATGCATACTGCTTTCGGGCAGGGGGGAGCGCGGCACGGCGCCCCGTGAGGTGCCGTGCCGTACAGGACGTGCGGGTGGTACGGGAGGTGAGGGGACGTCAGCCGAGTACGGCGAGTGCGTCGATCTCGATGAGGAGGCCGGCCGGCAGACCGACGTAGACCGTCGTGCGGGCGGCGGGCGGCTGGGTGAGGCCCTGCTCCTCGAAGTAGGCGTTGTAGATCTCGTTCATCTCGGCGAAGTGGTCGACGTCGGTGAGGTAGACGCGGATCATCATCACGTCGTCCCAGCCGGCGCCGCCCTCCTCCAGGATCGCCTTGACGTTGGCGAGGGTCTGGAGGGTCTGCTCGCGCAGGGAGGGGCCGGCGGGCGTCGGGGGCTTGCCCTCCTCGGCGGGCAGGAAGCCGACCTGGCCGGCGACCTGGAGGATGTTGCCCTTCCGCACGCCGTGCGAGAACTTCGCGGGCGGGGTGGTGTGGGTCTTCGGGGTGAGCGCGATCTTGTCGGTCATGCGGTGCGGTCCTTCACTGGGGTGCGTCCGGAGTACTCGCCGCTGATCGCGTCCGCCGTACGGCGCACCAGCGGGAGCAGGGTGAGGAGTTCCTCGGCGGTGACGACCACGTTCGGCGCGGACACCGACATGGCGGCGACCACCCGGCCGTCGGCGCCGCGGATGGGGGCGGCGACGCAGTTGATGGACTCCTCGTGGCCACCGAGGTCGGTGGCCCAGCCCTGTTCGCGCACCGTGGCCAGCTCCTTCAGGAAGGCCTGGGCGTGGGGGGTCGAACGGGCCGTGTACAGCGGGTAGTCGAGCTGCTCGGCGAGGGCGCGGCGCTCGGGTTCGGGCAGGTCGGCGAGGAGCAGCTTGGCCACGGCGGCGACGGTGATAGCGACGGGCTTGCCGATCCGGGAGTACATGCGGACCGGGTAGCGGCTCTCGACCTTGTCGATGTACAGCACCTCGTTCTCCTCGTAGACGGCGAGGTGGACGGTGTGGCCGCACTGTTCGTTGAGCCGTACGAGGTGGGGGTGGGCGATCTCGCGGATGTCGAGGTTCTCCATCGCCTCCTGGGCGAGGGCGAAGAGGCGGGCGCCGAGGCGGTAGCGCTGGTCGGACTGGCGGTAGACCAGGCCGTGTTCGTGCAGGGTGCGCAGCAGGCGGAGGGCGGTGGACTTGTGCACGCCGAGGCGGTCCGCGACCTGGCCGAGGTCGGCGGGGCCCTCGGCGAGCAGCGGCAGGATGCTCAACGCGCGGTCGACGGTCTGACTCATGGGATGTTCGCCTCCTCCTCGGCCTGCTCGGCTTGCGTCCAGCCGGGGCCGAGTCGAAGTCTCCCCCATGCGTCGTCGTCCAGGGCGGCGAGGCGGTCGGCGTGGTCGCGGGCGGGGGGTGCGGCCAGGTCGCCCGGGGTGGTGAGAGCGGCGGCGGCGAAGAGGTGCCCGTGCCTGAGCCGGTCCCTGACGGGGAGCCCGCGCAGGGTCGCCGAGAGGAAACCGGCGGCGAAGGCGTCCCCGGCGCCGGTGGTTGCCACGACGGCTGTGCACAGGGCGGGTACGAAGGTGGGCGGGGTGATGGTGGGCCGGGGGCCGGTCGCGAGGCCCGGCGCTGACGGGGTGCCGTCCTTCTCCGGGACGGACGCCGCCCCAGCGGCACGACTGCCCGCGGAAAGCGCGCGTGGCCGCGAGCCGCGTGCGTCGAACGCCGTCGCGCCCCGCGCCCCCTCCTTCACCACCAGCACCGCCGGCTCCGGCAGCACCCTCCGGATCGCCTCGGGGCCGCCCGTGACGTCCCACGCCTGCTCCGCCTCGTCGGCGCCCACGAACACGATGTCCGCACGCCGTGCCAGGTCCAGCAGGAGCCGGGCGCCCTCGCCGTCGCCCCACAGTCCCGGCCGGTAGTTCACGTCGAAGGACACCAGTGGGCGCCCCGGGACGGGGGCCGTCAGGGCGTGCAGCAGCTCCCGGCACTCCTCGGAGAGCGCGGCCGTGATGCCGGTCAGGTGCAGGACGCGGGCCGACCGGGCGGCCGTCAGGTCGACGTTCCCCGGCGCCATCGCCGACGCCGCCGAGCCCGCCCGGTAGTACGCCACCTCGTGTGCGCCCGTCCCCCGGTCCCCGGCGGTGCGGAAGTAGACGCCCGTGGGCCGGTCCGGGTCCCGGTGCACGGCGGAGACGTCGACGCCGTATCCGGCGATCCGCTCCAGCAGGTGGTCGCCGAAGCCGTCCGCGCCGACGCGGCTGACCCAGCGTGCCGTGTGCCCGAACGCGGCCAGGGCGCAGGCGACGTTGGACTCGGCGCCGCCGATGGCCCGGTCGAAGGAGGGCACGTCGGCGAGGCGGCCGGGGCGGCTGGGCAGGAAGGTGACCATGGACTCACCGAGCGCCACCACGTCCACGTCCATGACATTCCGCGGGTGCGCAACGGCCGAGGCGTAAGCAGCGTCGTTGATGATGACTCCTGTCGATCGCCGGGCCGGCGGATCCGTTGACCCGGTGTTCGGCGAGATGCTAGACACCTGTAAGCAATACACGCAATGGCTGTTGCAAGACATGCAACGCCTGAGAGGGGCTCCATGGGCACCGAAGCGCTCACCCGCCTTGCCGAGGAACGTGTCGACCACCGCTTCAAGGGCCTCCCCCCGGACGCCGACGGCCTGACCGTCGCCGAGCTGGCCGCCCAGCGCCGCAACCTCTTCCGGGACGGCGACGGCTTCACCACCCCCGTCCTCGCGCTGTCCGCCGAGCGCCTGGAGCACAACCTCGCGCTGATGGAGACGTACACCGCCCGGCACGGTCTCGCCTTCGCGCCGCACGGCAAGACCTCCATGGCCCCGCAGCTCTTCCAGCGCCAGATCGAGCACGGCGCCTGGGGCATCACGCTCGCGGTGCCGCACCAGGTGCGGGTGGCCCGCGCGTTCGGCGTCCGGCGGGTCTTCCTCGCCAACGAGCTGGTGGACGCCCCCGCCCTGCGCTGGATCGCCGGCGAGCTGGCCGCCGACCCCGAGTTCCGGTTCGTCTGCTACGTCGACTCCGTGCGCGCGGTGGAGCTGATGGACGCGGCCCTCGCGGGCGCCGCCCGCCCGGTGGACGTCGTGATCGAGCTGGGCGCGGGCGAGGGGGCCCGGACGGGCGTGCGCACGGAGGCGGAGTGCGCGGACGTCGCCGCGGCCGTGGCCGCCGTACCGACCCTGCGCCTGGTCGGCGTGGCGGGGTACGAGGGCGAGGTGCCGCGGGCCGATCCGGAGCGCGTGCGGGCGTATCTGCTGCGGCTGGTGGCGCTGGCCGCCGACCTCGACAAGAGCGGGCGGTTCGACGAGGCCGAGGAGATCGTGGTGAGCGCGGGCGGCAGCGCCTGGTTCGACGCGGTCGCCGACGTCTTCGCGGCGATTCCCGAACTGTCCAGGCCGGTGCTGAAGTTGCTGCGCTCGGGCGCCTACGTCTCGCACGACGACGGGCACTACCGCAGGCTCACCCCGTTCGGCCGGGTGCCCGAGGAGGGCGCCCTGGAGCCCGCCTTCCGGCTGTGGGCACAGGTCGTCTCCCGGCCGACCCCCGAGCAGGCCTTCGCCAACGCGGGCAAGCGCGACGCGGCCTACGACCTGGACCTGCCGAGCGCCCAGGTGGTACGCCGGAACGCGGAGGAGCGCCCGGCCACCGGCATCACCGTGACCGGACTGTCCGACCAGCACGCCTGGCTGCGCACGGACCCGGAGGCGGACCTGGAGGTCGGTGACTGGATCGGCTTCGGTCTGTCCCACCCGTGCACGTCCTTCGACAAGTGGCAGCTCATCCCGGTGGCCGAGGCGGACGGCACGGTCGTCGACTACATCCGTACGTTCTTCTAGGAGGCCCGCGTGGAGGACCTGGTCATCCGGGACGCCGACGTCGTCGACGGCAGCGGGGCGGACGCGTACCGCGCCGATGTCGTGATCGACGCCGGCCGGATCGTCTCGATCGTCAAGGAGGCCGCCGCGGCGGGCTGCCAGCGCCCGCGCGCCACGCGGGAGATCGACGCGGAGGGCCTGGTCCTCTCCCCGGGCTTCATCGACATGCACGCCCACTCCGACCTGGCCCTGCTGCGCGACCCCGACCACAGCGCGAAGGCCGCGCAGGGGGTCACGCTGGAGGTCCTCGGGCAGGACGGGCTGTCGTACGCCCCGGTGGACGACAGCACGCTTCAGGAGGTGCGCCGGGCGATCACCGGCTGGAACGGGTACGGCGAGGACATCGACTTCGACTGGCGGAGCGTCGGCGAGTACCTCGACCGGCTGGACCGGGGGATCGCCGTGAACGCGGCCTATCTGATCCCGCAGGGCACGGTCCGGGCGCTCGTCGTCGGCTGGGAGGACCGCGCGGCCACGCCCGACGAGCTGGACCGGATGCGGCGGCTGGTGGCCGAGGGGCTGGAGCAGGGCGCGGTCGGGCTGTCCTCGGGGCTGACGTACACACCCGGGATGTACGCCGAGGACGCCGAACTGACGGAGCTGTGCCGCGTGGTGGCGTCCTACGGCGGCTACTACTGCCCGCACCACCGCTCCTACGGCGCCGGCGCCCTGGAGGCCTACGCCGAGATGGTCGACCTGACCCGGGAGGCGGGCTGCCCGCTGCACCTCGCGCACGCGACGATGAACTTCGGCGTGAACAAGGGCCGGGCACCGGAGCTGCTCGCCCTGCTCGACCGGGCCCTGGAGGCGGGCGCGGACATCACGCTGGACACCTATCCCTACACCCCCGGCTGCACCACGCTGGCCGCGCTGCTGCCGAGCTGGGCGAGCGAGGGCGGCCCGGAGGAGATCCTGGCCCGGCTCACCGACCCGGCGACGGCCGAGCGGATCCGGCACGACCTGGAGGTCACCGGCTCGGACGGCTGCCACGGCGTGCCGGTGGAGTGGGAGACGATCGAGATCTCCGGGGTGACCGTTCCGCACCTGGCCGAGTTCGTGGGCCGTACGGTCCGGGAGGCGGCGGAGCTGCGCGGCGAGACCCCCTGGGCCACGGCCCACCGGATGCTGGTCGGGGACCGGCTCGGGACGACCATCCTCCAGCACGTCGGCCACGAGGAGAACGTCCGCGCGATCATGCGGCACCGCGCGCACACCGGCGGCTCCGACGGCATCCTGCGGGGCAGCAAGCCGCACCCGCGCGCGTACGGCACCTTCCCGCGCTATCTCGGCCACTACGTCCGGGAGTTGGGGGTGCTGACGCTGGAGGAGTGCGTCGCCCACCTCACCTCCCGGCCCGCGGCGCGGCTGCGGCTGCCGGACCGCGGGCTGGTGCGCGAGGGCTACCGGGCCGACCTGGTCCTGTTCGACCCGGGGACGGTCGCGCCCGGCGCCGGCTTCGCCGAGCCCCGCAGGCTGCCGACCGGGATCCCGTACGTACTGGTCGACGGCCGGTTCGTCATCGAGGACGGCAGGCGGACGGACGTCCTCGCGGGACGGTCCGTCCGCCGCACGCCGCTGTGAACCGTGCCTACGGCTTGGGCAGGGTGCAGCCGGCGGCGCCCAGGTCGAGCTTGTTGCCGGTGGTGAAGCAGGCCGGGATGTTGTAGGTCTCCTCGGCGTAGTTGATGCCCTGGCGGACGGTGACGGTGCCGTTCGCGTCGACCTCGCACGGGTTGTTCACCGTGCACCGCTCGCCGTCCTCGTTGCCGGTGTTGTTGACGGCGACGACCTTGCCGGTGGCGGTGTCGATGACCGGGGAGCCGGAGGTGCCGCCGATGGTGTTGCAGGCGGAGGTGTAGCGGACCGAGTCCTTCCAGGTCCAGTCGCCCTCCTTCAGCCGGTACACGAACCCGTCGATGTTGCAGCTGTAGATGCGCTTCCAGTAGCCGGAGACCACCTTGATGGCGGTCCCGGCGACCGGGTGCGTGTCCTGCACGGTGAGCGGGCTGATGCCGTACGAGTTCCTGATCGCCGCGTAGGTGGTGGTGGTGCGGTAGATCGTGACGTCCGTGTCCGTCATGGTCGAGTAGACGACCTGGTTGGCGCGCAGGGTGGCGACCTTGGTGCCGGCGGAGTTCAGCAGGCCGAAGGTACGGCTGGAGGACTGGCCGGTGATGACCTCGCCGGGGTCCGGGAAGCCGGTCTCCAGGCAGTGACCGTTCGTCAGCACGAGGGCCGGGTCGGTGTCGGCGGAGCCGGGGAAGCGGATGACGGAGCCGGAGCAGTTGCTGAGCGAGACGGTGCCGGCGAAGTCGACCGTGACCGCGGCGGCCTTGGCGGAGTGCGGGGCGGTGGTCGCGGTGGCCGGGTGCGGGGCGGCGGCCGCCGGGGTCGCGCCCAGCCCGGCGATGGCCAGGGAGGAGAGCGCGGCAAGGAGAGGCTTGTTCACGTGGGGGTCCCCTCTTACGACTTGGGCGACCGGAGTCCTCCGGTCGCCCATGCGGTTGTCATGCGCATTCTCAATGTCGGAGAGGGGCGGGGACAAGACGCCGTGTCAGGTCATAGGGGTTTCCCTGTGCGAGCGGGCGGCGGCACGGCCGCCGTGGCGCGGCACGGGGCAACTCGGCGCTCAGCGCGGGCGTTTGGTGGTGCCGTGGCCGTGACCGTTGCCCCTGCCGGGGGTGCCGGACTGTGACGCCGTCGGCGTGCCGGCCGAAGTCGTCGCCGCGGTCGGTGTCGGCGCGCCGGACGGCGACACGTCCGACGCCGAGGGCGTGGTCGTGACCGACGGATCGCCGGCCGTCCCACCGTTCGCGTCTCCCCCGGCGCCGCCGCCCGAGGACGTGGCCGAGCCCGACGGCGCGGGGTCGCCGGCCTCCGGGGCGCTCACGCTCGGCGAGCCGGTGCCCCCGTGCGGGCTCGCGGGAGCGGAGTCGACGCCCGCGCTCTTGCCGTCCTCGGGACGCGCGCCGGCCGGGGAGCCCGAGCCGCCCAGCGCGGCGAACGCGGCCACGGCACCGGCCACGCCGAGGACCCCGGCGACGACCGCCACCCGGCGCCGGCCGCCCGCGCGGCGTGCGGCCCGTCGCCGCCCGGCCCGGCCCTCACCGGGCACCCCGGAGGCCGTGGGGGGCGCCTCCGGAAGCGCCGGCTCCAGAAGCGCCGGCTCCACGGGCTGCGTGACGTCGGTTGCCGCAAAGGTCTCGGGAGCCTCGTACGCCCCGGCCGTCCCGTGAGCCTCATGCGCCTCGTGGAGCGCGGGCAGCTCACTGGTCGCGTCGTAGGCGTTCTGCCAGCCGTGCGCGGCGGCCGGATCGGCGTACTGCTCGTACGCGGGGGCCGGAGCCGGCTGCGGGTGGTACACGTTCGGCCGGTTCCCGGGCGCGCCGCCCGCTCCGTTCATGCCGTCCGCCCCCGCCTCGTACTCCCGTTCCGTGGACATGCCAGCGAATTGTAGGGACGCAAGCGACTCCTGAGACAGCCGTCGGTGATATCCGGGCAAATCTCCGTGTCTCACGTGGCGGAAAACACGAGCCATGAGGCGTTACCGGGCCGTAAGCTCACGCACATGCAGGTGATCCAGTCGACCAAGCTCGCCAACGTCTGTTACGAGATCCGGGGCCCGGTTCTCGAGGAGGCCATGCGGCTTGAGGCGGCGGGTCACCGCATCCTCAAGCTGAACACCGGAAACCCGGCCGCCTTCGGCTTCGAGTGCCCCCCGGAGATCCTGGAGGACATCCTCCGCAACGTCTCCACCGCGCACGGCTACGGCGACGCCAAGGGCCTGCTCGCCGCCCGCCGCGCGGTCGTGATGCACAACCAGACCCTCGGCATCGAGACCGACGTCGAACACGTCTTCATCGGCAACGGCGTCTCCGAGCTGATCGTGATGGCGATGCAGGGTCTGCTGGACGACGGCGACGAGGTGCTCGTACCGGCCCCGGACTATCCGCTGTGGACGGCGGCCGTGTCCCTCTCCGGCGGCACGGCGGTGCACTACCGCTGCGACGAGCAGTCCGACTGGATGCCGGACCTCGCCGACGTCGAGCGCAAGGTCACCGACCGCACCAAGGCGATCGTCATCATCAACCCGAACAACCCCACGGGCGCGGTCTACGACGAGGCGATGCTCAAGGGGCTGACGGACATCGCCCGCCGGCACAACCTGCTGGTCTGCTCCGACGAGATCTACGACAAGATCCTCTACGACGGTGCCACGCACACCCCGACCGCGAAGGTCGCCCCCGATCTGCTCACCCTCACCTTCAACGGCATGTCGAAGGCGTACCGGGTGGCCGGCTACCGCGTCGGCTGGATGTCGATCTCCGGCCCGCGCGCCCACGCCGACTCCTACATCGAGGGCCTGACGATCCTGGCGAACATGCGGCTGTGCGCCAACATGCCGGGGCAGCACGGGGTGGTCGCCGCGCTCAGCGGACGCCAGACGATCAATGACCTGGTGCTGCCGGGCGGGCGGCTGAAGGAGCAGATGGACACCGCGTACGAGCTGCTGACGCGGATTCCGGGGGTGAGCTGCGTACGGCCGAAGGGGGCGCTGTACCTGTTCCCGCGGCTGGACCCCGACGTCTTCAAGATCAAGGACGACCGGCGGATGGTCCTGGACCTGCTCCGAAAGGAGAAGATCATGGTCGTCCAGGGCACCGGCTTCAACTGGCCCGAGCCGGATCACTTCCGGGTGGTGACGCTGCCGACGGTGGGGGACCTGCGGGACGCGGTGACCCGCATCGGAACTTTCCTGGACGGATACAGCCAGGTGTAGTCGACGGACCTCATTCTGTGACCCGACTCAACTTTAGACGAAATCCAAGCTAAGATGGCTTCCTGTCAGAGCACAGGAGGCCATCCCCCATGTACGAGCCGATCCGCACCAAGTCGGTCCACAGCACGATGGCCGGCACCGCCTCGGACTTCCCCCACCGGTCGCGCGAGGAGGAACTGGACATCCAGCTCGCCGGGCACCTCGCCGCGCTGCTCGCGGTCACCGACGAACTGCGCGCGCTGACCCCGTCCGCCGACCTCGACACGGCCGCGGAGCGCCTCGCGGCACAGGTGGCGCGGCTGCGCGGAGGACGTACACCGCTGCGGGCGGCGCCGGCCGCCGCCGGTGACCCCACCGGGCTGCACCGGCGCGCGCACGCCCTCGCGGGGCGCGCGCTCGTGGTCGCCGCGTCGCGTGCCGACACGGCGGTGGCGATCCTCTCGGCCGAGCGGATGGACGCGCACGCCGCCGCGCTGTCCGCCGACCCGAAGGAACTCAGCACCGCCTGACCCCTGCCCGGGTCCCCCGATCGGCCCCGGTCCGCGCGCACCCGCAGCGACGCGCGGACCGGGCGCCATACGCTGCGCTCGGCTTGGGCGGGTCGGTGCGTGCGGCGCGTTTCCCTGCGGGAGGCCCCGGCCCGCTGAGGGAGGCCCCGGTCCGCTGTTGCCGAGCACCGCGCAGAGCGCCGGCGGGCGTGTGGGGGTGAGCACCGTTCCGACGGAGAAAGGGTGACCGGCGCTTTCCGCCACCGTCCCACCGCACCGAGGCCGGCCGCCGCATCGCCCGAGCGCCCGAGGCCGCCGCCTCGCCCCGGCGCCCCAGACTGCCGCATCGCGCCCCCAAGGCCGCCGCCCCGCCGCGCCGAGCCCCGCCGTCTCGTCGCCTCACCGCGTCGAGGGCTCTGCACCGCGCCGTCCCCTCCCTGCGAGGCCCGCCGCCGCACCGTCTCCCCTGCCCGCGGTCCCGGGAGACCGCGCCCCTTGCCGGAGGGGTGGCCTCCGGTTGCATACCGGGAACGGGACGTCACCCCCCGTTCATCTCGTCGCGCATGGAACTTGGAGTTCCGGGAGCACGCTCCCCGGCGTGAGACGTATCGCGGGAATCGTCCTCGCGGTTCTGCTGATCGGTGGCGTGGTGGCCGCCGTCGTCGCGGGCCGGCAAGGGGAGGACAAGGGCACGGCAACGAAGACCGTGCGTGGAGTGATCGGATCGGAGAAGGCCGACTTCTTCGCCGATCCCGATGTGGTGAAGGCCCTCGCCGCCAAGGGCTACACCGTCAAGGCCGAGGCCTCCGGGTCCTGGGCCATGGAGGGCCTGGACCTCAAGGGGTACGACTTCGCCTTCCCGTCCAGCCAGGCACCCGCCGACGAGCTGGCCGAGAAGTACCACGTGCAGGAACCGCTGCCCCGGCCCTTCTACTCGCCGCTCGTCGTCGTGGCGCACCGCGCCGCGGCCGACGTGCTCGCCTCGAACGGGCTGGCGGTGCTCGACGGGAAGAGCCGCGGCACGCTGAAGACGGGCGCTTACGTGGACGCCGCCCGGCACGACCGCACCTGGCAGCAGCTCAAGGGCGCCAGGGCCCACGGCGAGCTGACGGGCACCCTGTACATCGCCAGCACCGACCCCGAGTCCTCCAACTCCGGGGCCCTCTACCTCGCCGCCGCCTCCTACGTGGCCAACGGCGGCAAGGTGGTCGCGGGCAAGGCGGACCTCGACCGCACCGCACCCCTGCTGCACAAGCTGGTCAGCGTCCAGGGCGCCCAGCAGTCCAGCACGGACGCGGTGTTCCGGGACTTCGTCAGCGGCGCGGGCAACCCGCTGGTGCTGGTGTACGAGTCACAGGTCGCGGCGCTCCTCGCCGAGCAGCACGGCGCGGACGACCTCGTGGTGCTGTACCCGGACACCACCGTCAACAGCGACCACACCGTCGTACCGCTGGACGCGGACGGCCGGGCGCTCGGGGAACTGCTCAGCACCGACCCGGCCCTGCGCAAGCTCGCCGTCCGGCACGGATTCCGGCCGCAGGGCGACGCCGCCGAGTTCGTCACGGCCACCGCCGACCGCGCCGCCTACCTCAACCAGAAGCTCACCGGCGTCCGGCAGGCGCCCGTGCCCACCTCCGCGGTGCTGCACGAGATGGCCCGCCGGGCCTGCGGATGACACGGGGGACCCACATGACCGACAGCGAATTCCAGCTCACCCCGCCCGATCCCGTGCCGCCCGTACCGAAGGAGAAAGCCGGCGGCCTGGTGCCCGTCGACGACGGGGTGCGCACCGACATGGCCCGCAAGGCCACCGCCTTCGTCGAGCAGCTCGCCGCGCTCGACGCCCGCTCGCCCGAGTTCGCGGGCAAGGTCGGCGAGATCACCGCGCTCGGCGCAGGTGAGATGCGCACCGCCGCCGTCCAGTCCAACCGCATGCTGGAGCGGGCCGTGCGCAGCCTGCCCGACAAGGGCGGGGACGCCCAGGGCAAGGTCGCCGGCTCGCTCGTGGAACTCCGCCGGGTGGTGGAGGACCTGGACCCGCGGGACCTGCCCGCGAACAAGGGACGCCGGTTCCTGTCCAAGCTGCCCGGCGGCAGCAGACTGCGCGACCACCTCGCCAAGTACGCCTCCGCGCAGGGCAACCTGAACCGGATCGTGGGCGCGCTGCGCGGCGGGCAGGACGAACTGCGCCGGGACAACGCCGCGTTGCAGACCGAGCGGGTCCGGCTGTGGGAGACGATGGGCAAGCTCCAGGAGTACGTCGTCCTCACCCAGGCCCTGGACACCGCCGTCGAGGAGCACGTCGCCGGGGTCGGCGACCCGCAGGAGGCCGACGCCCTCCGTGTCGACGTGCTCTTCCCGGTCCGGCAGAAGCACCAGGACCTGCTCACCCAGCTCGCGGTGTGCGCCCAGGGCTACCTCGCCATGGACGTCGTACGCCGCAACAACGAGGAGCTGATCAAGGGCGTCGACCGGGCCGCCACGACGACCGTCTCGGCGCTGCGCATCTCCGTGATGCTGGCCTCCGCACTGGACAGCCAGAAGAAGGTCGTCGAGCAGGTGACCGCCCTGCGCGGGACCACCGAGGACCTCATCCGGGGCAACGCCGAGATGCTCGCCACGCAGAGCGGCGAGATCCAGCGCATCGCCGCCGACCCGGCGGTCGGCGCGGAGACCCTGCGTGCCGCGTTCCAGCAGATCTACCGCACCCTCGACGCCATCGACAGCTACAAGGTCCAGGCGACCGAGGTCATGGCGAGCACCGTCCAGTCCCTCACGGACGAACTGCACAGCGCCTCCGCCCGCCTGGAGCGCAGCCGCGCCCAGGGCGCGCTGGAGGGGGGCCTCGGATGAGACGCCGATCCCTGCTCGCCGTGGTCGCCGTCACCGCCGGCCTGCTGGGCGCGTGCACCTCGGAGAAGGCGGAGGACGACTCGAACGCGCCGAGGCCCGGCACTCTCCGGGTCCTCGCCTCCAGCGAACTCAGCGACATGACCGCCGTCTTCGACCGCGTCCGCGAGGACACCGGCATCACCGTCCGGCCCACCTACATGGGCACCCTGGACGCCGTCGACCTGCTGGCCCGGGGCAAGGCGGACGGGGCGTACGACGCGCTGTGGCTGTCCTCGGACGACTATCTGCGGCTGCGGCCCGACGCGGCGAAGAAGGTGGTGTCCGAGACACCGGTCATGTCCAGCCCGGTCGCCGTCGGCGTCAAGCAGGCCACCGTGCGGGCGCTCGGCTGGAAGCCGGAGAACGTCACCTGGTCCCAGGTCGAACAGGCCGTCCAGGACGGGAAGCTGACCTACGGCATGACCGACCCGGCCCGCTCCAACTCCGGCTTCGCCACGCTGGTCTCGGTCGCCTCCGCCCTCTCCGGCGCCCAGTCCGCGCTCACCGACGCCGACGTGCGGAAGGCGACGCCCCGGCTGAAGGAGTTCTTCCGCGGGCAGAAGCTGACCTCGGGCTCGTCGGGCTGGCTGGCCACCGCCTACCGGCGGCGCGGCACCGTCGACGCCCTGCTCAACTACGAGTCGGTCCTCAAGGGCATCCCGGGCCTCACCGTGATCCGCCCCCGTGACGGCGTCGTCACCGCCGACTACCCGTTCTCCTCGCTCGCGTCCACCGACGCCCGCACCCGGGAGGACGTCCGCAAGGTGACCGCGGACCTGCGCACCGACGCCGTGCAGAAGCTGATCACCGACACCACCCACCGCCGCCCGGTCGTCCCGTCGGTGCGGCCCGCCGCCGGCCTCGACACCGGCCGGCGCCGTGAACTGCCCTTCCCCGGCAGCCGCTCGGTGGCCGACGGGCTGCTGGACTCGTACGAGAACGAACTGCGCCGCCCCTCCCGCACGGTGTACGTCCTGGACACCTCCGGCTCCATGGAGGGCGACCGGCTCGCCGCGCTGAAGAAGGCGCTGGCCGGGCTCACCGGCGACTTCAGGGACCGGGAGGAGGTGACGCTGATGCCGTTCGGCTCGGACGTGAAGAGCGTGCGCACCCACGTCGTCGACCCGAAGGACCCGAAGGCCGGGCTGGCGGCGATCCGCCGGGACACCGACGCGCTCGGCGCCGACGGCGGGACCGCCATCTACACCTCGCTGGAGCAGGCGTACGACCATCTCGGCACCGGCCGGGACACGTTCACCTCGATCGTGCTGATGACCGACGGCGAGAACACAGCGGGCGACGAGGCGGGCGACTTCGACGGCTTCTACCGCTCCCTCGGCCGCGACCGGCGGGACATCCCCGTCTTCCCGATCCTGTTCGGCGACTCCTCCCGCTCCGAACTCCAGCACATCGCCGACCTGACCGGCGGCCGGCTCTTCGACGCCCGGCAGGGCTCGCTGGACGGCGCCTTCGAGGAGATCCGTGGCTACCAATGAGGCCCCCGGCAACAAGGTCCTCGGCTACCTGGAGTCCCGCAAGAACCTCACCGGCGGCGCCTGCGGGCTGCTCGGCCTGGCGCTGACCTTCGCCGGGGTCGCGGGACCGTACTGGCCGGTCGTGGTGGCCGGGCTGTACGGGGCGGGCGCCCTCATCGCCCCGCCGGAGCGGCCCGCCCTGCCGGACTTCCCCAGCCCGTCGGCCCAACTGGAGGAGATCCGCGCCGACTTCGGCCGGCTCGGCGGCTATCTCGCGGACGTCGACCTGCCGCCCGCGGCCGCCGCCCGGCTCGGCGGGCTCACCGGGCTGCTGGCCGCGCTGCTGGAACCGGGCTGGGTCGCCGAGGCGCTCGCCCGGGACCCGGAGGGCGTGCACGCCGTCTCCCGGGCGGTCCGCCAGGACATCCCGGAGGCCGTGGACGCCTTCGTCCGCACCCGCTGGTGGACGCGGCTCACGCCGGGCACCGAGCCGCCCGAACGCCACCTGGAGCGGCAGCTCGATCTGCTGCGGCAGGAGGCCGAACGGCTGGCGGCGGAGCTCGGCGAGGCCGAGGCCCGCCGCCAGGAGTCCCACACCCGGTACCTGGAGGACCGGGGCGGGCCGGGGGACGGCGAGCTCAGCGCCTGACGTACACCGTGACCGACGCCGTGGCACCCGTGTGCAGGTCGTCGCCCGGCCAGCTCACGGTGTAGGTCACCTCGCGCCGGGTGCGCGGCAGGTCGTCGACGGCGAAGGTGCCGTCGGCGGCGACGGTCACCGACGACAGGGCGCCGGTGCCGAGCCGGTCCGTGCGCCGCACGGTGAGCGTGGCCCGCTCGGGCAGCGGCTTGCCCTGTGCGGTGAACGTGCCGGTGAGGTGGACGCCACCGCTCGTCGTGGCCTCGTCCGGACCGGTCAGCGTGAGCGAGCTGGGCGCCTTGCCCACGGTCACCGTGTGGGTGACGTCGGTGGCGGGGCGGTGGGCGAGGTCACCGAGGAAGGACACGGTGTAGGTGGCGTCGCCGACCAGGTCGGGCTCGTCCAGGACGGTGAAGGTGCCGTCGGCCTTGACCGTGGCGGTGCCGAGCTGGTGCGTGCCGTTCGTGTCCTCGCGCACGGCGGTCACCGTCAGCGGCTCGGTGGGCGCGGGCCCGTCCCATTCCAGCCGGCCGCGCACCGACAGCGGCTCCCCCGCGACGGCACCGGAGGGGCTGTGGGTGAGGTCGCCGGTGAAGCGGGTGCCGTACTGGGCGGCCGGGGGCTGGATGACGTGCAGCCAGTACTCCTGGCCGGTGCCGCCCCGGGTGACCGCGAAGAGCCGGGAGCCGTCCTCGGACCAGGCGAGGCCCCGCGGGGTGACGCCGTTGCCGTCGAGGCTGCCCTCGAAGGCGAACTCCAGCGGCGGCGTGCCGTCGGCCGGGTCGGCGCTCTGCACCAGCAGATCGGGCGTACTGCCGGCGGCCTGGGCGCCCCGGGCGATGTACTTGCCGTCACCGCTGAAGGCGACCGCGGTGGAGGTCGCGCCGGCGGGCAGGGCCTGGTACTGGCCGGAGGCGTCCGACAGGTCGCCGGCGTCCAGCAGCCGGGTGCCTGCGGTGGCGTCTGCCACGGCGACCTCGGTGCCGTCCGGGCTCGCCGCCATGTCCGCCAGGTCCAGGGCGCCCTTGCCGTCGCCGTCCGCGAACCGGCGGGAGGCGTCCCGCACCGGGGCGGTGCCGCTGACGTCGAACGAGGCGAGGAAGGGGTTCGCGGCGCCGCTCTCCTTGGGCTGGCCCATGAGGAGACGGTTCCGCGCGCGGGCCCCCGGGGCCAGCTGGAGCCTGCCGACGTCGTTCCAGCCGGTCCGGGAGACCGTGCCGTTCGTGAGCATGTCCAGGGACGTCGTCGCCGTGGCACACAGGTAGCTCTGGAAGACGTAGGCGTCGGTGCTCCACACCGTGCGGCCGGCGTAGGCGAGTTGGCGTCCGCAGGTGTCGTAGGCGGCGCTGTGCTCGCCGTTCCGCTGGAGCGTGCCGGTGTCGTAGGTGACGACGCGTCCGCTCTCGCCCACGTACAGCGTCGCGGAGTCCTCGCTGAGCGCCACGCCGGAGACGGAACTCGTGTGCGGGAGCGCCGCGACCTTCTGGCCCTGGAAGTCGTAGACCAGCACCGTGCCGGCGGCCTGGCCGTCACGCTGGTCGGCGATGTAGACGCGCTGGTGCACGGAGTCGACGGCCAGGCCCGAGTACGACGAGATCGGCAGCTTGGCCACGGCGTCGGAGGCCGCCGCGTGGGCCGCGGGCGCGGCGGCGACGGTCAGTCCGGCCCCGGCGAGTACGGCGGTGAGCAGGGTGGCCGCGAGACGTCTGGAGCGGTGTGCTGTATTCAACTGTGCCCCCCACAGGCTGAATCGAGCACCTCACCGGTGTCGGTGAGACGCCTGTGAAGGCCATGAAACAGGTGTGAAGATCCCATGGGCAAGGGGGCGCGCGGCCGGGCCCCGCACGCCGCCCGGCGGGGCCCGGTGGGTTGTTCACCGCGGCCGGTCGTGACGATCGCTGGTCAGGGCACGGCGACCGGCCGCGGAGTCGTAGGCGGGTGTTCAGCCCAGGCGCTCCACCAGCGCCCGGTACTGCTCCCACAGCTCCTTCGGGGTGTGGTCGCCGAAGGTGTCGAGGTGCCCGGGGATCAGCGCGGCCTCCTCGCGCCATACCTCCTTGTCGACCGTCAGCAGGAACTCCAGGTCGGACGCGGAGAGTTCGAGGCCGTCGGTGTCCAGGGCGTCCTTCGCCGGCAGCACGCCGATCGGGGTCTCGACGCCCTCGGCCTTGCCCTCCAGCCGCTCCACGATCCACTTCAGGACCCGGGAGTTCTCGCCGAAGCCGGGCCAGACGAACTTGCCCTCGTCGTTCTTCCGGAACCAGTTGACGTAGTAGATCTTCGGCAGCTTGGACTGGTCCTTGTCCTTGGCGACGTCGACCCAGTGGGCCATGTAGTCGCCCATGTTGTAGCCGCAGAACGGCAGCATCGCGAAGGGGTCGCGGCGCAGCTCGCCGACCTTGCCCTCGGCGGCGGCGGTCTTCTCGGAGGCCACGTTGGCGCCGAGGAAGACGCCGTGGTTCCAGTCGAAGGACTCCGTCACCAGCGGCACCGCCGTCGCGCGGCGCCCGCCGAAGAGGATCGCCGAGATCGGCACGCCCTTCGGGTCCTCCCACTCGGGCGCGATGATCGGGCACTGCGAGGCCGGCACGGTGAAGCGGGCGTTGGGGTGGGCGGCCGGGGTCCCGGAGTCCGGCGTCCAGTCGTTGCCCTTCCAGTCGGTCAGGTGGGCCGGGGGCTCCTCGGTCATGCCCTCCCACCACACGTCGCCGTCGTCGGTGAGCGCGACGTTGGTGAAGACCGCGTTACCCCACAGGGTCTTCATCGCGTTGGCGTTGGTGTGCTCACCGGTGCCGGGCGCGACGCCGAAGAAGCCGGCCTCGGGGTTGATCGCGTACAGCCGGCCGTCCTCGCCGAACCGCATCCAGGCGATGTCGTCGCCGATGGTCTCCACCGTCCAGCCGGAGATGGTGGGCTCCAGCATGGCGAGGTTGGTCTTGCCGCAGGCGGAGGGGAAGGCGGCGGCGACGTACTTGGACTCGCCCTGCGGCGGGGTGAGCTTGAGGATCAGCATGTGCTCGGCCAGCCAGCCCTCGTCACGGGCCATGACGGAGGCGATGCGCAGGGCGTAGCACTTCTTGCCGAGCAGGGCGTTGCCGCCGTAGCCGGAGCCGTAGGACCAGATCTCGCGCGACTCGGGGAAGTGCGAGATGTACTTGGTCTGGTTGCAGGGCCAGGGGACGTCCTCCTGGCCGGGCTCCAGCGGGGCGCCGAGCGTGTGGACGGCCTTGACGAAGAAGCCGTCGTCGCCCAGTTCGTCCAGGACGGCCTGGCCCATGCGCGTCATCGTGCGCATCGAGACGGCGACGTAGGCGGAGTCGGTGATCTCCACGCCCAGCGCGGACAGCGGGGAGCCGAGCGGGCCCATGCAGAAGGGCACGACGTACATGGTCCGGCCGCGCATGGAGCCCCGGAACAGGCCCTTGTCGCCGGTGAAGATCTCCCGCATCTCGGCGGGGGCCTTCCAGTGGTTGGTCGGGCCCGCGTCCTCCTCCTTCTCCGAGCAGATGAAGGTCCGGTCCTCGACGCGCGCGACGTCGGACGGGTCGGAGGCGGCGTAGTAGGAGTGCGGGCGCTTGACCGGGTCGAGTTTCTTGAACGTTCCCTTGGCGACCAGTTCCTCGCACAGTCGCTCGTACTCGGCCTCGGAGCCGTCACACCAGACCACGCTGTCCGGCTGCGTCAGTTCGGCGATCTCGTTGACCCACGAGATCAGTTCCTGGTGATTGGTGGGGACGACGGTGGGAGCCGCGATGTCGCGCGCCACGATTGCTCCTAAGTGAGGGATTTTTTGTGTTCTCGCCCCGTGGGGGCCGCGACCCGGATGCTTCGTAGCCCGCTCATCCGGTGCCGACCGCACTCATTTGATCATCCGAGTCTAGTGCCCATCTGTCCAGAGGGCATCACAGGTGAGCGGCGTGAGGAATCCCACGGTTACCACGACTCTTTGCGTCCACGTTGGGTTCAGCTGAAGGACTTTTTGCCGGATGACTTGATTGAACGTGCATTGATGAGTGACTTACGGCAGCGTCGGTACCATGCGGCCATGACTGCGTCCGCCTCCGACGCGCCCTCGGACACGCCGGCCGCCGGCCGTGGCCCCGTGGCGCTCTCCCTGCCGCATCCGGTCAAGCCCAGGCTCCGTGGCTGGCTGCACCTCGGCATGTTTCCGGCCGTACTCATCGCGGGACTCGTACTCACCGCACTCGCCGACTCGACCAGAGGCCGCATCGCCTGCGGCATCTACGCCCTGACCGCCTGCCTCCTGTTCGGCGTCAGCGCGCTCTACCACCGGGGCAACTGGAGCCCGCGCATGGACGGCGTGCTGCGCCGCCTCGATCACGCCAACATCTTCCTGATCATCGCGGGCACCTACACCCCGCTGACCCTGCTGCTCCTGCCCGGCGCCAAGGGCCAGTGGCTGCTGTGGGGCATCTGGGCCGCCGCGGCGGCCGGCATCGTCTTCCGCGTCTTCTGGGTCGGCGCCCCGCGCTGGCTCTACACGCCCTGCTACATCGCGATGGGCTGGGCGGCCGTCTTCTTCCTGCCCGACTTCCTGCACACGGGCGGCATCGCGGTGCTGATCCTGGTGGTCGCCGGCGGCCTGCTCTACAGCGCCGGCGGCGTGATCTACGGCATCAAGCGCCCGAACCCGTCACCGCGCTGGTTCGGCTTCCACGAGGTCTTCCACTCCTTCACCCTCGCCGCGTTCGTCGTCCACTACGTCGGGATCTCGCTGGTGGCGTACCAGCACGCGTAACCCTCCCACCTCGCCTTACCGGCCACGACTCGCCCGAGTCGTGGCCGTTTTTCATGCCTCGGCACCCCCCGAATGATTGACAGTCTCACGATTTTGAGAGTTACTGTCATTTCATGGAGACTGTCACTCAGGAAGACGGTAGGCGGCCCGACCCCCGCCGCTGGTGGGCCCTCGGGGCCCTGGTCGCGAGCATGCTGGTGCTCGGCTTCGACACGACGATCCTCAACGTGGCCCTGCCGACCATGGCGGAGCAGCTCGGGGCCACCACCGGCGAGCAGCAGTGGATGGCGGACGCGTACGTCGTCGTCTTCGCCGCGCTGATGCTCCCCGCCGGGCTGCTGGGCGACCGGTTCGGGCGCCGCCGGATGCTCGTCGCCGGGCTCGGCGTCTTCCTGGCGGGCTCGCTCCTGGGCTCCCTGGCCGGCGACGTGAACGCCGTGATCGCCGCACGCGCGGTCATGGGCGTCGGCGCCGCGCTGATCATGCCGCTCGCGCTGTCCGTGCTGCCGTCGCTGTTCGGCCCGGACGAGCGCACCAAGGCGGTCGGCCTGATCTCCGCGGCCTCCGCACTCGGCATGCCGCTCGGCCCGATCATCGGCGGCTGGCTGCTCGACCACTTCTGGTGGGGCTCGGTCTTCCTGATCAACCTGCCGATGGCCGCCCTCGGCATCACCGCCTGCGTGCTCCTGCTGCCCGAGACCCGCGACCCGGCCTCGCCCAGGGTCGGCGCCCTCTCCACCGCGCTCACCGCGATCGGCCTCGGCGCCCTCGTCTACGCGATCATCGAGGCCCCGGGGCGCGGCTGGGGCGATCCCCTGGTGCTGGGCGCGTTCGCCGCGTCCGCCGTGCTCCTCACCGGACTGGTGCTGCGCGAACGCCGGGCCGTGCGCCCCATGCTCGACCTGACCCTGCTCGCCCGGCGCGGCTTCCTGCTCAACACCCTCGCCGCGACCCTGGTGATGTTCGTGCTGTCCGGCCTGCTGTTCGTGCTGCCGCAGTACCTCCAGGCCGTTCTCGGCAACGACGCGTTCGGCACCGGCCTCAGGCTGCTGCCGATGATGGGCGGGCTGCTGGTGGCGGCGCGGGGCGCCCAGCCGGTCGTCGCCCGGTTCAGTGCCCGGGCCGTGGTCAGCGCGGGTCTGGTGGTGCTCGCCTTCGCCGCCCTGCTGGGCAGCCGTACGACGGTGGACTCCGGCTACGGCTTCACCGCGCTGTGGCTGTCGATCACGGGCATCGGCTTCGGTTTCTCGGTCGTCCCGGCCATGGACGGCGCCCTCGGCGCCCTGCCCGCGGACCGGGCCGGCTGGGGGTCCCCCCACGCCTTTCGGGCAGAGGGGGAGGATCGGGGCTGCTGATGACCCTGCGCCAGGTCGGCGGCGCCATCGGCATCGCCCTGCTCGGCAGCCTCCTCGCGGGCGCTTTCCGGGACCGCCTCGACGTGACCGGGCTGCCCTCCGGCGCCGCGCACACCGCCGGGGAGTCCGTGGTGGCCGCGCACCTGGTCGCCGCCAGGGCCGGCTCGGCGCGTCTCGCGGCCTCGGCGGACGCCTCCTACGTGCACGGCATGACCCTGGTGCTGCTGGTGTGCGCGGTCGCCGCCCTGGTGGCCGCCCTGCTCGCGGCCCTGCTGCTGCCGAACGCCCCGGCCGCCCGGCGGACGGCACGGGAGGAGCCCCCGGCCATGGCCCCCACCACGGCCGATGCCGGACAATGACCGGCATGACGCCCGCACGTTCCCCGCTCTCCCCCGCCGACCGTCCCCGGCTCGGCCTGCGTGAACGCAAGAAGATCAAGACCCGCGAGGCGATCCGCGCCGCGACCTACGCGCTGATCGAGGAGCAGGGCTACGACGCCACGACGATCGACCAGATCGCCGACCGGGCCGAGGTATCACCGTCGACCGTCTTCCGGTACTTCCCGACCAAGGAGGACATCGTCCTCACGGACGAGTACGACCCGCTGATGCTGGAGGAGTTGCGCGCCCGGCCCGCGGGAGAATCGTGGACGGACTCGGTACGGCACGTGATGCACAAGGCCATCGACGCGATGATGGCGGAGGACCCCGACGCGGTGCGGGTGCGGGCGCACCTCGCGGTCCAGGTCCCCGCCGTCCGGTCCCGGATGGCCGAGAGCATGTCGGAGACCGGGCGCCTGCTGCGCGTGGCCCTCGCCGAACGCTCCGGGCTGGCCGCGGACAGCCTCGAAGTGCGCGTCTACGCGACGGCCCTCGTCGGCGGCCTGATGGAAGCCAACTTGTCCTGGGCGGAGAACGGCTTCCAGGAGGACCTGCGCGACATGCTGGACCGGGCCCTGGACGTCCTGGAGCACGGCCTCCCCACCGGAAAACCCTGAAGTCCCGGCCCGCTCCCGTGACATCCTGACCGGGTGAACGGTCCCGAGATCCACGTCGAGTTCGCCCCCGAGCTGGCGCTGTTCGTCCAGCGCAAGCCGCACCGGACGCTCGTCACCGACGGAGTCTCGTCCCTCGGCCATGTCGTCGAGTCCCTCGGGGTACCGCTCACCGAGGTCGGCGCGCTGGTCGTGGACGGCCACGAGGTTCCGCCCTCGCACGTCCCGAAGCCGGCCGAGCGGCTGGTCGTCCGGCCGGTGGAACGCCCGCAGCGGGTGCCCGGCGCGCCCCTCCGCTTCCTCCTCGACGTCCACCTCGGCACGCTGGCCCGCCGGCTGCGCCTGCTCGGCGTGGACACGGCGTACGAGTCGACGGACATCGGCGACCCGGCGCTCGCCGCCCGCTCGGCGGCCGAGAAGCGGGTCATGCTCAGCCGCGACCGGGGCCTGCTGCGCCGCCGGGAACTGTGGGCGGGCGCGTTCGTCTACAGCACCCGCCCCGACGACCAGCTCCACGACGTCCTCGACCGGTTCGCCCCCGACCTCCGCCCCTGGACCCGCTGCACCGCCTGCAACGGCCTGCTGAGACAGGCCACCAAGGACGAGGTCGCCGCCCAGCTCAAGCACGGCACCCAACGCTCCTACGACGTCTTCGCCCAGTGCACGGCCTGCGGCCGGGCGTACTGGAAGGGCGCGCACCACGACCAGCTGGAAGCCATCGTGGCGCGCGCCCTGAAGGAGCGCTAACGCTTCCTCACGTCCCCCTTCCCGCAGGCGATGCCGTCCTTGTCGCGGTCCAGGCGGTGGCGGTCACGGCCGTGTACCTCGAGGCGCCCGTAGCCCCTGTCCAGGAGCCAGGCGCAGCGGTCGGCCTGGGGCATCTTCGGGAACGTCCAGGGCACGCACTGGCCGATGCGGCCGTAGGCGTGGTCGCAGCCGTCGAATCCCGCGGCCATCTTCACGCCGTGGTGCCGGTGGCCCGGCTGCGGCGCGGGGGTGCCCGTGCCCGGCTCGCTCGCCTTCAGTTCGTCGGCGAAGGACTGCACGCGGGCCGCGGCGACCTGCCCCTCGGAGCCGACGCGGACCCATTTCGACACCGACGGCACGCCGTTCGCGTCGACCACCGACAGCATGTACCAGCCGGGCGGTGCCAGGTTCGGGTTGCTGGTCAGGCTGAGGTCGATGGTGTTGCCGTCGACGGTCATCGGCAGGTCGACGTAGCGCTGGTTCGGGTCGGAGGAATGGGTGACGGCGGCCGGGCGGATCAGCGACGCCTTCACCACCGGCTTGTCCACGGTGATGCGCTGCGAGGTGCCGTACGTCCAGCGGGTGCTCGCGAGCGAGGTGATCTGCGGCCGGGCGCCCTTGAAGAGGTACGGCGGCTCGTAGACCGACACGCGCTGGTCGAAGGAGCCGTCACCGGGGTTGTTGCCGATGCTGAGCACCCGGCCGTCCGGCAGCAGCGTGGACGAGGAGTGGTAGGTCCGCGGGACCGGGTCGGTGGCCAGGCCCGCCTGGAAGGTGTTGGTCGCCGGGTCGTACAGCGAGGCCTCGAAGACGGGGTCCTCGCGGTAGGTGTGCAGGGCGCCGCCGGTCTCCAGCACCGTGCCGTCGGGCAGGATCACCGCGGAGACGTACACCTTGCCCTGGGTGCCGGTCTGCGGGCTGCCGTCGGCGTAGTGGCCCTGCGGCAGGTCGGGGCCGGGCGCGTACTGCGGCGAGGCGGCCTTCATGTCGATCAGGTCGGTCAGCCGGTGGGCGTCCGGGGAGACGGTGTGGTTGCCGCCGCCCATGGTGAGGACCTTCTGGTCCTGGGCGGGCGGCAGCAGCACCGACATGGACTGGTCGCGCTCGTCCTTCCTGCGCAGCCCGGGCACCTCGCTGATGGTCCCGGCGTCGTAGTCGTAGACGGAGGCGCCGGTGCCGGGCAGGCCGCCGCCGAAGACGTGGCTGCCGGTGTAGAAGAGGCGGCCGTCCTGGAGCAGGATCATCGACGGGTACAGGCCCCAGAAGGACCAGGCCTGCTTGGCCTCGCCCATCGGCAGCCACTTGTTCCGGGCGTAGGAGAAGTGCTCGTTGACGACCGTGCCGGCGGAGTCCTCGCCGAGACCGCCGAGCGCGATGACGTCACCGTTGCCCATCGCGGTCGCGGACGGGTACCAGTGCCCGGCCAGCATGTCGTTGACCTTGACGTACTTGTTCTGGGCCGGATCGAAGACGTAGCTGCTCCGCAGGCCCTTGTAGCCGACGCTGCCGTCCGGTGAGGCGTAGTCCTTGTTGCCGCCGACCACCAGCACCCGGCCGTCCGGGAGCTGCACGTGCCCGGCGCAGAAGAAGTCCTCCGGGGTCGGGATGTCGGTGTAGCCGCCGGTGGCCGGGTCGAACAGGCTGGTCCTGAACGTGCCGGCGGCGAAGGCGTCCCGGTCGTTGCCGGAGCCGGCGATGAGCAGCACCTTGCCGGTGTGCAGCAGCACCGAGTGGATGGCGCGCACCGGGGAGTTGACGGACTGCACGGTCCACTTGCCCCGGCACTGCGGCCCGGTGCCGCCCGTCGTGCAGGGGTCCGGCGCGGCGGGCACGGTGGCGTCGGTCATCGCGTAGTCGTCGGTGGTGAGGGTGCCGACGCCGTACAGGGCGCCGCCCCAGGTGATCTGGTCGGTGTTCGGCGGGATGAGCGGGGTGCGCACCTCGGTGCGGATCCAGCCGGCCGACTGGGGCAGCGTCCTGAGGTCGGTCCAGTACACCCAGCCCTGGGTGGTGTCGTGCCGGAACAGGGTGAACGCCACGTCCGGGGTGCTCGACCTGTACCAGAACGACAGGTCGTACTGGTGGTCGGGCGTGACCTGCGGGGCGCAGGAGTTCTCCAGCATCATCGTCTTGCGGTCGCCGCCGGCGCGCCGGGTCAGCTCGATGCGGACGGCACGGCTGCCGCTGTGGGCGTCGTCGGTGACGGCGAAGGAGAAGTCGTTGTCCCCCCAGCCCGACTTCTCGAAGCACTGCGGGAACCGGGACGGCCCGTCGAGCACCTCCAGGCCGGGGTTCTTCACCAGGTTGCTCGCTGCGGTGGCGCTCTGCGTACCGAGCGGGCCGAGACCGAGCGCCGCGGTGAACAGCAGCAGCGCGGTCAGCAGCAGACGGGTGCGGGTCGGCCGGGCTCTGGCCGGTCTGGGCGAGCGGTACGGCATGCCCGGACGGTACGGCACGACGGTGTACGGCAAAGAGGTCCCCCCTCTATCGGTGGCGGGTCCTGCGGATCAGCCGGCGCGGCCGATGCGGAGGATGTCGATCCGGCCGCCGCCCTCCCCGAAGGTGGCGACCGGCGTGCCGTGCGCGAACAGGGCGCGCAGTGTGGGCAGATGCTCGCGCTCGCCGCGCAGGGCGGGCGTGGACACGACGTAGTCGATGTCCTTCCAGCCGTGCGGCAGGGTCTTGGTGACCGCCGGGTCCTGGTCCAGCTTGTAGTGCCAGATGACGCCGGTGCCGGGCCGGTACCCGGCGTCGACGGCGTCCAGCCAGAGCACGCCGTCGGTGACCAGGCGGACCTTGTCGCGGTCGCCGGTGTCCGTCTCGCGCAGCCAGCGGGCGGCGTCGCGGTAGACGCGGTTGTCGTCGGCGGTGGTGGCGAGCCGGTCCTGGTGGTACCAGGCGGGGCCGGCGACCACCGCGGCGGCGAGGAGCGCGGCGACGGCGGCGGTGGACCGCAGCCGGGGCCGGCCGGACAGCCGCTCGACCAGTACCTGAACGAGTCCGGCGAGGGTCAGCGCGAGGAAGGGCAGCGCCTGCGCGACGTACATCTGCGGCAGGTATCCGCCGGGCCGGAGCGCGACCAGGGCGAGCACCAGGACGCCGAGGGCTGCGGGCCGCAGCCGCCGTACCGGCAGCGCGCACAGCGCGGCGACGCCGCCGCCGATCAGCAGGTACGGGTCGCGGGCGAGCCAGTCCGCGAACAGTTGGTGGGCGTCGGTGCCGGCCTGGAAGGCGGAGCCGCTGCCCTCGCGGCCGCCGAGCTGGAACTTCAGCGTGCCGAGCAGCGAGACATGGCCGTCGCCGGGCAGCAGCTCGCCCTTGAGCAGGGCGTACAGCGGATAGAACAGGCCGGTCAGCACGAAGCCGGAGAAGAAGCCGGCCAGGGAGAACTTGCGGGTGCTGGAGTGGCTGCCCTGCCACATCGCCACCAGCAGCACCGGCAGCAGCACGCCGATGGTCTCCTTGGAGAGGACCGCGAGCGCGAAGGACATGCCCGCCGCGACGTGGTGCCACAGGTCGCGGCGCGGCGAGAGGGCGAAGGCGAACGCGGCCAGCGCCCACAGGACGGCGAAGTTGTCCAGGTAGATCTGCCGGTGCAGGACCACCGCGAGCGGCGACAGCGCGTACAGCAGGACGGCGCCCGTGGCGGTGGGCCGGGCGAGGCCGAGGCGGCGGCCGACGACGTGGACCAGGACGCAGGTCACGGCGGCCACCGGGAGCATGGCGATCCGGCCCTGGACGAACGTCGGCAGGTCGGGCAGGACCAGGTCGGGCAGCCAGGAGACGCCCGAGAGTTGTATCCAGCCGAGCGGCGGATGGTCGTACCAGTAGGTGTAGTGCGCGAGTGCCCCGTGCCGGACGGCCCAGGCCTGCGCGAGATAGGTGCCCTCGTCGTCGTTGGGAAACGGGTATTTCCCGATTCCCCGCGCGCGCAACGCGAGCGCGATGATGATTACCGGAGTGACCCAGAAATAATCCGACCGAAACAATGTGCGGCGCGCCGCGGGCCGGTCGTCCTGTGAATTCTCCGCCTCCGGCCGGAGAACAACGGCAGTCCCCATGCGGAATCCCCCACCCCCACTTATGGCCCGACTCGACCCAGGGACCTCCCCCTCGAACCCCCTGGAAATCGGGCAGGCCGGAGCATCATGGCACAGGTCGACCCACCCCATGTGCGGAACATTAGATTCCGGTCGTGGGCCGAGGCCGCATTGCCGAGGAATTGGTGAACCTGCTAGCTTCGCTGGAAAGCTCGCCGCGATCGCTTTGCGATCATGCGGGAAATCACCCCCGGAAGACCGGGGGAAGTGGGCCCGGGGGGAACCGGGGGGTTGAGAAGGGCCCGACGATCGCATTCCGCTGCGCGAGCACGAGGAAGACCAGGGAACCGAGGGGGGAATTCGTGGTCTCCGCTGTCCTGTTCATCGATTCCGTCGTCCTGATGGTCGCGGCCGGCGTCACGCTGTGGTGGATGCTCCATGCCTGGCGCACCCCGGAGACGCTCCGGTCCACGGCGTTCGCCGAGCCCGACGGCGAGCCCGGCCTGTCCTTCTCGCTGCTGGTCCCGGCCCGGCACGAGGAGGCCGTCCTGCGGCACACCGTCGAGCAGATGCTCCGCATCGACCACCCGTCCTACGAGATCCTGGTGATCGTCGGCCACGACGACCCGGGCACCGCCGCCATCGCCGGGCAACTCGCCCGGGAACACCCGGAGAAGGTCCGCACGGTCGTCGACACCCACGAGGTGAAGAACAAGCCGCGCGCCCTCAACACCGCGCTGCCGCACGCCCGCGGCCAGGTCGTCGGGGTCTTCGACGCCGAGGACGTCGTCCACCCCGAGCTGCTGGAACACGTCGACTTCGCCTTCCGCCGGGAGAACGCCGACGTCGTCCAGGGCGGCGTCCAGCTGATCAACTACCAGAGCAGCTGGTACAGCCTGCGCAACTGCCTGGAGTACTTCTTCTGGTTCCGCAGCCGGCTGCACCTGCACGCCCGCAAGGGCTTCATCCCGCTCGGCGGCAACACCGTCTTCGTCCGCTCCGAACTGCTGCGGGCCACCGGCGGCTGGGACGGCAACTGCCTGGCCGAGGACTGCGACCTGGGCGTACGGCTGTCCAGCGGCGGAGCCAAGGTCGTCGTCGCCTACCACTCCGCGCTCGTCACCCGCGAGGAGACACCCGACTCCCTCAAGGGCCTCTACAAGCAGCGCACCCGCTGGAACCAGGGCTTCCTCCAGGTGCTGCGCAAGGGCGAGTGGCGCCGGCTGCCCGGCGTCGGCCAGCGGCTGCTCGCCCGCTACACGCTGAGCACCCCGTTCGTGCAGGCCGCGACCGGCGTGATGATCCCGCTCGGCATCCTGGCCGCGCTGATCGGCGGCGTACCGCTGCCGTTCTCGCTGTTCGCCTGGCTGCCCATGCTTCCGATGGCCGCGATGGTCGTCTTCGAGGCCGTCGCGCTGCACGACTTCGGCAAGGAGTACGGCTTCCGCATCGGCGTCCTGCAGTACGTCAAGCTCATCGCCGGCGGGCCGGTGTACGCGGTCGTCCTGGCCGCCGCCGCGCTGCGCGCCGTCTGGCGCGAGTACACCGGGCGGCACGACTGGGAGCTGACCTCCCATGTCGGCGCCCACCTGCCCGTGCAGACCCCGCAGCCGCAGGAGGCCCGGTGACGGCGCTGCCCGCCCACGTCTCCATCGTCGTCCCGACGTTCGACGAAGCCGACAACATCCACGCGCTGCTCACCCGCGTCGCCGCCGCCGTCCCGGACGGCGTGCGCGCCGAGGTCGTCTTCGCCGACGACTCCACCGACCACACCTGCGAGGTGGTCGAGGAGGAGGCGGCCCACTGCCCTTTCCCCGTGGTCCTGCACCACCGCCCGGTGCCGGCCGGCGGCCTGGGCGGCGCGGTGGTCGAGGGCTTCGGCCGGGCCACGGCCCCCTGGATCGTCGTCATCGACGCCGACCTCCAGCACCCGCCCGAGCTGATCTTCGAGCTGGTCGCGCGGGGTGAGTCGACCGGCGCGGAACTGGTCGTGGCCAGCCGCTACGCCGCCGGCGGCGACCGCGGCGGACTGGCCGGCGGCTACCGCAAGCTGGTCTCCAGCTCCTCCACCCTGCTGACCAAGTCCCTGTTCCCGCGCGCCCTGAGCGGGCTCACCGACCCGATGAGCGGCTTCTTCGCCATCCGCCGTACGACGGTGGACCGGGCCGCCGCCGAGGACGAGGGCCTCCAGCCGCTGGGCTACAAGATCCTGCTGGAGCTGGCCGTACGGTGCCGGCCGCGCGGGATCGCCGAGGTGCCGTACGCCTTCGGGGAGCGGCACGCGGGCGCGTCCAAGTCCACGGCGAAGGAGGGCGTGCGCTTCCTGCGCCATCTGATCACCCTGCGCACCGCCGACCCGCGGGCCCGCGCGGTCGTCTTCGGGCTGATCGGCCTGTCCGGCTTCGTGCCCAACCTCGCCCTGCTGTGGCTGCTGACCGTCTCGGCGCCCGAACTGCCGTACGCGCTCGCGGAGATCATCGCCAACCAGGCCGGGCTGCTGTGGAACTTCGTCCTGATCGACTCCTTCGTCTACCGCAACCAGCGGCGCCATCACCGGCGCGGAGTGCGGCTGCTCACCTTCGCGGCCGTCGGCAACGCCGACCTGGTGGCCCGCATCCCGCTCGCCGCGCTGCTCATCGCGGGCGCGGGCATGACACCGCTGCCCGCGACCGCGCTCGGCATGACGGTCGTGTTCACGGCCCGCTTCCTGGTCGTGGACCGCTGGCTGTACCGCCGGCTACGGGCCCGGACCCCGGCCCCCGCGGCCGTACCGGGCGGCCCGGGCACGGTGGAGCCGGTGCCGGAGCCGGTGCCGGACCCGCTGGGCTGAGGGCCGGATCGCCGGGCTGTACCGGCGCTTCGTGCGGACCCGGGGAGCCGGTCACGGACCACCCGGCTGGGCGGCCGGGCCGTTCAGGACGACGTCAGCTTCGCCCGCAAGGCGTCCGGGTCCGTCACCGGCAGGTCGCAGACGAAGCCGCGGCAGACGTAGGCGGTCGGCGCGCCGTCGACGAGGGTGCGGTCGGCGAGCAGCGGGAACTCGTCGCTGTCCGGGGTTCCGCAGGCGACGACGGCACCCGGGGCGGTGCTCAGCAGCGCCGTCCGGTGCAGGGCCGCTGTCCGCTCGTCGTCCGGGGCCGGTCCGACGACCGCCACCTCGCGCGGCCCGTCCAGCAGCGCCTCGGCGACGGCCAGCCCCCATCCGATGAACCGGGGCACGCGCGGCCCGAGCGTCTTCACGACCCCCAACGCCCGCTCGGCGGCGGCCCGGTGGGGCTCGGAACCGGTGTGGGCGGCGTAGCTCAGCAGCGCGCCGGCCGCGGCGGTCCAGCCGGAGGGGGCGGCGTTGTCGGTGGGGTCCTGGGGCCGGCGGATGAGCTGCTCGGCGTCGGACGCGGTGTCGTACAGGGCACCGGTCTCGGTGTCGGTGAAGCGGGCGAGGACGTGGTCGAGCAGCAGCCCGGCGAAGTCGAGCCAGACGCCCTCGCCGGTCACGGAGGCGAGCGCCAGGAAGCCCTCGGCGACGTCGGCGTAGTCCTCCAGCACGCCCGCGTTCGGGCCGACCCGGCCGTCCTTGCTGGTGCGGGCGAGCCGGCCGTGTTCGTCCAGGTGGACGCGGACCAGCAGGTCGGCGGCGGCGACGGCGGCCTCGGTCAGGTCCGGCCGGTCGAAGCAGGCGCCGGTCTCGGCGAGCGCGGCGATGGCGAGCCCGTTCCAGGCGGCGACGACCTTGTCGTCCCGGCCGGGCGCGGAGCGCCGCGCCCGTGCGGCGAGGAGCCGGTCCTTGACGGAGGCGATCTTCTCGGCGTCGAACACGCCTTCCGTCTGCGGCAGTTGCAGGACGGACTGGCCGTGCTCGAAGGTGCCCTCGTCGGTCACGCCGAAGTACTGGGCGGCGAGGTCGGCGTCGTCGCCGAGGGCCTCCCGTAGCTGCGCGGGCCGCCAGACGTAGTACGCGCCCTCGACGTGCCGCCCGCTGCCGTCGTCGCTGTCGGCGTCGAGGGCCGAGGCGAACCCGCCCTCCGTGGTGCGCAGTTCGCGCAGCAGGAACTGGGCGGTGTCCAACGCGACCCGCCGGGCGAGATCCGAGCCGGTGGCCCGCCACAGGTGGGTGTACACCCGGCAGAGCAGGGCGTTGTCGTACAGCATCTTCTCGAAGTGCGGCACGATCCAGTCGCGGTCCACGGAGTACCGGGCGAACCCGCCGCCGAGCTGGTCGTACAGGCCGCCCCGGGCCATCCGCTCGCACGTGTCCTGGGCCATCTGGAGGGCGCCCTCGGCACCGGTGCGCGCGTGATGGCGGAGCAGGAACTCCAGCACCATGGACGGCGGGAACTTCGGCGCCCCGCCGAACCCACCGCGCTGCGGGTCGTACTCGCGGGTGAGCCCGAGCAGGGCCTGCGCGAGTTCCTGTTCACCGGGCGCCTCGGCGGCCTGCCGGACGATCTCCCGCTGGGCGAGGTCGCGGACGATCTTCCCGGCGACGTCGGCGACCTCGTCCCGGCGGGTGGTCCAGGCCTGCTGGACGCCCTCCAGCACCTGCCGGAAGGAGGGCATGCCGTGCCGGGGCGCGGGCGGGAAGTAGGTGCCGAAGTAGAACGGCTCGGCGTCCGGGGTGAGGAACACGGTCATGGGCCAGCCGCCGTGCCCGGTGGCCGCCTGGACGGCCTCCATGTAGACGGCGTCCACGTCCGGCCGCTCCTCGCGGTCGACCTTGACGCTGACGAAGTGCTCGTTGAGGTAGTCGGCGGTGGCCTGGTCCTCGAAGGACTCGTGGGCCATCACGTGGCACCAGTGGCAGCTGCTGTATCCGACGCTCAGCAGGACGGGCCTGCCGGTCCTGCGGGCCTCGTCGAAGGCTTCGCCGGACCACGGCCACCAGTCGACGGGGTTGTCCGCGTGCTGGAGCAGGTACGGGGACGTCTCATGGGCCAGTCGATTCGGCATAACCCCATCCTGCCGCAGCGACCCTCGCGGTGGACGTCAGGCCCAGACGGTGATCTCCGGTTTCGCCGGACCGGCGGGCGGCGCGGTGATGACCTTCAGCTGGACGGTGCGGCCCTCGGTGGCCGTCAGGCAGAAGCGGCCGCCGCGTGTCGCGGGGCAGGGTGTAGGTGCCGTCGCGCTCCACCCTCGCGGCGCATGCGTCGGCCGTGGCGGCGCCGGAGCCGGCCGGCGGGGCGGGTGCCGTGCGGGACTCCGGCACGAACAGATCCGGGGCCCCACCGGTCGACGCGTTGATGATGAGGTCCGCGCCCTTGAGAGCGGAGTTCGTCACCACGACCGGCTCACCCGGCGATGCGGGGATCACCAACAGCCACAGCGGCGGGTCCCACGTCCCGTGGGAGTCGGCACGAAACCCTCACCACCCCCGCTGATCGCCACCCCCTCGCCATCCCGCCTTCCCCGAAGGACACTCGTACGCAAGGAAGTTGCCGCCGGAGGGGGACGGGACATGCGGGACGGTCATCGGGCGGAGGCCGAGCGGCTGCTGGTGCGGGCCGTCGAGGAGGAGGTGCGGCGTTCGGGCGGGCGGATCGACGGTCAGCTGCTGCTGTCGCGGGCGCGCGGCGCGCTGGACGCGATGGCGGGGGCGGCCGGCGAGGAGTACGAGGCCTACACGCGCGCGCTGGACGAGGCGGAGGCCGGCCGGCTGACCTTCGGCCAGCGGTACGCGCGCGAAGGAGCCGGCACGGCCCTGCTGGTGGCGGCGGTCGCCGCCGTCGCCGCCGCCGTGGCCGACCTGAGCCTCGGCACCGGTACCGGCACGGCCCTCGGCGCGGGCGTCACGACGGCCGCGGTGGGCGCCGCGGCTACGGTGGTGAAGGTGGCCGGTGCGCATCTGCCCGCCGCCCACCACCGCGCGGGCGCCGCCGGCCAGCCCGGCGGCCCGGAGCAGCTCCGGTTGCAGTGGCTGACCGCGCTGGAGGTACGGGGCATCCGCCCGTTCCTCGACCAGCAGCGGGTGCTCAGCGCCTCCACGGGCGCGAAGAAGACCGGCGGTGGCCCGGCGTTGCGCGGCACGGACAAGAGCGCGGCGGCCCGCAGGCGCTCGGTGCTGGAGCAGTCCTTCGGGCAGCTCCCGGAAGCCGACGGCGCGTTCGCCGGACGGCGGGCGGAGCTGGGGCGGATCAGGCACTGGGCACAGGCGGCCCGCGCGACCACCGAGACCCGGCCGACGGTGGTCGTGCTGCACGGCGAGCCCGGCTCCGGCCGGACCACGCTCGCGGTCCGCGCGGCACACGAGTTGCGGGACCACTTCCGGGGCGCGGTGGTGGTGGACCTGCGCGGCGGCAGCCGGGGGGAGGCGCCGCTGTCCACCCGGGACGCCCTGCTGCACCTGCTCAACCGGCTGGGCGCGCCCCGGGAGCAGCTCCTGTTCCGGGAGCGGTCCTCCCCCGACCAGCAGGTCAAACGGCTCGCCGAGCTGTACCACCGGCATCTGACCGGACTGCCGGTGACGATCGTGCTGGACGACGCCTCGGACCCGGAGCAGGTGCGCGCCCTGGTGCCGGAGCGGTCCGACAGCCTGGTGCTGGTGACCAGCCGTACGCCCCTCGACCTGCCCGCGGAGCTGGGGGCCTGGGTGCACGAGCTGCCGGTGCGGGCGCTGGACGCGGCGGGCGCGGAGGAGTTGCTGAGCGCGGCAGCGGAGGACGCGTCGGGGCCGTACGACGCCGACTCCGCCGACCAGGTCCGCGAGCTGTGCGGCGGGCTGCCGCTGGCGCTGCGGATCGCGGGCTCGGCGCTGGGCCCGCGCTCACCCCGGCAACTGGCAGCGGACCTGGGCGCCTACGGCCCGGTGGAGCCGGTGGAGCGGGCGCTGTGGCTGCGCTACACCGACCAGCCGGAGCCCACCCGCCGGCTGCTGCGCAGGCTCGCCCTGGCGGGACGGGCCTCGCTGGGCGCGGCGGCGGCGGCCTCGCTGCTCGCCACCGACGAGGCCGAGGCCACCCGGCATCTGGTGGCGCTCGCCCGGGCGGGCCTGATCGACCATGTGCGCGGCAGCCGTTACCGGCTGCACGACCAGGTGCGGGCCTTCGCGCACGCCCGGCTGCTGGACGAGGAGGACCCGGCCGAGCGGGCGGCGGCGCAGGAGCGGCTGATCGTGAACTACGCGGAGCTGGCCGACTCGGTGCTGCGCCTGGTCGACGGGAACATGTCGACGCGGTCGAACCAGTTCGGCTCGCACGGTTTCCCCTCGCTCGACGAGGCGCTGCGCTGGCTGGACGACGAGTCCAGCTTCATCACGGCGGCCCTGCGGCACGCGGAGGGCGTGAACCAGGCGGCCGTGCTGAACCTGCTCGGGGCGCTGTGCGACTACTGCCTGCTGCGCGGCGACCTGTACCGGCTCGGTGAGATCAGCGAGCTGGCGCAGTCGGTGGACCAGGGGCTGCTGGTGCGCTCGGTGCAGTGGCGAACCGGCATCGCGGCCCGGCAGCTCGGCGAGCTGGACAAGGCGCGGACGACGCTGACCTCGGTCGTGGACCTGTACCGGGAGGCCCACCATGAGGCGGGGGCGGCCCGCGCGCTGACCTCGCTCGGGATCACGCTGCACCACCAGGGCAACCTCACCGAGGCGGCGGCCAAGCTCCAGGAGGCCCTGGACCTCCAGGCGGCACCGGAGCTGGCGACGGACCGGGCGTGGACGATGCACGCGCTGGCGGCCGTCCAACGGGACCGGGCCCGGCTGGCTGAGGCGCTGGACCTGCTCACCCGCTCCCTGGTCCTGCACCGCGAGGGCGGATCGGTGCACGGCGAGGCCTGGGCGTACTTCCAGCTCGGCCAGCTCGCACTGCGGCTGGGCGACGTACCGCGCGCGGAGACGGAGCTGCGGGCGGCCCTGGAGCGGTACGGCCGGACGCAGGACGCCCGTGGGGAGGCGTGGGCGCTGACCCAGCTGGCCCGGGCCCGGCTGGTGGCCGGCGACGCCTCCGCGGCGGTGGAGAGCCTGCGCCAGGCGGTGCCCCGGCACCGGGAGAACGAGGACGCGCGCGGCGAGGCGTGGACGCTGTACTACCTGGGGCAGGCGCTGGAGGAGACCGGCGAGCTGGACCAGGCGGTGCGCGACCTGGAGCGCTCCCGGACGATGTTCTCCCGGATACGGGACGTGTACGGCCTGGCCTGCGCCCGGCACCACTCGGCGCGGGCGACCCGGGACCAGCGGGCCGCGCAGACCGGCTCGCTGCGCAACTCCGGTTTCGCCCGTCAGCTCCTGGTGGACGCGCGCGCCGACTTCCAGCGGATCGGCGTCGCCCACGGCGAGGCCTGGACCTGCCTGGAGCTGGCGGTGGTGGACGCGGGCAACGCCCGGACGCAGCAGGCGCTGGCGCTGTGCGACGAGGCGCTCACCCTGTTCACGTCCTACGGCGACCGGCGCGGCGAGGACTGGGCCCGCTTCCTGCGCTGCACCCTGCTGCCGTACGCGGCGCCGGGCGGGGTGGAGGTGGGCACGGCCGTCGCCCAGGAGGAGCTGGCCCAGCTCGCCCGCGCCTCGCATCCGCTGCGGGACGAGAAGCTGGAGGACTACGTCTCGGCGTACGCCCTGCTGCTGGAGCGGGGTGTCCGGCTGGAGGACGGCTGGCAGGCCTGGCGGCTGCGCATGACGCCGGACCGCCACGCCCGGGAGGTGATGGGAGTGGCGGTGCCGGCGGGACGCTGACCCCGGCGGGTCAGCGCTGCCGGGGCGCGGAGCCGGCCTGTTCCCGGGCCTGGTCCGCCTCGGCGTCCGGGGACTCCTTGAAGTCGACCTTCTGCATGTGCTTGTTCATCGACTTCATCAGGCCCCACACGGCCACGGCCATCACCGCGAAGACGATGAAACCGAGGACGCCGGGGGTGACCTTGTTCTCGTCGACCTCCTTGGCGAGGGGGACGAGGTGCGTCACTGCCAGGCTCACGCTTGCGCTCATGTCAGGCATTGTCCCGGATGCCCGCGAAGAGGTCGTCCTCGGGGAGGGAGGTATCGACGAGGGACTTCGCCAGCTCGTACTCCTCGGTCGGCCAGACCTCCTTCTGGAGCTCCAGCGGCACCTTGAACCAGCCGCCGTCCGGATCGATCTGCGTGGCGTGGGCGATCAGCGCCTTGTCGCGGATCTCGAAGAAGTCCGCGCACGGGATGTGCGTGGTCAGGGTGCGCTCGGTGCGCTCCATCTCGTTCCACCGCTTGAGCCACTCCCCGTACGGCGACTCCAGGCCGCGGTCGAGCATCGCCTGGTGCAGCGCCTCGGTGCGGGGACGGTTGAAGCCCTGGTTGTAGTACAGCTTCAGCGGCTGGTAGGCGGGGCCGAACTCGTCCTCGGGGTACTTCTCGGTGTCCGCCGCGCCCTCGAACGCCACCATGGAGATCTTGTGGGTCATGATGTGGTCGGGGTGCGGGTAGCCGCCGTTCTCGTCGTAGGTCGTGATCACCTGCGGGCGGAAGGAGCGGATCTGCTTCACCAGCTCACCGGCCGCCTTGTCGACGTCCTCCAGGGCGAAGCAGCCCTCGGGCAGCGGCGGCAGGGGGTCGCCCTCCGGCAGGCCGGAGTCGACGAAGCCGAGCCACTCCTGCTTCACGCCGAGGATCTCCCGGGCCTCGTCCATCTCCTTCCGGCGGACCTCGTGGATGTGTGCCTCGATGTAGGCGTCGCCCTGCAGCTTGGGATTGAGGATGGACCCGCGCTCTCCGCCGGTGCAGGTCACCACCAGCACGTCCACCCCCTCGGACACGTACTTCGCCATGGTGGCCGCGCCCTTGCTCGACTCGTCGTCGGGGTGCGCGTGAACGGCCATCAGTCGCAGCTGGTCAGTCAAGACTCAATCCTCGGTAAGTCGGCGCCCCGTGTCTGTGGCGCGGTCGGCGGCTTCTATAGTGACCGAATCGGGGGGCGAATAATTCCGCGGAGAGGACGATCATGAGTACCGCGAGCACGCGGCTGCCCGAGGGCCGCTACGGCCGTTCCTCGGATCAGCGCGCCGACCGCAAGCTCAGGATCGCCGGCTCGGTGCTGGGCGCGGTCCTGCTCGCACTGGTCGGCTTCTTCTTCTACCACTACGTCGCCCAGAACGAGATCAGCGCCGAGGTCATCACCTTCAAGGCGTCCGACGACGCGGTCCAGGTGCACCTGGAGGTCCGCAAGGACGCCGGCGCGTCCGGCTACTGCACCCTGCGCTCGCAGTCGGCCGACGGCGCCGAGGTGGGCCGGGCCGACTTCCGCTTCTCCGGGTCGTCCACGCGGATCGACAAGGTCGTCACGCTCCGTACGACGGCCCAGGGGACGACGGCCGAGCTGGTGGGATGTCACGCCGACTGACCCGCGGCGGACACCCTCGGACACTCCCCTGGTTCACCCGGAATGCGTAGGCCCTGACCTGCGTTGATGTGATTCTGATGGCTTATGTCCTCCCCCTTCCGGCGTTGAATTGTTAGGCTCGTGGTTTCGCCCATCCATGAGGGAACATTCTTCTGGGTAGGGCGATGCTTTGTATTCCCAGTACCGACGAGGAGCACCCTGTGACCCAGACCAGCGAGAACGTCACCTGGCTGACCCAGGAGGCGTACAACAAGCTCAAGGACGAGCTTGAGTACCTTACTGGTCCTGCGCGCACGGAGATCGCCGCCAAGATCGCGGCTGCGCGCGAGGAGGGCGACCTGCGCGAGAACGGCGGGTACCACGCGGCCAAGGAGGAGCAGGGCAAGCAGGAGCTGCGCGTGCGCCAGCTGACCCAGCTCCTCGAAAACGCCAAGGTCGGCGAGCCGCCGGCCGCGGACGGCGCCGTCGCCCCCGGCATGGTCGTCACGATCGCCTTCGACGGTGACGAGGACGACACGCTGACGTTCCTGCTCGCCTCGCGCGAGTACGCGAGCGCCGAAATCGAGACCTACTCTCCGCAGTCCCCGCTCGGCGCGGGCGTCATCGGCCACAAGGTCGGCGAGGACGCGGAGTACGAGCTGCCCAACGGCAAGAAGGCCTCGGTCCGGATCCTGAAGGCCGAGCCGTACACGGGCTGATCCCGGCCCCCGGTGGACTTCCGGCCCCCGGCGCCCTCAGGGCCGCCGGGGGCTTTGTCATGCTCCGGGCCGTCGCGCGCGGCCCGGGTCCGCCGCCGTGTTGCTGTCAGGCGGTCGCGGAGCGGTACTTGCGCACCGCGAGGGTGCGGAAGACCAGGATGATCAGGACCGACCAGATCAGCGAGGCCAGGACCGGGTGCTGCATGGGCCAGGCGTCGGGTGTGCGGAAGCCCGGGGGGAGGTTGCCGAACAGCTCGCGGCAGGCCTGCACCGTGGCGCTGAACGGGTTCCACTCCGCGATGTGCCGCAGGAAGGCCGGCATCTGGTTGGCGTCCACGAACGCGTTCGAGATGAACGTCAGCGGAAACAGCCAGATCAGGCCGCCCGAGGTCGCCGCCTCCGGGGTGCGCACGGACAGGCCGATGAGCGCGCCGATCCAGGAGAAGGCGTATCCGAGCAGCAGGAACAGGCCGAATCCGGCGAGCACCTTGCCGAAGTTCTCGTGCGTGCGCCATCCGACGAGCACGGCGACGACCGCAAGGACGAGCAGGGTCAGCGCCGTCTGGACCAGGTCGGCGAGGGTGCGCCCGGTCAGGACCGCGCCGCGCGCCATGGGCAGGGAGCGGAACCGGTCGATGAGGCCCTTGTGCATGTCGTCGGCGATGCCCGCGCCGGCGCCCGCCGTTGCGAACGTGACGGTCTGGGCGAAGATGCCGGCCATCAGGAACTCGCGATAGGCCTGGGTGGAGCTGGACGAGCCGACCTGGATCGAGCCGCCGAACACGTAGGTGAACAGCACCACGAACATGATGGGCTGGATCAGTCCGAAGATCAGCATCTCGGGAATCCGGCCCATGCGGATCAGGTTCCGGCGGGCTATGACCAGTGAGTCGCGGACGGATCTGCTCACCGGGTTGCCGGGTGCCGCGACGGGCGCGGTCTCGGTGACGGCACTCATTTCACGGCCTCCTTGCCGTTCCGCTCGTCCTGGTCGGCGTTCTCCGCCGCGTGTCCGGTCAGGGACAGGAAGACGTCGTCGAGGGTGGGGCGGCGCAGCCCGACGTCGTCCATCTCGATCCCGCGCGAGTCCAGCTCGCGGATGACCTCGGCGAGCAGCTTGGCGCCGCCGGTGACGGGCACGGTGAGCTTGCGGGTGTGCTCCTCGACCGTGGTCTCGCCCTTGCCGAAGCCGCGCAGCACCTCCGCGGCGGCGGCTATCTCCTCCCGCTCGTGCACCACGACCTCGACACGCTCGCCGCCGGTGCGGGCCTTGAGCTGGTCGGAGGTGCCCTTGGCGATGACCCGGCCGTGGTCGACGACCGCGATGTCGTGGGCCAGGTGGTCGGCCTCTTCCAGGTACTGCGTGGTGAGCAGCAGCGTCGTACCACCGGAGACGAGCTGTTTGATGACCTCCCACAGCTGCTGGCGGTTGCGCGGGTCGAGGCCCGTCGTCGGTTCGTCCATGAACATCACCGGCGGTGAGACCACCAGGGCCGCGGCGAGGTCCAGCCGGCGGCGCATGCCTCCGGAGTAGGTCTTGGCGGGGCGGTCGGCGGCGTCGGCGAGGTGGAACTGCTCCAGCAGCTCCGTCGCGCGCGCCTTGGCCGCCTTCCCCTTCATCTGGTAGAGCTGCCCGACCATCTGCAGGTTCTCCCTGCCGGTCAGGTACTCGTCGACCGCGGCGAACTGGCCGGACAGGCCGATGGAGCGGCGCACGGCGTCGGGGTGCCGCAGCACGTCCACGCCGGCGACCACCGCCTTGCCGCTGTCGGGGCGCAGCAGGGTCGTCAGGCAGCGGACGGCCGTCGTCTTGCCGGCGCCGTTCGGCCCGAGGAGGCCGAGGACCGTGCCCTCGGGCACATCGAGGTCGACGCCGTCCAGTGCCCTTACGTCGCCGAAGGTCTTCACCAGACCTTCGGCATAGATGGCACCTGGCATATGAGTCTCCACGTCGTCGGGATTTTCGGGGACGGATTCTTCGCAAAGGCTAGGTTTGTTCGCTCGGCCGCGTCCGGGGTTTTCGCGGATGCGCATGCCGGTGTACGCGGGTGCCGCCGCACGTGCGAGCAGGTGGACCGGCGACCACACGACACACCATAACGCGATGTATCGCGTCTCTCAAGAGACCTCACCCGGACAGGTGACGGCCGTGGTCGGCCGTTGTGGGTCAGGCCATGACGGTGTAGCCGGCGTCCCGCAGGGCCCGGCCGACCTCGGCGCAGTGCACCGGGCCCTTCGTCTCCAGGTGCAGCTCCACCTCGGCCTCCGTGAGGCCGAGCCGGGGATCGGTGCGGACGTGACTGACGTCGAGGACGTTGGCGTCGACCGCCGACAGCACCCCGAGCAGCGTGGCGAGGGCGCCCGGCCGGTCCGTCAGCCGCAGCCGGACGGCAAGGTAGCGGCCCTGCGCGGCCATGCCGTGCCGCAGCACCCGCTGCATCAGCACCGGGTCGACGTTGCCGCCGGAGAGCACCGCGACGACCGGACCCTCGAAGGTGTCCGGCGCGGCCAGCAGCGCGGCCACCGGACTCGCCCCGGCCGGCTCCACGACGAGCTTGGCCCGCTCCAGGCAGAGCAGCAGCGCCGCCGACAACTGGTCCTCGCTGACCGTGCGCACCTCGTCGACCAGCTCGCCGACGATCCCGAACGGCACCACGCCGGGCCGCCCCACCTTGATGCCGTCGGCCATCGTCGCCGGGTTCAGCAACGACACCGGGCGCCCGGCGGCCAGCGAGGGCGGGTAACAGGCGGCCCCCTCCGCCTGCACGCCGACGATCCGCACGTCCGGCCGCAGCGCCTTCACCCCCACCGCGATACCCGCCGCGAGCCCGCCGCCGCCCATGCCGACGACGATCGTGCGGACCTCCGGGCACTGCTCCAGGATCTCCAGGCCGACCGTGCCCTGGCCGGCGATCACGTCCGGGTGGTCGAAGGGATGGATGAACACCGCGCCGGTCTCGGCGGCGTACTCCTGGGCGGCGGCCAGCGTCTCGTCGACCACCTGGCCGTGCAGGCGCACCTCGGCGCCGTAGTCCCGGGTCGCGCTGATCTTCGGCAGCGGCGCGCCCTTCGGCATGAACACCGTCGCGTGCACACCGAGCAGCGAGGAGGCCAGCGCCACACCCTGCGCGTGGTTGCCGGCGCTCGCGGCCACGACACCGGCCGCCCGCTCCTCCGGCAGCAGCCCGGCGATCCGCACGTAGGCGCCGCGCAGCTTGAACGAGCCGGTCCGCTGCAGGTTCTCGCACTTGAGCTGCACGGGCGCGCCGACGAGCTGGGACAGGTGCCGGCTGCCCTCCATCGCGGTCACGCGGGCCACCCCCGAGAGCATCTTCTGAGCGCCGCGCACATCGTCGAGGGTCACGGAGCGCAAGGAGTCAGCCGTGCGATAGCTCATGACTCCAGCATCGCAGTTCACGTTCGCGCACGGCGGGTGTGACCAAGCAGCGAGACCGGTTCGTGCAGCGCTGGTACGGCTCGGCGCCGGGCCGCGTACCCTGTCCCCCAACCCAGCAGCCCTTCATGAAGCGAGCCTCCGGCCATGCCCACAACACCTGAAATGTCGATGGACATGACGACCGTCGGTGACACCGGTCTCCTCGACACCCTCCAGCACGAGGTGGCGGTGTTCGCCCGCCGTGCCGAACAGACGCGGCTCGGCGGCGTCGGCCAGGTGCGCAACTCCATGGACCGCGCCGCGTACCTGCTGCTCAACCGGCTCGACAAAGAAGGACCCATGGGCGTCAAGGCGCTCGCCGCGAGCATGGGCATCGACTCCTCCACGGTCACCCGGCAGGTGGCGCCCCTGGTCGACAGCGGGCTCGTCAAGCGCACCTCGCACCCCGAGGACGGGCGCGCGGTGGTGCTCCAGCTGTCGCCGCGCGGCGCCGCGCGGCTGGAGGAGGTGCGCTCGTCCCGGCGTCAGCTGATGGCCGAGCTGACACACGACTGGGCACCGGAGGAGCGCGAGCAGTTCTGCACGCTCCTCACCCGCTTCAACCACGCGCTCTCCGCGCGGATGACGGTCCAGGGCGTGCCGGCGGCGGAGCAGCCCCCGGCCTCCTGACCGCGCACCGCACAGCAGAGCCTCCGAGGTCTTGACCCCGGCCCGCCCCACTGGCCTGATATGAGACCGGGTCCGCGGACGGGCTCGTCCGGACCGTTCCGGCCGGGTGCGGAACGGGACCCCGGCGGGGGGAGGCGCGGTGGGTGATCGGCAAGTGGCCCGTGATGCGCGCCGGGCCCGGGAGTTCGAGGCGTTCGTCGCGGGCGCGGCCGGGCGCCTGCTGCACGCCGCCATGCTGCTCACCGCGGAGGCGCCGGACGCCAACCCGCGCGCGCGGCGCCTGCTGACGCTCGCGCTCGCCCACACCTACGCCCGCTGGGACCGGCTGCTCGGCGAGGACCCGTACGACTGCGCCCGCCAGTACCTGGCCACCCGCTTCGCGCGCACCACCTGGCACCGGTACGGCCTCTTCCGCCGCGCCCGGCCGGATCCGCGCAGTCCGCTCGCCGCGCTCAAGCCGCAGGAGCGGCTGGTCCTGGTCCTGCGGTTCTACGAGGGAGTGGCCGAGGAGCAGGCGGCGGCTCTGCTCGGCCTGCCCACGGAACGCGTCCACACCCTCTGCGACCGCGCGACGGCCGACGTACTGCACCCCGCCCGCCCGGCCGCCCCCCGCCCGGCGAACACCGAGGTGGCGCCGTCATGAGCCGCGCCGGCGACCTCGTACGGCGCGTCGCCTCGCACGACCGCCACCAGGGCAGCCCCTTCTTGCGCAAGCGCCGGTCCGGCGGCGGGAGGTCAAGGTGAAACGGCTCGAACGGGAGGCCGCTGTTCGGCGGATCATGGAACAGGGCGGGGCGCCGGTGCCGGTGGAGCTGTACGGGGACGCGGTACGCCGCGGAGAACGCCTGCTGCGACGACGGCGGCTCGTCCGCCGGGTGCTGTGGCTGCTGGCCTGCGTGGCGGCCGTCGCGTTCGCCGTGTGGGCGGCCGAGACCCAACCCTGGGTGGAGCCGCCCTCGCAGACAACCCCACCGCTCACCGGCTGGTGATCCCCGCTACTTGCCGAGGGCCTGCTGCAGGTCTTCCAGCAGGTCGTCGACGTTCTCGATGCCGACCGACAGGCGCACCAGGTCGGCCGGGACCTCCAGCGCGGAACCGGCCGCGGAGGCGTGCGTCATCCGGCCGGGGTGCTCGATGAGGGACTCGACGCCGCCGAGGGACTCGCCGAGGGTGAACACCTGGGCCCGGTTGCACACGTCGACCGCGGCCTGCTCGCCGCCCTCGACCCGGAACGACACCATGCCGCCGAACGCCTTCATCTGCTTGGCGGCGACCTCGTGGCCGGGGTGCTCGGGCAGCCCCGGGTAGAGCACGCTCGTCACGCGCGCGTGCCGCGACAGCATGTCGGCGATCTTCGTGGCGTTCTCGCTGTGCCGGTCCATGCGCACCGCGAGGGTCTTGGTGCCGCGCAGCACCAGCCAGGAGTCGAAGGGGCCGGCTACGGCGCCCATCGCGTTCTGGTGGTAGGCCAGTTCCTCGCCGAGCGCCGCGTCGGAGACGATCAGCGCGCCGCCGACCACGTCGGAGTGGCCGCCCATGTACTTGGTCAGGGAGTGCACGACGACGTCGGCGCCGAGCGACAGCGGCTGCTGGAGGTAGGGCGTGGCGAAGGTGTTGTCGACGACGAGCTTCGCGCCCGCGTCGTGGGCGACAGACGCGACGGCGGCGATGTCGGTGATGCCGAGCAGCGGGTTGGAGGGGGTCTCCACCCAGACGGCCTTGGTCTTCGGGGTGATCGCGGCCCGCACGGCGGCCGGGTCGCTGGTGTCGGCGACCGACCACTCCACCCCCCAGCGGGTGGCGACCTTGGCGAAGAGCCGGAAGGTGCCGCCGTAGGCGTCGTTCGGGATCACCACGTGGTCGCCGGGGGTGAGGAGCGTACGCAGCAGGGTGTCCTCGGCCGCCAGGCCGGACGCGAAGGCGAGGCCGCGGCGGCCGCCCTCCAGCGCGGCGAGGTTCTCCTCCAGGGCGGTCCGGGTCGGGTTGGCGCTACGGCTGTACTCGTAGCCGCCGCGGAGCCCGCCGACGCCGTCCTGCTTGTAGGTCGAGACCTGGTAGATCGGCGGGACGACCGCGCCGGTGAGGGGATCCGCGGTGTTGCCCGCGTGGATCGCGAGGGTCTCGAAGTGCTGACTGATGTGCCTGTCGCTCATGTGCACCGAGCGTAATGCGCCCGGCAGGATCGTGACGCCCGCCATGAGGTCTCGCCGTCCCCGGCGATCTCGCTGTCACGCTCCGGGCCGCTCCGCTGGGCATGGTCCGAGCCGTCCGGCCGGCATGTTCGGGGCCGTCCGACCGGCATGTTCGGGGCCGTCCGGCCGGCATATTCGGGGCCGTCCGGCCGTCATGGCCCGAGCCATCCGGGCGTCATGGTCCGATCCATCCCGCCGACACGCTCGGGGCCATCCCGCCGACATGCTCGGAGCCGTCCAGCCGACATGGCCCGAGCCATCCCCCCCCGACACGCTCGGGACCATCCCACCGGCACGCTCCGAGCCATCCCCCGACACGCCCCGAGCCCTCCCGCCGGCGCAGCCCGAGCCGCTCCGCTTCACGCCTCCGAGGCGTTTCCGCTGCCACGCGTTCCGCTGTCATGCCCTCGTCCGGAGTTTTCCACAGACTGGTGGCGGGGTTCGCCAATTGTCGGCGGCGTCTGGTTCGCTTGAGGCATGTCGATTCTCTGGCTGCTGTTTGCGCTGCTCCTGCTGGGCTTCGTGCTGCTCCCGGTCGTACGGCGCAGGCGCGGGGTGATCGAGCAGGTTCCCCCGGGACACCCGGACGCCGCCGACCCGGCGGCCTACGGCTTCGTGCGCCAGGAGGAGCTGGACGTGCGCCTGCCCGGCCCGGACGAGGACCTCCTCCAGGTCCTGGAGCTGGTGCAGCGCACCCAGGACTACCGGGCCGCCGCCCAGTTGCTGGCCGGCACCGAGTCCGAGGGCGAGCGCCGCTGGCAGCGGGTGCAGGCCTTCGCCGGTGCCGCCGCGCTGGAGCTGCAGCAGCGCCCCGGCGGGGTGCACGAGACGCCGGGCGCCCAGTGGCTGCGGGTGTGGCGGGCCGAGCAGCCCAAGGACGCGGGCGGCGCCGCCGTCCACGCGGAGTTCCTGGTGCAGCAGGCCTGGCGGACGTCGACGCCGGGCACGGACGAGTTCCGGATCATCATGGAGGAGGCGCGGGAGGCCTGCGCGCAGGCGGCCCTGCTGGCTCCCGGTGACCCCGTTCCCTACGTGGCAGAGCTGTCCATCGCACGCGGACTGGCCTACCCGCAGGCCGAGTTCGACCAGCTGTGGCTGAAGATCCTCGACCGCGCCCCGCACCACATGGGCGCGCATCTGGCCGCGCTGCACTACTGGTGCGAGAAGTGGCACGGCTCGCGCGAGCAGGCGTACTCCTTCGCGGAGGCCGCCGCGGCCCGCGCTCCGGAGGGCTCACTGCTCGCCGCGCTGCCGCTGTTCGCGGTGTTCGAGCACCTGCCGGAGGTGAACCTGGTCGCGAGCTTCTACCAGAGCGAGGTCGTCACCAAGGCGATCCACGGCGCGCTGCACGCGGTGCACGCGGCCGACCCCGACGACCCGACGCTGCCGCACGTCCGGCACCTGCTGCTCTTCTTCCTCGTCCGCGCCGAGCGCTGGGCGGAGGCCATGCAGCAGCTGATACACATCGACGGCCACGTCGGCGCGCTGCCGTGGACCCTGTTCGCCGACCCGGCCGCCGAGTTCGCCCTGCAGCGCGCGCTGGCGGTGGCCGGTTACGAGGCCAACGGCGGCAACCCGGCCGGCCTCCCCGGCCTCTCCGGCTGACCCGGCCGTCCCGGGCCCCTCGCCCGGGACCGCCCCCTCCCTTCCACACAACCGCATTGCCCTCCTGACCTGCAGTAGGGCATACTCCGCATCCCCCCACACCGCACCACCCGCACCACCAAGCACCGCCGGCACCACCAAGCACCACCCGCGTACCGACCGGCCCGTCGCCGGCCCGGCGCTCCGTCATGTCCCTTTCTGAGGTCCTGTGGGGGGATCTGCCCGATGGGCGCAACTCTGCGCGCGCTGCGCGCCCTCGTCCTGCTGCTCGGCTTCTATCTGCTGAGCCTCGTCCTGCTCGCCGCGCTGATCGGCGTCGACGTCCTCGTGTTCAGCTGGGGACACGGCCCGCTCACGGTGAAGGTCGGCTTCGTCACGGTACTGCTGGCCATCCCCGTCGTCCGCGGCATGTTCATGCTGCGCACCCCGAAGGGTGAGGACGGGCCGGGCGTCCCGGTCACCGAGGCGGACGAGCCCCGGCTGTGGGCACTGGTCCGGGAGCTGGCCGCGGCGGCCGGTACCCGGGCGCCCGACCGGATCCTGCTGACCGGCGAGGTCAACGCGGCCGTCAGCGAGAATCCGCGGCTGCTCGGCCTGCTCCCCGGCCCGCGCCGGCTCTACCTCGGCGTCCCGCTGCTGACCGGACTGACCGAGGCTCAGCTGCGGTCCGTACTCGCCCATGAGTTCGGGCACTTCACCGGCGGGGACACCCGGCTCTCCGCGCTCGTCGTGCGGGGGCGCGTGCAGATCGGCCGGGTCATCGGCCAGTTCCACGAGAAGGCGGACGACAAGGTGGCCGCCGACCGGGCCCGGCAGGAGCGGAAGTCCGCCAAGCGGGTCGCCAAGGGCAAGAACGCCAAGCAGATCGACACGACCGGTGTCGGAGCGACGTACCGGACGATGGCGAAGATCTACACCGCGTACGGCAAGCTCTACCTGCGCGCCTCGCTCTCCACCGCGCGCGGCCAGGAGTACGCCGCCGACATGACCGCCGCACGGATCGCCGGGCGCGACGCGACCGCTTCGGCGCTGCGCGAGATCCCGGTCCTGTCCGCCTCCCACGACTTCTACCTGGACTCCTACGCCACCCTCGGTCTGCAGGCCCGGCTGCTGCCGCCGCGCGGCGAGTTCTTCGGGGGCTTCGGCCGGCTGCTGACGGCCCGTGAACTGGAGCTGGCGGGGCTCCGCTCGGAGCTGCCGGAGGAGCCGGCGGGACCGTACGACTCGCACCCGCCGATCGCCGAGCGCGTGCGCCGGATCGAGGCGCTGCCCGCCGACGGCCGCGCCGACGAGGCCAAGGGGGCGGCACTGGCCCTGCTGACCGACCCGGCGCGCACCCTGGCCGCCCTGGAGGACGCCGTCCTCGTCGACGAGCTGCTCCGCTACCCGCGCGCGACCGGCTGGGAGGATCTGCTGGACGCCTCGATGGCCGCGGGCCTGTCGGCGGCGCAGACCCCGCTGCACCGGGCGCTGGCCCAGTACACCGGTCAGCCGGCGACGCTGTCCGTGCTGCTGGACGTCATCGACGACGGCCGGCTGTGGCGGCTGGCCGAGCAGCTTCCGCTGTCGGAGGAGGCGGCCGCCGCGAAGGGACGGGCGTTCCGCGAGTTCGTACGGCCCGTGCTGCGCCGCTCGCTGCGCACGATGGTGCTGGCCGAGTTCAGCTCCCGTTCGCTGCTGCACTGGGAGTTCTCCTGGTCCCGCCCGGCGACGGTGCGGCTGCCCGGCTGGGGCTCGGAGACGGAGGACGACGGTCCGGAGGCGGCGCTGGACGCGGCCGTCGATGCGGCGCTCGCCGACCACCCCGACACCACGCCGCTGCGGGCGCTCCTGCCACCGGCGATCCAGAACGCCTGACGCCGCTGCCTCCGCAATCCGCCGCTGTCTCCGAACCGAACGGACCGACCCCCGATGACCGTCCTCTTCTGGATCCTGGGCATCCTGGCCGTCCCCACGCTGATCTTCGTGCTGTGGCTGGCCTGGGTGTTCCTGAAGGAGTTGTTCAACCCGAGCCCCGACGACGACGCGGAGGCGACGGAAGCGGCGGAAGCCGCGCAGGCCGCGGAGAAGCTCGGGCTGCTGCCCGCCGAGCGGCAGAACACCGACCTCGCCGCGCCCCTGCCGGCGGAGTGGACCACCGTGCTCACCGCGGTGCGCGGTGGTGACTGGCGTCCGGCCGCCGACCTGCTCGCGGCGATCGGCCGGGACTGGGAGCGCCGGTCGGCACTCGCGTACCTGCTGGCGGACCGCGCGGCCGAGGAGGACGCGTGGCTGCTGGCGTGGGAGGCCGAGCGGCGCGACGATCCGGACGCGGCGGTGGTCAGGGCGCGCAGCACGGTGATCCTGGCGTGGAAGCTGCGGGGCGGGAAGAAGGCGCAGTACACGACCCGGGAGCAGTTCGACGGCTTCCACCGCACGCTGACCGGCGCCCGCGAGGAGATCGCACGGGCGGCGGCCCTGAACCCGGACGACCCGACGCCGCACATCGCGGAGATATGGGTGGCGCTGGGCCTCGGCTACCCGAACGCCGAGATGGACAAGCTGTGGGCGCAGATCACCGCCCGCGCCCCGCACCACTACGAGGCCCACTTCTCGGCGCTCCAGTACTGGTGCGCGAAGTGGCGCGGCTCGCAGCGGCTGGCCTTCGAGTTCGCCGAGCGGGCGGCGGCCGACGCGCCGCTCGGCAGCCTGCTGACGGCGCTGCCGCTCATCGCGCACTTCGAGCACGACGACTCGGAGGACACCGCGGCCGACAACACGCCGGAGATGCTGGCCCGGGTCGAGGCGGCGCTCCAGGACGCCGCGGCGGCGGACCCGTCCCACCCGCGGCTGCCGGAGCTGCGGCACCTGCTGGCGTTCTACCTGCACCTCCAGGACCGCGACGAGGCGGCGCTGGAGCAGTTCAAGCTGGTGGACGGCCATGTGAACGCGCTGCCGTGGCGCTACCGGGGTGACATGGCCGGGTACTACTGCCGGGTCCGCAACACGGTGGTGCAGGCGGTGCGGGAGGCCGCGGCGGCGCCTGCCTGACCGGAATGCGGCGGGCGTCCCGGACGTTATGAAGGCTGCCGGGCGGCAGGGCCGCCGGCACCCCACCCCAGACCGACAGGGAGACCTCATGCTCTTCGGCCGCACGCCCCAGCTGCCCACTCCCGAGCAGGCGCTCAAGGGCCGCCCCGCACTCGCCTACGAGGTCCCCGACCGGCACACCGTCCTCGGCACCCCGCTCCTCGGCCCGTACCCGGAGGGCCTGGAGGTCGCCGACTTCGGACTGGGCTGTTTCTGGGGCGCGGAACGCAAGTTCTGGCAGCTTCCGGCGGGCGTGTACACGACCCTGGTCGGCTACCAGGGCGGCTACACCGAGTACCCGACGTACGAGGAGGTCTGCTCGGGCCTGACCGGCCACACGGAGGCGGTCCGTGTGGTCTACGACCCGCGGCAGATCTCGTACGACCGCCTGCTCAAGACCTTCTGGGAGTCCCACGACCCGACGCAGGGCTTCCGCCAGGGCAATGACGTGGGCACCCAGTACCGCTCGGCGATCTACACCCACACCCCGGAGCAGGCGGCCACGGCGCAGGCCTCCCGCGAGGCCTACCAGAAGGTCCTGACCTACTCCGGCCACGGCACGATCACCACGGAGATCCTCCCGGCGGAGGGCCGCCCCTTCCACCCGGCCGAGGCGTACCACCAGCAGTACCTCGACAAGAACCCCGCAGGCTACTGCGGCCTGGGCGGCACGGGCGTGTCCTGTCCGATCGGTGTCGCCAAGGCCGCCGGCTGATCCGGACGTGACGGACGCCGAGAAGATCACACGTCTGTTCGCCGCGCTCGGCGCAGAGGATCCGGAGAGCTGGGCCGGGTCAGAGGTCCGGGAGGACCTTCCCCAGCTGGCTCGGTACCGGCTCCTGCGAGCGCTGTGGCAAGACATCCGGGCGTGGGACAGCGCTTCGGTCGACTCACTCCGCGACGCCACCGACGCGCAGGGCGCCACAGCGCCGGATCATGCGGTGGATCTCGGGCGACTGGCTCGACTCGTCGCCCGAGAAACGACCTTCGGCGTCCTGTACCGGCTGGCGGATCCGGACGGCGACGACCTCCCGGCCGGCATGCGGGAGCAGATGCCTGGCTGGGTCCTCACGGAGACCACGCCCGCGGGCGAACCGACGCACCGCGTGCTGGGTGCCCTGTACGAAGACCTGAACACCATGGGTGACCCCTCAGTCGGCGCGCCGAGGGGCAGAACAGTCGCGGAAGGCTGGATCTGGGGAACCAACCTCCGTCCCTTCTGTGAGGCTCTTGCAGCAGAAGTGGCGTCGACTTCGACGACGGCGACTGGCTGGCCGTCGAGGCAGCACTCCCGGACACCGACGACGAGCAGCCGCGGTCGGCCTGGTACACGCACCCCCTCGCCGGGCGCGGCCGCATCGATCTCCACATCGCCCGATCCGTGGGCGGCACCGAGGTGTCCGTGAGCATCGAGGGCTCGCTGAACAGCCGCACCCGGAACCGCGTCGAACTGCTCCTTGAGGTCATGGCGCGCTACGAGATCGCACCGAGGTGAACTTCGAGCCAGGTCAGGACAGCTCGATCGCGCCGGCCAACCGCTGACGGGCCGAGGCCACACGGCACATGAGGTGTTCACCTCCTTGTCGCGCGCGCGGATCGCCCTGGTCCGCGCGCGCTCGGCACCAACGCGTCATGCCAAGTGCGCCCGTCCCAAACGACTTTGGGCACGCGACGGTCCAGGAGTGACGCCTCATCGGGCAGCATCACAGTCTTGCAAGGGACGCGCGAGATGCCCTGGTGTGGTCCAGAATGGTGTGCCACACCGCCGCAAGCCGGAGGCCGCAGCGGCGCGACGCGGACCGCACCAGACGGGGGGCGCACCGTGGACAGATCGTTCGCCGAGTACCGTGAGGTCGGCGCGGCTGACCCGTTACGGCAAGGTGACGTCCTGGAGGCCGTGGATCCAGGAGCGACGATGTGGCGGCGACACCTCCTCGTCATGACGGCCGACTGCGACTTCGCCCACGCCAAGCATCAGGGCCGCGTCACCTGCGTGCCGTTGCTCGCGGCGGAGGATTACCTCTCAGAAATGCAGATCCCCAAGATTCGGGCACGACTCGCCAAGCCGCAGTTGAGCGAGATACGTCAGATCTTCTCGAAGTACCCGGTTCCCACGATCAGCGACCGCCGGCTGCGGGAGTGGGCGAGCGAAGACGCACCCGCTGACATCGTCAAGGTGCTCGGGTTGCAGCAGGCGGACGCCAAGAAGGTCATGGCCGCTCTCAACGCCATCCGCATGATGGACACGCCGACGGACAACCTTGACGAGGGCATCCGTCTGCTGGTGGAGGCGCAACTCGTCGCCGCCAACCCGCCGAAGCGGGAGAACGCGGTGAAGCGGGTGATGGAAAAGCTGAGAGAACCCTACACACAGCCACCAGGTGACGCGCTGTTCCTGACTGCGATCGGCCCCGGGCAGGACGAGGGCTACTTCGCCTATCTCCGCCACATCGAGCAGATCTGGGAGCCCGAGATCTCGCTCGGGCCGGCCCACCGGGAGGTTACGTACCGCCGTATCTCACGCATGCGGGACCGGTTCGCGCATGCTCTCGTGCAGAGATTCGCGATGGTCTTCATGGCGATCGGGCTTCCTCAGCAGTACGAAGAACTTCGCGACCTCTATTCAGACCTCCTGGGGGGAAACCTCGCATGAAGCCCTTGGTCACGACCGTCCGTGCGCTGAGTGAGCTTGCAACCGGCCTGTCCCCTGAGGCCGTCTCGTCATCACCAGTCCTCTTCGCATTCAGCGCCGCGGAAGTGGACCTCCTGCTCGCCGCGGATGACGACGAAGGAGTCCAGCGCATCATCGTCATGCGCGAACAGAACACGAGGGAGCCCTTCGTCCCGGAGCATCTCGTCAGTCTGAGAAGAGACGTTCTGAGCCGGATGAAGAGTTTCGCCGAGCGAGCCAGGACTCCAGGACCGCTTTCCCTTCCGCGGCAGTGGCACCAGTACAAGTTCAACAACTACATAGCTTTCCGGGCGACGTCGAAGATCGACACCCATTCGAGCCGATGGATCACGGAAGTAGCTCCCGGTGATCGGGCCGACATCATCTTCTGGACGACCACCACGTCGGACAACAAATCGACGCTGGAAGAGTTCGACTCCCGGCGACCGCTGGCGCCCGATCTCGGCGCCGTCTGGCCACAGGCCGTCGCAGCCGCCCGGGAACACTTCGCACAGGTGCGCTCGCAGCCCGCCGATGTCGAGATGAGCCTTCCCGCACTCGAACAGTCGACGACCAAGGGCTGGACCTACCAGCAGTGGCTGGGGGCCATCAGCAAGGAGCAGCGTGCCTTCATCGACGCGGACACGGACAAGTCGATCCGGCTCCGCGGCCCGGCGGGATCCGGCAAGACACTCGCCCTGACGCTGAAGGCGATCCGGGAGATCCTCAAAGCCCGTGAAGCGGGAGGGGGTGTACGCGTTCTCATCGTGACCCATAGCTGGGCACTGGCTGCTCAGATCTCGGACTCCATCGACTCGATGGGTCTCGGTCTGCTGCACGAGATCGATGTCTTCCCCCTGCTCGAAATCGCCAAGATGATCTCTCCCCAGTACGTTCAGGACGTGTCCTCCGGGTTCAGTTTGATCGGAGAGGACAGCCTCAGCGGCAAACAGGCTCAGCTCGACGAGATCCAGGAGGTACTGGACGAATTCATCACCGGTGACTGGATCACCTACAGAGGGCGTGTGAGCGAAGGTCTTCGCACAAGGTTCGACTCGACAGACGACGCCGAACGGCGCGCGCTCGCCTGGGATCTACTCATCGAGTTCGGATCGGTCATCGGCGCTGCGGCCATCTTTCCGGGAGCGGGGTCGGATTTGCGGTACTTCCAGATTCCGCGCGCGTCCTGGATGCTGCCTCTCAACACACGGGAAGACCTGCGTGTCGTCTTCGAGTTGTACACCCGCTATTGGGCGAGTCTCGACGAGCGCTCACTCACCACGTCCGATCAGGTGCTCGCGGACTTCCTGATCCATCTGTCGACGAACACCTGGAATCGCGCACGCCGGGTCCAGGGCTACGACCTCGTGTTCGTGGATGAGTTCCACCTGTTCAGCCCGCTGGAGCGGCAAGTGCTCCACTACCTCACCCGTGACACGTCCGTCTACCCCCGCGTTTTCATGGCCATGGATCCTCGGCAGTCACCGTCCGAGGCCTTCATCGGTTTGGCTGCCGACGAAACCAGGTCGTCGAGTGGGGCGTCGGCGGACGACGGACTCGGCGACGTCACGAACTTCGAGCTCACGACGATCCACCGATTCACGCCGCAGATTCTCGAACTCATCAAGCACGTGCACTACGAGTTCCCGACCCTCAACCTCGGGCAGGAGTGGGACATCGACTTCACCCGAGTGGAGTCGGCCCAAGCGGACGGCTCCCTGCCGCGCCTGATCTCGGCGGCTTCCCGTACGGGCGAGGAGGACGACATCGTCCGCGCGGTGCAGGACCTGTACCCATCGGGCCGGCTGGCGCTCGCGGTGGTCGACTTCCGCCAGTGGCCGAGGTTCAGCAGGCTCGCGTCGCGGATCGGCCACTCCGGTAAGTTCCATGTGTCCACTGTCTCCGGTCGTTCCGACATCGAAGGTCTGGGATACCGGCGTCGGGGACTCGTCGTCGGGACGGCGGAGTACTTGGCGGGGCTTCAGTTCGACGCGGTGCTCGTAGCCGGCATACCGGATCTGAACACGTCCGCTCCGACCGCCAATGAACGCATCAGGTATCTGTCACTTCTGTACCTTGCGCTCAGCCGCGCACAAGGAGAGGTACGTGTCTTCGTCAACGAAGATGACGACGGCGGGGCGCCCGAGGTCCTTCTCCGGGCGATCAACAACCACCTGATGGAATTGGACCAGGGAAGTCGCGTCTAGCACGCCGTGCAGCCCGGGATGTCCGGCGGACGGCGGCTAATTCGGGCGACGGCTCCCGGTTCCGCACCGTAGATTCGCCCCTCGTGTCGAGAGGGATCGGCAAGGAGCGAAGGGGAGCGCATGGGCAGTCGGGTTTTTCTCGTCGGTGGGGGCTGGGACCACCCGGAGGTGTACGAGCCGTTCCTGCGGGAGCTGGGTGGTGAGCGGCGGGTCGGGTGTCTGATCCTCGACGAGGGGGACGGGGCCGCGCAGTTCGAGCGGTACACGGCGGCGCTGCGGAAGGCGGGGCCGCCGTGCACGCCGGTGCCGTTGCTCGTGCCGCTCGGCGGCCGGTTCGAGCCGGAGGCCGTGCTGGACGGGATCGACGGGCTGCTGGTGTGCGGTGGGCTCACGCCCGCGTACCAGGACGCGCTCGCGGACTGCCTGGAGCGGCTGCCGGCGCTGCTGGCCGCGCGCGGGATGCCGTACGCCGGTTTCTCCGCCGGTGCCGCCGTGGCCGCGCGGCGGGCCGTGGTCGGCGGGTGGCTGCTGGACGGGGTTCCGGTGTGCCCGGAGGAGACCGGGGAGGATCTGGCGGAGATCGAGGTACGGCCGGGGCTCGGCCTGGTGCCGTTCGCGGTGGACGTGCACGCGGCCCAGTGGGGCACGCTGGCGCGGCTGGTCGCGGCGGTCGCGCGGGGGGAGGCGCCGTACGGGGTGGCCGTGGACGAGAACACGCTGCTCACGGTGGGAGACGGCGAGGCCCGGGTGACGGGGGCCGGCCGGGTGCACGTGGTGCGGCCCGCCGCGGACGGCGGCGTGGTGGTGCGGGCCTACGGCACCGGGGACGGCTTCGGGGTGGAGTAGCGCGGGTGGGTCGGGCACCGCCGGCATGGCACCGCCGACGAGCCGGACGCGGCCGAGCAGGCCAGGCCGTGGCTCACCGGAAACCCGAACGGCTGGAGGCATGCGCGGGCGGTGAGGCCGGCCGGCTGTGTGGCGGGCCTGGTGCGGGCGGCGTGGGTCGCCCGGCCGCCGACGCCCGGGGACGGGAACGCGCCCGGGGACGTGCCCCCAGCCCAGGCACGGAACTCCGCCCAGGAACGGGCCCCCGGGAACGGAACGCCGCCCAAGAAATGGCCCCCCGGGAAGGAAACCCCACCTGGGTACGGGCCCCCGGCCCAGCAATGGAACCCCGCCCGAAAACGGGACCCCGCCCAGAAGCGGGACCCCACCCAAGCTCGGGTCAGCCGACGGTCGGACACCGGCCGCTGAGCCGCCGAACCTCAGCCACGGTCCACCGTCGGACACCAGCCGCTGAGCCGCCGAACCCCGGCCGGCCGCGCCCCCGCCCCGGCCCCGGCCCCGCCCCGGCCGACGGAGTCAGATCGTGGCCGCGTCGATCACGAAGCGGTAGCGGACGTCGCTCGCCAGTACCCGCTCGTACGCCTCGTTGACCTCGGCCGCGTCGATCAGCTCGATCTCGGCGCCGATGCCGTGCTCGGCGCAGAAGTCCAGCATCTCCTGGGTCTCGCGGATGCCGCCGATCATGGAGCCGGCGAGCGTCTTGCGGCCGCCGATCAACGAGAAGAGGTTGAACGCGATGGGCTCCTCGGGGGCGCCCACGTTGACCAGGGCGCCGTCCGTCTTCAGCAGTGACAGCAGGGCGCCGAAGTCCATCGGCGCGGACACGGTGGACACGATCAGGTCGAAGGTGCCGGCCAGCTCCTCGAAGGTCTTCGGGTCGCTGGTGGCGTAGTAGTGGTCGGCGCCCAGCTTGAGGCCGTCGTCCTTCTTGCGCAGGGACTGGGAGAGGACCGTCACCTCGGCGCCCATGGCGTGCGCGATCTTGACGGCCATGTGGCCGAGACCGCCGAGGCCGACGACCGCGACCTTCTTGCCGGGGCCCGCGTTCCAGTGGTTCAGCGGCGAGTACGTGGTGATGCCGGCGCAGAGCAGCGGCGCGGCGACGTCCAGGGAGAGCCCGTCGGGGATGCGGACGACGTAGTTCTCGTCGACGACGATCTTCTCGGAGTAGCCGCCGTAGGTGGGCCGGCCGTCCTTGCCGACGGCGTTGTAGGTGCCGACCAGGCCGTTGAGGCAGTACTGCTCCTCGCCTCGCAGGCAGTTCTCGCACTCGCGGCAGGAGTCGACCATGCAGCCGACCCCGACGCGATCGCCGACCTGGAACTTGGTCACGCCGGGGCCGACCTCGGCGACCACGCCCGCGATCTCGTGGCCGGGGACCATCGGGAAGATCGCCTCGCCCCAGCCCTCGCGGGCCTGGTGGATGTCGGAGTGGCAGATGCCTGAGAACTTGATGTCGATCAGGACGTCGAACTCGCCGACCGCGCGTCGCTCGATGGTCGTCCGCTCCAGCGGGGCCTTCGCGGCGGGCGCGGCGTACGCAGCAACAGTGGTCATGCCGGGATCTCCTAGCGGGGGATTCCGCGCCCGGCTGCCTTACTGCCGGGCACGGCGTCGAGCCTGCCGCGCGAGGAGCCGTCCACCCAGACCACGCCTTTGCGTACGACCGCCGTGCCTACCACCGGCGGGGTCAGGCTCGGGGGCCTACGACCAGGAATACTGGACGTATGGACAGCAGGGACGAGCAGCCGGACGCAAGCGTGGCCACCGGCCGGCCCCTGGACCGGCGGGCGGAGCTGAGCGAGTTCCTGCGCAGCCGGCGGGCCCGGCTGAAGCCCGAGGACGTGGGACTGGCCGACTTCGGACGGCACCGCCGGGTGCCGGGGCTGCGCCGCGAGGAGCTGGCGCAGCTCGCCGGGGTGTCGGTGGCGTACTACACCCGCCTCGAGCAGGGCAACGGCCGGAACGTCTCGGCCGAGGTGCTGGACTCGATCGCCCGGGCGCTGCGGCTGACGGACGCCGAGCACGCGCACCTGACCCACCTGGCCAAGCCGAAGACGCTCAAGAAGAAGCCGGTGGCACGGCAGCAGCAGGTGCGGGCGGTGCTGCGGCACCTGCTGGACACCATGGACGGCGTACCGGCCTACGTCGTGGGCCGGCGCTCGGAGATCCTCGCCTGGAACCGGATGGCGGCGGCCCTCTTCGGTGACTGGGGGAAGCTGCCGCCCGGTGAGCGCAACTGGGCGCGGCTGGTCTTCCTGCGCCCCGAGTACCGCGAGCTGTTCGTCGACTGGGAGCAGAAGGCGATCGACATCGTGTGCGCCCTGCGCATGGACGCGGGCTGCGATCCGGACGACGCGCGTCTGTCGGCTCTGGTGGGTGAGCTGTCCGTCAAGAGCGGGGAGTTCCGCCGGCTGTGGGCCACGCACGACGTCAAGGAGAAGAGCCATGGCGTCAAGTACCTGCACCACCCGCTGGTGGGCGATCTGGCTCTGAACTTCGAGAGCTTCCGCCTGACGGACGGCTCGGAGCAGTCCATGGTCACCTATCACGCCGACCCGGACTCCGCCTCCGCGGACTCCCTGCGTCTCCTCGCCAGCTGGGGCGCCGACGCGACCCGCACGGCAACGCGATGAGGGGTGCACCGGAGGCTTTCCTCCGGTGCACCCCTCGTCAAGGAGCGTTGCGGTCCACCGCGCTGCGGCCTACTTGCCGAAGTACGCGTTGTAGATCGTGATCGCCGACGTGTTGCCCTTCTTGTCGGTGATGTTGGCGCGGAACGAGATCGCCTTGTTCTTCGCCGGGTTCTTGACGGTGATCTTGCCGTTCTTGACGGTGACCTTCTTGAAGTTCTTGCCGTCGTAGGAGACGTAGACGGCGAGGGACTTCAGGTTGCCGCCGGCGGCGGAGCCCTCCACGGTGACCGGGAAGGTGACGGTCTTGCCGGCCGTGACACGGCTGTCGAGGCCGGTCGTGGCGCCGAAGTGCAGCGCCGAGGCGGGGAGCTGGACGAAGTCCGCCGGCTTCTTCGAACGGAAGGTCCAGGCCGCGTCGATGCGCGTCGAGGCCTCCGACACCTTCGCGGACCGCTTGACCGAGGTGGTCAGCTTGTAGGCGGCGTCACCGGCCGGCACCTTGAAGGTCTTCTCACCGAACAGCGGGTCGGTGTTCGAGCCGACCTTGGTGCCGTTGCGGTACAGCGTGGTGTTCGCCGAGGTGAACACCGAGGACCCGGCGTGCTTGCCGGAGTCGGCGAACAGCGGCAGCGAACCGAAGATCTCGTTGCCGTCGCGGAACAGGCCGTAGTCCTTGTTGAGGTGCGGGCCGAAGACGGCGGTGTTGACCGTCTTGGAGTAGGTCTGGCCGCCCTTGAAGGTGAACGGGCCGAGCCCGTAGCCGGCCTCGGGGACCGGGAAGCCGTCCTGGTCGACCCCGCCGTTCTGCTGGAATTCCAGCTCCCACTTCACGCCGCCCGTGGCGGACAGGTGCAGGGTGCGGGTGCCGGGCAGCTTCTGCGGGATGCCGATGGAGGAGGCGCCGGTGCTGCCGGGCAGCCAGCCCACCGCGTCGATCGTGCCCTTCTTGCCGCTCGCCGCCGCGCCCAGCCGGGCCTTCACCGTGGCGAGTTCGCTCGCCTTGTAGTGCTTGGTGAAGCCGGTGGCGAGCTGCTTGACGGCGCCGCCGGAGGTGACGTCGTACTCCTCGGTCGCGCCCTTGCTCCAGTGGCCGTCCCACTGCTGCCACAGCGTCCCGGCGGGCAGCTGCGGGCCCAGGTGGGCGGTGTGGAAGTTCTTGTACGAGTCGAGGAACCAGCCGTAGCCGTACTGGCCGTCGCCGATGGTGACGTCGTACTCCGGCGAGGCGAACTCGGACTTCACGCCCGAGGCCGGAACGGTGATGTCCACCGGCTTGGCCTTGCGCGCGTCGATGGTGATCGTCTGCTTCTTGTCGACGGTCAGCTTCGGCTGCGCGATCCAGTCGATGCCCTTGGACGAGTCCTGGGGGTCGCCGTACAGGGAGGTGTTGAGGATGTACGTGCCCTTGGGCGCGCGCACCTTCACCGTGCCGGACTTGTCGTACGGGTTCAGCCAGACGCCGTTGGCCAGGCCCGCCACGCCGCTGACGTCGGCGCTGTAGTACGGGGCCGGCTTGCCGTCGCGGCCGATGAACTTCAGGGTGAGGTCGTACGACTCCACCTCGCGCTGCACAGCGGCGGCCGTGCGGACGGTCTGGCCGCCGCCCGTCGCCGTGACGTACGCCGAGTAGGCGCCGTCGACGGTGCCGCCCAGCTTGGTGTCGACGGTGAAGTCGGCCGAGGCCGTGCCGTGCGCCGGGACGGTCACCGTCGTCGCGCCGAGCTTGAAGAAGCCGGCCGGGGCCGCCGCGCCCTTGGGGTTGGTGGCGGTGCTGCTCAGGGTGAGCGTGACGTCCTTGTCGCCGAGGTTGCGGTACGTCAGCTTCTTGGTGACGGGCTTGTCGTCGGTGTGCGGCCACTGCTGCACGCCGAAGCTCACCGACACCGGGTCGGCGACGATCGACTGCTTGATGGCCTTGTCGACCTGGATGCGGCCCGAGCCCTGCTGGAACGGGGTGTACTTGCCGCCCTTGGTGGAGCCGGTCAGGGCGCCCTTCAGCTCGGCGTAGCCCCAGTCGGGGTGCTCCTGCTTCAGGATGGCGGCGGCGCCCGCGACGTGCGGGGTGGCCATCGAGGTGCCGGAGATGGTCAGGTAGCCCTCGGGCTTCTCGCCGACCTCCTCGTCGATGACGCTGCCCTTGGCCGCGGCGGCGGTGATGTCCACGCCCGGTGCGGTGACGTCCGGCTTGATGGCGCCGTCGCCGGCGCGCGGGCCGGTGGAGGAGAAGTCGGCCAGCTTGTCCTTGTCGTCGACGGCGCCGACGGTGAGCGCGGCGTCCGCGCTGCCCGGCGAACCGATCGACTGGGGGCCCTCGTTGCCCGCGGCGATCGCGAACAGGATGCCCTTCTCGGCGGAGAGCTTGTTGACCTCGGCTTCGAGCGGGTCGACCTCGGGGGTGTCGTAACCGCCGAGGCTCAGGTTGATGACGTCGGCGCCCTGGGAGGCCGCCCACTCCATGCCGGCGAGGATGCCGGAGTCGTCACCGGAGCCGGTGTCGTCGAGGACCTTGCCGTTGAGGAGCTTGGCGTCCGGGGCCACACCCTTGTACTTGCCGCCCGACTTGGCGCCGGTGCCGGCCACGATGGAGGCGACGTGCGTGCCGTGCCCGAAGTGGTCGGTGGCGTCGGCGGCGGGGGTGAAGTTCTTGGACTCGATCACCTGGTCCTTGAGGTCCGGGTGGCTGGTGTCCACACCGGTGTCCAGGACGGCGACCTTCACGCCCTTGCCGGTGTAGCCGGCGGCCCACGCGGTGGGGGCGCCGATCTGCGGCACGGACTTGTCGAGGGCGGCCTTGCGGACGCCGTCGAGCCAGACGTGCGCGATGCCGGAGGCCGTCCGGTCGCCGTTGGTGACGGCGTCCCACAGTTCGGCGGTGTCCTCGACCGGCGTCTGCACGGCGTCTGCGTTGAGCGCCTTCAGGCTGCGGCGCAGGGTGCCCGCGTCCCGGACGTCGGCCTTGGCGGCGGTCGCGGAGCCGCGGTAGCCGACGATGACCTTCAGGCCGTTCTTCTGAGCCTTGCGGGTGGCGGCCTTGTTCAGCTCGGTGATGTCGAACAGGCGCTGGTCCAGCGTGCCGGAGGCGACCAGGTGGGCCGCGTCGGCGGGGATGACCAGCGTGTGTCCGGAGGCCTTGCGGACCTGGAAGGGTATGTGCTCGCGGCCCTTGGCCCGCTCCAGACCGACGACACGGCCCTTGGCGTCGAGGGCGACGCGGTCACCGGTGATCAGGGTGACGTGGTGCTTGGCGGCGGCCTTCGAGGCGGCGGTGGCCGCCACCGAGGCGCGTCCGGGCTTCGCCGACGCCGGGCTGGTCATACCCGCTGCGAGGGCGACTGCTGCGGCCGTTGCCACGGTGGCCGCAGCCGCTCTTTTCACTTGTCTGCGCAAGTTCTCCCCCTGGAGATGAAGTACCGGGCGAATTCCCCATTCACCCGGTCGGGGGTGGACTCGCACGTATGCACGTCAACCCCCCGGAGCACGCAGTATGCCGGGGGGTGATCAGTGGGCTCAATAGATGAGAGGACGGTGAGAAAGCGCGCCCGGAAACTGTTACGCGGCGTCCGGGACACCGTTACACAACCGCGAAGTGCGCCGCGACCGGCCTGTGTTATGCGCCGTCACGTGGCCGCGTTCTCCTTCACGGTGATCTTCCCCTTGCGCAGTGTGGCCAGGCGCGGAGCCTTCTTCGCCAGCGTGGAGTCGTGGGTGACCATGATGAAGGTCAACTCGTGCTCCTTCCACAGGCGTTCGAGTACGTCCATGATCTCGTCCCGCATCCCCTCGTCCAGGTTGCCGGTCGGCTCGTCGGCCAGCAGCACCTTGGGCTTCTTCACGACGGCCCGTGCGATGGCGACGCGCTGCTGCTGCCCGCCGGACATCTCGCCGGGTAGGTGGCCGAGGCGCTCGCCCAGACCGACGGACTTCAGTGCCTCCGCGGCGAGTTCACGGCGTTCCTTCACCTTGATGCCGAGGGGGACGAGGGCGGTCTCCACGTTCTCCTGGGCGGTGAGGGTGGGGATGAGGTTGAAGGACTGGAAGACGAAGCCGATGCTCTCGCTGCGGACCTTCGTCAGCCGGGCCTCGCTCAGCCGGGCCAGGTCGGTGCCGTCCAGGAAGACTTGGCCGGAGGTGGGACGGTCGAGTCCGCCGAGCATCTGCAGCAGCGTGGACTTACCGCCGCCGGTGGGGCCCTGGATGACGAGCCTGTCCCCGTCGGGGATGGTGAGGTCGATGCCGTCGAGGGCGTGGACGGTGTCCTTGCCCCGGGTGTAGCGCTTGGTGACGTCGTTCAGTTCGTACATGGTGGCTCCGGGATCTGTTCGGGTTGGTCGCGCGCTCGTCCGGGCCGGCGGTCCGTGGGGGCTGGGCGCGCGGTTCCCCGCCCCCTGGGCCGCACCGGCCGGCCCGCCGGGAAGCCGGCCTACTCCACCCGCCTCAGCGCGTCCGCCGGGCGCAGCCTGGACGCCCGCCAGCCGCCGAACGCGCCCGCGATCAGGCCGCCCGCCACCGCGAGGCCCACCGCCAGGACGATCGTCGTCACGCTCACCGGGGCCGTGAGGGCCACTTCCAGGGTCTTCGCGGTCCGGCGGCCGGGACCGCCCGGGAAGCCGGTGCCGCCGCCGAAGCCGCCACCGGTGCCGCCGCCCAGCTCGGCCTGGAGGCCGGGGCTGATGGCGGTGACGGCGTACGCGCCCGCCAGGCCGAGGGCGATGCCGAGGGCACCGCCGACCAGGCCGTTGACCACGGCCTCGCCGACCACCTGCCGGGTCACCCGGCCCGACCGCCAGCCCAGCGCCTTGAGCGTGCCGAACTCGCGGACCCGCCGGGAGACCGCCGAGGAGGTGAGCAGGCCGGCGACCAGGAACGCGGCCGCCAGTACCGCGATGGACAGCCACTTGCCGACGCTGGTGGCGAGGGAGGAGGCCGTGGACAGGGAGCCGGAGACGGTGTCCGCGAGGTCGGCGGAGGTGGTGACCGTCGTACCCGACACGTTCTTCCGGATCGCCGACTTGACGCTGTCGATCTTCTTCGAGTCGGCCGCCTTGACGTAGATCGTGGTGACCTTGTCCTTGGCGTCGCCGAGGCTCTGGGCCTGCTTCAGCGGGATGTACAGGTTGGCGGCCGCGTCACCGCTGTCGGCGGTGGCGATGCCGATCAGCGTGAACTTGACGCCCTTGATGGTGACGGTGGATCCGACCTCGTACTTCTTCTCCTTGGCGTAGGCGGAGTCCGCCACGACGACCTTGGCGTCCGTCTCCGTCGCCTTGAACGTGCGGCCGCTGGTGATCTTGGAAGAGGTCAGCGGGCCGAGGCCGGGCTTGGTGACGTCGGTGCCGTACACGGAGTAGTTGTTGACGTCGAAGTCGGCGCCGCCGCCCTTGACCTCACCCTGCGGCCGGCCGTTCTCGCCGCCCCGCTGGAAGCCGCCGCCGCTGCCGTCCTGCTGGAACTGACCCCGCGTGAACTGGCCGCTGACCTTGAGGACCTGGAGGCTCAGCCCGCCGACCGCGTCAGCGACGCCGGACTGCGAGCCGACCTTGGTCACCGTGGAGGCCGACAGGGTCTGGAAGCCCTGCACCATGACGCGGTCGCTGCTCTGGGCGGAGTCGTCGCCGTCGTTCTGCGCGTCGAACCGGAAGCGGGGCCGCTGGGCGTCGCCGGTGGACGCCGACGCCGCCTTGGTCACCGTCATGTCGGTCCCCAGCCCGTACAGCGACTGGAGCACCTTGTCCTGGGCCTTGCCCATGCCGTTGGACACGGAGTTGACCACGATGACCAGCGCGATGCCCAGCGCGAGGCCGGAGGCGACGACGAGGGCCGCCTTTCTGCGGCGGCGCAGTTCGCGCCTCAGGTAGGTGAAGAACATGGCCGCAAGCTAGGTACGGACCGTGATGGCGCCATAAGGCGGGCATAAAAGAAGCATGAAAACACCGGTGCCGCCCCTGGGGGCGGCACCGGTACGGCGGGTGAGGGAGCGTCAAACGGCCGAGCCGGCCTTCCACTGCGCCCAGTCCATGTTCCAGCCGTTGAGGCCGTTGTCCGGCGAGACGGTCTTGTCGCCGGTGTTCTGGACGACCACGACGTCACCGATCAGCGTGTGGTTGTAGAACCAGGCCGCCGGCGTGCTGGGGTCGTTGGCACCCTTCTTGTCCTGGAGGCCGACGCAGCCGTGGCTGGTGTTCACGTTGCCGAAGACCGAGGGGGCGCCCCAGTAGTTGCCGTGGATGAAGGTGCCCGAGTTGGTCAGGCGCATGGCGTGCGGCACGTCCTTGATGTCGTACTCGCCCTTGCCGTCGTCGTCGGTGAAGCCGACCGTCGCGCCGTTCATCCGGGTCTCCTTGAACTTCTCGGAGATCACCATCTGGCCCTCGTACGTCTTGTTCTCGGGCGAACCGGCGGAGATCGGTATGGTCTTGACGACCTTGCCGTCCTGCGTGATCTTCATCTGCTTGGTCTGCGCGTCGACGTACGAGACCTGGTTGCGGCCGATGTGGAAGGTGACCGTCTTCTGCTGGACGCCGTAGACGCCGCTGGCGCCCTGGACGCCGTCGAGCGCGAGCTTCAGGGTGACGGTGGAGCCTTCCTTCCAGTACTCCTCCGGGCGGCAGTCCATGCGGTTGGCGTTGAACCAGTGGCAGGCGACCTCCTGGCCGCTGCTGGAGCTGACCGTGATGCCCTTCTGCACGGCCGCCTTGTTGGTGATCGCCTTGTCGAAGTTGATCGACACCGGCATGCCGACGCCGACCGTGGCGCCGTTGTCCGGGGTGAAGGTGCCGATGAAGCTGTTGGCCGGGGAGACGGTGGTGAAGGACGCGTTCTCGTGGGCTATGCGGCCCTCGGAGTCCTTGGCCTCCGCGGCGAGCTTGTAGGTGGTGGAGCGCTCCAGCTGGACGGTGGGCTTCCAGCTCTTCTTGTCGGCGGACAGCTGGCCGGCGACGGTCTTGCCGTCCTGGCCGGTCATCGTGACGGTCGTGAGCGTGCCCTTGCGCACGGTGACGGTCGCGGAGTTGTTGATCGAGGCGTTGTTGGAGCCGTCCTTGGGCGTGATCGTGATCTGCGCCTCCGACGACTTCTTGGCCGCCGCCTCGTCGGCCTTGGCCTGCGAGGTGTCATTGCCGCCGGAAGTGGCGCCGGCGTCGCCGCCGGAACACGCCGTCAGCACCAGCACGCCACCGAGCAGAGCGGACGCGGCCGTCAGGCGCCTGCGCCGCTTACTGTCCGTCATCACAAACTTCTCCATCGTTGCCGAGTCGCGATAACCCCGAGAGTCCCCGCCAAGAGCCTTCAACGCTACGGCCGGTCAGTCCCGTTCCCCAGCCCGTCGGCCTGTGGGGCATCCCACGTCCGCGATCGCGGACGTGGGGGTGGTGCGGGAGTCGGTCCGTGCGTCCCCTGGGACGACGAAACCCCGGACGGCGGTTGCCGTCCGGGGTCCTGGGTGCCCCGCGACGCTCAGCCGATGCCGTCCTCTTCCTCGTCGTCGCCCCCATCATCCTCGTCCAGGTCCCAGTCGGGCGAATCGGGGTCGTAGTCGACCCGCTCGCTGGACCAGGACGCCTGCTGGAGTTCCACTCCGGGCACGTGGCTGACCAGGTCGAACGGGTCCACGAGATACGCCAGGGCCTCCGCGGTGTCTTCCGTCACAGCGGCCTCGGCCTGGGCCCGTTCCCCCTCCGGCAGCTCCGGGTCCTGGGCGATCCGGCGCAGCGCGGCCTTGGCCACCTCGTCGTCGTCCTGTACTTCCAGCACCAGCTCCACGCGAAGCCGCACAAAACGTGATGTCTCTTCTGTGCTCATGGCGGGAGCGTACGACCGAAACCTCCCGTGACTTTCCTGTGACCCGCGCCTTTCACTAACATCGCCCCACACGGCCAATTCGCCAGCGTCACAAGGGGATCGATATTCCGTGTCATCCGCTCGCCGTCCGCTGCTGACCGCCACCGCCGCGGGCACCCTGCTGTGCGCCCTGTGGTTCGTCCCGTCCGCGAACGCCTCGCAGGACGCTCCGGCACGACAGGCGGCGCACACGTCCGCGCCGACGCAGGTCACGCAGGCCAGAGCGGTGACGGTGGCGACCGCCGAGGGGGCGGACCGGGTGACGGCCGAGGAGACCGAACTGGCCGACACGGGAAGCTTCGACACCACGCCGTACGTCGTCGGCGGCAGCCTCTTCCTCGCCGTGGGTGCCGGATTCGTCGTGTATTCGGTGCGCCGGGAACGCCTGGGCTTTTAATCGTCCTTGACGAAACTTTGACAGCCCGCTCATAGTTCGCTCATGAAGAGATCATCGGGCGTGCGGCTGTGCGCCACCGCAGCTGTGAGCGCGCTGTCGCTCGCCCTCATCACGGGCTGTGGCGACGGGGGGTCGAAGGACTCCGGGGACGCCAAGGGCTCGGACGCGGCGAAGCCGGCCGCGAAGGCGCTCAGCGCCGCCGAACTGAAGAAGCTGATCATCGCCAAGGGCGAGGTGCCCGGGTACGAGGTGGGCCCCGTCGAGGGCGGTGTCCCCGACCGCGGCAAGGTGACGTCCGACGACGCCAAGTGCGAGCCGGTACTCCAGGCGTTCACCGGCATCGCGCCCGGTGAGCCGGCGGCGAACACCAGCCGCATGGCCACGGAGGACAAGAAGGACCCCACGGACGACGCCACGTCCCTGGACGACCTGGCCGACGGCAAGTTCGAGGACGCGATCAACGAGTCCATGGACCTGGACGTCACCGTGGTCACGCTGGCCTCGTACGACGGCGACGGCGCCGAGCAGGCCCTGAAGTCGGTCTCCGACGCGGTCAAGGCCTGCGCGGGCGGCTTCTCCGGCGAGCAGGACGGCGAGAAGGGCAAGTTCACGAAGATCGCCGAGGAGAAGTCCTCGGGCACCGGTGACGCGTCGGTGGCCTTCACGGCGACCAACGACGCGGGCAAGGACGGCTCCCTGCCGCTGCACGCCGAGGTCGTGCGGCACGGGAACACCCTCGCCACGTACACCACCATCAACATCGGCGCGATGATGAGCAAGAAGGCCTACACGGTCTCCGCTCCGGTCGTGAAGGCGCAGGCCGCCAAGCTGAAGTGACGTTCCGTCATAGCGTTCGGGGGCCCCGGCAGCTGCCGGGGCCCCCGCGTGTTCACCGGAGCGGGCCGGTGACCTTCTCCACGGCCGCCACGAGCTCACCGCCGCGCACGAACGCGTCGGCCGCGGCCAGGTCGGGCGCCAGGAACCGGTCCGGACCAGGTCCCTGCACACCCGCGGCCCGGACGGCCTCGATGACCGCCTGGGAGGCGGGCGCCGGGGTGAGGCCCTCGCGCAGTTCCACGGCGCGGGTGGCCGCGTACAGCTCGATGGCGATGACCCGGGTGAGGTTGTCCACGGCGGTGCGCAGCTTGCGCGCGGCCGACCAGCCCATGGAGACGTGGTCCTCCTGCATGGCGGAGGACGGGATGGAGTCCGCGGAGGCCGGTACGGCGAGCCGCTTCAACTCGCTGACCAGCGCCGCCTGCGTGTACTGGGCGATCATCAGACCGGAGTCCACGCCGGCGTCGTCGGCGAGGAACGGCGGCAGGCCGTGGCTGCGGTTCTTGTCCAGCAGCCGGTCGGTGCGGCGCTCGGCGATGGAGCCGAGGTCGGCGGCGGCGATGGCGAGGAAGTCCAGGACGTAGGCCACGGGAGCGCCGTGGAAGTTGCCGTTGGACTCCACGCGCCCGTCGGGCAGGACGACCGGGTTGTCCACGGCGGAGGCCAGCTCGCGCTCGGCGACCAGACGGGCGTGCGCGAGGGTGTCGCGGCCGGCGCCGGCGACCTGCGGGGCGCAGCGCACCGAGTAGGCGTCCTGGACGCGCGGGGCGTCGTCCTGGTGGTGCCCGGTGAGCTGGGAGCCCTTGAGCACCGCGAGCATGTTCGCGGCGGAGGCGCCCTGGCCCGGATGGGGCCGTATGGCGTGCAGCTCGGGCGCGAGCACCTTGTCGGTCCCGAGCAGCGCCTCCAGGGTGAGGGCGGCGGTGACGTCGGCGGACTTGTAGAGGGTGTCGAGGTCGGCGAGGGCCATGATCAGCATGCCGAGCATGCCGTCGGTGCCGTTGAGGAGGGCGAGGCCCTCCTTCTCGCGCAGTTCGACGGGGGCGATCCCGTGCTCGGCGAGCAGCTCGCCGGCGGGCCGGACGGTGCCGTCCGGGCCCTCCGCCTCCCCCTCTCCCATGAGGGTGAGGGCGCAGTGGGACAGCGGGGCCAGGTCGCCGGAGCAGCCGAGGGAGCCGTACTCGTGCACGACCGGGGTGATCCCGGCGTTCAGGACGTCGGCCATGGTCTGCGCGACCTCGGGCCGCACACCGGTGTGCCCGGAGCAGACGGTCTTCAGGCGCAGGAACATCAGGGCCCGCACGACCTCGCGCTCCACCCGGGGGCCCATGCCGGCGGCGTGCGAACGGACGATGTTGCGCTGTAGCTGGGCGCGCAGTTCCTGGCTGATGTGCCGGGTCGCCAGGGCGCCGAAGCCGGTGGAGACGCCGTAGACCGGGTCGGGCTTGGCCGCGAGGGCGTCCACGATCTCCCGGGCCGCCGCGAGGGCCGCCACCGCCTCCGCCGACAGCTCGATGCGGGCACCGCCGCGCGCCACGGCGAGAACGTCGGACGCCGTGACACCGGACGTCCCCACCACCACAGTGTGCATATCCATATTCAGGAGCGTACGCATTGAATGCCTTGGTGTCACTAGTGGGGACCGGGAGAGACCCTTACCGCGCGGTGTGGGCTTCGCCTCACGGACGGCGTCCGCGGAACCGGCGCCGCTCGGCCCGCGCGGGCGGCGGCGCGTCGGCCAGCCGCACGACCGGGTCCTCCGGCCCCTCCCGCCCGGCCACCACCGGCCGGTCCAGGCGCAGCGCCTTGGCCCGGTACTGGGCGGCGTCCGCGAGCCGGAACAGCCGGCGGGCGTCCCGCACCTCCCCGATCGCGTCCTCGGTCGAGGCGACCCCGCAGGCGACCCCCTCCCCCGGCTCCAGTTCCCCGGCCCGCCGGCACAGTTCGTCGGCCGCCTTCACCACGTCGTCGGCGGGCGGGCCGACCGCGAGCAGACAGAACTCGTCCCCGCCGAGCCGTGCGGCCAGCGCGCCCGGCACCATCGCGCCGCACAGCGACAGCACCGAGCCGAAGCGTTCGAGGAGGCGGTCGCCGACGGCGTGCCCGAGGGTGTCGTTGACCCGCTTGAGCCCGTTGAGGTCGCAGACGACCAGGCTGACGACCACGCCCTCCGCCCGGTGCCGCTCCACGGCCTCCTCCAGGCGTACGTCCACGGCACGGCGGTTGGCCAGACCGGTGAGGGCGTCGGTGAACGCGAGCCTGCGGGCCTCCTCCAGCCGCTCGGTCTGCGCGATGCCCGCGGCCACGACGGCGGCGAGGACGGTCGCGAAGTCGGCGTCGGCCCGCGCGAAGAGGGGCTCGCCGACCGCCCGCGCCACGTACAGCTCGCCCCAGGCCCGGCCGTGCAGGACGACGGGGGCGACCACGCAGCAGCCGCGACCGCGCCGGCGCAGGGCGGCGACCCGCTGGTGGAAGTAGCCGGGGGTGCCCTTCGCCGTGCCCCCGGCCGTCTCCACCCAGGCGTTGGGACCGCCGCCGCCCGCCCACCGCTCGTGCAGGAACTCGGTGATCTCCGGGAACTGGTGCACCGGGTAGGTCTCGGCCTCCGGGAACTCCTCCTCGTCCGGGGCACGGTCGCCCACGTTCACGAGGACCCGGAGCCGGCCGAGTTCGCGTTCCCACACGGACAGCGCGGCGAAGCTGCCGTCCAGCGCGTGACAGGCGCCCAGAGCGGCGGCCTGCCAGCACTCCCGCGGGGTGTGCGCCGCCGCCATGCCCTGCGCCAGCGCCACGACTGCGGCCAGCCGCTTGTCCTCACCCATTACTCCAGGTTAGGGAGGAATGAGGGTTTTGCGTGCATGGGTGCGGCGATCAGGTGGAATGTGCGGCTACCGGCCCGGCGCCGCGGGCCGTTGCCGGGAGCGGGTACGGGCGCGCGGTCGCCGGTCGCCGGTCGCCGGTCGCCGGTCGCCGGTCGCGCAGTGTCCCGCGCCCCTTCGGGAGCCCCTACTCGCCCGGCCACTCCGGCTTGCGCTTCTCGTTGAACGCCGCCACCCCCTCCGCCCGGTCGCCCGAGAAGGCCACCGAGCGCCAGGCCGCGTCCTCCACCTCCAGTCCGGCCCGCAGGTCCAGCCCGTGCCCCAACCGCAGCGCCCGCTTCGCCGCCCGCAAGCCCACCGGCGAGTTCCCGGCGATCCGCTCGCCCAGTGCCAGCGCCTCCTCGCGGTCCCGGCCGGGCTCCACCAGCCGGTCCACCAGACCCAGTTCGGCCGCCTCCGCCGCCTCGACCCGCCGCGCGGAGAAGATCAGCTCGGCCGCGCGGGCCGCGCCGACCCGCCGGGGCAGCAACTGGGTGCCGCCGCCGCCCGGGATCACACCCACGGACACCTCCGGCAGCCCCACCACGGCCGTACGGTCGGCCACGATCAGGTCGCAGGACAGCGCCAGCTCGAATCCGCCGCCCAGCGCGAAGCCGTGCACCGCCGCGATCGTCGGCATCGGCAGCTCCAGCACGCCGGTGTACGCCCCGCGCGCCACCGGCCGCTGCCTTACCAGGTCGGCGTCCGTGAAGGAGTTCCGCTCCTTCAGGTCCGCCCCCACGCAGAACGCCCGTTCGTGCGACGAGGTCAGGACGACCACGCGGGCGTCCCGGTCGGCGGAGAGCGCGGCGCACGCGCCCGCGAGGGAGCGGGCCATCTCCGTGGAGACCGCGTTCATCGCCTTGGGCCGGTCCAGCACCAGCTCCGCGACGTGCCCGTGCCGCCGCACCAGCACGAACTCCCCGAACCGCTCCTCGCTCATGACACCCTCCGGTTAACGCGGGTTAACTGCCGTCGGCCCGATCATCGCAGCCGTGTCCCGTCCCGTGAAGTCCAGGGGGCTACACCCGTTCGAGTGACATCCCACCCTTCTTCGCGCACACCGCCCACACGAGCGCATAGCGTGCGGGACCCATGACACCGATACCTGCACACTCCGACGCGGAGCAGGAACGCGCGCCGGAGCGTACGCCGGGAGTACGGCGCGGTCGGCATCGCAAGCCCCGGCCGCGCAAGGTGCTGCTCGCCGCCGGCGGCCTCGCCCTGGCCGCGGGCGTGCTCAGCCTGGTCCGGGCCGCCCCGGACTCGACGGTCGGCGCCCCCGGCACGGCGGAGGCCGAGCCCCGGCTCGACCCGGGCGGCGGGCCCACGGACCGCACCGCCAACACCGCGGCCACCATCGCCGCCGCCCCCACCGCGCTGCCGTCCGCGACCTCCGCCATGGGCGGCAGGAGCCTCGCGCCCACACCCGCCGGATCCCCGGTCCGTACGGCACCGGGCCCGGGCACCGCCACGACGACGCCCGGCGACACCGCCGTACCGACCGCCCTGCCGAGCCGGACCCCGGGTCCGCCGAGCGCCACCAGCCGGCCGCCCGCGCCGGCGACGTCCGCCCCGCGCCCCGCCCCGGCGACCCCCACACCGACCCCGACCCCCACCCCGAGCCACGGCCCGGCGGAGCCCGGTCCGGGCGGGGTGTGCGTACCGGTGATAGGGCTGTGCGTGGACCTGTTCGGCGGCCGGGACGGCTAGGGCCTGCCCGTCCGGCCGCGGGCGGCTACGACTGGCCGTCGCGGCGCATGAGCAGCCACGGCTCGACGACGCCGAGCCCGCGCACCGGGCGCTGCCACATCGGCTGGAGCGCGAAGCGGTACACCGGTGGGTCCTCGCCCTCCTTCTCGGCCGCCGCCGCGGCCTCCGCCGCCTCCGCCTCCGAGGCGGGCGCCTCGCCGCTGCGGATCAGCTCCTCGGCGAACGCGCTGTCCACGAGGACGGCGTCGCGCGGCGCTATCGAGGTCAGCCGGGAGGCCAGGTTCACCGTCGTGCCGAACACATCGCCCATGCGGGTGGTCACCGTGCCGAACGCCATGCCGACCCGCAGCTCGGGCATGGTCTCGTCGTTCGCCAGCGTCTCCACCAGCCGCAGCGCGATGTCCGCGGCCACGCCGGCGTCGTCCGCCGCGTACAGCACCTCGTCGCCGAGGGTCTTGATGAGCCGGCCGCCGCGCGCCGCCACCAGGTCGGCGGCGGTCGTCTCGAACGCCTCGACCAGCTCGCCCAGCTCCTCCTCCTCCATGCGGCGGGTGAGCCGGGTGAAGCCGACCAGGTCGGCGAAGCCGACGGCGAGCCGCCGGTCGACCATCTCCTCGTCGTCGGCGGTCTGGACGACCCGGCCCGCCGACGCGGCGAGCTGGCGCCGCCAGACGTAGACGAGGAACTCCTCCAGCTCGGGCAGGAGCAGCTCGACGATCGGGTACGTCACCTCGGTGCGGGTCATGCCCGGCTCCGGGGGCTCGGTCAGGCCCTCCAGGAATGAGTCGATCTGCCATTCCGCCAACCGGGCGGTGGTCTGCCCGGTGGACCGGGCCACCTGCACGGCCATGGCCTCGCTGAGCAGTCCCGCCTCCACCAGGCCGGCGAGGCGGCGCAGGGCCAGCACGTCGGCCTCGGTGAGGGCCTTGGCCTGGCCGATGTCCGCGAAGCCCATCGCCCGCCAGAACCGGGACGCCAGCTCCATGGAGACGCCGGCGCTGCGGGCGGCCTGGAACGGGGTGTAGCGGCGCTCGGCGCCCAGGATGAGCTGTTCGAGACGCAGGGCCAGCGGGTCATCGCCGGTCTCGGGGGCGTGGGGGTCCACCCGGCCGTCCCCGCCAGCGCCGGAGCCCGTGTCGTCGACGGTCACGCCTGCTGCCCTTCCGATCTGCCGCGGTCAGGTATCGACCGGCCTCAACTCTACGGCAGGTGTGCGCCAGCTCACTCCGTTGGGTTGGGCCGACGGCACGCGCTCCCGGCACCGGTCGAGCGAACCGGCGTGGTCCGACGGCGCGTGATCGCCGTGCCCGGCTGCGGCTCCATTGTGGCTGGTCGCGCGGTTCCCCGCGCGCTTTCGGTGCGCTCTACGCCGGCCGCAGGTGGACGATGTCGCCCGCGCCCACCGGCTCCTGCACCCCGTCCTCCGTGGCGATGATCAGCCGCCCGTCGCCGTCCAGCGCCACGGCCTCCCCCACCACCGAGCGGTCGCCCGGGAGCTCGGCCCGCACCATGCGCCCGAGGGTCGCGCAGCCCGCTGTGTACGTCTCCTGGAGCCGGCTCGCCGAGGGATCGCCCCCCGCGGCCCGCCAGCGCCCGTACCAGCCCTCCAGCGACCGCAGCACCGCCCGCAGCAGCGGGTCCCGGTCCGTACCCAGCGCACCGGCGAGGGCCAGGGAGCCCGCCTGCGGGACCGGCAGCTCGTCCGCCCTGAGCGAGACGTTGATGCCGACGCCGATGACGACGCCGTCGTCGCCGGCCCGCTCGGCGAGGATGCCCCCGGCCTTGCGTTCCTCCCCGCCCACGGTCACCAGCAGGTCGTTGGGCCACTTGAGCGCCGTGTCGACGCCCGCCGCCCGGGACAGCCCGGTCGCCACCGCCACGCCCGTCAGCAGCGGCAGCCACCCCCAGCGGGCCACCGGCACCTCGGTGGGCTTGAGCAGGACCGAGAAGAACAGACCCGACCGCGGCGGAGCCGTCCAGCGGCGGTCCAGCCGGCCCCGGCCCGCCGTCTGCTCCTCCGCCACCAGGACCGCGCCCTCGTCGGCGTTCCCGGCGGCGGCCAGGGCGGCCAGGTCGGAGTTGGTGGAACCGGTCCGCTGCACCACCTCGATGTCGCAGTACAGGCCCTCCTCCCTGACCAGCCCACGGCGCAGGGCGGCGCCGTTCAGGGGCGGACGGTCCAGGTCGGACCAGCGGCTGTCGTCTGATGGATTCTGCGGCGTCATGCAAGCCACCCTAGGTGTGGTAAACGACGCACTGCTGATCCGCAGGCCCGCCACTAGTCTACGGATGAGTAACCGTCCCCCCTTTTGAGCAGGCAGGGAGCCGCATCCCGATGTCCGAGCCGGAAGAGCGTCACGAGATCCAAGAGATCGACATCCACACGACCGCGGGGAAGCTCGCGGATCTCCAGCGCCGCATCCACGAGGCGACGCACGCCGGCTCGGAGCGCGCCGTCGAGAAGCAGCACGCCAAGGGCAAGCTGACGGCGCGTGAGCGGATCGAACTGCTGCTCGACGAGGGGTCGTTCGTCGAGCTGGACGAGTTCGCCCGGCACCGGTCGACCAACTTCGGGCTGGAGAAGAACCGCCCGTACGGGGACGGCGTCGTCACCGGCTACGGCACGGTCGACGGCCGCCCGGTCGCGGTCTTCTCGCAGGACTTCACCGTCTTCGGCGGCGCCCTCGGCGAGGTCTACGGCCAGAAGATCGTCAAGGTCATGGACTTCGCCCTGAAGACCGGCTGCCCGGTCATCGGGATCAACGACTCCGGCGGCGCCCGCATCCAGGAGGGTGTCGCCTCCCTGGGCGCGTACGGCGAGATCTTCCGGCGCAACACCCACGCCAGCGGTGTCATCCCGCAGATCTCGCTCGTCGTCGGGCCCTGCGCGGGCGGCGCGGTCTACTCGCCCGCCATCACCGACTTCACGGTGATGGTCGACCAGACCTCGCACATGTTCATCACCGGTCCGGACGTCATCAAGACCGTCACCGGCGAGGACGTCGGCTTCGAGGAGCTGGGCGGCGCCCGCACCCACAACACCGCCTCCGGCGTGGCCCACCACATGGCCGGGGACGAGAAGGACGCCATCGAGTACGTCAAGCAGTTGCTGTCGTACCTGCCGTCCAACAATCTGTCCGAGCCCCCGGTCTTCCCGGAGGCGGCGGACCTCTCCCTCAGCGACGAGGACCGCGAGCTGGACACCGTCGTACCGGACAGCGCCAACCAGCCGTACGACATGCACACGGTGATCGAGCACGTGCTGGACGACGCCGAGTTCTTCGAGACGCAGGCCCTGTTCGCGCCGAACATCCTCACCGGGTTCGGACGGGTCGAGGGCCACCCGGTCGGTGTCGTCGCCAACCAGCCGATGCAGTTCGCCGGCTGCCTCGACATCACGGCGAGCGAGAAGGCCGCCCGTTTCGTGCGGACCTGCGACGCCTTCAACATCCCGGTGCTGACCTTCGTGGACGTGCCGGGCTTCCTGCCGGGCGTCGACCAGGAGCACGACGGCATCATCCGGCGCGGCGCCAAGCTGATCTACGCCTACGCCGAGGCCACCGTCCCGCTGATCACCGTGATCACCCGCAAGGCCTTCGGCGGCGCCTACGACGTCATGGGCTCCAAGCACCTGGGCGCCGACCTGAACCTGGCCTGGCCCACCGCCCAGATCGCCGTCATGGGCGCGCAGGGCGCGGTCAACATCCTGCACCGCCGCACGATCGCGGAGGCGGAGGCGAGCGGCGAGAACCCCGAGAACGCGGAGGCGGTGCGCGCCCGGCTGATCCAGGAGTACGAGGACACCCTGCTCAACCCCTACGTCGCGGCCGAGCGCGGCTACGTCGACGCGGTGATCATGCCGTCCGACACCCGCGCGCACATCGTCCGGGGGCTGCGTCAGCTGCGCACCAAGCGGGAATCCCTGCCTCCGAAGAAGCACGGCAACATCCCCCTCTAGGCCCGCGGACCCTGGGAGCGGTCATGAACATCAAGGTTGTACGAGGCAACCCGACCCCGGAGGAGCTGGCCGCCGCACTGGCGGTGGTCCGCGCCCGCGCCGCGGCGGCAGCGGCGACGCCGTCCGGCGCGGACCGCCCGAGGGACGCGTGGTCCGACCCGTCCCGGATCGCGGCCCACCGCGTACCCCGGCCGGGCCCGACGTCCTGGACCCGCACCTACTGGCCGAGCTGAGGGATCGCGGGAACCACACCCGGGCGCGAACTTGAGTAGCCGTACTCAGGCGCCCTCCCCGGCCGAAGCCCCACGCTGGTGGAGTGCTGTGGTCAGACCCGGAGAACGAGCCGCCGAAGGACCTGCGCGACGCGCAGGACATGCTTCGGCGGCTCGGTCTTCTCGTGGCCCTGGCCATGGTGCTGTTCATGATCATCAGCGGCCTGAGGTGAGCCGAACGGCGCATCCTGACTAACCTGACCGCATGACTGCCAAATGCCGCAGGCGACTCGTGCTCGCCTCCCAGTCCCCCGCCCGGCTGGCCCTGCTCCGGCAGGCCGGCCTCGCCCCCGAGGTGATCGTGAGCGGCGTCGACGAGGACGCCGTCACCGCGCCCACCCCGGCGGAGCTGGCCCTCGCCCTCGCCGAGGCCAAGGCGAGCGTCGTGGCGGCGAAGCCGGAGGTGCGGGGCGCCCTGGTGATCGGCTGCGACTCGGTGCTGGAGCTGGACGGGCAGGCGCTCGGCAAACCGGCCGACGCCGAGGAGGCCACCGCCCGCTGGAAGGCCATGCGCGGGCGGGCCGGAGTGCTCCAGACGGGTCACTGCGTCTGGGACACGGAGGCCAAGCGGTACGTGTCGGCGACCGCCTCCACCGTCGTCCGGTTCGGCGAGCCCAGCGACGAGGAGATCGCCGCCTACGTGGCCTCCGGGGAGCCGCTGCACGTCGCCGGCGCGTTCACCCTGGACGGCCGTTCGGCGCCGTTCATCGAGGGCATCGACGGCGACCACGGCAACGTGATCGGCATCAGCATGCCCCTGGTCCGCAAGCTCCTCGCCGAACTGGGCGTGGGCATCACGGAGTTGTGGGCACCGGAGCGGTGATCTGGGCGGGGACCGAGTCCTGCGGCTCGTCGTCCCCGTCCTGCGGCTCGTCCGTACGGCTCACCGGCGCGCCCGCGCCCACGGGAGCCGCGCCCGGCTCCGCCCGCGCGGCCGGTCCGGCGTCCTCCCCGGGCGTGCCGCCGGGTGCCGTGCCCTCCGGGCCACCCGCGCGGTCGTACGTCATCAGGAGCAGCACGATCAGCCCGAGTACGACCACCATGAACAGGAACGCCGTCCAGCCGACCAGGCCCCAGGCGAAGGCGCCGAGCAGGCCGTGCACCACGGCCGCGCTGATCAGCAGGACGCGGCCGAGACCCGCCGGGGCGCGGTCACGTATCGCGACCAGCGCGGCCACCAGCGCGCACAGCGCGAAGTAGAGGCCGAAGACCACTCCGCCGATCTTCGAGGACATCGACATGACGTCCGGGTCGAGGCCGGCCAGGGACATGTCCTGCCGGTCGACGACCACTCCGAGGAACCAGTTCAGCGCGGCGATGAAGACGGCCTCCGCGAGGAGGACGACCGCCACGACCCCTGCCACCGGTCTGCGCACCACCGGTCCCACCCACTCTCACACCAGCAGCCTGTTACCCCAGGTACGTTCAAGACAGCGCGAACGCTACTAACGGGTAAACCCAGGGACAAGGGTTCGGGCGCCGGCAAAGAATCATTGGGCCATTCGTAGGGACTCGACAAAGAATCCGAGTGGGCCGCAGCACGCCTTCACAGAGACCTTGGCCACATGGCAGGGCTAGGGTTTTCCGCAGGAGTCCTGCGTACCGAGGTGCGACATGGGCTTTCGCGGGTCGAGCGGGCCTCGTATCACGCTCCGTGTGGGCAAGCTCACCACAGGGGACGGGTCGAAGTGCCGTGTCGGCAGTCCCTAAACTCGGCTTGTTTCAAGGAGGGAGCCTCAATCGTGCGCAAGGTGCTCATCGCCAACCGTGGCGAAATCGCTGTCCGCGTGGCCCGGGCCTGCCGGGACGCCGGGATCGCGAGCGTGGCCGTCTACGCCGACCCGGACCGGGACGCTCTGCATGTCCGCGCCGCGGATGAGGCGTTCGCCCTGGGCGGTGACACCCCGGCCACCAGCTACCTGGTC
>NZ_JNWV01000038.1 GCF_000716535.1 Streptomyces flaveolus | reverse complement strand
GACCGACACGCACGTCCACACCGGAGTCACGCAGCGACAGGGCGTGGGCGTGGCCCTGGCTGCCGTAGCCGATGACCGCGACCTTGCGGCCCTGGATGATGGACAGGTCGGCGTCGGCGTCGTAGAACAGCTCGGCCACTTTGGGTTCTCTCCTTGTGTGCAGGTGGTGCGTCCCACCGTATGACGGCGGGCGGGAACGAAGTTCGGGGGTCTCGGCATACGGGCGGCCGCTGATCGCCGGCCGCCCGTATGCAGTCTTACGCCGTCCGGTCGAGAGCGCGCAGCGAGCGGTCCGTGATCGAACGGGCACCGCGGCCGATCGCGATCGTGCCGGACTGGACCAGCTCCTTGATGCCGTACGGCTCCAGCATCTTGAGCATGGCGGACAGCTTCTCGCTGGAACCGGTGGCCTCGATGGTCACGGCCTCCGGGGAGACGTCGACGGTCTTGGCGCGGAACAGCTGGACGATCTCGACGATCTGGGAGCGGGTCTCGTTGTCGGCGCGGACCTTCACCAGAACGAGTTCGCGCTGCACGGCCTGACCGGGCTCCAGCTCCACGATCTTCAGCACGTTGACGAGCTTGTTGAGCTGCTTGGTCACCTGCTCCAGCGGCAGGTCCTCGACGCCCACGACGATGGTGATGCGGGAGATGTCGGGGTGTTCGGTGACGCCGACCGCGAGCGAGTCGATGTTGAATCCGCGCCGGGAGAACAGGGCGGCGATGCGGGCGAGGATGCCCGGCGTGTTCTCCACCAGGACGGAGAGCGTGTGCTTGGACATGTCTTGTTGCTCTTCCTCGCTCAGTCGTCTTCGTTGTCGCCGAAGTCGGGGCGGACGTCCCGGGCGGCCATGATCTCGTCGTTGGAGGTGCCGGCGGCGACCATCGGCCAGACCATCGCGTCCTCGTGGACGATGAAGTCCACGACGACAGGGCGGTCGTTGATGGAGTTGGCCTCCGCGATGACCTTGTCCAGGTCCTCCGGGCGCTCGCAGCGCAGGCCCACGCAGCCCATCGCCTCGGACAGCTTCACGAAGTCCGGCACGCGCGTGCCCTTGGCCTCCGGGTTGATGTCCTCGGGGCCGCTGTGCAGCACGGTGTTGGAGTAGCGCTGGTTGTAGAAGAGGGTCTGCCACTGGCGGACCATCCCGAGGGCGCCGTTGTTGATGATGGCGACCTTGATCGGGATGTTGTTCAGGGCGCAGGTGGTCAGTTCCTGATTGGTCATCTGGAAGCAGCCGTCGCCGTCGATCGCCCAGACGGTACGGCCCGGCTGGCCGGCCTTGGCGCCCATCGCGGCCGGGACCGCGTAGCCCATCGTCCCGGCGCCGCCGGAGTTCAGCCAGGTGGCGGGCGTGTCGTACTGGATGAAGTGCGCGGCCCACATCTGGTGCTGGCCGACGCCCGCCGCGAAGATCGTGCCCTCGGGGGCGAGCTGCCCGATGCGCTCGATGACCGCCTGCGGGGAGAGCGAGCCGTCCCCGGGCTGGTCGTAGCCGAGGGGGTAGGTCTCGCGCCACCGATTGAGGTCGCTCCACCAGGCGGTGTAGTCGCCCTTGTGGCCCTCGCTGTGCTCCTTCTGGACGGCCTGGACCAGATCGGCGATGACCTCGCGGGCGTCGCCGACGATCGGCACGTCGGCCTCGCGGTTCTTGCCGATCTCGGCCGGGTCGATGTCCGCGTGGACGATCTTGGCGTAGGGGGCGAAGCTGTCCAGCTTGCCGGTGACGCGGTCGTCGAAGCGGGCACCGAGGGCCACGATCAGGTCGGCCTTCTGCAGCGCGGTGACGGCGGCGACGCTGCCGTGCATGCCGGGCATGCCCAGGTGCAGCGGGTGGCTGTCGGGGAACGCGCCGAGCGCCATCAGCGTGGTGGTGACCGGGGCGCCGGTCAGCTCGGCGAGGACCTTCAGTTCGGCGGTGGCGTGCGCCTTGAGGACGCCGCCGCCGACGTACAGGACCGGCCGCCTGGCGGCGGTGATCAGCTTGGCGGCCTCGCGGATCTGCTTGGCGTGCGGCTTGGTCACCGGGCGGTAGCCGGGCAGGTCCATGACGGGGGGCCAGGAGAAGGTGGTCTTCGCCTGGAGCGCGTCCTTGGCGATGTCGACGAGGACCGGGCCCGGGCGGCCGGTGGAGGCGATGTGGAACGCCTGCGCGATGACCCGCGGGATGTCCTCGGCCTTGGTGACGAGGAAGTTGTGCTTGGTGATCGGCATGGTGATGCCGACGATGTCCGCCTCCTGGAAGGCGTCCGTGCCGATCGCCTTGGAGGCGACCTGGCCGGTGATCGCGACCAGCGGCACGGAGTCCATGTGCGCGTCGGCGATCGGCGTCACCAGGTTCGTCGCGCCCGGGCCGGAGGTCGCCATGCAGACGCCGACCTTGCCGGTGGCCTGCGCGTAACCGGTGGCCGCGTGGCCCGCGCCCTGCTCGTGCCGGACCAGGACGTGCCGCACCCGGGTGGAGTCCATCAACGGGTCGTACGCCGGCAGGATCGCACCGCCCGGAATGCCGAATACCGTGTCCGCGCCGACCTCCTCGAGGGAGCGGATGAGGGACTGCGCACCCGTGACGTGCTCGACGGGGGCGGACTGCTGTCCTCCGGAACGGGGCCGCGGCTGCGGATGGTGGGCCCCGGTGGCCTGCTCGGTCATCGGCATTCTCTTCTCGATGCTGAGGGTTTTTGCGAGGTTCGGGCGGATTTCGAGCGCTGCACGAAAGGCACTCGTGCAACAAAAAACCCCTCGTGCCGCAAGGCAAGCGAGGGGAGCGCGCCGGTGAGGTCGCTGGGGATTCCGGATCGTCCTCCGGTGGGTCCCAGCTCAGCCGACGCGCTGTCCAAGTACGAGAATTCGGGTGCGCATGGCACTGACCCTCCCCCCGACACGCACCACGTGTCAAGTGGGTGGGACGGGAGTCTCAGAATGTGAGCGAAGGGCACTGCCGCCTCCGAAGACAGCCGGAACACCTCCGGTGTACACCCTCTCGGGCTCCCTCGCGCTGCCCGCGAACGCCGGTTCGGCCGGGGCGTGCGGCACCGGGTAGTGGCCGGATCCGAGCGCCCGGCGCAGCCGGTACTCGTCCAGCGGACCGGCGAACGCCATGCCCTGCCCATGGGTGCAGCCCATGGCACGCAACGCGACCACCTGCTCCGGCAGGTCCACGCCCTCGGCGACCGACTGGAGCCCGAGATCGCCGGCGATCCGCAGCAGACCACTGGTGATCTTGTGCAGCCGCGCGGACTCGACCACGCCCTCGACCAGACCTCGGTCGAGCTTGAGCATGTCCACGGGCAGCCTCCTGAGGGCCGTGATGGCCGCGTAGCCGCTGCCGAAGCCGTCCAGCGCGATCCGCACCCCGAGCCGGCTCAGCGCGGTCAGCCGCCGCTCCAGCTCGTCCAGGGAGACCCGGGGATCGGTGTCGGACAGTTCGATGACCAGCGCCCCGGGCGGCAGCCCGTGCCGGGTCAGCAGCGCCTCCACCGAGCCCAGCGGCATCGAGCGGTCCAGCAGCCGCCGGGCGCTCATCCGGACCGCCACGGGGACGACGATCCCGGTCGCGGCCCGCTCGGCCGCCTGCTCCACGGCCTCCCGTAGGATCCAGCGGTCCAGCTCGGCGGTCTTGTCGCCGTCCTCGGCCACCCGCAGGAACTCGGCCGGCGTGAACAGCACCCCCTGCGAGGAGCGCCAGCGCGCCTGTGCGGAGACCGCCGTGATCCGGCCGTTCTGCAGGCACACCACGGGCTGGTGCAGCAGGGCGAACTCGCCGTCGTGCAGCGCGGCACGCAACCGCGTGGCCAGCTCCGCCTTGCGGACGACGTCCTGCTGCATCTGCGGTTTGTACAGCTCGACCCGGCCCTTTCCGGCCGACTTCGCGCGGTACATCGCCAGGTCGGCGTTGCGCAGCAACTCCCCCGCACCGAGGCCCGGTTCGGCGAAGGCGACGCCGATGGAGGCGTTGACCCTGACGTCGTTGCCGTCGATGGCGTACGGGTGGGAGAGGGTCACCCTGAGGCGGTCGGCGAGCTCCAGGATGTTCCGCTCCCGGGCGGCCCGGTCCCGGGTGCCGTCCCCGACGATCAGGGCCGCGAACTCGTCGCCGCCCAGCCGGGACGCGGTGTCCCCCTGCCGGACCGCGTCCTGGAGTCTGCGGGCGGCCTGGACGAGCAGTTCGTCCCCGGCCTGGTGCCCGATCGTGTCGTTGACGGCCTTGAAGCCGTCCAGGTCGATGAAGAGCACCGCCGTGCCCCGCAGGGCGGCGCCCCGGTCGGTGGCCCGGCGGCCGGACAGGGCCTGCTGCACCCGCTTGGTGAACAGCGCGCGGTTGGGCAGGTCGGTCAGCGGGTCGTGCTCGGCGTTGTGCTGCAACTGGGCCTGCAGGCGCACTCGCTCGGTCACGTCCCGGCTGTTGAAGATCAGTCCGCCGTGGTGCCGGTTGACGGTCGACTCGACGTTGAGCCAGCCGCCGTCGCCGGAGCGGAACCGGCACTCGATGCGCGTGGTGGGCTCCTCCAGCGGGCTGGCGGCGAGGAAACGGCGCACCTCGTGCACCACGCAGCCCAGGTCCTCCGGGTGGATGAGCCCGGCCAGCTCGGTGCCCACCAGCTCCTCCGCGGGTCTGCCGTACACCCCGGCGGCGGCCGGGGAGACGTACCGGAGGATGCCGTTCGGCGCGGCGATCATGATGACGTCGCTGGAGCCCTGCACCAGGGAGCGGAAGTGGTTCTCCTTCTGCGCCAGTTCCTGGGTGAGGGTGATGTTGTCCAGCAGCATGATGCCCTGCCGGATGACGAGCGCCAGCACCACGGCGCCCGCGGTGATCAGCACCACGTGGTCGGGCCTGCGGCCGTTGAGGACGTTGTACAGGATGCCCAGGGTGCACACGGCGGCGGCGAGGTACGGGGTGAGGGCGGCGAGCGAGCCGGTGAGCGGCCGGCCGGACGGGTACCGGGTGAGCTCACCGCCCGGCGCGGACAGGGGCAGCTGGTGGCCCGTGCTCCGCCGGCCCGGCATGTGCTCGTGCACCACGCGCGTGTGCCCGTCCGCCACGCGGATCTCCCGCGCGCGCCGCCGCCGGGGCGCGGCCCAGGGGGCGTAGGCGAGCAGCAGCGAACCGGCGAACCAGCCCGCGTCCAGCAACTGCCCGGAGCGGTAGCTGCTGTGCAGCAGCGGCGAGGTGAACAGGGCGTCGCACATCACGGTCAGCGCGAGCGCGCCGATCGCGGTGTTCACCGCCGTACGGTTGCCCGGGGCACGGCGGAAGTGCAGGGCGAGGACCATGCTGACGAGCGCGATGTCGAGCAGCGGGTAGGCCAGCGACAGCGCGGCGTGCGCCACGCTGGAGCCGTCGAACCGGGCCGCCTGGGCGAGCGCGAGGCTCCACGAGAGGGTGAGCAGCGAGCCGCCGATGAGCCAGGCGTCCAGCCCCAGGCAGATCCAGCCCGCCCTCGTCACCGGCCGCTTGGCGAGCACCAGCAGGCCGACGATGGCGGGCGGCGCGAAGCACAGGAAGAACAGGTCGGCGTAGCTGGGGCTGGGCACGGCGCGGCCCAGCACGACCTCGTACCAGCCCCAGACCGCGTTGCCCAGCGCGGCCATGGCCGAGGAGAGGGCGAACAGCAGCCAGGCCGAGCGGAAGCGCACGCGCCGGCTGCGGGCGTACAGGAAACAGGAGACGGCGGCGGTGCCCGCCGCCGCGCTCAGACCGAAGTCGCCCATGATCAGCGCGACTTGACTCGTGCCCCAGTCGAACGCGGCTCCGACGGCGTAGGCCGCGCAGATCAGGGCGAGGACGAGTTGTTCCATCAGCCGGGTGTTGTCGCCGATGGCGAGCCGGCGGGGCGGCGGTGCCTCGTGCGGGTGCGGTGCGCGCGCCGCTCCGTCGAGGGTGGTCGTCACGGAGGGCGGGGCGCTCACCGGGGCCTCCCGGTTCGCGCCGCTCCCGCGTCCCGACGGTCCCGGTGCGCTGGGTGCGCATGCCTGCGACGACCGCTGTGCCTGCGCTGCTGGTGGCTGTGGTGGCTGGTGTGGTGGCCGCGCCTGCGCGCGGCCGTGCGCCAGGGTCGCCGTCGGCGGCTCCGCCGCGTCGGATCGTTCGTCCATAGGCCGTGCATCGCCCGTCGCCCCCCTCACAAATCTGAAATGTCCATCCCCGGCGCCGAGTGGTCAGCGGCGCAGCCCCTGTCGGGACGATACACCAGTATCGTCACTCAGGGACATAGCCTCTCTACGCTCCGTGACGACCAGCGAGGATGTGGGTACGGGCCGCGTCCGAAAGGTTGCGGAGGGTGCCGGAAGCGGCCTAGCGCCCGTTTGCTCCCCTGGTTTCGGGTCCGGTCGTAAGGATCACGTTCCGCAGGGGCTGTCGGTTCACGAACCGGGTCAACTGGTCGGCGAGCAGCCTCTTGGCGCGGGGCAGGAAGGCCGAGGAGGGCCCGCCGACATGCGGGCTGATCAGCACTCCGGGCGCCTGCCACAGGGGGTGGCCGGGGGGCAGCGGCTCGGGGTCGGTGACGTCGAGGGCGGCGGTGATCCGGCCCCGCTCCAGCTCGGTGAGGAGCGCCTTGGTGTCCACGACGGGCCCGCGCGCGACGTTGACGAGCAGCGCGCCGTCCTTCATCCGGGCGAGGAAGTCGGCGTCGACGAGCCCCCGGGTCTCCTCCGTGAGCGGGGTGCAGAGGATCACGACATCCGCGTGCGGAAGCAGTGGAAGCACATCGGCGATCGGATGCACGGGACCGCGCGCGGTTGTGCGACCGGAGCGCGCCACGCGCGCCACCCGCGCGACCTCGAAGGGCACGAGCCGGTCCTCGATGGCGGCACCGATGGCCCCGTACCCGACGATCAGCACGCTCTTGTCGGCCAGGGCGGGGTGGAAACCGCCCACCCAGCGCTCCTGTTGCTGGGCGCGGACGAAGCCGGGGATGCCGCGCAGCGCGGCGAGGGTGAGGGTGAGCGCCAGCTCGGCCGTGCTCGTCTCGTGCACCCCGCGCGCGTTGCACAGCCGCACGCCCGGCGGGATCACCGCAAGCTGCGCGGTGATGTCGTCGACGCCGGCGGTGAGCGTCTGGATGAGCCGCACGTTCGTCAGGTGCTCCAGCGGGCCCACCCGGACCGACAGCCGCTTCATGTACGGCACCACGTACACCGCGCACTCCGCCGGATCGCCCGGATACGGCTGCGCGCCGTCCTCTCCCCCGTCCCAGAACAGGTACCGGGGCCCCTCGGGCAGCCCCTCGATCTCCTCGGGCGGAATGGGAAGCCACACGTCTGCACTCATGCCAGGAGGCTATGTCAGGGGCGTCTGCGCGCAGAGGTTAGGTTGGGGGCCGGGCAGAGGGAGGTTCACGAGCAGGTGGAGCGCAGGACGATCGGCGCGGGGGCGCTCGCGGTGGGGGCCGTCGGACTCGGATGCATGCCGATGAGCTGGGCGTACAGCGGATCGCGACAGCGGGGTGACGAGTCGGTCAGAGCCGTGCACCGGGCGCTGGACCTGGGCTGCGGCCTCCTGGACACCGCGGACATGTACGGCCCGTTCACCAACGAGCTGCTGCTGGGCCGGGTGCTGAAGGAGCGGCGCCGGGACGCCTTCGTGTCGACGAAGGTGGGGCTGCTGGTCGGCGAGCAGCACATCGTGGCCAACGGCCGCCCCGGCTACGTGCGGCGGGCCTGCGACGCCTCGCTGCGGCGGCTGCAGACCGATGTGATCGACCTGTACCAGCTGCACCGCGCCGATCCGGAGGTGCCTGTCGAGGAGACCTGGGGCGCGATGGCGGACCTGGTGCGGGCCGGGAAGGTGCGGGCCCTCGGTCTGTGCGCGGTGGGAGCGCGCGGCGGGCGCCGCCCGGGCGCCGGGCTGTACGACACGACGCTGCGCCAGTTGCAGCGGGTGCAGCAGGTGTTCCCGGTGACCGCGGTGCAGGCGGAGCTGTCGGTGTGGTCGCCGGAGGCGCTCCGGGCGCTGCTGCCGTGGTGCGAGGCGCGCGGTGTGGGCTTCCTGGCGGCGATGCCGCTGGGCAACGGCTTCCTGACCGGCACGCTGACGCCGGGCGAGGGCTTCGAACCGGACGACGTACGCGCCCGGCACCCCCGGTTCACCGCCGAGATGATGGCCGCCAACCAGCCGATAGTCGCGGGCCTGCGACGCATCGCCCGCCGGCACGGCGAGGACGTCACCCCGGCCCAGGTGGCCCTGGCCTGGGTGCTGGCCCAGGGCAGGCATGTGATAGCCCTGCCGGGCACCAAGCGGGAGCGCTGGGCGGCGCAGAACGCGGCGGCCGCCGGGCTGCGGCTGACCGCGGAGGACCTGACGGAGGTGTCCGCGCTGCCGCCGGCCCAGGGATCGTGGGACTGACGGGGCTGCGGTGACCGGGCTGCCGGCCGTCCGAAGGTCATGGGCTGAGGTTTCCGGGCTGGCGCCCGCCCAAGGATCGTGGGACCGAGGTGACCGGGCCGGCGCCCGCCCAAGGGTCGTGGGACGAGGTGTCCGGGCTGGCGCCCGCCCAGGGTCGGCGGATCGAGGTGTCCGGGCCGCCGGCCGTCCGGAGGTCATGGGGCTGAGGTGACCGGGTTGACGCCCGCCCAAGGGCCGTGGGACCACGTGTCCGGGCTGGCGCCCGCGCAATCGTCGTGGGATCGAGGTTTTCGCGGTCCGTCGTCGGGGATCGGGAACCCGAAGGGGCGCGGGCGGTGTATGAGAGGGAGAGCGTGCCGTCGGGCCCGCCTGTGGACCGCCACCGGACCGCCCTGGCGAAGGGAACCGTGATCGTGCGACGTCGAGCTGTGCCGGCCGTGCTGGCCGTGGCCGCCCTCCTGGTGACGGCCGGCTGTTCCTCCGACGGCGGGGACGCCCCGGGCGGTATGCCGGGCGCGACGACCTCCGGGGCCACCGCTTCCGGGCACGGCACCGCCCCGGCCGCGCCGGTACCCCCGGCCAAGGGCTCGGTGAAGGTGCTGCGCACGGTGGCCGAGGGCCTGAAGACGCCGTGGGGGCTGGCTCCAGTGCCCGGCGGCGGCCTGCTGGTCTCCTCCCGGGACGAGGGCACGATCAGCCGGATCGACGAGAGGACCGGCCGGACGACCGAGCTGGGCACGGTCTCGGGGGTCTCGCCGGCCGGCGAGGGCGGCCTGCTGGGCATCGCGCTCTCCCCCGACTTCGCCTCGGACCACATGATCTACGCCTACTTCACCTCGGCCTCGGACAACCGCATCGTCCGCATGCTGTACGACGAGCGGAAGCCGGCCGGTGAGCAACTGGGCGCTCCCGACACGGTGTTCAAGGGCATCCCCAAGGGCCGCATCCACAACGGCGGCCGGATCGCGTTCGGCCCCGACCGCATGCTGTACGCGGGCACCGGCGAGAGCGGGCAGAAGGGCCTGGCGCAGGACAGGAAGTCGCTGGGCGGCAAGATCCTGCGGCTGACCCCGGACGGCGAACCGGCTCCGGGCAACCCGTTCCCCGACTCCCCCGTGTACTCGTACGGCCACCGGAACGTCCAGGGCCTGGCCTGGGACGACAAACAGCGGCTGTTCGCGTCGGAGTTCGGGCAGGACACCTGGGACGAGCTGAACGCGATCAAGCCCGGTGACAACTACGGCTGGCCTCAGGCCGAGGGCAGGTCCTCCGACACCGGCTTCCACAACCCGCTGGCCCAGTGGCACACCGACGACGCCTCCCCGAGCGGCATCGCCTACGTGAACGGCGTGATCTGGATGGCGGGCCTGAAGGGCGAGCGCCTGTGGCGCGTCCCGCTGAACGGCACATCGGCCTCGGCCGCCCCGCAGGCGTTCCTCACGGGCACCTACGGCCGCCTCCGTACCGTCGTCCCGGCGGGCGGGGACAGGCTCTGGCTGGTGACGAGCAACACGGACGGCCGCGGCCACCCGAAGAAGGGGGACGACCGGGTACTGGAGGTCCGGGTGCGGTGAGCTGCGCGGCTGCTCGTCATCGATGAGAGGCGCGGCTACTCGTCCTCGGTGAGCGTTTCGGGCTCCGGCTCGGCCGGCGTCGTTTCCGGCAGGCGTATCACCGCCTTTCCGGAGCTCAGGTCTATGGGGCCGCGGCCGGGGTCGTTGTCGCCCACGTCCTCGCGGGTCAGTTCCAGCCGGTTCTGCTCGTCCCGGGTGTGCTTGCGGCCGGGCGCGAACAGTTCCTCGAAGGCGTTGAACACGGCTCCCCCTCACTGCCGGTTTTCTCCAGCGTAGGTCTCAGCCCGGCGTTTCGGCAGCGAGCGTGCCGGCCGCGAACAGCCCCAGCCGGTGGGCCACCGCCGCCGCCTCGCCCCGGCCCGAGACGCCGAGCTTGCCGAGGATGTTGGAGACGTGGACGCTCGCGGTCTTCGGCGAGATGAACAGTTCCGCCGCTATCTGACGGTTGGTGCGGCCGGCCGCGACCAGGTGCAGGACGTCCCGCTCGCGGCTGGTGAGGCCGAGCGCCGCGGCCGGGTCGGCGGGGGCCTGGCGTGCGGCGCCGGTCAGGGTGAGGCGGGCCCGCTGGGCGAGCCGGGCGACGGCGTCGGCGAGGGGGCGCGCGTCGAGGTGGGTGGCGACCGCCGCGGCCAGCCGGAGCAGTTCCACCGCGCGCTCCCGTTCGTCGTCGCCGCCCTCGGCCAGCAGCGCCGCGGCGAGGCGGTGGCGGACCCGGGCGAGGTCGTAGGGCCGGTCCAGGCACTCGAAGGCGGTGACGACCGGGGACCAGGTGTCGGCGGTGTCCCGGCCCTGCGCGCGGAGCAGTTCGGCGCGGGTCCACTGGGCGTGGGCCTGCCACAGCGGGACCCCGGTGGTGAGGGTCCGTACGGCCGCCGAGAGACGGTCGAGCGTCTCGGCGCGGCCGGGCCGGGCGGCGGGCAGGGTGCGGGCGTCGGCCTCGGCGGTGGCGGCGGCCAGCAGCAGCGGCCAGCCGTAGCGGTGGGTGCCGGGCGGGAAGCCGGCGTCCAGGGCCGGGAGCAGGGCCGCGCGGGCGTCGGCGATCCGGCCCTCGGCGGCGGCGACCCCGAGGACGATGCGGGCCACGGGCAGGGACTGCTGGGGCATCGGGTCATGGGTGCCGTACCAGGCGCGGGCGGCGGCGAGGTGCCGGGCGGCCTCGGCGAGGTCGCCGCGGGCGAGGGCGAGGTGGGCCATCAGCAGCGCGCCCGCGCCACGGGGCATGGCGCCGTGGCCGACCCGGGTGGCGTGCGCGGCGGCCTCGGCGGCCTCCTGCCACTGGCCGAGCGAGTACAGCGCCTCGGACAGGTTGCCCCACATCCACGCCCCGGAGTCCAGCAGCCCGTGGGCGCGGCAGAAGTCGATGCCCTCGCGCAGCAGCGGGACGGCCTCCCGGTCCCGGCCGACGCTCTGCAGCACGGACGGCAGGTTCACATAGGCGCGGGCCGTGACCTGGTGCATGCCCTCCGCGCGGGTGTCCCGCAGCACCTGTCGCATCTGCGCGAGGCCGGCCTCCGGCTCGCCGGACTCCACGGTCAGGCCGCCCAGGGTGAGGCGGGCGTCCAGTTCGGTCTCGCGGGCGCCCACCATGTGCGCGTACTCCACGGCCCGCTCGGCGGCGGCCAGGGCTTCGGGTCCCGGGCGGCGCTGCATGGACCAGCTCGCGGCGACCGCCAGCACCTCTGCGTGCACCTCGGACGGCGGCAGTCCGCGCACCAGGTCCTGCGCGGCGGCCAGCTCCTGCCGGCCGTCGCCGCGCGCCATGGCCTGGACCAGCCGGGAGCGCTGCACCCAGAACCAGGCGGCGCGCAGCGGGTCCGGATCCTCCTCCAGGAGGCGCAGGGCCCGTTTGGTGATCTTCAGGGCGCGTTCGCGCTCGCCACCGAAACGGCCCGCCACCGCCGCCTCGGCCAGCAGATCCAGGTAGCGCAGCGGCGTGGTGGCCGGGTCGCAGCCGCACGGGGGATAGACCTCGGCGTAGTCGACCGGGCGCAGCGCGCGGCGCACCTCCTCGGGGGCGCTGTCCCACAGCTCCATCGCCCGCTCCAGCAGCCGCAGTTGCTCGGTGTAGGCGTGCCGGCGGCGGGCGACGACGGCGGCGGACAGGACGGAGGGCAGGGCCTTCGCGGCGTCGTGGGCGTGGTACCAGTAGCTGGCCAGGCGCATCACGCGGGCGTCGGCCGGGACCAGCGTGGGGTCGGCCTCCAGGGCTTCGGCGTAGCGGCGGTTGAGCCGGGAGCGTTCGCCGGGCAGCAGGTCGTCGGCGACGGCCTCGCGGACCAGGGAGTGCCGGAAGCGGTAACCGTCGCCGGTCCGGGTGACGGTGAGGATGTTGGCGCCGACGGCGGCCCGCAGGGCCTCGATGAGGTCGTCCTCGGCGAGCCGGGCGACGGCGGCGATCAGCCGGTACTCCACGGTGGAGCCGCCCTCGGCGACGATCCGGGCGACCCGCTGGGCGCTCTCGGGCAGTGCCTCGACCCGGACGAGGAGCAGGTCGCGCAGGGAGTCGGTGAGGCCGGCGCAGTCGCCCGCCGTGCCGGCGACGGCGAGTTCCTCGATGAAGAAGGCGTTGCCGTCGGAGCGTGCGTAGATCTCGTCCACCCGGGCGGGGTCGGGTTCGGCGGCGAGGATGCCCGCGATCTGGCGGCCGGCCTCCTCGCGGGTGAAGCGGGCGAGTTCGATGCGGCGGACGGTGCGCAGCCGGTCCAGTTCGGCGAGCAGCGGGCGCAGCGGGTGGCGGCGGTGGATGTCGTCGGAGCGGTAGGTGGCCAGGACGAGGAGGCGGCCGGTGCGCAGGGTGCGGAAGAGGTAGGCGAGGAGGTGGCGGGTGGAGGCGTCGGCCCAGTGCAGGTCCTCCAGGACGAGGACGACGGTGTGCTCGGCGGCGACCCGCTCCAGCAGCCGGGCGGTGAGCTCGAACAGGCGGGCCGTGCCCTGTTCGTCGTGGCGGCCGGAGCCGGCCTCGCCGAGGTCGGGCAGCAGCCGGGCCAGTTCCTCCTCCTGGCCGGCCGCCGCCGCGGCGAACTCCTCGGGCAGGGCGTCCCGCAGGGCGCGCAGCGCGGCGGAGAAGGGGGCGAACGGCAGCCCGTCGGCGCCGATCTCCACGCAGCCGCCGACGGCGACCACGGCGCCGTGCCGGGCGGCGGCGGTGGCGAACTCCTCCACGAGGCGGGTCTTGCCCACGCCCGCCTCGCCGCCGAGCAGCAGCGCCTGCGGCTCGGCCGCGGCGGCACGGGCGAGCGCGTCGTTCAGCGTGTCCAGTTCGTCGGTACGGCCGACGAACACGGGACTGACGGACCTGTTCTCCACGGGCCCGAGCATCGCACGAGGCCGGAACGGCCCGGCACCGGTTTTCCACAGCCCCTGTCCGATGGTCGTACCGGTGGCCGGCAGGGCCCTGTCGGCGGGCGGCAGGGCCGTGCCGGCGGACGGCAGGGTCACGCGGTGCGTGGCTGCCGGTGCCGGCGGGGGCGGCCGGTATGCGGCTCGGCGGCCGGGGCACCGTCGCCGGCGGACTCGGCGCGGCGGGACCGTACGGCCTCGCGGGCCAGGCGCTCCTCCTGGGCCGCGCGGAGCAGCTCGGCGGAGCGGAGGCGGTGGAGTTCGAGTGCGTACATGGCGGGTCCTCCCGGAGAGACGGTGTCGTGTGTCGCTGACCGCGACTCCTCCACCCTCGTCTCCCAGCGGGGTCGGCCACATCGGGAGAGTGCCGCATCTTCGGGCGGCCGGCGGGCCGCACGCACGCGTAAGGGGCCTTAGGGGCGGCGGTGAGTCGCTCACGCGCGCCCTAAGGCCCCTCAGGTCCGTGGATTCCCGACGGGTTCCCGACGCCTTCTCAGGCGGTCGAGGGCAGGCCGAGCAGGGCGTCGGAGTACTTCAGGACGGCGAGCAGCAGACCGATGACGCCGAGCGAGACGCCCGCCCAGGCGACCGACTTGATCCACGCGGCCTGCGGGCGGCCCGGGGTGCCGAACGCGGGCCGGGCCAGTACGACCACGCCGGTGATCAGCGCGGCCAGCGCGAACAGACCGGCCCACAGGGCGGTGGTGTGCCAGGCGTCGCCGTAGACCTCCTTGATCTGCTCGGCGACGCTCGCGCTGGAGGACGTCCGGAGCTGGCCGACGAGCTGCTCCCGGGCGGCCGCGACGGTGCCGATCCAGCCACCGCTCAGCGAGACCAGGCCCAGCGCGGCGGAGACGACGGCGCCGGCGCCCTGGCCGACCCCGGAGGGCGCCTTGCCACCGGCGGCTTCCGTCGCATCGCCCGCCTCGCCGCCGTCGGCTTCCGCGGCCTCCTCGGCGGCCTGCTCGTGGGCGGCCTGATCCTCGTCGGTCCGCTCCTGGGCGGCCCCCTCGTCGGCGGCCTGGCCCTCGGCGGCCCGCTCCCCGGCAGGGCCGGCCGTCGTCGTCTCGTCGTCCTTGCGCGCCCCGGTGCCGGCCTCAGTGCCGCCCGTGGCGCCTTCCGCTGTCTTCGTTGCCATGACTGGCACCGTACGGACGCTCTCTGAGAGGTCCCTTAATGATCGTTTTCCGCGGTGCGCGCGCGTGCCGCACGCCACTCGGGCGCGAGCACCGACCAGATCTCGGTGCTGGTGCGCACGCCCCGGTGCCGGTAGTTCTCGCGGAGCACGCCTTCACGTGTCATGCCGAGCCGCCGGGCCACGTTGATGCTCGGCTCGTTGGCCGAGGACACCTGCCACTCCACCCGGTGCATGCCGCGTTCCTCGAAGGCCCAGTCGAGCAGCACCCGCATCCCGCGTGTGACCAGCCCGCGCCCGGCCGCGGCCGGCTCCAGCCAGCAGCCGGCCTCGCAGACCCCGCCCGGGGTGTCCCAGACGCGGAACAGCAGGCCGCCGACGAGCTTCCCGTCCAGCCAGATCCCGTGCAGGCCGCCGGCGTCGGCGGCGCGCTTGTCGGCGTACGCCTTCAGCCACCCACGGGCGCCGTCGAGGTCGGACACCACGTCCGCCAGACCGATGTGCCGGCCGATGAACTCCCGCCCCCGGTCGATGTTGGCGAGCAGTTCCTCCGCGTGCCAGACCTCCAGGGGCCGCAGTTCGGCCTCGTCACCGAGCGATATCGCGTACATCGTGCCGTTCTTCCTTCCGCAGTTCGTCCACCGGGGCCCGGCCGAGCCCGTCCTGCGCCGCGCGGCGCTCGGGCGGCTCGATGCTGAGGCGCGGCAGGCGGCGCTCCAGCCAGCCGGGCAGCCACCAGTTGGCGGCGCCGAGCAGGTGCATCAGCGCGGGCACGAGCAGCGTACGCAGGACGAAGGCGTCGAGGGCGACGGCGGAGGCGAGCCCGATGCCGAACATGGCGATGACGCGGTCGCCGCTGAGCACGAAGGCGAGGAAGACCGAGACCATGATGACCGCGGCGGAGTTGATCACCCGGGTGGTCTCGGCGAGGCCCACGCGGACGGCGCGCCGGTTGTCGCCGGTGTCCAGCCACTCCTCGTACATCCGGCTGACCAGGAAGACCTGGTAGTCCATGGAGAGCCCGAAGAGCACCGAGACCATGATCACGGGCAGGAAGGGCTCGATGGGGCCCGCGCGGCCGAGGCCGAGCGGTTCGCTGCCCCAGCCCCACTGGAAGACGGCGACGACGATGCCGAACGCGGCGGCGACGGCGGCGATGTTCATCGCGGCGGCCTTCAGGGGGATGCTCAGCGAGCGGAAGGCGACCAGCAGCAGGAGGCAGCCGAACCCGACGACCACCCCGACGAACAGCGGCAGTTTGCCGATGATCACATCCGCGAAGTCGTCGTAGCCCGCGGTGACTCCGCCCACCTGCACGGCGAGCGAGGTGCCGCGCTCCGCGCGCGGGAGCACTCGGGTGCGCAGCCGGTCCACGAGATCGCTGGTGTCCTGGGACTGCGGCGCGGACTCGGGCACGACGGTGAGGTAGGCGGTGTCCCCGCCGGTGGCGTAGGTGACCGGGGTGACGGAGGCGACGCCGGGGGTGGCGCGCAGGGTGGTGTCGAGGCTGTCGAGGGCGAGTTTGTCGTCGCCGCCGTCCACGCGTGTCACCAGCGTCAGCGGCCCGTTCACGCCGGGTCCGAAGCCTGCCGCGAGCAGGTCATAGGCCTGTCGGGTGGTGGCGGTGCCGGGGTCGTTGCCCTGGTCGGAGGTGCCGAGGCGGAGCGAGAGGGTCGGCAGGGCGAGCACGGCGACGACCGCGAGGGCGAGTGAGCCGAGCAGCCGGGGGTGGCGTTCGACCAGCGCCGACCAGCGGGCGGCGAGGCCGGTGGGGAGTTCCGGGCGGGGCCCGTGCTCGGCGAGCCGGCGCCGTTCGCGCCGGCTGAGGGCGTGCGGGCCGAGGTACGACAGCAGGGCGGGCAGCAGCGTCACGGAGGCCGCGACGGTGAGCACGACCGTCAGACAGGCGGCCACGGCGACCCCGTTGAGGAAGGCCAGCCGCAGTATCAGCATTCCCAGCAGGGCGATGCACACCGTCGCACCCGCGAACACGACCGCGCGCCCGGTGGTGGCCACGGCGTGCGCGGCGGCCTCCGGGACGCTCAGGCCGCGCTTCAGGCCGCGACGGTGTCTGGTCACGATGAACAGCGCGTAGTCGATGCCCACGCCGAGGCCGATCAGCATGCCGAGCATGGGGGCGAAGTCGGCGACCGTCATGACGTGTCCGAGCAGTCCGGTGCCGGCGTAGGCGGTGCCGACGCCGGCCAGCGCGGTGGCGATCGGCAGCAGGGACGCGGCGAGCGAACCGAAGGCGAGGAACAGCACGACGGCGGCGACGAGCACCCCGACCGCCTCGGCGGTGTGCCCCCGCGCGGACTCGGTCAGCCCGATGGCGGTGCCGCCCAGCCCCACCCGGAGCCCTTCGCCCGCCGCGGCCTTGGCGGTGCGCACGACGGCCTCCGCCTCGGCTCTGCCGATGTCGCCCGCCTGCCGTGCGAAGGTGACGGTGGCGTAGGCCGTATGGCCGTCGGCGCTGATCCGGTGGGCCCCCTGGCCGCCGTACGGGCCGGCCACCGAGGCCACGCCGGGCAGCGCGGCGATCCGGCGCAGGGTGTCCGTGACGGTCCGCTCGACGCCGGCCGCGCGGACCGTGCCGGTGACGGTGTGCCAGACGACGGTGTCACTGTCCCCGCCCAGGCCCGGGAAGCCGTCCTCGAGCAGCCGGGTCGCGCGGTCGGACTCGGTGCCGGGGACCTCGTAGTCGTTCGAGTACGCCGAACCGGCCAGGGCGGCGCCCGCGGTGACCCCGCCGAAGGCGAGGAGCCACAGCAGGACGGCGGTCAGGCGGTGCCTGACACACCAATGCGCGAGGTCTGCCACCGACGTGCTCCCAGAAGACGATGTGTGGATCTTTCGCCGAGAGCAAACGCCAATAAACCGGACAGCCCGCAAAGAACATGAAGGGGTGGCGGTCGAACTGAAGACACGTCAGTCGAACTGGTCCCCGAGCGCCATCACCATCGTCCCGGCTACGAGCAGCCACAGGGCCCTGCGGGTACGGCCCTTGGAGCCGAGCAGCGCCGCGAGCGCGCAGACGGCGGCGCCGAGGGCGTAGGCGGCGGGGACGCGGGCGGGCGCGGACCCGGTGAGCCGCAGCAGGGAGGCGGCGAGCCCCGCGAGGCAGAGGAGCGCTCCGGTGCCGGCCGCGGTCCACCGGGCCCGCCGGGCGTCCTCGACATACCCCTCCGGCTCCTCGGTTATCGGGGGCTCGATGTCGGAATCGGTGCGTCCACTCATGGCGGGCGAGCGTACCGTCCCCTGCTCGGAAACCCTGGTGCGGGGCGGTGCCTGGCGGTGGTAGGCATGGTCGCTCGTGACCGAGAAACCGAGAACCCCCGACGCGCTCCTCAGCCGTCTCACCCATCCGCGTCATCCCCGCAGCAACGGCTACGACGTCCGCTGGACCATCGAGAACCAGATGGGCCCGCACGCGCTGTGGCTGCTGGAGTGGCTGGCGCCCGCGCTCGGCCTCGACCGGCTGCCGCCCGGTGCCCGGGTGCTCGACCTCGGCTGTGGACGGGCCATGACCTCCGTCTTCCTCGCCAGGGAGTACGGCGTCCAGGTCACCGCGGCCGACCTGTGGGTGAAGCCGGACGAGAACGCCGTACGCGTCGCCGAGGCGGGTGTGGCCGACCGGGTGCTGCCCGTCTTCGCCGAGGCGCACGATCTGCCGTTCGCCGAAGCCTCGTTCGACGCGATCGTGTCCGTCGACGCCTACCAGTACTTCGGCACCGACGACCTCTACCTGCCCACGCTGACCCGGCTGCTGAAGCCCGGCGGGCGAATCGGGGTGGTGGTGCCGTCGGTGCGGGAGGAGATCGCCGGGGCCGAGCCGCCGGAGCACCTCAAGGCCCACTGGGACCCCGGGTTCTGGGCGTTCCACTCCCCCGGCTGGTGGCGCCGGAACTGGACGCGCACGGGTGCCGTGACCGTCGAGACCGCCGACTGGCTCCAGGACGGCTGGCGCGACTGGCTGCTGTGGAGCGAGGTGTGCGCCGAGGAGAGCCCGAGCGAGTTCATGGCCGGGCTGGCACGCGACTCGGTGGAGCTGCTGAGGGCCGACCGGGGGCGCCTGCTGGGGTTCGCCCGGGTCGTGGGACGCCGCAGTTAGCCGTACGGCCCCGGAGGGCATCCCTCCGGGGCCGTACACCGCCTGCTGTCAGCCCTCGCTGACGCCCAGCTTCTCCAGGATCAGTTCCTTGACGCGGGCCGCGTCGGCCTGGCCGCGGGTGGCCTTCATGACCGCGCCGACCAGGGCGCCGGCCGCGGCCACCTTGCCGCCGCGGATCTTGTCCGCGATGGCCGGGTTGCCGGCGATGGCCTCGTCGACGGCCGTGCCGAGCGCGGAGTCGTCGGAGACGACCTTCAGACCGCGTTTGTCGACGACCTCGTCCGGGGTGCCCTCGCCCGCGAGGACGCCCTCGATGACCTGGCGGGCCAGCTTGTCGTTCAGGTCACCCTTCGCGACCAGCTCGGTGACCCGGGCCACCTGCTGCGGCGTGATCGCCAGCTCCTCCAGCGTCTTGCCGGACTCGTTGGCGCTGCGCGCCAGTTCGCCCATCCACCACTTGCGGGCGGCGGCCGCGTCGGCACCGGCGTCGATGGTGGCGACGATCGGGTCCAGCGCGCCGGCGTTGAGGATCGCCTGCATGTCGGTGGCGGAGATGCCCCACTCGGCCAGCAGCCGGGTGCGGCGGGCCAGCGGCAGCTCGGGCAGCGCGGCGCGGATCTCCTCGACCCACTCGCGCGAGGGCGCCACGGGGACGAGGTCGGGCTCCGGGAAGTACCGGTAGTCCTCGGCCTCCTCCTTCACCCGGCCCGAGGTCGTGGACCCGGTGTCCTCGTGGAAGTGGCGGGTCTCCTGGACGATCGTCCCGCCGGAGGACAGCACGGCCGCGTGCCGCTGGATCTCGAAGCGGCAGGCGCGCTCGACGGAACGCAGCGAGTTGACGTTCTTCGTCTCGGAGCGCGTGCCGAACTTGTCGCTGCCCTTGGGCATCAGCGACAGGTTCACGTCGCAGCGCATCTGGCCCATCTCCATGCGGGCCTCGGACACACCGAGGGCCCGGATGACCTCGCGCAGCTCGCGGACGTACGCCTTCGCCACCTCGGGGGCGCGCTCGCCGGCGCCCACGATCGGCTTGGTGACGATCTCGATCAGCGGGATGCCGGCGCGGTTGTAGTCCAGCAGGGAGTGGGACGCGCCGTGGATACGGCCCGTGGCGCCGCCGACGTGCGTCGACTTGCCGGTGTCCTCCTCCATGTGGGCGCGCTCGATCTCCACGCGGAAGACCTCGCCGTCCTCCAGCTGCACGTCGAGGTAGCCGTTGAAGGCGATCGGCTCGTCGTACTGGGAGGTCTGGAAGTTCTTCGGCATGTCCGGATAGAAGTAGTTCTTCCGGGCGAAGCGGCACCACTCGGCGATCTCGCAGTTCAGCGCGAGACCGATCTTGATCGCGGACTCGACGCCGGTCGCGTTGACGACCGGGAGCGAGCCGGGCAGGCCGAGGCAGGTGGGGCAGGTCTGGCTGTTCGGATCGGCGCCGAGCGCGGTGGAACAGCCGCAGAACATCTTGGTCCTGGTGCCGAGTTCGACATGGACCTCAAGGCCCATGACGGGGTCGTACGACGCCAGCGCGTCCTCGTAGGACACCAGGTCGATCGTGGTGGTCACGGTGAAAACTTCCCTCTCAGCCCAGCAGGACGTCGTCGTCGCCCAGCCGCTTCAGCTCGCGGTAGAGGATGGCGAGGCCGGTGGCGATGCCGGCTGCGGTGACGACGGCGTCGACGAGCCGCAGCGTGTCGTTCTCGGCGCGGGCCTTCTTGATCTGCTTCATGGCGCCGACCGCGCCGAACGCGGTGGCGGCCATGGACAGGTACGTACCGGACTTGGACTTCTTGAAGCCCTTGGCCTTGGACAGTGCGCTCACAGCGACGGTGCCTCCTCCAGCAGCGGGTGACCCCACTTTTCCACGAAGGCGGCCTCGACGGCGGCGCCCACCTTGTACAGCCGGTCGTCCTTCATCACCGGGGCGATGATCTGCAGGCCGACCGGGAGGTTGTCCTCCGGGGCGAGGCCGCAGGGCAGGGACATGGCCGCGTTGCCCGCCAGGTTGGTCGGGATGGTGCACAGGTCCGCGAGGTACATCGCCATCGGGTCGTCGGCGCGCTCGCCGATCGCGAAGGCGGTGGTCGGGGTCGTCGGGGAGACGATCACGTCGACCTGCTCGAAGGCCTTGTCGAAGTCCTGCTTGATCAGCGTGCGGACCTTCTGGGCGCTGCCGTAGTACGCGTCGTAGTAGCCGCTCGACAGGGCGTACGTGCCGAGCATGATGCGGCGCTTCACCTCGGGGCCGAAGCCCGCCTCACGGGTGAGGGAGGTGACCTCCTCGGCGGAGTGCGAGCCGTCGTCGCCCGTCCGCAGGCCGTAGCGCAGGCCGTCGAAGCGGGCGAGGTTGGAGGAGCACTCGGACGGGGCGATCAGGTAGTACGCCGACAGGGCGAGGTCGAAGGACGGGCAGTCCAGCTCGACGATCTCGGCGCCCAGCTCCTTGAGCAGCGCGACCGACTCGTCGAAGCGCTGGATGACGCCCGCCTGGTAGCCCTCGCCGCGGAACTGCTTGACCACGCCGACGCGCATGCCCGCGACGCTGCCGTTGCGCGCGGCCTCGACCACCGGCGGGACCGGGGCGTCGATGGACGTGGAGTCCAGCGGGTCGTGCCCGGCGATGACCTCGTGCAGCAGCGCCGCGTCGAGCACCGTACGGGCGCAGGGGCCGCCCTGGTCGAGCGAGCTGGAGAAGGCGACCATGCCGTAGCGGGAGACCGCGCCGTACGTCGGCTTCACGCCGACCGTGCCGGTGACGGCGGCCGGCTGGCGGATGGAGCCGCCGGTGTCGGTGCCGATGGCGAGCGGGGCCATGTGCGCGGCCAGCGCGGCGGAGGAGCCGCCGCCGGAGCCGCCGGGGATCCGGGTGAGGTCCCACGGGTTGCCGGTCGGGCCGAACGCGCTGTTCTCCGTCGACGACCCCATGGCGAACTCGTCCATGTTGGTCTTGCCGAGGATGACGACGTCGGCGGCCTTGAGCCGCTTGGTGAGCGTCGCGTCGTACGGCGGGATCCAGCCCTCCAGGATCTTCGAGCCGACGGTCGTGGGCACGCCCTCGGTGGTGAAGATGTCCTTGAGCGCGAGCGGGACGCCGGCCAGCGGGCCGAGCTTCTCGCCCCGCTCCCGCTTCTCGTCCACGGCACGGGCCTGGGCGAGGGCGCCCTCGCGGTCGACGTGGAGGAAGGCGTGCACCTTCTCGTCGACCGCCTCGATCCGGGCGAGGTGGGCCTCGGTGACCTCGACGGCCGTCAGCTCGCCGGAGGCGATCTTCGCGGCGGTCTCGGCCGCGGTGAGCCTGATGATGCTGTTCTTGTCCGTCATGGCGGTCACTCCTCCCCCAGGATCTGCGGCACCTTGAAACGCTGCTGCTCCTGTGCCGGGGCGCCGGAGAGCGCCTGCTCGGGGGTGAGCGAGGGACGGACCTCGTCCGGCCGCATGACGTTCGTCAGCGGGAGCGGGTGGGAGGTCGGCGGTACGTCTTGGTCGGCGACCTCGCTGACGCGGGCGACCGCGCCGATGATGTCGTCAAGCTGTCCCGCGAAGTGATCGAGTTCTTCGGGCTTCAGCTCCAGACGCGCCAGCCGGGCGAGGTGGGCGACCTCCTCGCGCGTGATGCCAGGCATGCAGCGATCCTCTGGGGTGAGTGTGTGTGGTTCGGGCCGGGGGCTGGTCGTCCCGGTTCCGTCGTCCGCCCGAAGGGCGGGTCGCGCGGCGGCTGGTGCGTGCGATCGCAGAGCGCCGGAGCGTCCTCGTGGCGGAGCCACGTGGACGATTCGGCAACGCGGCGAGCGTGCGTGCCGGGCGTCGCGCGACAGACGGGAAGGGACGACCAGCCCCAATCCTATGGGGCGGGGCGCCGTGACCGTGAAACGGTTTCCCCGAGCCCCCGGCCTCACCGGCGCCGCCCCTCCCAGGCGTCGCTCTTCAGGAAGTGGTTGTCGTACAGCTCCTGCACCTCCAGCAGGCTCTCCGGCGTGGCCTCGCCGAGGCGGATGCGCTGGAGGTGGCGGAAGTACTCGAAGCGCTCGACGCCCGGGGTGATGACGATGAGCAGGTCGGCGGTGCTGCCGGGGGCGGCGGCGAAGGCGTGGGGCCGGTCCGGCGGGACGATGATCAGGTCGCCGCGCCCGGCGGTGACGACGTCGTCTCCGGAGAGGACCTGGGCCTCGCCGTCGAGCAGGTAGAACATCTCGGCCGAGTGGTGGTGCACGTGCGGGCGGGCACCGTCGGCGCCCTCCGCGAGCGTGACGCGCACGGTGGACAGCGCGCCGCCGCTGGCGCTGCTGTCGGCCAGCAGCTTGACCCCGACGGGCGCCCCGCCGACGACCTCGGCCTCGGCGTCCCGGACGAGCACGGTGTCCTCGAACTCAGGCACGAACAGCGACATGGCACATCCCCCTTGTGTGGTGGTCGGACTGCTGTGTGGGGTCAGACCGCGAAGAGCAGTCCGGCACTGATCAGTACAACGATCGCGGTGGCGAAGTGGATCCCGAAGGCGACGGCTTTCGCGCCGCCGTTGCGCAGGACTATCAGCGTGTCGACGAACGGGACGACTGCGACGCAGACCATGAACCAGGCCTCGGCGCGGGCGCCGGCGAACGCGAGCAGGGCGAGGCCCACCAGCCCGAAGGCGCCGTCCCTGGATCCCTTGACCGACAGGTACGCGCGGGCGTCGCCGTGCGGGTCGGCGGGGACTCCGTAGCCGGCCGCCGCGGGGCCGGGCTGGAACCAGAACCGGTAGCCGAGGAACACGCAGAACAGGTCGAGCAGTACGGCCAGGGTGTACGCGGTGACGGTCATGTGCTGTTCTCCCGCTTCGTTTGCTAGCAGCGCTAGATGCAAGAGCGAAGCTAGCAGAGCGTCGACAGATTGGCTAGCGTTGCTAGAATCGTGGGTATGTCGATCCAGACGCGCCGGGAGCGCGAACGAGCGGAACGCGAGCGGCTGATCGTCACAGCCGCGCGGGAGCTGGCGGAATCCGAGGGCTGGGACGCGGTGACCACGCGCCGGCTGGCGGCCGAGATCGAGTACAGCCAGCCCGTCCTCTACAGCCACTTCAAGGGCAAGGAAGCGATCATGGCGGCCGTGGCGGTGCAGGGGTGCGCCGACCTGGCGACGGAACTGCGGCAGGCCCGCACGGCGGTGCGGGGCACACGGGAGGCGCTTGCGGCGGTGGCGCGGACGTACACGTCCTTCGCCGAGCGCCGGCCCGCCCTCTACGACGTGATGTTCACCCACCTGGTGCCCCTGCCGTTCGCCACGGAGGAGGCGCCGGCACCGCTGCGGGAAGCCTTCGCCGAACTGCTCTTCGCGGTGGAACCGATCGCGGCCGAGGGCGAGGACCCGGGCCTGCTGACGGAGACGTTCTGGGCGGGGCTGCACGGCCTGGTGACACTGATGCGGAGCGGCAGGCTGCCGGAGCACGCACACGAGACGCGCGTCGCGCTGCTGATCTCCCACTTCGCGGGGCGCTAGGCAGGCCGCGAACCGATCAACGGCCGACGACTCGGCCGCGGGCTACTCGACCGCGGGAGCGCGGCGCGCGGTCGCTGCCGGCCACGGGAGCCCGGCGCCAGCAGCCACGCCGCGGTCTCCTTGGGCGGCATCCGGCGCGGCGACCAGCGACGGCCGGCCGCGAACCACTCGACCGCCAACGACTCGGGCCGCCACCCACTCGGCCGAACGACTCCGCCGCGAACTACTCGACCGCCGGCAGCGCGGCGCGCGGTCGCTGCCAGCCACGGGAGCCCCGTGCCAGCAGCCACGCCGTGGGCTCCTCGGGCGGCATCCGCCGCGGCGAACAGCGACGGCCGCGAACCACTCGCCCACCAACGACTCGGGCCGCCGCCCACTCGACCACCAACGACTCTGGCCGTAAACCACTCGGCCACCGGCGACTCTGCCGCGGACTACTCGGCCGCCGGCAGCGCGGCGCGCGGTCGTTGCCAGCCGCGGGAGCCCCGTGCCAGCAGCCACGCCGTGGTCTCCTCGGGCGGCATCGCCGCGGCGACCAGCCAGCCCTGTACGGCGTCGCATCCCAGGTCCCGCAGCCGCTCCCAGGTCTCGTCGTCCTCCACGCCCTCGGCGACGACCAGCAGACCCAGCGAATGCGCGAGATCCACCGTGCAGCGCACGATCTCCGCGTCCTGGGCGTCGACGGCGAGCCGGGCCACGAAGGAGCGGTCGATCTTCAGCTCGCTGACGGGGAGCCGCCGCAGGTGGACCAGCGACGAATACCCGGTGCCGAAGTCGTCGAGGGACATCTTCACGCCGTGTCCGGTGAGCCCGGCGAGGGTGTCGGCGGCGCGCTGCGGGTCCTCCAGCAGCACGTGTTCCGTTATCTCCAGCTGGAGCGCTCCGGCGGGGACCCCGTGCCGGGCGAGGCGCGCGGCGACCGATCCGGCGAATCCCGGGGTGTGGACGTCGCGCGGGGAGACGTTGACGGCGACCGGCACCCGCAGGCCCTGTGCGCGCCACCGGGCGACCTGGCCGAGCGCGGTCTCCAGGACGTACTCGGTGAGGTGGGGCATCAGCCCCGAGGACTCGGCTATCGCTATGAACTCGTCCGGCGGCACCTTCCCGCGCTCCGGGTGCACCCAGCGGACCAGGGCCTCCAGGCCGGCGACCTGTCCGTCGAAACGGACCTTGGGCTGGTAGTGGAGCTGGACCTCGTGCGCGTCCAGCGCCCGGCGCAGGTCGCCCAGCAGGCCGAGGCGGTCCGGGGTGTTGGAGTCCCGCTTGGACTCGTACACCTCGACGCCCGTACGGTCCCTCTTCGCCTGGTACATCGCGACGTCGGCGCGGCGCAGGAGCCCTTCGGCGTCGAGCGCGTGGTCGGGGAAGACGGCGACGCCGGCGCTGGCCTCCAGGACGAGGGTGAGCCCGTCCAGGTCGAGCGGGGAGCTGAGGGCGGAGACGAGGCCGCGCGCGACGCGGGTGGCCGACGTGGTGGAGTCGGCGACGGGCAGTAAGACGGCGAACTCGTCACCGCCGAGCCGGGCGGCCTCGGCGCCGCGCGGCAGGGCGAGCCGCAGCCGGTCGGCTATCTGGAGCAGCAGCCGGTCGCCGGCCAGATGACCGAGGGTGTCGTTCACCGACCGGAAGCGATCGAGGTCGATCAGCATGAGCGCGGAGCGCGCCCCGATGCGGTCGGCGTCGTCCAGGGCGGTCCAGATGCGCTCCAGCAGCCACTGCCGGTTGGGCAGCCCGGTCAGCGGGTCGCGCAACTGCTCCTCGGCGCGGGCGCGGGCCATCCACAGCGTGGAGTCCAGGGCGATGAGCGGGATGGCGAACAGCGGGAGGAGGATCGGCTGGGCGTCGGCGACGACGCACAGCAGGGGCGCGATGCCGAGCAGCGCGACGGCGACCAGGCCCTGCCGGAGCAGGGCGGTGCGGGCGACGGTGGGCAGCCCGCCGCCGCGCGGGGCGTGCAAGTACCACAGCAGGCCGCGGCTGACGGCGAGGTAGGCGACCGCGACCAGCACGATCTCGGGTGCCGTGGCGACGCTCCAGCTCTCGGGACGCCAGGGCTCCTCGACGCTCGGCACCCGGCCGCACGCGCCGAGCAGCAGGGCGCCGACGCCGATGCCGAGGATGTCCACCGCGCCGTGCAGCACCCCTTGCCGCCAGCGGTTGCGGCGGGCGATGCCGACCAGGACGACGACGGTGAGGCTGACCAGGCCGGCGGGCACCCAGCCGTAGAGCAGCAGGACCGCGAGGGTGAGGGCGGCGCCCGATCCGGTGCCGCCCCACCAGCGGGCGCGGCCCAGCATGACGAGGTGGCCGACGATGACGCCGGTGAGCAGGGCCAGCGACCAGCCGACCGTGCCGCCGGGGAAGAGGGCGTGGTGGCCGGTGTAGGCGCGGTAGAAGCCGGCGCCCAGGACGAATCCGGCGGCGGCCACGGCGGCCGCGGGCAAGGCGGGCCAGGACAGGTGCCGTTCGGTGTCGGCGCCGGCCAGGCCGGGGGCGGGCGCGACGGCGGACAGGGGCGCGTGGGCCTCGGCGGCGGCGCCCGGTCCGGCCGGGCGCGGCCACGCGGCCGGACGCCCGTCGGCCCGGCCGGTCCACCGGTTCCCCCGCCACGCGCCCGCACGGCGGCGCAGGCGCAGCCATGAGTCCGGGGCGGCGCTCTCGGTCGGTTCCATTCCCGTCCCTCTCACAGCCGGCGGTGCCCACACCACGCGGCCCGACGCCCGACAACCATCAGCAGCTCCGCGTCGAAGAAACCTTCTCCGCGCCCCTGGAGGGCACGAAGATGCCCCAGCCGTAGCTGGGCACGGCAGGCGCACACCTCAACAGTAGGCCGCGGAAGGCTTCCACGGGCAGCGGTCTCCGACGGTTGCCCGAATGCGCCCGGGCCACCCGTATGCATCTGATATGCGCCGATCGGGTGGCCTTCAACCGCTACTCCCCGGTCGGAAGCGCGACTTCGGCCGCCGCTTCGGGGCCCTGTTCCAAGAGGACGCCGAAACCGTCCTCGTTCAGAACGGAAACCTTCAGTTGCATGGCCTTGTCGTACTTCGATCCGGGGTTGTCACCCACAACGACGAACGAGGTCTTCTTCGACACCGAACCGGTCACCTTCGCGCCCTGACGCTGCAGCGCCTCCTTGGCGCCGTCCCGGGTGAAGTTCTCCAGCGTGCCGGTGACGACGACCGTGAGCCCCTCCAGCGGACGCGGCCCCTCCTCCTCGCCGGACGACTGGTCCTCCAGGGGGACGCCCGCGGCCTTCCACCTGCGCACGATCTCGCGGTGCCAGTCCTCGGCGAACCACTCCTTGAGGGCGGCGGCGATGATGGGGCCGACGCCGTCGGTGGCCGCCAGCTCCTCCTCGGTCGCCTGTTCGATGCGGTCGATGGACCGGAACTCGCGCGCGAGGGCCTGCGCGGCCACCGGTCCCACGTGCCGGATCGACAGCCCGTTCAGGAAGCGGGCGAGCGGACGGGACTTGGCCGCCTCGATGTTCGCCAGCAGGGCGAGGGTGTTCTTCTTCGGCTCGCCCTTCTGGTTGGCGAAGACCGTGACGACCTTCTCCTCTCCGGTCTTCGGGTCGCGCTTGGGCAGGCCGCTGTCCGGGTCGAGGACGTAGGCCTTGATGGGCAGCAGCTTGTCCACCGTCAGGTCGAACAGGCCGCCCTCGTCCACCAGCGGCGGGTCGGCCGGCTCCAGCGGGCGGGTGAGCGCGGCGGCGGCCACCGCGCCGAAGTGCTCGATGTCCAGGCACTCCCGGCCGGCGAGGTAGGACACGCGCTCCCTCAACTGGGCCGGGCAAGTACGGGCGTTGGGGCAACGCAGGTCGATGTCGCCCTCCTTCATGGGCCGCAGCGGCGTCCCGCACTCGGGGCACTCGCTCGGCATCACGAACTCCCGCTCGCTGCCGTCCCGCAGGTCGACCACCGGGCCGAGGATCTCCGGGATGACGTCACCGGCCTTGCGCAGGACCACGGTGTCGCCGATGAGCACGCCCTTGGCCTTGACGACCTCCTGGTTGTGCAGGGTGGCGAACTCCACCTCGCTGCCCGCGACCGTGACCGGCTCGACCTGGGCGTACGGCGTGACCCGGCCGGTGCGGCCGACACCCACCTTGATGTCGACGAGCTTGGTGTTGACCTCTTCCGGCGCGTACTTGTAGGCGATCGCCCAGCGGGGCGCCCGCGCGGTGGAGCCGAGGCGGCCCTGGAGGCGCATCTCGTCCAGCTTGACGACGACACCGTCGATCTCGTGCTCGACAGAGTGGCGGTTCTCGCCGTAGTACGCGATGAACTCCCGCACACCGGCGAGGTCGTCGACCACGCGGTTGTGCGGGGAGGTGGGCAGGCCCCAGGACTTCAGCAGGTCGTACGCCTGCGACAGCCGGGTCATGCCCGTGAAGCCCTCCAGGGCGCCGATGCCGTGGACGACCATGTGCAGCGGGCGGGTCGCGGTGACCCGCGGGTCCTTCTGGCGCAGCGAACCGGCGGCGGCGTTGCGGGGGTTGGCGAAGGGCTTGTCGCCGGCCGCGACCAGGCGTTCGTTCAGTTCGAGGAACTTCTCCATCGGGAAGTAGACCTCGCCGCGGATCTCCACCAGGTCGGGCACCGTGTCGCCCCCCAGGCGGTCCGGGATCTCCGCGATCGTCCGGACGTTCGGCGTGATGTCCTCGCCGGTGCGGCCGTCACCGCGGGTGGCCGCGCGCGTGAGGCGGCCCTTCTCGTAGGTGAGGTTGACCGCGAGGCCGTCCACCTTCAGCTCGCACAGGAAGTGGTACGCCTGGTCGCCCAGCTCCCTGGCGATGCGGTCGGCCCAGGCGGCCAGGTCGTCGTCGTTGAACGTGTTGTCGAGCGAGAGCATCCGCTCGCGGTGCTCGACCGCCCTGAACTCCGTCTCGTACGACCCCGCGACCTTCTGGGTGGGCGAGTCCGGGGTGCGCAGCTCCGGATACCGCTCCTCCAGGGCCTCCAGGGACTTGAGGAGCTGGTCGAACTCCGCGTCGCTGATGACGGGAGCGTCCTTCACGTAGTACCGGAAGCGGTGCTCCTCGACCTGCTCCGCCAGCTGCGCGTGCTTGTCGCGGGCCTCGGCGGGCACCGCCGTCGTCTCCGCTTGCTTGTCGCCGGCCACCGTGTTGTCCTCCCGTTACTCTGGGTTGTCCGCGAGGGATCTCGCCGCCCGGACGCAGTGGGCGAGCGCCTGGCGCGCGTACCCGGGGGACGCGCCGGCCAGACCGCACGCCGGGGTCACCGTGACCGCCTCCGCGAGCAGCCCCGGGTGCAGCCCCAGCCTGCGCCACAACGTCCTGACACCCATGACGCTACCGGCAGGGTCTGACAACGGGCCGTCCGTGCCCGGCACGACACCGGCGAACAGCCGCGTACCGCCCTCCACGGCCTCGCCGACCGCCTCGTCGTCACGCTCGGTGAGGAGCGCGAAGTCGAAGGAGACGGCCGCCGCGCCGGCCCGCCGCAGCAGGGCGAACGGCACGTCCTGGGCGCAGGAGTGCACCACCACCGGCCTGCCGGCGTGCGCGCCGACGACGTCCCGGAGCGTGGCCTCCACGACCTGACGGTCCACGGCCCGGTGGGTGCGGTAGCCGCTCGCCGTACGGACCTGTCCGCGCAGGACGGCCGTGAGGGAGGGCTCGTCGAGCTGGAGGACGATCCGGGCGCCCGGGACACGGCGGCGCACCTCGGCGAGATGCAGCCGCAGCCCCTCGGCGAGCGAGGCGGCGAGGTCCCGGCAGGCGCCGGGGTCCGACAGGGCGGCCTCGCCGTTCTTCAGCTCCAGGGCGGCGGCGAGCGTCCACGGCCCGACGGCCTGCACCTTCAGGTCGCCCTCGTAGCCCTGGGTGAACTCCTCCAGGGCGTCCAGGTCCTCGCCGAGCCAGGACCTGGCCCGCTTGGTGTCCCGGCCCGGCCGGTCCCCGAGCCGCCACCCGCTGGGCTCCACGCGCGCGTAGAGCTCGACCAGCATTCCGGCGGTCCGGCCGATCATGTCGGCGCCGGGCCCGCGGGCGGGCAGCTCCGGGAGGAACGGAAAGTCCTCGAAGGATCCGGTGGCGGTCTTGGCGGCTTCCCTGGCGTCCCCGCCGGGCAGGGAACCGACGCCGGTGGCCCCCGGGAACCTGAACTGGCTGTTTTCGCTCACCAGGGAAGCCTACGGAACCCTCCGGCCGAGGTCAGCGCCCCGGACGTACCGTCAGGTCGTTGATCTCCGCGTCCTCGGGGAGGTCCAGGGCGGTGAGGATCGTCGTGGCGACCGACTCGGGGTCGATCCACCTGGACGGGTCGTACTCCTTGCCCTCCTGCTGGTGCACCTTGGCCTGCATGGGGCTCGCGGTGCGGCCGGGGTAGACCGAGGTGACGCGGACGCCGTTCGCGTGCTCCTCCTGGCGCAGGGAGTCGGCGAGGGCCTTCAGGCCGTGCTTGGAGGCCGCGTACGCGGACCAGCCGGCGCTCGCGCTCAGCCCGGCGCCGGAGTTGACGAAGATCACATGGCCGCGGGCCGCCCGCAGCTGCGGCAGGAAGTGCCGGGTCAGCTCGGCGGGGGCGATCAGGTTGACGTTGAGCTGGTGGCGCCAGGACTTCGGGGTCAGGTCGCCGACCCCGCCGAGGTCGACGACACCGGCGATGTGCAGCAGGGAGTCGACCCGGTCCGGGAGCGTCTGGTGGGAGAACGCCCAGGACAGCTTGTCCGGGTCCGCCAGGTCGCCGACCAGGGTGCGGGCGCCGGGGAACTCGGCCGCGAGCTCCTTCGCGCGGCCCGCGTCGCGCACGTGCAGCACGATCTCGTCCCCGCGCGCGTGCAGCCGGCGGGCCACGGCCGCGCCGATGCCGGAACCGGCCCCGGTGATCACATGAGTAGCCATGACCGCCATGCTCGCATCACCGGATGCCGAGCCCCGCGGCGGTGGCCGCTCATGTCGCGGCCTCCAGGTAGGCGAGGGCCCCGACCGGCTCGTCGGCGAAGAAGACCAGTTCCGCCAGCGGGCGGGGCAGGAAGCCCTCGGCCTCCATGCGGCGGAACTGCTCGCGCAGGCCGTCGTAGAAGCCCGCCGTGTTCAGCAGCACGACCGGCTTCTCGGTGCGGCCGTGCTTCTTCAGCTCCAGGATCTCGGTGGCCTCGTCCAGCGTGCCGGTGCCACCCACCATGATCACCACGGCGTCGGCCTTCTCCAGCAGCAGCTTCTTGCGTTCGGCGAGGTCGGCCGCGATGACCATCTCGTCGGCTCCGGGCCGCGCCTTGTTCGCCAGGAACTCCACGGAGACGCCCAGCAGCCTGCCGCCCGCCTCCTGCACGCCGTCCGCGACCACCTTCATCAGACCGACGTCGGAACCGCCCCAGACGAGCGTGTGGCCGGCCTTGCCGAGCAGTTCCGCGAACTCGCGCGCGGGGCGCGTGTAACGCTCGTCGAGGTCGGCGGCGGACAGGAAGACACAGATGTTCATGGTCCCTACCGTACGGTCGACGCGCCGGGAGGGAAGAAGCACGGCCCGTCCGGGCGCTGAACCCGGTATGACCCAAGGACACACGATCACGATCCACAAGAGCGAGCGGCACGTGCGCGTGGTGCACGGCGACCAGGTGCTCGCGGAATCCGACCGGCCCCTGGAGCTGCGCGAGACGGGCTGCCCGGTCAGGTACTACATCCCCGCCGAGGACGTCCGCCTCGATCTGCTGACGCCCTCCGACACGCACACCGTGTGCCCCTTCAAGGGCACGGCGTCCTACTGGTCGCTGCCGGACGCGCCCGACCTCGTCTGGGCGTATCCGGACCCCAAGGACGGGGTGGCGGAGATCAAGGACCACTACTGCTTCTACGACACCGAGGTCGCATGACCACCCCCGGCACCGCCGTGTCGTGACCGACGAGTGCCGCCTGGTGCGGCAGTCTGCACGGCCATGGACAAGAAGACGACTTCCCGCGACGGAACCTCCCTCGCGTACGGAGTGATCGGCCAGGGGCCCACGGTGATCCTCGTGAGCGGCGCGATGTCCACCGGTGGCACCGTGGCGCCCCTGGCCCAGCGCCTCGCGGAGCGCTGCACGGCCGTCGTCTACGACCGCCGGGGCCGCGGGGCGAGCGGCGACACGGCGCCGTACGAGGTCGACCGCGAGGTCGAGGACCTGGCCGCGCTGATCGACGCGGTGGGCGGCGAGGCGGCGCTCTTCGGGGTCTCCTCGGGCGGCGCGCTGGTCCTGCGCGCGGCGGCGAGCGGGCTGCCCGTCGCCCGCGCGGCGGTGTACGAGGTGCCGTACGCCGACCACCTGACGGGCGGTGCCGCGCGCGAGGCCACCTACAAGCAGCAGCTCGGCAAGGCGCTCGGCGAGGGCCGGCGCGGGGACGCGGTGGAGCTGTTCCTGCGCCTGACGGGCCTCGGCGAGGAGATGATCCAGCGAGCCCGGGAGTCGCCGATGTGGGCCGGCATGGAGGCCGTCGCCCCCAGCCTCGCCCACGACGACGCGGTCATGGGCGACGGCCTGCTCCCCCGGGACCGGCTCGCCGAGATCGGTGTGCCCGTGCTCGCGGTCGCGGGCGGCGCGAGCCCGGAATGGATGCGGGCGGCGTCCCGGGAGATCGCTCAGACGGTGCCCCAGGGCACGTACCGGGTCCTGGAGGGCCAGACCCACATGGTGGAACCGGGCGTGCTGGGGCCGGTGCTGGCGGAGTTCTTCGCGGGCTGAGCGCGTCGTTCCGCGCGGGACCGAGGGCGGTTCAGACCGCCGCGGCCGTCGCGCGCGTGGTCGACGCGATCGTCGCCGAGCCGACCACGCGCGTGCCGTCGTACAGGACGATCGCCTGGCCGGGGGCGACCCCGCGGACCGGCTCGGTGAACGTCACGCGCAGCTCGCCGTCGACCGGCTCGGCGGTCACCTCGGTCTCGCCGCCGTGGGCGCGCAGCTGGGCGGTGTAGGTGCCGGCGCCGGTCGGAGCGGTGCCGCACCAGCGGGGCTTGATCGCGGTGAGGGCGGTGACGTCCAGGGCGTCGGCGGGGCCGACGGTGACCGTGTTGGTCACCGGGGAGATGTCCAGGACGTAGCGCGGCTTGCCGTCCGGGGCCGGGGTGCCGATCCGCAGGCCCTTGCGCTGGCCGATGGTGAAGCCGTACGCGCCCTCGTGCGTGCCCAGCTTGGCGCCGGACTCGTCCACGATGTCGCCCTCGGCCTTGCCGAGCCGCTTGGCGAGGAAGCCCTGGGTGTCGCCGTCGGCGATGAAGCAGATGTCGTGCGAGTCGGGCTTCTTGGCCACGGCCAGGCCCCGGCGCTCGGCCTCCGCGCGGATCTCCTCCTTGGTGGTGACCGTGTCGCCGAGCGGGAACATCGCGTGCGCGAGCTGCTTCTCGTCGAGCACGCCGAGGACGTACGACTGGTCCTTCGCCATGTCGGAGGCGCGGTGCAGCTCACGGGAGCCGTCCGCGTTCACGATCACCTTGGCGTAGTGGCCGGTGCAGACGGCGTCGAAGCCGAGGGCCAGCGCCTTGTCCAGCAGCGCGGCGAACTTGATCTTCTCGTTGCAGCGCAGGCACGGGTTCGGGGTGCGGCCGGCCTCGTACTCGGCGACGAAGTCCTCGACGACGTCCTCACGGAAGCGGTCGGCGAGGTCCCAGACGTAGAACGGGATGCCGATGACGTCGGCCGCGCGGCGGGCGTCGCGCGAGTCCTCGATGGTGCAGCAGCCCCGCGCGCCGGTGCGGAACGACTGCGGGTTCGCGGAGAGCGCGAGGTGGACGCCGGTGACGTCGTGGCCTGCTTCCGCGGCACGCGCGGCGGCGACGGCGGAGTCGACTCCGCCGGACATGGCGGCGAGGACGCGGAGGGGGCGGGTGCGCTGCGGGGTGTCAGTCATAGCCCTTCCAGGGTACGGGGCGCGGGAACCGCGTCGGCCTGGTATCCGTTGACGATCGCAGAGGGTGGCGACGGGGCCGGTGATGCCGGCGGCGACGGGGGCGGACATGGGCGCGGCGAAGGACGACACGGACCGGCGGCTGGGGCGGCGGGCGCTGCTGGTCGGCGGGGCCGCCGCGGCTGTGGGCACGGCCGTGCTGGCCCGGGAGGAGTTGTCCCGGCTGTGGTGGCGGATGCCCGGGGTGGACAAGCCGCGGGTGGCGGGCGCGGTGGACTTCCGGGGCGCGCGCTGGGTGGGGGCCTCGGCGGCGAACTACCGGCTCGCGGACCGGCCGTCCGACTACCGGGTGGACCGGGTGGTCATCCACGTCACCCAGGGCGGCTACGCGTCCGCGGTGAAGGTCTTCCGGGACCCGGGGCACGGGGCGGCGGCGCACTACATCGTGCGCAAGGACGGGCGGGTCACGCAGTTGGTCCGGGAGCTGGACGTGGCCTTCCACGCGGGCAACCGGCAGTACAACGAACGCAGCGTCGGCATAGAGCACGAGGGCTTCGTGGAGGACGCGTCGTCCTTCACGGACGAGATGTACGCGGCCTCGGCGCGGCTGACGGCGGCGATATGCGAGCGGTACGGCATGCCCGTGGACCGCGAGCACATCATCGGGCACGTGGAGGTGCCGGGGACGGACCACACCGATCCGGGACGGTTCTGGGACTGGGACCGGTACATACGCCTGGTCCGCGCCGCGCGGAAGGCGGCCGGGACGGCCGCGTCGCCCCGCGCGGCTACGTGAGTCCGGCCGCGCGGGCGCGTTCCACCGCCGGGCCGATCGCCTTGGCCACGGCCTCGATGTCCGCCTCCGTGGAGGTGTGGCCGAGGGAGAAGCGCAGCGTGCCGCGGGCCAGGTCCGGGTCGGTGCCGGTGGCGAGCAGGACGTGGCTGGGCTGGGCGACGCCCGCGGTGCAGGCGGAGCCGGTGGAGCACTCGATGCCCTGGGCGTCCAGCAGGAGCAGCAGGGAGTCGCCCTCGCAGCCGGGGAAGGTGAAGTGGGCGTTGGCCGGGAGCCGGCCCTCGGGCGCCGGGTCGCCGCCGAGGATCGCGTCCGGTACGGCGCTGCGCACGGCGTCGATGAGCTGATCGCGCAGGGCGCCGATCTCGTGGGCGAACCACTCGCGCTGCTCGGCGGCGAGCCGGCCGGCGACGGCGAAGGAGGCGATGGCCGGGACGTCCAGCGTGCCGGAGCGCACATGCCGCTCCTGGCCGCCGCCGTGCAGGACGGGTACGGGGGTGTGCTCGCGGCCGAGGATCAGCGCGCCGATGCCGTACGGGCCGCCGATCTTGTGTCCGGAGACGGTCATGGCGGCCAGGCCCGAGGCCTCGAAGTCGACCGGGACCTGGCCGAAGGCCTGGACCGCGTCGGCGTGCAGCGGGATGCCGAACTCGGCGGTGACGTCGACCAGTTCACGGATCGGCATGACCGTGCCGATCTCGTTGTTGGCCCACATCACGGTGGCCAGGGCGACGTCGGCGGGGTCGCGGGCGATGGCCTCGCGCAGCGCCTCGGGGTGGACGCGGCCGTAGCGGTCGACGGGGAGGTACTCGACGGTGGCACCCTCGTGCTCACCGAGCCAGTGCACGGCGTCCAGTACGGCGTGGTGCTCGACGGGGCTGGCCAAGATGCGGGTGCGGGCCGGGTCGGCGTCGCGGCGGGACCAGTACAGGCCCTTGACGGCGAGATTGTCGGCCTCGGTGCCGCCGGAGGTGAAGACGACCTCGCTGGGGCGGGCGCCGAGTGCTTCCGCGAGGGTCTCGCGGGATTCCTCGACCGTACGGCGTGCTTGGCGGCCGGATGCGTGGAGGGAGGAGGCGTTGCCCGTGATGCTCAACTGGGCGGTGAATGCCTCCGCCGCCTCCGGGAGCATCGGGGTGGTCGCGGCGTGGTCGAGGTAAGCCATGGTGAGGCGATTCTACGGCTCTCCTGCGGTCGGTTTCGGCCGCGAGTGGGTGCTGTTGGCTTCGCGCCTCGCGTCGGCCGCGCCAGGGCTCGGTGGCGGCGCACCCGGCACTGTCGGCCGCGCCCACCCGTTCCACCCTGCGGAACGATCGCCCACGGCGGGCGCGGCGCGGTGCAGCCGGTCCGACGGGGCGGCGATGCAGCCGGTCCGACGGGGCGGCGATGCAGCCGGTCCGGCGGGACAACGGCCGTGCGGGTGCCGCCAGGCGACGGAACGGCCAGTCGACAGGTGCGGCAGGGCGGCGGGGTGCCGGTCGGCACGCGCGACGCTGCGGCCGGCCGGCACGTGCGGTCGGACAGCAGCGCTGCGACCGGTCGGCCGGTGGGGCCGCCGTACGGGTGCGGCGGGACAACGGCCGTACGGGTGCCGCCAGGCGACGGGGCGGCCAGTCGACGGGCGCGGCGGGGCGGCGGGGTGCCGGTCGGCGCGCGTGACACTGCGGCCGGCCGGCGCGTGCGGTCGGACAGCAGCGGGGCGACCGGTCGGCCGATGCGATCGGACAGCAGCGTGGCGGCCGGCCAGCCGGTGGGGCCGCCTTGCGGGTGCGGCAGGACAACGACCGTGCGGGTGCCGCCAGGCGACGCAGCAGCCAGTCGACGGGTGCGGCGGGACAACGACCGTGTGGGTACCGCCAGGCGGCGGGGCGGCCGGGTGGGGCCGCCGTGCGGGTGCGGTGAAGGGCCCGGGGCTGCCGGCCGCTCACAGGCTCCAGGACACCGTGCCCGAGAGTTCCATCGCCGTGACGAGGACCGCCAGGTCGGCGATGCCCAGGGCCAGGCCGAGGTAGGCGCGGCCCCGGCGGGTCGTGCCGCGCCAGAGGGCGACCGTGGCCAGGACGATGGCGATCGGGCCGAGGAAGAGGTTGAGGACGAGCAGGCCGAGGAGGCCGAGGATGAAGGACGCGACGGCCATGCCGTCGGCGTCGCGGGGGCGCGGGCGGATGTCGGTGCGGGTGCGGCCGGTGGCCGGTGCGGTGAGGTGCATGACGCTCAGCTCCTGAAGTCCTTTCCGGGGGCGGCTGGCCGAGGTTCGGGCGGTCAGTTGGCCGAGGTGTGGCGGCGGCGCCCGTGACGCTCGCGGATGGCGAAGACGCCGAGCCAGACGGCGATGACGGCGGCCAGGACGGCGGTGACGGTCAGCGATGCGTGAGCGACGGTGCCCAGCACGACGCCGAGCAGCATGAGTGCGGCGACGAGGAACAGCATGGGATCAGATCCCCCCTCCGATATGCCTCGTGTTCAGCCGGTGTGAAGTCTCGGTGAACAGTTGTAGTAACAGTTGTTCACTGACTTCGAGTCTAGCGCTCCCGACGGCTTTTCAATTCCAGAGAACAGTTGTTAACTGGATGACATGAGTCACACCCTCGGCATCCGGCAGGCCCAGAAGCAGAAGACCCGGCAGGCGTTCCTCGACGCGGCGCTCGCGCTGCTGGAGGAGCAGAGCCTGAGCAGCCTGGGTCTGCGCGAGGTCACCCGAGCCGTCGGGGTGGCCCCGACCGCCTTCTACCGGCACTTCCGCTCGACCGCCGACCTCGGCGTGGCCCTGGTCGACGAGGCGCTGGGCAGCCTGCATCCGATGGTGCGGACGACGGTGTCCACCACGGGCGACAGCGAGGAACGCATCACGCGCGCCGTCGAGTTGATCGCCCGTCACGTAGACGCGTACCCCGCACATGTCCGTTTCATCGCCCGGGAGCGACATGGCGGAGTTCAGCCGGTGCGCGAGGCCATCCGGTCCCAACTGCACCGGTTCGCCGAGGAGGTGAAGACCGAGCTGGCCAAGGACCCGGAGGCGGCGGGCTGGAGCGACGACGACCTGCTGATGCTCGCGCACCTCTACGTCGACCAGATGCTCATCACCGCCTCCCTGTTCCTGGAGGCGCTGGAGGCCCCGGCGGAGGAGCGGGAGCGGGTCACGCAGCTCGCCACCCGCCAGCTTCGGCTCATCAGCATCGGCCGCAGCCACTGGCTGGACTGAGCCGTTCACGGCAGGCCGCACCTCTCCGCCACCGCTGGCGGGTTCAGCCGTCGGCCGGATCCTCCCCCTGGTACAGGGCCGTGACGGAGCGGGCCCCGGCCAGCAGTTCCGCGCGGGCCTCGGGCGGGTCCAGGATCTCCACCCGGTCGGAGAAGGCGAGGAGTTGGCGCACCGCGCGCAGCACCGGGTAGGCCAGCCGCGCGGTGACCCACTCGCTCGCGCCGTCGTCCTCGGGCGGAGCCGTCAGTTGTGCGGCGACCATGCGCTGGAACATGTCGAGCAGTTCACGCCGTACCCGCACGGTGACCTCGATCTCGTCCTCCCGCTCCTCCACCTGTCGGCGCAACAGCTCCCAGACGTCCGCGAGTTCGACGCCGGGCCGGCGCCGTACGGGCTCGTCCAGCAGACGGGCCGAGCGCACGCGGTCGGCGCGGAACAGCCGGGGCCGGCCGCGCCGGTCGGCGACGAGGTACCAGACCCCGGCCTTGGCGACGAGGCCGTAGGGATCCACGGTGTACGTCCGCGGTTCCCGCTCCCCGCTGTGCCGGTAGCGCAGTCTCAGGCGCCGGTCGGAGAACACCGCGTCCTGGAGCACGTCCAGGTCGGCGGAGTGCCGCGGGCCGCTCCTCCAGCGGGTGGCGTCGACCAGGATGCGGCGGCTGGTCACCTCGGCGGCGGGCCGGTGCGGCGCCGGCAGCGCGGCCATCACCTTGCGCAGGGCCGAGCCGAGAGCCGCGTCGAGGCCGAGTGCGGCATGGGCGCCCTGAGCGGCCAGGACGAACAGGGCGCGGGACTCGTCGGTGGTCAGCCCGGTGACGTCGGTGCGGAAGCCCGGGAGGAGTTCGATGCCGCCGTGCCGGCCGCGCTCGGCGTACACCGGGACGCCGGCGGCGGACAGCGCCTCCACGTCGCGGTAGATGGTGCGGACCGACACCTCCAGCCGGTCGGCGAGTTCGGGCGCGGGGACGCGGCCCCGGGTCTGGAGGAGCAGCAGGATCGAGAGCAGCCGGTCGGACTTCACCGCGCCAGGATCCCGCCGTGCGGGTGGCCGGGACAATGCCTGACAGTGGTTGTCAGGTTTTCGAGGGAGCCTCTTCCCAGCACCGACGCGCATCCACCCGAGAGAGGCCCGGCATGTCCATCGATCCCCGCCCCCTGTACGCCCGCGCCACCGTCCAGGCGACCGAGCTCATCCGGACCGTCCGCCCCGACCAGCTCACCCTCCCGACGCCCTGCACCGAGTTCGACGTGCGGGCGCTGCTGGGCCATGTCGTCGGCGGCACCCGCCGGATCGCGCTCGTCGGTGAGGGCGCCGACGGGCAGTCCGAGCCGATGACCGCGCCCGACGTCCCGGACAACCGCTGGGCGGAGGCGTACGACGAGGTCAGGGAGCGGGCCGTGAAGGCCTGGGCGAGCGAGGAGCGGATGGCGTCGACCGTGCGGATGCCGTGGGGAGAGATCTCCGGGCGGGCCGCGCTGTCGGCGTATGTGATGGAGATCGTGGCGCACACCTGGGATCTCTCCGAGGCGGTCGGCCATCCGCTCGCGCTCGATCCGGAGCCGGCCGAGTTCGCGCTGGCCGCCGCGCACGAGGCACTGCCCGACGGGCCGCGTGAGGGCCGCCCCTTCGAGGCGCCGGTGCCGGCCCCAGAAGGAGCCGGCCCCTACGAGCGCCTGGCGGCCTGGCTGGGGCGCGAGCCGCTCAGCCGAGCCTGACCCGGGCAAGCTGACGGGACTGGGCGACCAGGCGGTCCGCGCTGTCCCAGACCTCGGCGTCCTCCTCCAGGAAGCCGCCGGCCAGGTTGCGGGTGGTGATGGACACCCGCAGCGGGCCGGGGGCCGGGCGGTGCCGGACGTGGACGGTGAGCTCCACGGTGGGCACCCAGCCCTTGAGGCCCAGCTCGAAGGCGGTGGGCGGGAGGGCGTCCACGGCGAGGAGCAGCGAGAGCGGGTCGGCGTCCCGGCCGTCGGCGAGGCCGAGCCAGGCGCGCATCTCCCCCTTGCCGGAGGGCGCGCCGAGCGCCCAGCCGAGGGTGGCGGGGTCGAGCTTGAGCATCAGCCGGTCGGCGATGGCGGAGCTGCCCTCGACCGGGGCAGGCCCGTCCTCGGGGCCGAAGCACTGCTCCAGCGGAGGCATCGCGGGCGGGGCGGCGGTCGTCCGGACGTCGTCGGGGAGGGTGGCGAGGTCGCCGTAGGAGGCGAGGACGCGGATGCGTTCGACCTTGTTGCCCTCGTCGTCGTACTGGAAGAGCGAGGCCTGGCCGGTGGAGAGGGTGCGGCCGGTGCGGACGGTCTCGGTGCGGACGACCGCCGGGCCGGGCCGGGAGGCGGTCAGGTAGTGCGCGGTGACGGAGAAGGGGTCCGGGTGCGGGAGGGTGTCCGCGAGGGCCCGGCCGAGCACGGCCAGCAGATAGCCGCCGTTGACGGCGCTGATGATGGTCCAGCCGGCCGAGAGGTCGATGTCGTAGACGCCGGGCTCGCGCCGGGTGACCGCGGTGTCGCGGTCGAACTCGCTGTCGCCGATCAGGGCCCGCGTCGGGGATGGGGCGGAAGCTGCTTCTGGCATGGCTGAACGGTACAGCAGGAAACTACTAAGCGGTAGCTTTCTTGGCCTGGGGTGAAGTGATCAACGGATGATCCGCTCCCGCTCCCGGGTGAGGTTCCGGCAATTTCTCGGTAAGTGTCCGGACTCGTCCACAACCCGCCGCTCCGAATTCCCCTCTATGGGGACATGAGCCTCACCGGGACCCCGTTCCTCTGCACGGCCATCCTGCTGTCGGTCGTCGCCCTCATACTGCCGCTCGTCCTGTGGTCGCGGATGCGCGGGCCGAAACCCCTGCGGATCACGGCCCGGATCCTCATGCTGCTGTTCGCCCAGGGCACGGCCGTCACCCTGGTCTTCGTGCTGGTCAACAATCAGAACGACCTCTACGACAACTGGGCCGACCTGCTCGGCACCGGCGACCACGTCCAGCAGGCCGCCGACCTCGGCAAGGACGGCACCGGCGGCATCACGGTGGCCCGGCTGCCCAAGGTCCGACAGACCTTCGCGGCCGCCGACGGACCCGGCATGCGCGCGGCCGGCGGAGTCCGCGTCACCCAGCTCAGGGGCCGGGTCTCCGGCGTGAACGCCGAGGTCTACGTCTGGCTGCCGCCGCAGTACGACGAGCCGGCCTACCGGAACAAGAAGTTCCCGGTGGTGGAACTGCTGCCGGGCTACCCCGGTTCCGCGAAGGCGTGGTTCGGGTCGCTCAAGGCGCACGAGCAGTTGCTGCCGCTGATGAGGAGCGGGCGGGTGGCGCCGTTCATCCTGGTCGCCCCGCGCACCAACCTGCTGGCCGGCGTGGACACGGGCTGCGCCAACATCCCGGGACAGGTCAACGCCGACACCTGGCTCAGCATCGACGTCCCGAAGATGGTCATGGACAACTTCCGGGCCCAGCCGGCCCCCCGGGGCTGGGCGGTGGCCGGGTACTCGGCGGGCGCGCACTGCGCGGTGAAGCTCGCCGTGGCCCACCCCGACCGGTACCGGGCCGCGGTGAGCATGTCCGGCTACAACGACCCGATCGGCGAACGCGACTCCCTCGCCGCCCAGACCCCCGCCCTGCGCGCCGCGAACAACCCCTATCTCCTGCTCAGGCAGGCGGCCGTGCCGCCCAGGATCGCGCTGTACCTCTCCGGCGAGTCCGGCGACGGCTACCAGGCGGGCATGGCCCTGCAGGCCGTCGCCAAGGCACCGACCACGGTGCGGGTGGTGTTCCTGCCGCGCAGCGCGGGCGGGCACACCATGGCGCTGTGGCGCCCGCAGGTCGACACCGCCTTCCGCTGGCTGACCCTCCAGATGGGCCAGAGCCACGCCGAGGGGCGGGACACCTCCGTCGCCGGGACCGCTCCCGGGACTACTCCTCGGTCACCGTCGACCGGCGGTTCCACGCGCGCGGCGCTCGCCAGTGGTACCGCATCGCGAGCAGGCGCAGTACGAAAGCCGTGATCACCGCGAGCCCGCTGGTGAGCGGGGTCAGGACGTCGTAGCGGATGCACAGGACGACCATCGTGGCGCCGACCATCGCCGGGACCGCGTAGAGGTCGCGGTCCCAGCGCAGCAGCGAGGGCACCTCGTTGGCCAGGACGTCCCGCAGCACGCCGCCGCCCACGGCGGTGGCGAGGCCCAGCGTCGCCGACGCGGTCAGGCCGAGACCGTAGCTGTACGCCTTCGTCGTACCGCTGACACAGAACAGGCCGAGGCCGGCCGCGTCGAAGACGAGCACCGCCGCCTGGATGCGCTCCACGTGCGGATGCAGGAAGAAGACGACGAGCGTGGCGAGCAGTGGGGTGACGAAGTAGCCCAGGTCCGTGAAGGCGGCCGGGGGTACGGCTCCGATCACCAGGTCGCGGAACAGCCCGCCGCCCAGCGCGGTGACCTCGGCGAGGACGGCGATGCCGAAGACGTCGAAGTTCTTCCGCACGGCCAGCAGGGCGCCGGAGATCGCGAACACGAAGATGCCGATCACATCGAGCGTGTGCTGGACGGAGGGACTGAAGAGTTGCTGGAGCTGCACCCCGACATTCTCACCCGCCAGAGTGCGTGAACCTTACAAAGCCAGGCTCACAGGGCGGGTTTCCCTGTGGTGAACAACCAGGTGTCGAAGAGATCGTCGAGCTGCCGGCCACTGACGCGCTCGGCGAGGCGGATGAAGTCGGCGGTGTCCGCGTTGCCGTACCGGTGGAGCTTCGTCCAGGCCGGCAGCAGCTTGAAGAAGGCCGTGTCACCGATCCGCTCGCGCAGCATCTGGAGCGTCATCGCGCCGCGCTGGTAGACGGCCGAGGCGAACATCGTGTCCCGTTGCGGGTCGGCGACCTTGATCTGCCAGAAGGCGGAGTCGGCGGGGCGGGAGTCGTAGCCGGCCAGGAAGGAGTCGTGGGCGCTGCGGGTGCCCTGGTGCTCGGCCCACAGCCACTGGGCGTAGGTGGCGAAGCCCTCGTTGAGCCAGATGTCCTTCCACCGGGCCACGCTCACCGAGTCGCCGAACCACTGGTGGGCCAGCTCGTGCACGATGGTCGACTCGTTGCGCACGGCCGAGTAGGCGGGCTTGCTCTGCACCTCCAGCGAGAACCCCGCCTCCGGCATGTCGTCGACGATCGCGCCGGTCTCCTCGAAGGGGTAGGGCCCGAAGACCTGCGACCAGTAGTCGGTGGCGGCGGCCGTGACGGCGTACACGTCGACGCTGTTGCCGTTCTTCAACACGGGGTCGATGGCTACGTAGATGGGGATGCCGCCGGGGGTGCGCCCGGTGCGCACGTCGAACTTCCCGATGGTGGCGGTGGCGAGGTAGGTCGCCATCGGCTTCGACTCCCGCCAGTGGGTGTACGTCGAGCCGCCCTTGTCGTACGTCGACACCAGCCGGCCGTTGGAGACGCCGGTCAGACCCCGGGGGGCCTTGATCCGGATGTCGTAGGTGGCCTTGTCGGCGGGGTGGTCGCTGGACGGGAACCAGGTGGAGGCGGCGTTGGGTTCGCAGGCGACGAAGACGCCGTCGGGGGTCTTCATCCACCCGTAGTCGGAGCCGAAGACGATCGGCCCGCCGAGGGCCTGCGGTATGCCGCCGTAGGTCACGGAGACGGTGAAGTCCCGTCCCTGGGCGAGCGGGTGGCGCGGGGTGACGGTGATCTCGTCGCCGTCGCGGGTGAACCGCGCGGGTCTGCCGTCGACCTGGACACCGGTGACCTCGAGCTGCTGGAGGTCGAGGTCGAAGGAGGAGAGCTTCTGGGTGGCGCGGGCCGTGAGGGTCGTACGGCCGTCCAGGCGGCCGGTGTCCGGGGCGTAGGAGATGTCCAGGCCGTAATGGCGGGCGTCGAAGCCGCCGTTGCCCAGCCGGGGGAAGTAAGGGTCGCCGATGCCGGGGGCGCCGGGGGTGGGCGCGGAGGAGGCGGCGATGACGAAGAAGGAGGCTGCCGCGGTGGCGACAGCCCCCAGACGTGCCGAACGGGAGAGTGTCATGTGTCGTCCCTTTCGAGCGTGCCGATCAGTGGTCGGACACGGACGACTCTGCACTCTCCCGTTCGGGCATGTACATGACTTTACTGAGTTGTCATGTGCTACTTGTCGGTTGACTCCTGGGAGTCGGCGCCGGACGCCTTGCCGGTGGCCTCGGCCTCACGGCCGGTCTCCTCGGCGACGGCCTCGGTGTCGCCCGAGCCCTCCGTGGGAGCGTCGGCCGCGGCACCGGTGTCGGCGGTGGGCTCCTCGGCGGGAGCGTCGGCCGCGGGCGCGGCCTTCCCGGCCGAGACCTTCGCGCCGGGACCGGTCTTCACACCGGAAGCCGCCGCCTCCTCGGAAGCCGACTTCTCCTCAGAAACCGCCGGCTTCTCCTCAGAAACCGCCGGCTTCTCCTCGGAGGCCGCCGCCTCCTCTGAAGCCGCCGCCTCCTTCTCAGAAGCTGCCGTCTCCTTCTCGGAAACCGCCGCCTCCTCAGAAGTCGCCGCCTCGGAAACCGCCGCCTCTTCGGCGGCGGCCGTCTCCTCGTCAGCCGTCGCCTTCTCCGCCACCGGTTCCTTCTCGGCCGGACCCTCGGAGAGCACCGCGTCCGGTACCAGCTCCGAGGCCTCCTTCGCCGCCGTCAGCAGGACCGTGTCCTGCGGGGCCTGGTCGGCGAAGTTCTCCGGGTGGTGGCAGGCGACCCGCTGGCCCGGCCTCAGCTCCACGAGCTGCGGCTCGGTCGTCTTGCAGATCTGCGTCGCCTTCCAGCACCGGGTGTGGAAGCGGCAGCCGGAGGGCGGGGCGATGGGCGAGGGCACATCGCCGCGGAGCAGGATGCGCTCGCTCTTCTGGCCCCGGCGCTTCGTATCCGGCACCGGCACGGCAGACATCAGCGCCTTGGTGTACGGGTGCATCGGCGACTCGTACAGCGAGGTGCGGTCGGCGAGTTCCACGATCTTGCCGAGGTACATCACCGCGATGCGGTCCGAGACGTGCCGGACGACCGAGAGGTCGTGGGCGATGATCACGTAGGTCAGGCCCAGCTCCTGCTGGAGGTCGTCCATCAGGTTCACGACCTGCGCCTGGATCGACACGTCCAGCGCCGAGACCGGCTCGTCCGCCACGACGAGCTTCGGCTTCAGGGCGAGCGCGCGGGCGATGCCGATGCGCTGGCGCTGACCGCCGGAGAACTCGTGCGGATAGCGGTTGTAGTGCTCGGGGCTGAGGCCGACCAGGTCGAGGAGCCGCTGGACCTCCTTCTTCACCCCGCCCTCGGGCTCCACGCCCTGGAGCCGGAAGGGCGCCGAGACGATCGAGCCGATGGTGTGCCGGGGGTTCAGGGAGCCGTACGGGTCCTGGAAGATCATCTGGATGTCGCGGCGCAGCGGACGCATCTGCCCGGTGCTCAGCCGCGTGATGTCCTGGCCCTCGAAGGTGATCTTCCCGCCGGTCGGGTCCTGGAGGCGGGTGATGACCCGGCCCATGGTCGACTTGCCGCAGCCCGACTCGCCGACCACGCCCAGGGTCTCGCCCTTGCGCACCTCGAAGTCGATGCCGTCGACGGCCTTCACGGCGCCGACCTGGCGCTGCAGGATGCCCTTCTTGATCGGGAAGTGCTTGGTCAGCCCCTCGACCTTGAGCAGCACGTCCCGCTCCTCGGGAGCCGACGCCTGCTTCGGGACCGCGGCCTCGGCGGCGGTGTCCGTCTTCTTGGTCTCACTCACAGCTTGGGCGCAATCTCTTCGGTCCAGATCCGCTGACGGTCCTCGGCCGAGAGGTGGCAGGCGGACCAGTGCCCGGTGCTCACCTGCTCCAGCTCGGGGCGCACCGTGCGGGTGACGTTCCCCTTCGGGATGTCCGCGTACGGGCAGCGGGGGTGGAAGGCGCAGCCCGAGGGGACGTTGATGAGGCTCGGCGGCGAGCCCTTGACCGGAATGAGCCGTTCGGAGGTCTCGCGGTCGATGCGGGGCATCGAGCCGAGCAGGCCCCAGGTGTAGGGGTGCTGCGGCTGTTCGAAGACCTCGTCGGCCGGACCGCGCTCCACGCACCGGCCGCCGTACATCACGAGGACGTCGTCGGCGATCTCGGCGACCACGCCGAGGTCGTGGGTGATCATGATGACCGCGGAGCCGAACTCCTTCTGCAGGTCACGGATCAGGTCGAGGATCTGCGCCTGGACGGTCACGTCGAGGGCGGTGGTCGGCTCGTCCGCGATGAGCAGTTCGGGGTTGTTCACCAGCGCCATGGCGATCATGGCGCGTTGGCGCATACCGCCGGAGAACTCGTGCGGGTAGCCGTCGACACGCTTGGCCGGCTCCGGGATGCCGACCCGGTCGAGCATCTCGATGGCCCGCGCGCGGGCGACCTTCTTGCTGACGTCGTGGTGCACCCGGTAGGCCTCGACGATCTGGTCGCCGACCTTGTAGTACGGGTGCATCGCGGACAGCGGGTCCTGGAAGATCATCGCCATCTCGCGGCCGCGGAGCTTGCGCACCTCGTCCGGGGCGGCGGAGACCAGTTCCCTGCCGTCCAGCCAGATCTCGCCGGACATCTGCACGTTCTTGCCGCGGGTGCCGAGCCGGTGCAGGCCCATGATGGCCTGCGAGGTGACGGACTTGCCGGAGCCGGACTCGCCCACGATGGCGAGGGTCTTGCCCTTCTCCAGCGAGAAGCTGAGCCCGTCGACGGACTTCACCAGGCCGTCGTCGGTCGGGAAGTGCACCTTGAGGTCGCGGACCTCCAGGAAGGCTTCGGGGGCCTTGCCGGACTCGGTGGGCTCGCCCACCGCGGCGCCGGTCTTGGAGAGTTCGGTCACGAGAGCCTCACCCGCGGGTCGGCGGCGGCGTAGAGCACGTCCACCACAAGATTTGCGATCACGACGAAGAAGGCGGCGAGCAGGGTCACGCCGAGGATCTTGGGCAGGTCGTTGTCGGTGATGCCCTGGACCGCGTACTGACCGACGCCGCCCAGCGAGAAGACACTCTCGGTGATCACGGCGCCGCCGAGCAGCAGACCGAGGTCCATGCCGAACACGGTGATGATCGGGGTGAGGGCCGCGCGCAGTCCGTGCCGGACAACGACGTTGCGCTCGCGCAGGCCCTTGGCGCGGGCCGTGCGGATGAAGTCCTCGTTCATCGTCTCCAGCATGCCCGAGCGGGTGAGCCGCGCGTAGATGGCGGAGTAGAGCAGCGCCAGCGAACACCAGGCGGGGAAGAGGGTGTTGGCCCACTGCTCGGGGTTCTCGGTGAACGGGACGTAGTCGCGTCCGAAGATCGGCCAGTTGAAGACGAAGAGCAGGATCGCCAGGTTACCCGTGAAGAACATGGGCAGCGAGACACCGGCGAGTGCGATGCCCATGAAGGTGCGGTCGAAGACCGAGCGCGGCTTCAGCGCGGAGATGACACCGATGACCACGCCCGAGACGAGCCACAGTACGGCGGCGCCCGCCGCGAGCGAGAGGGTGATCGGAATGCGCTGGGTGAGCTGCGGCCAGACCGCGACGTGGTCCTTGAAGGAGTAGCCGAAGCAGGGCACGTCGCAGTGCACCGTGGTGGGCCCGAGGTTGTAGTCGGCGCCGGCCACGATCCCCTTGATGAAGTGCCAGTACTGGACGTAGACGGGCTGGTCCAGACCGAGGTTGTGCTTGACCGCGGCGATGTCCGCCTTCGACGGGCTCTTGCCGATGTACTGCTGCGCCAACTGATCCGCTGTCTGGCCGGCGAGCCGTGGCAGCAGGAAGAAGATGGCAAAGGTGACCGCGGAGACGACCAGCAGCAGGATCACTGCCGCGAACGTCCGGCGGAGGATGTACGAGATCACGGGGACCGGCGCTGGTGCCCGCGGGCCGCGAAGCCCGCGGGCACCAATGCCTTCACCTGCCTTCCGGGGCTGCTACTTCGACGCGACGCCGATGTTGAGGTAGTCGTACTGACCGCTGAAGGCCGCCGTGGAAACCAGGTTGGTGTAGTTCTGCGGGCGGGCCAGCAGGACCTTGAAGTAGGTCAGCGGGACGAGGACAGCGTCGTCCATGGCCTTCTTGTCGATCTGCGTGTAGAGGCTGTTGCGCTCGTTGGTGTCCTGAGTGCCGATCGCCTTGGACAGCAGGGCGTTGACGTCCTTGTTGTCGTACTGCGACAGGTTGGTGTTACCGGACTGGCTGATCGCCTTGCCGTTCAGGATCTGCTGCAGGAAGCCGTAGCCGGAGGGCCAGTCGGCGCCCCACTGCATCATCTCCAGGCCGATGTTCTGCTTCTTGGTGAACTTCGGCACGCCCGCGTAGTCGGTGAAGTACTTACCGGACGGGTACTGCTTGAGGGTGGCGTTGATGCCGACCTTCTTCAGCGAGTTGATGATCGCCGTGGCGGCGTCGATCTCCTGCGGACGGTCCGAACGGGCGGAGATGTTCGTCGAGATCGAGGACTTGCCGCAGGCCTTCAGCTGGTCCTTGGCCTTGGCGACGTCACCCTTGTTGCCCGTGGTGGCGTAGACGTCGGACTTGGCGTAGCCCGGGATGTCCGGCGGGAGGACCGTGGAGGCGATCTCACCGCGGATCGGGCCGCCCTCGGCGGTCTGCACCGAGACCTTGTCGATCGCGTACTGGACGGCCTTGCGGCACTCGACCTTGTCGAACGGCGCGACCTTGGTGTTGATCGCCATGTAGACCAGACGGCCACCGTAGGTGTTGTCCGTGTTGGCCTTCTTCGACGGGTCGGTGATGACCTGCGCCTGCGTGGCGGCCTGGACACCCGTGCCGCCGAGGTCGATCGCGTTGCCGGCGAGGACGTCCTTGTCGATCGTCTCCGGGTTGACCTTCAGCTTGACGACGATCTTGTCCGGCAGCTGCTTGCGCAGCGGGTCGGTCTTCGCGTCCCAGTTCTCGTTGCGGACGAGGACGGCCTGCTGGCCCTCCGCGTAGCTCTGGAACTTGTACGAGCCCGAGGAGACGATGTGCTTGACGTAGTCGACGCCCGTGTCCTTCGCCTTGGGCACCGGGGCCGTCTGCGGGGCGGCGACCAGGTAGTCGAACTCCTGGAAGGCCTGCTTCAGGTGGAAGACGATCGTGGTGTCGTCCGGCGTCGCGATGGAGGACAGGCCCTTGTCGCTCTTGTCCTTGTACGGGCCCTTGTACTTGTCGCCGCCGGCCAGGAACTGCTGGAAGTAGTTCGGGCCGAGGGAGAGCACGTCACGCGCGAAGTTCGAGCGCTCGACGGCGTACTTGACGTCCTTCGAGGTGATCGGCGAGCCGTCCTCGTACTTCAGGCCCGAACGCAGCTTGTACGTCCAGGTCTTGCCGCCGTCGCTCGGGACGCCCTTGCTCGCGGCGAGGTCCGGGACCAGGGCGTTGCCCTCTTCGCCGGGACCGGGCTTGAAGGTCATCAGCGGGCGGGCCCACAGCCGGCTGAGGTTGTACATGTACGCGTAGTACGTGTTGCCCGGGTCGAACGAGTCCGGGACGTCGGACAGCTCGTAGGTGAGCGTGCCGCCCTTCTTGTCGGACGCGTTGACGACGCCCTTGGTCGCGGCGTTGGCCCCGGCCGACTTGGTGCCGTTCTCGTTCTTGTTGTCATCGGCCTTGCTGCAACCTGCAAGAAGCAGGCTGGCGGAGCCGATGGCCGCGATCGCGGCCAGCGCTGACCTTCGCATGATGGGCGCTTTCCCCTCCATTGATCGGAAAATTTTCGGGCTCTCCGCGGCAGGCGTCAGCGGCTGCGCGGGTCGAGAGCGTCGCGGAGACCGTCACCCAGCAGGTTGAACGCCAGGACGGTCACGAAGATGGCGAGACCAGGGACGATCATGAACATCGGGTCGACCTGGTAGAAGTTGACCGCCTCACGGAGCATGCCACCCCAGGACGCCTGCGGGGGCTGGATGCCGACGCCGAGGAAGCTGAGGGACGCCTCGAAGAGGATGTTGGTCGGGATGAGCAGCGTCGAGTAGACGATGATCGGGCCGACCAGGTTGGGCATCAGCTCCCGGAACAGGATGTACGGGGCCTTGGCGCCCATGCCCCGGGAGGCGTCGACGAACTCGCGCTCGCGCAGGGCGAGGGTCTGGCCTCGGACGATCCGGCCCAGGTAGGGCCAGTTGAAGAAGCCGATGACGAAGATCAGCACGCTCAGGTGGAGCGGCAGTCCGTCCAGGCCGAACGCGCCGCCCTGGAGGGTGGCGGAGATGGAGATGGCGAACAGCAGGAGGGGGAAGGCGAGGAACGTGTCCATCAGCCGGCTGATGATCGAGTCCACCCGTCCGCCGTAGTAGCCCGCGATGACGCCCATGATGGCGCCGATCACGTTGGACAGGATGGTGGCGCCGAAGGCGACCACCAGCGACACCCAGGAGCCCTCCAGGATGCGGGTGGCGATGTCCCGGCCGAACTTCGGGTCCACACCGAGCGGGTGATCGGCGCTGATGCCGCCGAAACTGCCCTTCGGCAGCGAGGTGTCCGGACTGATCAGGTCCTGGTTGAAGGCGTTGGGGTCGAGCCCGAACGCGGCCTGGATGGGGCGCGAGAGGATCGCGACGAGGATCAGCAGGACGACGATGACGCCGCCCGCGACGGCGACCTTGTCCTTCTTGAACCGGGTCCAGGCGATCTGGCCCAGGGAACGACCCTCGATCTGCCCCTTACCGGCACCCTCCAGCACAGCCTCCGGCTGTGCCTCGGCTGCCGCCCCGGTGGTCTCGATCGGTGCGGTCACGGTGAGCGACCCCTCTCGCCGGTGGTGACCGGCCTGCGCTGCCGCGGATTGCGGCTTTGTCGACTTGCCATCGAGCATGAGGTCTCGACCTCATGTCTGAGTCGGGAGTCTTCAGCGTCTTTGTGATCACCCGCCAGAGCTGACGGCGAAAGTATGCGCAACCGTGATGCAGTCCAGGGGATTCCGTTATCCGATCAGTGGGTAACGGCCATCGGACGCGGGCCAGTTGGGACAGAACGGCGAATCTACGCGCTTCGGGACGATCGGGCGATGTCTACGCGCGCAGAAGTGTGTCGGCCGTGTGAATTCTGCGACCCGGCCTCAAAGAACGTGCCACTCCGCTTGGTTGTCAGTAACCGCCGTGCACCGGTGGGTAGCCGTACCCGCCGGCCGGGGCCTGCGGCGGGACGGGAGCCTGAAGCTGGGGCTGCGGCGCGGGGGCGTGCGCCTCGCGGTCGTAGAAGGGGCGCGCGTTGGCCCGCATCCACATCACGACCGGGTCGTAGCCGTCGGTCATCGCGACCGTCGACACCGGCAGCCCCTCCGGGACGGCGCCGATGGACTGCTGCATCATCGCGCGCACCGAGTCGACCGCGGCGGGCGAGGTCTCGTACACGTCCAGGCCGATGGCGAGATACGGCGCCCCGAGCGCGGGCTGCACCCAGGCGCGGCGCAGCGAGCGGAGCGCGGGGGTGCGGTGCGCGTTCTGCGCGAGCAGGGCGTAGAACTGCGGGATCTCGATGCCGGGCTCCGACAGGCGGAGCGGGCCGGCGGGCTGGCGGTCCAGGCCGGTGGCGATGCGGCGCAGGTCCAGCCAGGGGATGCCGACGCCGCCGCCCGGGGCGTGCGGATTGAGCCAGAGGCCGAAGTGGTCGGGGTAGAGGGTGCGGGCCACGTCCAGGCCGTCGACCACTTCGTACGAACGGTTCCAGCCGCTGGCCGACAGCTCCTGGGCGGAGGTGACGCAGGGGGCGTAGTGGAAGCCGTCCACCTCCATGTCCCCGTACTGGGCGTCCGGGGAGCCGGCCTGGCCGTGCCACAGGAGCATCCAGATCTGGCCGGAGGAGGGGGTGGCGAGGGCGCGGAGCAGGGCCTCGTAGGCGTCGTAGCGTCCGGGGGTGACCTGGCGCAGCATGTGCTCGACGCTGCCGCTGTGGCTCGCGCTCACCTGTTGTACCGGCCCTTCTTCTCCGTGCCCCGCGTTTGGAGACAGCTTAAGCGCCCAGTGGCTCGGGGCCTTCTGTTCGTGCGCGGGTGCGGGTGGTGGTGGGTTCTCGCGCAGTTCCCCGCGCCCCCTGCGTCGGCTGCACCTGGGCCGGGTTCTAGTGGCCGTACTGGTAGAAGGGCCGGACGTTCGTCTTCAGCCAGTCGGAGACCGGGTCCTCGGCCACGTCCATGAGGACCAGGTTGACCGGCCATTTGACCGGGACTTTGCCGAGGGCCCTGCCGAGGGCGTCCAGGGGCAGGGCCCGGATGTCGCCCTCCCACTGGGAGAGTTCCACGCCCACGAACATCACCGGGTCGGCCGTCTCGATGGCGGCCAGGCAGCGGCGGGCGGTGAGGACCACGCCGGTCCCCGCGAACTCGGCGGAGGCCGCGGAGAGGAAGTCGACCGGGTCCTCCTGCCAGTCGGGCTCGAAGAGGCGGACCCGGCCGCCGGTGCCGGGGCCGTCGAGCGGGGTGCGGCCGGCGCGGCACAGCTCGGCCACGGCGTCGGGCGGCAGCGGGATGCCGACCACACCGCCCGGGTTCACCGCGATGCCCGCCTGCGGCGGCAGACCGCGCGCGAACTCCACGGCCGGGGCGATGGTGTACGACATGTGGGAACCTGCCGCCTGGCGCAACTGCTCCTCGGAGCTGAACACCGGGACGTACACCTGGCCGTCGATGTCCATCGTCGGCAGGTCCAGCGGGCCGCTGTGCGGTCCCCCGCCGTTGGGCAGCGGTATCCACAGGAAGCTGCGGCCGAGGACCTCGATGATCCGGCCGCCCGCCGAGGGGATGCCCAGGGAGGCCGACAGCACCTCCTCCAGTTCGTTGCCGGGCCATCCGCCGTGCGGGTGGGGGTGCGCCTGTGCCGGGAAGTCCGCGGGAATGTCCGCCGGGAAGTCCATCTGCCTACCGCCTGCTGGTAACCACTGCTGTGAGCAAGAAGGCTAGCGGGTGGCCGTGACGGTGCCTCACCGTGCGAAGCCGACCCGGCTCAGGACGTCCGCCGCGTCCCGGTCCAGCAGCACCGCCGCGCCGCAGCCGGCGGGCAGCTCCCCCTTCTCCACCGCGCGCAGCAGCCGTCCCGTGGTACGGCGGTGCCGGCGGAAGGCGTAGCGGGAGACGCCCCGGCCGCGCTCGCGCTGGCCCGCCCGGGCCGTCTCGGGGCTGACGTCGAGGAGGAGCAGGTGCAGGGTGGCGCCGCGGCGCCGGGCCTCGCGGGCCAGCCAGGCGCGCACCCAGGGCTGGGTGCCGCAGTCGTGCACGACGACGCCCTCGCCGGTGCGCAGCGCCCGGCGCAGCCCGGCGTAGTGGGCGAGGCGGACCAGCGGGCGGTAGAGCGCGTAGGGGACGTGGCGGGGGACGCGGGCGTCCCAGCGGTCGCGGGTGTCCTGGGAGTCGACGCGGTGGCCGGTGACCGCGCGGTGCATCAAGGTGGACTTGCCGCTGCCGGGCAGACCGGTGATCACCACCAGGTCGCGGGGGCCGAAGAGCAGGGCGTGCGGGCTGCGGCCCGCGCGGTCGCGCAGGTCGCGGACGACCGGGGCGGGGCGGTCCGCGCGGCGCCCGCGGGCCAGGGCGGAGGGCTGTCCGGGCACCGCGATGCCGGCGTCGGTGGCGTAGGCCGATGTCCTGTTCACCGTGATCGTCCTCCCCTGTGGGCTCGGTCATCCCCATGCCCGTTGTATGTAAAGAGAAGGTAATGGGCAACGGTAGGAGGTTCATGTGCGTTCTGCCACAGCTCGGTCACAAGGAGCACGCTCTGGATGGCCGGGGAGCGGCGTGCAATGATGTGCCCGCCAACTGCATACCGGCCGCTTGAATCCGCGCGGGAGAGTTCCCAGCCCCGGGCTGGGACGCCGAAGGAGCAAGTCCCTCCCTTGAATCTCTCAGGCCCCGTTACCGCGCGGGCGAGGCACATCTGAAAAGCGGGCCGCTGTGTCAGTGGCTCCACCCAAGGTGCAAGCCCCGATCGTCCCTGTGGCGGTCGTGGCGAACCTCTCAGGTTCCGATGACAGATGGGGAGGAACGTTCCTCGCCTGTCCGCTCGCCTTGGGAGACGACCGTCCGATGAGCAGCACTGAACTCCGCCACACCGCGCTCGATGCCGTGCATCGCGCGCTCGGTGCGACGATGACCGACTTCGCCGGCTGGGACATGCCCCTGCGCTACGGCTCCGAGCGCGACGAGCACCTCGCCGTGCGGACCAGGGCCGGTCTCTTCGACCTCTCCCACATGGGCGAGATCACCGTCACCGGCGACCAGGCCGCCGCGTTCCTGAACCACGCCCTGGTCGGCAACATCGCCTCCGTCGGCGTCGGCCGCGCCCGCTACACGATGATCTGCCAGGCCGACGGCGGCATCCTGGACGACCTGATCGTCTACCGGCTGGCCGAGACCGAGTACATGGTCGTGGCCAACGCCTCCAACGCCCAGGTCGTGCTGGACGCGCTGACCGAGCGCGCCGAGGGCTTCGACGCCGAGGTCCGGGACGACCGGGACGCGTACGCGCTGATCGCCGTGCAGGGCCCGGAGTCCCCCGGCATCCTGAAGTCCCTCACCGACGCCGACCTCGACGGCCTGAAGTACTACGCCGGCCTGCCCGGCACGGTCGCCGGCGTCCCGGCGCTGATCGCCCGCACGGGCTACACCGGTGAGGACGGCTTCGAGCTGTTCGTCAGGCCGGAGCACGCCGTCGAGCTGTGGCAGGCGCTGACCAAGGCGGGCGAGGGCGCCGGGCTGGTCCCGTGCGGGCTGTCCTGCCGGGACACGCTGCGCCTGGAGGCGGGCATGCCGCTGTACGGGCACGAGCTGACCACCTCCCTCACCCCGTTCGACGCCGGGCTCGGCCGCGTGGTCAAGTTCGAGAAGGAGGGCGACTTCGTCGGGCGCGAGGCGCTCGCCGAGGCCGCCGCCCGGGCCCAGGAGAACCCGCCGCGGGTCCTGGTCGGCCTGGTCGCCGAGGGCCGCCGGGTGCCGCGCGCCGGTTACGCCGTCGTCGCCGGCGGCGAGGTGGTCGGCGAGGTCACCTCCGGTGCCCCCTCCCCCACCCTGGGCAAGCCGATCGCCATGGCCTACGTCGACGCGGCGCACGCGGCGCCCGGCACCGAGGGCGTCGCCGTGGACATCCGGGGCACCCACGAGCCGTACCAGGTCGTGGCGCTGCCGTTCTACAAGCGCCAGAAGTAGACACTGGGCGCGGTCGCGCCTCCCGGGGACCCCGGTCCCGTGGCCGGGGCGTGACGCTGCGCACATTCGCCCGCTCACCAGCGGTTTCCATAGTCACCCCGTCATCAGCACCCTCGCGTGTACAGGAGAATTCAGGCCATGAGCAACCCCCAGCAGCTGCGCTACAGCAAGGAGCACGAGTGGCTGTCGGCCGCCGAGGACGGCGTCGCGACGGTCGGCATCACGGAGCACGCCGCCAACGCGCTCGGTGACGTCGTCTTCGTCCAGCTCCCCGAGGTCGGCTCCACGGTGTCCGCGGGCGAGACCTGCGGCGAGCTGGAGTCGACGAAGTCGGTGTCCGACCTGTACTCGCCGGTCACCGGTGAGGTCACCGAGGTCAACGAGGACGTCGTCAACGACCCGTCGCTGGTGAACTCCGCCCCCTTCGAGGGTGGCTGGCTGTTCAAGGTACGCGTCGCGGAGGAGCCGGCCGACCTGCTCTCCGCCGACGAGTACACCGCCTTTTCCGCCGGCTGAGGAGTCGTAGCCGTATGACTGTCCTGAACACGCCCCTGCACGAGCTGGACCCGGAGATCGCCGCCGCGGTCGACGCCGAGCTGGTCCGCCAGCAGTCGACCCTGGAGATGATCGCCTCCGAGAACTTCGCGCCGCTCGCGGTGATGGAGGCGCAGGGCTCGGTCCTGACCAACAAGTACGCCGAGGGCTACCCGGGCCGACGCTACTACGGCGGCTGCGAGCACGTCGACGTCGCCGAGCAGATCGCCATCGACCGGGTCAAGGAGCTGTTCGGCGCCGAGTACGCCAACGTGCAGCCCCACTCCGGCGCCTCCGCGAACCAGGCGGCCCTGTTCGCGCTGGCCCAGCCCGGGGACACCATTCTCGGCCTGGACCTGGCGCACGGCGGCCACCTCACCCACGGGATGCGGCTGAACTTCTCCGGCAAGCAGTTCGACGTGGTCGCCTACCACGTGGACGCCGAGACCGGCCTGGTCGACATGGCCGAGGTCGAGCGGCTCGCCAAGGAGCACCGCCCCAAGGTGATCATCGCGGGCTGGTCGGCGTACCCGCGGCAGCTCGACTTCGCCGAGTTCCGCCGGATCGCCGACGAGGCGGGCGCGTACCTGTGGGTCGACATGGCGCACTTCGCGGGCCTGGTCGCGGCCGGTCTGCACGCCAACCCGGTGCCGTACGCCGACGTGGTCACCTCCACCACCCACAAGACGCTGGGCGGTCCCCGCGGCGGCATCATCCTCGCCAAGAAGGACTTCGCGAAGAAGCTGAACTCGTCCGTCTTCCCGGGCTTCCAGGGCGGTCCCCTGGAGCACGTGATCGCGGCCAAGGCGGTGTCCTTCAAGGTCGCGGCCTCGGAGGACTTCAAGGAGCGCCAGCGTCGTACGGTGGAAGGTGCCCGCATCCTCGCCGAGCGCCTGACCGCCCCGGACGCCCGCGAGGCCGGCGTGAACGTGCTGTCCGGCGGCACGGACGTGCACCTGATCCTGGTGGACCTGCGCGCGTCCGAGCTGGACGGGCAGCAGGCCGAGGACCGGCTCCACGAGGTCGGCATCACGGTCAACCGCAACGCCGTCCCGAACGACCCGCGGCCGCCGATGGTCACCTCGGGTCTGCGCATCGGTACGCCGGCCCTGGCGACCCGCGGCTTCACGGCCGAGGACTTCGCCGAGGTCGCGGACGTGATCGCCGAGGCGCTGAAGCCGTCCTACGACGCCGAGGCCCTGAAGGCGCGCGTGAAGGCGCTCGCCGACAAGCACCCGCTGTACCCGGGCCTGAACAAGTAAGTCCCCGGTGGGGCACCCGCGGAGGGTGCCCCACCACCCCCCTGCTGTCTTGAGGAGTGACCGTGGCCATCTCGGTCTTCGACCTGTTCTCGATCGGCATCGGCCCGTCCAGCTCCCACACGGTCGGCCCGATGCGCGCGGCGCGGATGTTCGCCCGCCGCCTGCGCAACGAAGGCCTCCTGGAGCGGGCCGCCGCCGTCCGCACGGAGCTGTACGGCTCCCTGGGCGCGACCGGCCACGGCCACGGCACCCCGAAGGCCGTCCTGCTCGGCCTGACCGGCGACTCGCCGCGCACGGTGGACGTGGAGACGGCGGACGCGCGCGTGGAGGCGATCAGGTCGGAGGGGCGGATCCGGCTCCTGGGCGAGCACGAGATCGCCTTCGACTTCGACCGGGACCTCGTGCTGCACCGCCGCAAGGCCCTGCCGTACCACGCCAACGGCATGACGCTGTGGGCCTACGACGCCGACGGCGAGGAACTGCTCACCAAGACGTACTACTCGGTGGGCGGCGGTTTCGTCGTCGACGAGGACGCGGTGGGCGCGGACCGGATCAAGCTGGACGACACGGTCCTGAAGTACCCGTTCCGCACGGGCGACGAGCTGCTGCGCCTGACGAAGGAGACGGGCCTGTCGATCTCCTCGCTGATGCTGGAGAACGAGCGGGCGTGGCGCTCCGAGGAGGAGATCCGCGCGGGCCTGCTGGAGATCTGGCGGGTGATGCGCGCGTGCGTGGAGCGCGGCATGTCCCGCGAGGGCATCCTGCCCGGCGGTCTGAAGGTCCGCCGCCGCGCGGCCGTCTCGGCCCGCCAGCTCCGCGCCGAGGGCGACCCGCTGGCGCACGCCATGGAGTGGATCACGCTCTACGCGATGGCGGTGAACGAGGAGAACGCGGCGGGCGGCCGGGTCGTGACCGCCCCCACGAACGGCGCGGCCGGCATCATCCCGGCGGTCCTGCACTACTACATCAACTTCGTGCCGGGCGCCGACGAGGACGGGGTCGTGCGGTTCCTGCTGGCGGCGGGCGCGATCGGCATGCTCTTCAAGGAGAACGCCTCCATCTCCGGCGCCGAGGTCGGCTGCCAGGGCGAGGTGGGCTCCGCCTGCTCCATGGCGGCGGGCGCGCTCGCCGAGGTGCTCGGCGGCTCCCCCGAGCAGGTGGAGAACGCGGCCGAGATCGGCATGGAGCACAACCTCGGCCTGACCTGCGACCCGGTGGGCGGCCTGGTGCAGATCCCGTGCATCGAGCGCAACGGCATGGCCGCGGTGAAGGCCGTCACGGCCGCCAAGATGGCGATGCGCGGCGACGGCTCCCACAAGGTGTCCCTGGACAAGGTCATCAAGACCATGAAGGACACCGGCGCGGACATGAGCGTCAAGTACAAGGAGACGGCGCGGGGCGGGCTCGCGGTGAACATCATCGAGTGCTAGCCCGGCCGGGCCCCGGGAGGGGAGGCGGATCCCGAGGATCCGCCTCCCCTTCGCCGTCTCGTGGGCGGGTCGGCCGGTCGTCAGCGTGGTGTCCGGGCGGGGACGGTGGCCGAGACCGCCTGCTTCCACAGCGTGTAGGCGACACCGTCGGCGCTGCGGTTCAGGCCGGTGACGTTGACGTTGGCGGTGGTGTCGCAGGAGGAGTGGTAGCAGCGGTCGTACGCGGCGCCCGCCGTGCCGCCCCATTTGGCCGCCTGCGCCGAGGTCTTGCGGGCGCTCGCGCCCATGGCGTAACCGGACGTCGCGATGCCGTAGGCCTCGAAGGAGTAGTCGTCGGAGCGGCCCGCGCCCTCGGTGTTCTCCTCCGGCCGCAGGTTCAGCGAGTCCCAGTACGCCTTCATCGGCGCGGCGGCGGTGGAGTTGATGTGGTTGATGAAGTAACCGCCGTTGGGCGAGGCGACCATGTCGAAGTTGTAGTACGCCTTGATCGCCGAACGCTGGGCGGAGGTCAGGGAACGGACGTAGAAGTCCGAGCCGTTGAGACCCTGCTCCTCGTCCGTCCACCAGCCGAAGCGGACGCGGGCCGCCATCGAGGGGCGGGTCTCGGCCAGTTTCAGCGCGACCTCCAGGAGGGTCGCGCTGCCGGAGCCGTTGTCGTTGATGCCGGGTCCGGCGGAGACGCCGTCGAGGTGTGAGCCGAACATGTACACCTTCGACGCGTCGCCGTAGGGCCACTCGGCGATCAGGTTGGGTCCGGCGCCGCGGGTGCAACCGGAGGTGCACGCCTGCTCGGTGACGGTGTAACCGGCCGCCTGGAGCCTGCCCTTCACATAGGCGACCGAGTCGCGGTAGCCCTGGCCGGTCGACCTGCGGTTGCCGCCGTTGCGGCTCGCTATGGCGCCCAGTTCGCCGAGGTGCGCCTGGACCCTGGTGACGTCGATGTCGGGCGCGGCCGCGGTCAGGGCGGCGGTGGCGGGGCGCGGGGAGGCCGCTTCGGCGCTCGGGGGCAGCGCGGCGAGGCCGGCGGCGGTCGTGGCGAGCGCGAGGCCCGTCAGGGTGACTCTTCGTGGTGCTCGCACTGTGTCTCCTTGTGGGGTGAGGAAACGGAAGGTGAGGGCCGGGCCTGGGGAGCCGCGCCACCTCCCCCTGATAGTCATGTACATGCCAAGAGCTGGTCAAGCCTCGGTCCATGAGATCGGCCGGATCAGGAGCCTGCGCCCGCCCTCGCGGCCGATGTTCCCCGTGGGGCTACCGTGCGATAACCGCACCTGCCTACGCTGCCGCCAATTCTCCTCCGACCAAGGGAAGTTGGCGCATGCGTGGATTGAGACGGCCGGCGGTGCTCGTGGGTGCCGCGGCTGTGTTGGTGATGGTGCCGGGCAACGCCCACGCGGCGTCGCCGAAGTTCTCCGAGACGACGGCCATCGGCACGCACAACGCGTACGACAAGGCCAAGTACACGTACTTCGCACAGGCGTTGGACTCCGGCGCCTCACTGCTGGAGCTGGACGTCTACGTCGACAGCATCACCCACCGCTGGCGCGTCAGCCACAGCAACCCGCTGGGCAACGACAACAACTGCGAGGCGGCGAAGACCCCGAGCGAGCTGTACAGCAAGAGCCGCAACCAGGACCTCGGCGGCTGCCTGGACAACATGGCCGCCTGGAACCAGCTCCACCCCGACCACCCGCCGATCGTGGTCAAGGTCGAGATGAAGGTCGGCTTCAACGACAAGGCGGGCCTCGGACCGGACGAGTTCGACACGCTCGTCGCGCAGAAGCTGGGCAGCAGTGTCTACAAGCCGGCCGATCTGCTCGGCGGGACGTACGGCACCCTGGACGCGGCGGCGAAGGCCAACGCCTGGCCCGCCCGGGACTCCCTCAAGGGCAAGTTCGTCTTCGACCTGATCCCGGGCACGGTGGAGCAGTCCAACCCGTTCGACAGCTACTGGACGGACGAGGAGTACGGCGACCACCTGCGCGACCTGAAGGCGGCCGGCAACATCTCGGCGGCCCAGGCCTTCCCGGTCGTCCTCGGCGCCGCGAACGGCGACCCGCGCACCAGCCGCTACGACGCCTCGATCCGCCCCTGGTTCGTGTTCTTCGACGGTGACGCGGCCACGTACGTCAACAACGGCTACGACACCTCGTTCTACTCCGCGAACCACTACATCCTGATCACCACGGACGCCCACAACGTGTCACCGGCGATCTCCTCCACCAACCCGACGGACGCGGAAGTCGCCGCACGCCTGGATCTTTTGGCCAGGAACCACGCCAGCCTGATCACCTCGGACTGGTCGGCGAAGTCCGCCTCGGTCCTGAGTTCGGTGACCACCCGAAGCTGAGGTTCCACAACGGCGCTCACGGGGGACAACCTTCACATGCTGCATGGCATCGACGTGAGCGCCTACCAGTCCTCCTCCTACGCGACGAACGGTCTGTCCTTCGTCTTCATCAAGGCGACGGAAGGCCGTTCGTACGTCAACCCCAGACTCGCGGCCCAGACCAAACACGGGCGCGACGCGGGCCTGGTCGTCGGCTTCTACCACTTCCTGTGGCCCGGGAACCTGACCGCCCAGGCCGAGTACTTCCTCAGCCACGCCCCGGACCGCCGTGGCGACCTCCTCGCCGTCGACTGGGAGACCACCGGCGACGGCACCCACGCGAGCAACGCGGAGAAGGACCGCTTCATCCGCAAACTGAAGGAACTACGGCCGGACAACCGGGTGGTGCTCTACTGCAACCGCCACTTCTGGCTGAACGTCGACACCACCTCCTACGCCGGAGACGGGCTGTGGATCGCCGACTACGTCACCGCCGGCAAGCCCCGCATCCAGGCCAAGTGGCGGTTCCACCAGTACACCAGCGAACCCCACGACAAGGACGTGGTGAACTTCGCGAGCAAGGCGGCACTGAAGGAGTGGGCCACGAGCGCGTGACGGGCTCATGGCCCCGCTCACCTCGCCGGGGTCAGCCCCGGAAGTCCGCCGGGCGTTCCGGGGAGGCCTCGGTGAGGGCCTTGCGTACCGCCTCCGTGCCGGCGCGGAGGCCGTAGACCGGGGTGCCGGGCTGCTGGCGCCAGGAGTCGGCGATGGTGCCGGCGTCGACCGTGTCGAAGCCGAGTTCGTCGATCAGGTCGCGGACGATCCGCTTGGCCGCCTCGTCGTCGCCGGCGACCGGGAGGGCCATGCGCTCGGGATCGCCTGCGGGGCGGGGCCGGTCCAGGATGTCCTGGGCGTAGGTGCCGTTGAAGGCCTTGATCACCGGGTGGCCGAGGTGCTGCTCGGTCCAGCGGCTCTCGGTGAGGCCCTCGTCCTCGATGGCCGCGATCCGGCCGTCCCGCTGCTGCGGGTAGTAGTTTCCGGTGTCGATCACCGCGACGTCCTCCGCCGCGCCGTCCAGCAGGCCGGCAGGCAGGTCCGGGACCGTCTTCAGCGGCACGGTGACGACCACGACCTGGGCGCCCTTGGCCGCGTCCTCGGCCCGGACAGGGGTGGCGCCGGTCTCCTGCGCGAGGTCACGGAGCGTCTCGGGGCCCCGGGAGTTGGCGACGGACACGTCATGGCCGAGGGCGGTGAGCCGCCGGGTGAGGTTGCCGCCGATGTTCCCCGCGCCGATGATGCCGATCTTCATGGCTGACCCTCCGGATGATCTATGCATGTGCATGCAGATGTTCCCGCGTCAACCTCGCTGAACGCCGGACTATTCCGCGCCGTGCGCCGAATCGGTGACGCCGCCCGGCCGGCGCGCGGCGCGCTCAGATCCGTACCACGATCTTTCCCGTGTGCTCGCTGGACTCCATCAGCCGGTGGGCGTCCGTGATCCGGTCCAGGCCGTAGAAGACCTCGGCGATCACCGAGCGCAGGGTGCCGTCGGCAAGGTCGGAGCCGAGGTGGTGGGCGGCGCGGTGGCGGCCCCCCGGATCGCCGGTGATCACGAGGTTCGCGTACCCGTGGACAGTGAGCGGCCACCGCCGGGGCAGCAGGATGGGCTGCTCGTCGAGCCGGCCGTAGCTGACCAGGGTGCCGTCGGGGGCGACCGCGTCACCGAGCGCGGCGAAGCCGGGACCGCCGACCGCGTCCAGGACGATGTCCACGCCCCGTCCACCGGTCACCCCAGGAGGTCTCCCTGACCGTCCGGGCCGGTGAGCACTGGGCGCTGCTCGGCGCCAACGGCGCGGGCAAGTCGACCCTGCTGGGGCTGCTCGGCGCGGTGGTCCATCCGACCCGGGGCACGGTGCGGGTGCTCGGGCACCGGCTGGGCCGGGTGGACCTGCGTGAGCTGCGGGCCCTGGTCGGGCACGTCGACCCGCGCCATCCGCTGACCTCGCCGCTGCGGGTACGGGACGTGGTGCTCACGGGGGCGACGAACTCGGTCGAGCTACTCCCCCGGTGGCGGCCCACCCCGGAGCAGCCGGAGCGGGCCGAGGCACTGCTGGCCACGCTGGGGCTGGGGGCGCTGCGGGACGCCCGGTGGCCGACGCTCTCACAGGGACAGCGCGGCCGGACGCTGATCGCGCGGGCACTGATGCCCGAGCCGCGGCTGCTGCTCCTGGACGAGCCGGCGACCGGCCTGGACCTGCCCGGCCGGGAACAACTGATCGATGCGCTGGAGGAGTTGCGGACGGCTCATCCGGCGCTGGCGACGGTGCTGGTCACCCACCATCTGGAGGAGCTGCCGGCGGGCACCACGCACGCCGTGCTGCTGCGCGACGGACGGGTGCTGGCCTCGGGGCCGGTCGCGTCGGTGCTCACCGGTGACCAGGTCGGCAAGTGCTTCGATCTGCCGTTGACGCTGGAGCGGCACGACGAGGGGTGCTGGAGCGTGCGGATCCGGCGCGCGGCGTGACGGCACGACGGCATGACGAAGGGGGTGCCCGGACCGCTCGGGGCGGGCACCCCCTGTCGCCGGCGGGTCACTTGCTCAGGTAGGCCCAGAACTCGTCGAACGACAGCACCTTGTCGCCGTTGAGGTCACGGGTCTTGATGACGGCCTCCGCGACCGTCTCGGTGACGTTCCAGTCACCCTGCTGCGCGAGGGCGGACTTGAACTCCGCTGCGGTGATGAATCCGTCACCGTCCGCGTCGATCCGCTGGAACTGCTTGCGTGCTTCCTCGATGTCCGCCACCGATCCGCCCCTTTTGGTCGTGTTTCTCATGCCGTGCTGGCGTACTGACGCTGGTCAGATTAACGGCCCGCACGAGCGCGGAGTGCGGCGACCACCCAGGCGAAGTCCTCGGCGTGCGGTGGCGCGGGCTGCCGGTTCACCACGGCGAGCAGTTCCCGGTAGCGGGCCACGCGATCGTCGAAGCCGGCCGTCATGCGGTCCAGTACGTCGCCCCGGTCGGCGTCGCCGAACAGTTCCTCCAGCACCTCCTCCGCCCCGGGCCCGGTGGGGTCGACGCCGCCCTCACGGACCGGCGCCACCAGGTCCACGAGCCGCTTGGCGAACCACAGCGCCCGCCCGCGCGGCTCACCGGGCCGCCGGTCGGCCGCGTTGAACTCGACGGCCCGGCGCATCTGCGCGCGGAACCCGGGGTCCTGGAGCATCTCGGCCAGCTCCACCCAGGCGTCGGCCTCCTCGGGCGTGGGGTCCTCCGCCAGGTGGACGGCGGTGCGCCGCATCCGCTCCTGGATGTCCGGGTCCACGGTGTCGAGCCCGTGCAGCGTCTCCGCCACGAACTCCTCCATGATCCGCTGCCGTTCGGCGGCGGACAGTCGCGCCAGCTTGTTCACGAGTGCCATCTCCTCTGCGGTCGAACCGCGTCGCGCCACGGTGGACAGCACCGCACGGGTCACCATGAGCGACCGGATCTGCGCGTCCAGCGCCGCGACATGCGTGGCCGCGACCTGGGCCACGGTCCGCTCGCCGGCCAGCACCCCGCGCACGTCCGCCAGGCCGAGGCCCAGTTCGCGCAGGGTGCGGATCAGCTCCAGGCGGGCCACGCCGCCGGCGTCGTAGAGCCGGTAGCCGCCGGACGACCGGGTCACCGGGCTGAGCACACCCGCGTCGGACCAGTAGCGGATGGTGCGCACGCTCAGTCCGGTGGCGCGGGCGAGCTCGCCGATGGTGAGAAGTCCGGTGCCGTCTTCGATCATGTCTGCGAGTCTGGGCCTTCCAGTGGGTGGAGACTCAAGGAGCGGGACTTGGAGACCTTGCGGGACATTCTCGACGCGGTGGCGGCCGGCGTGTTCCCGCCGGCGGACGGCGGTACGACGGTCGTGGCGCAGCCCTCACCGCGGGACGCCGGGGTGCTGTCCTTCACCGCGCACTCGGTGGTCTTCACCGACGAGGACCCGGAGTGGGTGCACGAGACGCTGCGCGGCCTGGACTGCGATCCCCTGGCGGCCACGATGAACCCGCGCTTCCTGACCGCCCTCATGGACCGGACCGGACGCCGGGCCGAGACCGTCGACGCGGTGCTGGTGGGCGACCCGCTGCCGGGTGAGCCCCCGCTCGCGCTGACGGAGATCGAGGACGCCGGCCACCCCCGGATCCGGTACGCCCACGGGCGCCGGGACGAGGTGCGGGCCTGGGTGGCCGACGGCGGGGTGCTGGTCATGGGGCGCGGGGTCGCCGGGCGGCTGGAGGTGTCGGTCGAGGTGGCCGAGGGCGCCCGGCACCGGGGGCTCGGGCGGCTGCTGGTGACCGCCGCCCGGCAACTCGCCGCGGAGCCGCTGTGGGCGCAGGTCGCCCCGGGGAACGCCCGTAGCCTGCGGGCGTTCCAGGCCGCCGGGTACCGTCCGGTGGGTGCGGAACTGCTGCTTCAGCGGAAGATGCCGGTGTGCCCCAGTGAGTAGCGGCCCGGCTGGGGGTAGACGGCGAGGCCGTGCGGACCGCTGCCGACCTTGACGCGGGCCAGCTCGGCGCCGGTGCGGGTGTCGATGGCGTACACCTCGGAGTTGTACCGGCCGGACAGCCACAGGACCTTGCCGTCGGCGGAGACCCCGCCCATGTCGGGGCTGCCGCCGCCGGGCAGGCGCCACTTCTTGGTGAGCCGGTTGCGGGTGAAGTCGAAGATGGAGATGGTGCCCTCGCCCCGGTTGGAGACGTACATCTCGCGGGAGTCGCGGCTGACGTAGAGGCCGTGGGCGCCCTTGCCGGTGGCGAGGAACCGGGGCGGGGTGAACTTGTCGCCGTCGAGGATCCACAGGCCGTTGGCCATCATGTCGGCGATGTAGAACAGCTTGCCGTCCGGTGAGATCTTGACGTCCTGCGGCATGGCGCCGTGGAACGGCAGCTTCTCCTGGGCGACGACCTTCATCCGCGCCGTGTCGACCTTGAGGATCTCGCCGCTGAACTCGCAGGAGACGATGAAGTAGCGGCCGTCGATGGAGAAGTCGGCGTGGTTGACGCCGTAGCAGGTCACCGGGACGGCCTTGACGACCTTCATGGTGTGCGCGTCGCGGAAGACGAGTTGGCGGTCCATGGAGGCCATGACGACGGCGTACTTGCCGTCGGGCGTGAAGTACAGGTTGTACGGGTCGTGCACGGCGACCGGCTTGCCGGCCCGGCCGGTCCGCGGGTCGATCGGGGTGAGGCTGTTGCCGAGGTCGTTGTTGACCCAGAGGGTCTTCAGGTCCCAGGACGGCACGACGTGCTGTGGCTGGCGGCCGACCGGGATGGTCTCGACGATCCGGTAGGTGGCGGGGTCGATGACGGTGACGGTGTCGGAGTTGGTGTTGGGGACGTACACGCGGGAGGGGAAGTCCTTGACCACGGGCGAGAGCCGGTTCGGCCGGTCGGCGGCGTAGAGGTCGGCCGGGTCGTCCACCGGTGGCATCCCGGGCAACACGTCGACCAGCGGCTTCCTCACCTGCGGCTGGACCGGCGCCTTGCTGACGGCGGGCTCGTCCGCGTGGTCGCGGGACCCGCCGCCGCACGCGGAGAGCAGCGTCAGGGCGGTGACGGCGGCACCGGCGGCCAGCAGGCGGGCGGCTTTCGTGGTTCGCATCAGCTCAGCAGCTCCGTGGTGGTGACCGCGCGCAGTCCGCGGCGGTCGAGTTCGGTCAGGACGTCGGGGAGGGCGGTGAGCGTGTCCGGGTATCCGAAGTGCAGGCTCACCACCGAGCCGTTGCGGACGCCGGCGAGGATCTCGCGGGTGACGGCGGCGGCGCCGGGGCGGGTGTAGTCGAGCGAGTCGACGTCGTACGACAGCACGTGCGGGTAGCCGGCGGCGCGGGCCAGCCGGGCGACGAGCGGGGAGGCGACCGGGGCGCGGGAGGGGCGGAACCAGGTTCCGATGGAGCCGGTGAGCCGCTTGAGCCGCTCGGCGCAGTCGGTGATCTCCCGGCGGGCCTCCGCCTCGGGCAGCGTGTTGACGCCGATGTGGCGCTGGGTGTGGTTGCCGAGGTCGTGGCCGCCGTCGAGGATGCGGCGGGCGAGGTCCGGGTGCTGGTCCAGCCAGGTGCCGACGGCGAGCACGGTGAGCCGCGCACCGCGCTGTTCGGCGGTGTCGAGCAGGGCGCGGGCGAGGGCGGGGTCCCCCTGGCCGTGGAAGGTGAGGGCCACCTGGGGGCGGGTGCGGGGGCCGTGGGTGATCTGGGCGGGGTGGCCGGGGTAGGCCCGCGGGGCGGGGGCCGCCGGGGGGTGGACGGAGGGGGAGGTGGGGGCCTGGGCGGGGGGCGGGGCGGCGGCCTGGCCGGTACCGCACCCGGCGGCGAGCGCGCCGCCGGCGACGAGCCCGGCCCCGGCGCGCAGCACATCACGGCGGTGAGTGGGGGTCACCCGCACCATTTAAGGCTGAGTTCAGGAGAAAACCGGCGATTAGCCCGATTTACACTGACTCCGGGTCGTGCGGCAGCGTCCGGAGGGACGCGGGCCCGCATCGATGCGCGGCTCCGCCGCACGGGCGTGACGGAGCCGCACCCGACGTCCGTCGAACCTCAGCGGTCGGTGACCCGCATCTCGAACCACGTCGTCTTGCCCCGCGGCAGCAGGTCGACGCCCCAGCGGTCGGCGAGCTTGTCGACGAGGAACAGTCCGCGTCCGCTGACGTCCAGCTCCTGGACCGGCATCAGGCAGGGCAGCCCGCGCGAGGGGTCGCGGACCTCGATCCGGATCCAGCCGGTGCGGCGGCGCATCCGCAGGCCGAAGACGCGGGCGCCGGTGTGCCGCACGGCGTTGCCGACGAGTTCGGACACGAGCAGGACGGCGTCCTCGGCCAGTTTGGGGGTGAGCCGCCAGGTGCGCAGGACGACGACCTGGGCGAGCCGGCGGGCGGTGGCCGCGGACTCCGGGCGGGACGGCAGCGGGACCTCCGCCTCCGTCGGGTTTCCGAACAGTTCGAGCGCCTTGAGTCCCTGTTCGTCCTCGACCGCGGGTGACCAGCGTGCCGCGGCCGCACGGCTGTCTCCCCGCGGCTGTTCGATGCCCTCCAGCCCCGCCATGCCCCCATGATGGCCGTCCGGAGCCGTCTTGGGGGCCGTTCCGGCGGAATACGCCCCTCGTACGCCCCCGCCCCGCACCTGCCGATCGGCATATGCCGTAGGCATGTCGATGTCCGGATCAACCCGGCTGACCTGCGGCGACGGCTCACTTCCGGGCAATCGACGGACTCCCTCGACAAGGCAGGCTTAAGGCTGCGTTAAGGCTCCCATAAACCGCCCCATCGAGGGACCCGAATGAGACGACGCGTCAATTGCAAGGCCCTCCACCGCAGTCGGCGGGGCGCGCACGCGGTTGACGGTCAGACGAACTTGGCCTTGCCGGGCCCCTCCTCCACGAAGCTGCGCATGCCGCGCTCGCGGTCCTCGGTGGCGAACAGACCGGCGAACCAGTTCCGTTCGACGGCGAGCCCGGTGTCGATGTCGGCCTCCAGGCCGGTGTCGACCGACTCCTTGGCAGCGCGCAGCGCGATGGCCGGGCCCTGGGCGAGCTTCGCGGCCCAGGCGTGCGCCTGCTCGTACACCTCGGCGGCCGGTACGACGCGGTCCACCAGGCCGATGGCGAGGGCCTCGTCGGCCTTGACCTGACGGCCCGTGAAGATCAGGTCCTTGGCCTTGGAGGGGCCGATCAGCCGGGGCAGCCGCTGGGTGCCGCCGGCACCCGGGATCAGGCCGAGCAGGATCTCGGGCTGGCCGAGCTTGGCGTTGTCGGCGGCGATGCGGTAGTCGGCGCACAGGGCCAGTTCGCAGCCGCCGCCGAGGGCGTAGCCGGTGATGGCCGCGACGACGGGCTTGGGGATGCGGGCGACGGCGGTGAAGGAGTCCTGCAGCGCGCGGGAACGCCGGACCATCGCCGCGTGGTCCATGTTCTGCATCTCCTTGATGTCCGCGCCCGCCGCGAACACCCGCTCGCCGCCGTAGATGACCACGGCGCGCACGTCGTCGCGGTCCGTGGCCTCCTCGGCGAGCTCCTTCAGCCGGTCCTGGGTGGCGATGTCCAGCGCGTTCATCGGCGGCCGGTCGAGCCGCAGGGTGCCGACGCCTTCGGCGACTTCGAGAGTGACGGTCATGGGGGTCAGGTTAACGGCCACTAACGGCAATGGGCCCGGTGCCGTAGGTCACAGCACCGGGCCCTTACGTCAGACGGGGCTCACTTCTTCCAGTCGGCCCACGACATGTTCCAGCCGTTGAGCCCGTTGTCGGGGGCGACCGTGGCGTCGTGGGAGTTCTTGACGACGACCACGTCACCGATCATCGAGTGGTTGAAGAACCAGGCGCCCGGGACGGAGCCGTCGTAGCCGCCGCGCACGTCGCGCAGGCCGATGCAGCCGTGGCTGGCGTTGTAGTTGCCGAAGGCGTCGCCGCCCCAGTAGTTGCCGTGGGCGAAGGTACCGGAGTTGGTGAGGCGGATGGCGTGCGGGACGTCCTTGATGTCGTACTCGCCGCCGTAGCCGACGGTCTCGCCGTTCATGCGGGTGACGGTGAGCTTCTCGCTCATGACCATCTGGCCGTTCCAGGTGTCGTAGCCGGGCTTGCCGGTGGTGACCGGGATCGTCTTGATGACCTTGCCGTCCTGGGTGACCTTCATCGTGTGCTTCTTCGCGTCCACGACGGAGACCTGGTTGCGGCCGATGGTGAACTTCACGGTCTTGCGCTGCTTGCCGTAGACGCCGTCGCGGCCCTCGACGCCGTCCAGGTCGAGGTCGACGGTGACCTTGGTGCCTTCCTTCCAGTACTTCTCGGGACGGAAGTCCAGGCGGTCGTTGCCGAACCAGTGACCCTCGACGTCGACGGCCGGCTCGGTCTTGATGCGGATGGCCTTCTCGACCGCGTCCGGGCTGGTGATGCCCCGGGTGAAGCGTATGGAGAACGGCATCCCGACGCCGACCGTGGAGCCGTCCTCCGGGGTGAAGTAGCCGACGAAGGTGTTCTTCGGGGTCAGCGTGGTGAAGGTGGAGTCCTCGGCGGCCTCGCGGCCCTCGGAGTCCTTGGCGACCGCGTGCACCGTGTACTTGGTGCCGGCGGCCAGATGGGTCGACGGCGTCCAGGAGGCGCCGCCGCCGGATATCGCGCCCTCGACCTTCTCGCCCTTGGCGTCCTTGACGGTGACCTCGGTCAGCTTGCCCCGGACGACGCCGACCTTGAGCGTCCCGCTGGTGTCGACGCCGGTGGCACCGGACTTGGGCGTGATGCTGACCGCGGCCGTGGACTGCTCGCTCTTCTGGCTGCCGGCGCCCTTGCCCTTCCCGTTCCCGGTACCCGAGTCGTCTCCCCCGCCGCACGCGGAGAGCGACAGCACCAGGGCACCGGCTATGAGTGCCAGTCCCCTACGGCCTCGCCGCCCCCGAGCCGACGCCCCCGCCACAGGCCGCGTGTTCACGTTGTTCTCCCCTCCAGCGGACCTGGTCAGGCCCGCTCCCCACCACATTGTGCGCGCATATTAACTGCCAGGATTTGAGCTGGGTGTCAGGCGAATGTCACCGTTCCGTCGCAACTTCCGCCCGGCACCCGTACCGCGCGCCCCGCCCCCTCACCTGGTTACTTCACCGCGCTGCCCGCTTTCCATTCCTTCCAGCCCATGTTCCACCCGCCGAGGCCGTTGTCGGGAGCGACGGTCTTGTCCTTGCTGTTGACCACTTCGATGACGTCCCCGACGAGGCTGCGGTCGAAGAACCAGCCCGCCGGGGTGTCCGAACTGCCGCCCTTGACGTCCGTCAGGCCCACGCAGCCGTGGCTGACGTTGACCTGGCCCGGGGCGTCCGGCGCCCAGTAGTTGCCGTGCAGGAAGGTGCCGGAGTCGGTGAGCTTCATGGCGTGCGGGACGTCGGGGATGTCGTACTCGGCGCCCAGGCCGACCGTCTGGCTGTTCATGCGGGTGACCTCCAGCATGTCCATCACCACCATCTTCCCGTTGTACGTCGGGTGCTTGGGGGCGCCCGCGGTGATGGGGACGGTGGCGAGGAGCTGACCGTCGCGCCGGACGTCCATGGTGTGCTTGGCCGCGTCGACCAGGGAGACCTGGCTGCGGCCGACGGTGAAGGAGAACGTCTTGTCCTGAAGCCCGTAGATCCCGCGGGCGCCCTGGACGTCCCGCAGGTTCAGGTCGACGGTCACCTCGGTGCCGGGCTTCCAGTAGTGCTCGGGACGGAAGTCCAGACGGCCCTTGCCGAACCAGTGCGGGCGGATCTCGACCGGGGGCCGCGCGCTGACCCGGACCGCGCGCTGGACGGCGGCGCGGTCGGTGATCTCCTGGCTGAAGGAGAGGGAGACGATCATGCCGGTGCCCACGGTGGCGCGGTTCTCAGGGCTGACGTAGGCGATGAACCGCTGGTCGGGGACGTAGGTGGTGAAGGTGGTGTGCCGGGCGGAGCGGCGGCCGTGGGAGTCCAGCGCGACCGCGTCGACGGTGTACTCGGCGGCCAGCGCCAGCCGGTCCTCGTCGGGCCGCCAGGTCAGCCCGTCCTCGCTGATGCGCCCCGGGACCGGTGTCTCCTGCGCGTCCTGCGACTTGACCACCGTCACCTTCTCCAGGCGCCCGCCGGGCACCCTCACCTGTAGCCGGTCACCCGGACGTACGGCCTTGCTGCCGTCGTCGGGGGTCACCCGGATGACGTCCTCGGGAGCCGGGGGCTTGCCCAGCGCCCCGCCCACGCCCAGGGGGCCCGAGCCGTCCATGGAGCAGCCCGCGAGCAGCCCCGCCCATGTCAGTGCGGCGGCCAGCGCGGCCCCCACGCGCCGTGCGCGTCCAGTTACGTGCCTCACGCGAGACCCAACGACCGGGCCCGCTCCGGGGAAACGTGAGTGCGAGCCACGCGCTGGGCAGAACAGAGGGAAGGACGACACGTTGGGAGGTCTCCCCGCAGGAGACCCCCGGCCCGCGTCGGAGCCGTCGGGGCGCGGTCGGACCGGGTGGCCGGGGTGCCGGAAGCGCCCCGGCCGCTCGGCGCGGCCGGTCGCGCCCCTCGGGCGAGCCACTGGGAAGAGGGGCGACAGTGACGAGCGCAGCCGAGCAGCGGGCACCGGCCGGGGGGCCGGCCGCGGGGACCGGGCAACCGGCGGCGGTGAACGGCGCCCGGCGGGCCGTACCGCCGGTCCCGGCCGTGTGGCCGGGTGCGCCGACCCCGCTGGGGGCCCGGTTCCGGGTCGGCCCGGACGGGGTCGCGGGCACCAACTTCGCGCTGTGGGCGGCCGGCGCGGAGGCGGTCCGGGTGTGCCTCTTCGACGAGGGCGGCCGGGAGACGCAGATCCCGCTGACCGAACTGACGCACGAGATCTGGCACGGCTTCGTGCCCGGTGTGATGCCCGGTCAGCGCTACGGCTACCGGGTGGACGGGCGCTGGGACCCGTGGACCGGCGCCCGCTGGAACCCGGCCAAGCTGCTGCTCGACCCGTACGCGCGCGCGGTGGACGGAGATTTCGGCCTGCCGCCGGAGGTGTACGGGCACGTGCGGGACTGGCCGGACCAGTCGGTCGCCGACACCGTGCGCGACGAGCGGGACTCGGCGCCGTACGTCCCGAAGGGGGTCGTCGTCCACGACGACGACGACTGGTCCGACGACCGGCGCCCCAAGACGCCGTGGGCCGACTCGGTGATCTACGAGCTGCACGTGCGGGGCTTCACCAAACTGCACCCCGGCGTCCCCGAGGAACTGCGCGGCACGTACGCGGGGCTGGCGCACCCGGCCGCGATCGAACACCTCGTCAGGCTGGGTGTCACGGCCGTCGAGCTGCTACCGGTGCACCAGTTCGCGCACGAGGACCACCTGCTGCGCCGGGGCCTGAGGAACTACTGGGGCTACAACTCCATCGGCTACTTCGCCCCGCACGCCGCCTACGCGGCCTCCGGTACGACCGGACAGCAGGTCGGCGAGTTCAAGCGGATGGTGCGCGCGCTGCACGCGGCCGGCATCGAGGTCATCCTGGACGTGGTCTACAACCACACCGCGGAGGCCGGCGAGCTGGGCCCCACGCTGTCCCTGAAGGGCATCGACAACCGCGGCTACTACCGGCTCCAGGACGACGCCCGCCGGTACGCCGACTACACCGGCTGCGGCAACACCCTGCACGTGGTACGCCCCCAGGTGCTGCGCCTGATCACCGACTCGCTGCGCTACTGGGTGACCGAGATGGGCGTGGACGGGTTCCGTTTCGACCTCGCGGCGGCGCTGGCCCGCTCGATGCACGACGTCGACATGCTCTCCCCGTTCCTGGCGGTCATCGCCCAGGACCCGGTGCTGCGCCGGGTGAAGCTGATCGCCGAGCCGTGGGACATCGGCTCCGGCGGCTACCAGGTCGGCGCCTTCCCGCCCCTGTGGACCGAGTGGAACGACCGTTACCGCAACGCGGTCCGGGACTTCTGGCGGCACGCACTGCCCGACGTGCGCGAGATGGGCTACCGCCTCTCCGGCTCCAGCGACCTGTACGCCTGGGGCGGCCGGCGCCCCTACGCCTCCGTCAACTTCGTCACCGCGCACGACGGCTTCACCCTGCGCGACCTGGTGTCGTACGAGACCAAGCACAACGAGGCCAACGGCGAGAACAACCGGGACGGCACGAACGACAACCGCTCCTGGAACTGCGGCGCCGAGGGCGAGACCGACGACGAGGGCGTACGGGCACTGCGCCGCAGGCAGCTGCGGAACCTGCTGACGACCCTGCTGCTGTCCACCGGCGTGCCGATGCTGGTCGCGGGCGACGAACTCGGCCGCACCCAGCGCGGCAACAACAACGCCTACTGCCAGGACAACGAGATCAGCTGGCTGGACTGGTCGCTGCTGGAGCAGCCCGGCTGGCGGGCCCTGTCCGACCTGACCTCGCGGCTGATCGGGCTGCGCCACCGGCATCCGGTGCTGCGCCGGCGGGCCTTCTTCTCCGGCCGTGCCCAGACCGCGGACGGGCTGCGCGATCTGGCCTGGTTCACCGCGCGGGGCGCGGAGATGACCGAGGGCGACTGGTACGCGCCCGCCGCCACGCTCGGCATGTACCTGTCCGGCCGGGACATCCCGGGCCGCGACGAGCGGGGCGCGCCGGTGGTGGACGACAGCTTCCTCGCCGTGCTGCACGCGGGTGACGGGCCGACCGGCTTCGTGCTGCCCGGGCCGCCGTGGGCGGAGCGGTACGAGGTGGTCGTGGACACCTCGGTGGAGGAGCAGGAGCGGGCGCCGGGCACGGTCCACCGGGCGGGGGCGGAGATCACCGTCCCGGCGCGGACGGTGCTGCTGCTGAGGGTGGCCTGAACCCGCGTGAGAGCCGCGTGTGACGCGAGTCACGGCCCACGAGTGCAACGCCCTTGGGTCGCAGCACCTTTTCTCTGGTGTCGGCCGCCATTTGGCGCACCGGTCCATTTGGCACGCCGACAGAGATGAAAGGCGCAGCTTCAATCATTGGGATTTCAATCAACCGCCTTTCGGTCAACTGTTCCGCTGTGATTGTCATCTGATAACTTCTCAGCTCTCAATCACTCGGCGAGTCGACGCCGAGTTCATTCATGGAGTGATGCCTGCTATGAACAAGCTCGCGCGCGTCTCGATCGTGGCAAGTGCCATGTCGGCCGCATTGTCCATGTTCGTGGGAATGGCACCGTCGGCATCGGCGGCGTCCGGCCCCCGGCTCATGAACGACAACAACTACTGCCTGGGCAGCCAGGGCGGAGCCAATAGGACGAACGCCCTGCAGTGGTACTGCAACAGCAACCCCGATCAGTCCTGGCACTTCAACAAGATGGGGAGCGATTCCCACGGCACCTACTACCGGGTGACCAACGACAATGGCCAGTGTCTGGGCATCAATGGCGTCTCCCAGGCGTCCGGCGCGACCGCCACGGTGTGGGATTGCAATGGAAACAAGGACCAGCTGTGGTACTGGCAGAAGGGTTCCAGTGCGGGCTGGTACCAGATGATCAACAGGAATTCGCAGATGTGCCTGGGCACAAAGGGCTCCGCCGTTGGAGCCAAGGCGATTCAGTGGCCGTGCAACGGAAACCCCGATCAGCGATGGGGCCAGTTGGACCACTGAGGGTGGTGGTCCCCGGCCGGGGCTATGACGACGAGGCGGCTGCCGGTCCCAGGAAGGCCGCGACGGCCGCCACGAACCGGTCGGCGTCATCGCGCCACGGGTAGTGCCCGGCGCCCGACTGGACGACGAGCCCGGCGTCCGGGAAGAGGTCCGCGAACTCGGCCATGGTGCCGGGAGGGGCTCCCGCGTCGACCTCGCCGGCCAGGACGAGGACAGGTCCCGGGAACCGGGCGAGCGCGGTGCGGGTGGCGGCCGGGGTGAAGGCGCCTTCGGCACCGAAGGCCGCGACGATCTCCGGGTCCATCCGCTCGTCCTCGGTGGCCTGACGGGCCCGGGCCGCCGCGTCCCAGCGGTCGTGGGAGAACGGCGCGACGGCCTTCCAGCGGTCGGCGGTGGCCCTGCCCGCCACGATCGCCTCCAGGGCGGCGAACGCCTCCGGGAACCACGGCTCGTCCCGGCGCAGCCGCGCGGTCCGAAGCCGGAGGTCACCGGTGATCGTGAGGCCGACGGCCCGGACGCTCGGCGTGATCAGCGCGAGCTTGCCGACGGTGTCCGGACGGCGGCTCGCGCAGAGCACGGCGAGATTCGCGCCGGCGCAGTGCGCGAGCAGGTCCATCCGGTCCAGGCCCAGGTGTTCCCGCAGGGCCTGGACGTCGTCGACCAGGCGGTCGCAGCGGTAGGAGGCGGTGTCCTGCGGTGTCGCGGACCGGCCGGTGCCCCGGAGATCCAGCCGGATCACCTGCCGGTGCGCGGACAGCCCGCCGAGGTCCCCGAGGTAGGCGGAATCCGTCGGGCCTCCGGGCAGACAGACCACCGGAGGGCCGTCTCCGACGACGTGGTAGGCGAGCCGGGTCCCGTCGTACGCCGAGAAGGTAGGCATGGGCAGGACCCTGTCAGCGGCGTGCCGGCGAGGGCAACCGGGTTTCCCCGAGGTGTTCGTCCCGGGCGCCCGGCGACGTCACACCAGGCTGTCCCGCCAGGCCTTGTGGAGGTCCGCGAACCGGCCCTTGCCGCCGACGAGTTCGTCCGGGTGGCCGTCCTCGACGATCCGGCCGTGTTCCATCACCAGCACCCGGTCCGCGATCTCCACCGTGGAGAGCCGGTGTGCGATCACCACGGCGGTACGGCCCCGCAGCACCGTCGCCATCGCCCGCTGCACCGCCCGCTCCCCCGGGATGTCCAGCGAACTGGTCGCCTCGTCCAGGATCAGCACGGCCGGGTCGGCGAGCAACGCGCGGGCGAAGGCGACCAGTTGGCGCTGCCCGGCGGAGATGCGGCCGCCGCGCTTGCGGACGTCGGTGTCATAGCCGTCGGGCAGCGCGCTGATGAACTCGTGCGCGCCGATCGCCTTCGCGGCCCGCTCGATCTCCTCCCGGGTGGCGTCGGGCCGGCCGAGCGCGATGTTGTCGGCGACCGTGCCGGAGAACAGGAACGACTCCTGCGTCACCATGACCACCCCGCGCCGCAGTTCGGGCATCGGCAGCTCGCGCAGATCCACGCCGTCCAGCAATACGCGCCCGGCGGAGGGGTCGTAGAACCGGGCGAGCAGCTTGGCCAGGGTCGACTTGCCCGCGCCGGTGGAGCCGACGACCGCGACCGTCTGCCCGGCGGGCAGGGTCAGGTCGAAGCGGGGCAGCACCTCGCCGCCGGTGCGGTAGCCGAACCGGACCCCGTCGAAGACGACCTCGCGCCCCGGGAAGTCGCCCTTCAGCGGCGGCAGTTCGCGGGGGTGCTCCGGTTCCGGCACGGACGGCGTCTGCGCCAGCAGCCCGGCGATCTTCTCCAGGGAGGCGGCGGCCGACTGGTAGGAGTTCAGGAACATGCCGAGCCGGTCGATGGGGTCGTACAGCCGGCGCAGGTACAGCACGGCCGCCGCCAGCACACCCAGCTCCAGCGAGACGGACGCCACCCGGTAGGCACCCCAGAGCACGATCCCGGCGACCGCCGTGTTCGCCACCAGCCGGGAGCCGACCACGTAGCGGGCCATCTCCAGCAGCGAGTCGCCGTTCGTGCGCTCGTGCCGCGCGTTCAGCACGGCGAAATCGGCGTCGTTCGCGGCCTCGCGGCGGAAGGCGCGCACCGGCCGGATGCCGTTCATCGTCTCCACGAACTTCACGATCACCGCCGCGATGGCCGTGGACCGCGCCCCGTACACCCGTGCCGCGCGTCGCCGGTAGAGCCGGACGAGCAGGTACAGCGGCAGGAGGGACGCCACCGCGACCGCGCCGAGGCCGAGGTCGAGCCAGAGCAGCGTCGCCGAGATGTAGACGAAGGACAGGATGACGGTCACCAGCTCCTGGAGCCCCTCGTCGAGGAGTTCGCGCAGCGACTCGACGTCCGTGGTGGACCGGGAGATCAGCCGGCCGGAGGTGTACCGCTCGTGGAAGTCGACGCTCAGCGCCTGCGCGTGCCGGAAGATCCGCCCGCGCAGGTCCAGGAGCACGTCCTGGCTGACCCGGGCGGAGGTCTGGATGAACGCGAACTGGAGCACTCCGGAGGCGAGCGCGCACAGCAGATAGCCGGCGGCGACCGCGAACAGCGGCCCGTGCCGGTCGTCCCGGAACGCGGGTACGGCGGTGTCGATGGCGTACGCCACCAGGAGCGGGCCCGCCTGCACCGCCGCCTGCTGGAGCAGCAGCAGGAGCGTGGTGAGCGCGACCCGCGCCTTCATGGGCGCGAGCAGCGAGCGCAGCAGGGCGGCCGTGGCGCCGGGCGGGCTGGGCAGGACGTCCCGGTCGAAGTGGTCGCCCGGACCGCTCGGGTCGCCCGCCTCCCGGGGGCGGGCCGGGCCGTCGCTGTCGTCGTCGCCGACGGCGGGGGTGGAGGGGGTCGTGGTGGTCAACGGGAGTCCTCCTGTTCCCCGGATGCCGAACCGGACATCAGACGGGCGTACTCGGCGTTCTCGCGCAGCAGTTCCTGGTGGGTGCCGACGGCGGCGATCCGGCCGCCCGAGAGCAGGGCGACCCGGTCGGCGAGCAGCACCGTGGACGGGCGGTGGGCCACGATCAGCGCGGTGGTGTCGGCGAGCACCCGGCGCAGCGCGGCCTCCACGGCGGCCTCCGTGTGCACGTCCAGGGCGGACAGCGGGTCGTCCAGCACCAGGAACTCGGGCCGGCCGACCACCGCGCGGGCCAGCGCGAGGCGCTGCCGCTGGCCGCCGGACAGGCTGAGGCCCTGCTCGCCGACGCGGGTGTCGGTGCCCTGCGGCAGCGCGTGCGCGAAGTCGGCCTGGGCGATGGCGAGGGCCCGGTCGAGTTCCGGCTTCACCGCGGCGTCCCGGGCGCCCATGAGCACGTTCTCACCGACACTGGCCGAGAACAGCGTGGGTTCCTCGAAGGCCACGGCGACCCTGCCGCGCAGTTCCTCGCGGGACATCGTGGCGATGTCCACGCCGTTGAGCGTGATCCGCCCGGAGGTCACCTCGTGCAGCCGGGGGACGAGCGCGGTCAGCGTGGTCTTCCCGCTCCCGGTGGCCCCGACGAGGGCCATGGACTCGCCGGGGCGGACGTGCAGATCGACGGCCGTGAGCAGGGGCGGGGAGCCGGGGGGCGCGTCGGGGTAACGGAACGACACGTTCTCGAACCGGAGTCCCGACGCTGCGGCACCCCGCGCGGCACCTCGCGAGCGTGGGCGAGCGTCCCCGCCCCCGCCTGACCGGTCCTCCGGCGCCTCGTCCATCACCTCGAAGTACCGCTCCGTGGCGGTCGCCGCCTCCTGGCTCATCGCGAGCAGGAACCCGATGGAGTCCACGGGCCACCGCAGGGCGAGCGCCGTGCTCAGGAAGGCCACCAGCGTCCCGGCGGACAGCTCCCCGTCGGCCACCCGCAGGACGCCCAGCACCAGCGCCGCCCCGATCGCCACCTCCGGCAGCGTCACGATGACGCCCCAGATCGTGGCCAGCAGCCGTGCCTTGCGCAACTCCGTCCCCCGGAGCCGGCCGGAGAGTTCGCGGAAGGCGCGCGCCTGGCTGCGGTGGCGGCCGAAGCCCTTGATGACGCGGATGCCGAGCACGCTCTCCTCGACCACCGTCGTCAGGTCGCCGACCTGGTCCTGGGCGCGCCGCGCCACCTGCGCGTACCGCCGTTCGAAGACCACGCACGTCCACACCACGGGGATGGCGGGGCCGAGGATGACCAGTCCCAGCACCCAGTCCTGGAGCAGCATGATGACCAGGCCGACGAGGATGGTGACGCCGTTGACGAGGAGGAACGTCAGCGGGAAGGCGAGGAACATGCGCACCAGCATCAGGTCGGTGGTGCCGCGCGAGAGCAGCTGGCCGGAGGCCCAGCGGTCGTGGAAGGCCACCGGGAGCCGTTGCAGGTGCCGGTACAGGTCTGCGCGCATCTCCGCCTCGACGCGCGAGAGCGGCCGGGCCACGAGCCAGCGCCGTATGCCGAACAGGACCGCTTCGGCGATGCCGAGCAGGAACAGGTACAGCGCGCCGAGCCACACGCCGGCCGGGTCGCGGTCGGCGACGGGCCCGTCGACCATCCACTTCAGGACGAGCGGGATCACCAGCCCCGTGCAGGAGGCGACGACCGCGACGACCGCGGCGGTGATCAGCCGGGCGCGTACGGGACGGACGTACGGCCACAGCCGGAGCAGGGTCCGTACGGCGGAGCGGTCGGTGGTTTCACGTGTCGTGGCCATCAACCGCGAGCGTACGGACCACCACTGACAACGCCCACCGAGTTTTGGCCGCGGGCCCGCGCGGACAGGCTCGTGGAGTGGACCGGGGGGACGGATGATCGACGCGTACGAGGATCCGGGCACGCCCGACACCCGTGGCGGCTGGCGGTTCCTGTGGTGGCTGGTGCGGTGTCAGTCGGGGCGCTCGGCGACCGGGGCGCTGCTGGGCAGCACCTGGATGGTGCTGCTGGCCGCGCAGCCGTATCTGATGGCGCGGGCCGTGGACGACGGGCTGCTGCCGGGGCGGCTCGGGGTGCTCGCCGGGTGGACCGGGGTGATGCTCGTCGTCGGGTCGCTGAACGCGTGGGTGAGCATCCTGCGGCACCGGGTGATGACGCGGGTCCGGATGGACGCCAACTTCCGTACGGTCAAGGTGGTCGTCGGGCATGTGGTGCAGCTGGGGGCCGCGCTGCCGCGCCGGGCCGGGGCCGGGGAGGTCGTCACCATCGGGGTCGGGGACGTACAGACCCTGGCGCAGGCGCTGACCGTGGTCGGGCCGGGGGTCGGCTCGATCGTGGTCTACGGGGTGGTGGCCGGGCTGCTGCTGGCGGTCTCCGCGCCGCTGGCCGCGGTGGTGCTGCTCGGGGTGCCGGTGATCGCGCTGCTCACCGGGCCGCCGGCGCTGCGGCTGCAGGGAGCGGAGACCGAGTACCGCGAGCTCCAGGGGGTGCTCACCGCGCGCATCGGCGACCTCGCGGGCGGGCTGCGCGTCCTCAACGGGCTGGGCGGCAAGGGGCTGTTCGCGGACGCGTTCCGACGCGACTCGGGGCGGTTGCGGGAGCAGGGGTACCGGGTGGGCGCGGTGGCGAGCTGGGTGCAGGCGCTCGGGGTGGGCCTGCCGACCCTGTTCCTCGCCGTGGTGACCTGGCTGGCCGCCCGGCTCGCCGCCCGAGGTGCCATGTCGGTGGGTGAGTTGGTCTCGGTCTACGGCTATGTCGCGGTGCTCGTCGGACCGGTCGCGTTCTTCGTGCGGATGGCCTACGACCTGAACCGGGGCGTGGTGGCCGCGCGCCGGGCGGTACGGCTGCTGCGGCTGGAACCGGAACCGGACACCGGCACCCTGCCTGCGCCCGCGGGGCCGGCCGAACTGCACGACCCGGTGTCCGGGGTGCGGGTGGCGCCGGGCCGGCTGACCGCGCTGGCCGCCGCCCGGCCCGCCGAGGCCGCCGCCGTGGTCGACCGGCTCGGCCGGTACGGGCCCACCGACGCCACCTGGGGCGGGGTACGGCTCGACGCGGTCCCGCTGACGGACGTACGACGGCGGGTCCTGGTCGCGGACAACGAGGCGGACCTGTTCGCCGGACCGCTCCGGGAGGTGCTGGCCGCGGCGCACCCGGCCGACGAGGCGGCACTGCGCCGGGCGGTGTACGCGGCGGCGGCCGAGGACGTGGTCCGGGGTCTGCCGGACGGCCTGGATTCGGCGGTGGCCGGGCAGGGCCGCAGCCTCTCCGGTGGACAGCGGCAGCGCGTGCGCCTCGCCCGGGCGCTGCTGGCCGACCCCGAGGTACTGCTCGCCGTGGAACCGACCTCGGCCCTGGACGCCCACACGGAGGCAGCGGTCGCCGACCGGCTCCGGGCGGCACGGGAGGGCCGCACCACGCTGGTGACGACGACGTCCCCGCTGGTCCTGGCCCGGGCGGACACGGTCGTGTTCCTGGCCGACGGCAAGGTGGTGGCGACCGGGCCGCACCCGTGTCTGCTGGCGGAGGAACCGGCGTACCGGGCGCTGGTCGCACGGGACGACGGGACGGCGGACATGACGGACCCGGCAGTCGCGATGGGCGTGCTGGACGCGACGGATTCCACCGGCATGACAGGCGCGACGACCCCACCCGCGAAGGAGCCCCGCGATGACCTCCGGTGACGCCCTGCTGCCCGTCGCCGGCCGGGCGGCCGTGCGGCGGGCCACGGCGCGGCTGGTGTCGGCCGACCGGTGGGCGTTCGCCGCGGCACTGGGGCTGAACGCGCTGGCCGCCGCGGCGGGACTGGCCGGGCCCTGGCTGGTGGGCCGGATCGTCGACGAGGTGCGGGACGGGCACGGGGCCGGCGCGGTGGACCGGCTGGCGTCCTGGATCGTGGTGTGCGCGCTGGCGCAGACCCTGCTGGCCCGCTGGGCGCGGTACGTCGGGCACCGGTTCGGCGAGCGCACGCTGGCCCGGGTCCGCGAGGAGTACGTCGAGCGGGTGCTCGCGCTGCCCGCGTCCGTCGTCGAGCGGGCCGGTACCGGCGATCTGACCGCGCGGGGCACGGCGGACGTCGCGACCGTCGGCACGACACTGCGGGACGTCGGCCCGGAGCTGCTGGTCGACACCGTGCAGGCGGTCTTCGTGCTGGGCGCGGTGTTCGCGCTCGACCCCCTGCTGGGGGCGTTCGGCCTGCTCGGTCTCACCCCCATCTGGCTGGCGCTGCGCTGGTACCTGCGGCGCGCCCGGGACGGGTATCTCGCCGAGGGGGCGGCGACCTCGCAGGTCGCGGAGATCGTCGCGGCGACGGCGGCCGGCGCGCGGACCGTGGAGGCGTTCCGGCTGCGGGAGCGGCGGATCGCGGCGAGCCGGGACGCGCTGGAGGAGTCCCGCCGCACCCGCCTGTACACCCTGCGCCTGCGGTCGGTGTTCTTCCCGGCGGTCGAGGTGACGTACACCGTCCCCGTGGTCGGTGTGCTGCTGCTCGGCGGCTGGCTGTACACCCGGGGGACGGTCGGGGCGGGCGCGGTGGTGGCGGCGGCGCTGTACCTGCGGCAGTTCACCGAGCCGCTGGACCAGATCCTGATGCGGGTGGAGCAACTGCAGAGCAGTGGGGCGTCGTTCGCGCGCGTGGAGGGGCTGGCGCGGGCGCCCCGGGACGAGGGCGACGGCGCGTCCGCGGTGCCGGTGGACGACCGGATCGAGGTGCGCGGGGTGCGGTACGCGTACGAGCGCGGCGGCGAGGTGCTGGGCGGGGTGGACCTGACGGTACGGCCCGGGGAGCGGCTCGCCGTGGTGGGGCCGTCCGGCGCCGGGAAGACGACCCTGAGCCGGCTGCTCGCGGGCATCGACCGGCCCGGTTCCGGCACGGTGACGGTGGGCGGGGTGCCGGTGGCCGAGCTGGCGCCGGAGCTGCTGCGCCGGCAGGTGGCGCTGGTCACCCAGGAGCACCACGTCTTCCTCGGGACGGTGCGGGACAACCTGCTCATCGCCGAACCCACCGCCGACGACTCCGCGTTGTGGTCGGCGCTCGCGGCCGTGGGCGCCGACGACTGGGTGCGCGGTCTGCCGGACGGGCTCGACACCCGGCTGGGCGAGGGCGGCCGGCCGACGGACGGTTCGCAGGCCCAGCAACTCGCCCTCGCGCGCGTGGTCCTGGCGGATCCGCACACGCTGATCCTCGACGAGGCGACGGCCCTGCTGGATCCGGCCACGGCCCGGCACACCGAACGCGCCCTCGCCGCGGTGCTCCAGGGCCGTACGGTCATCGCCATCGCCCACCGTCTGCACACGGCGCACGACGCGGACCGGGTGGCGGTCATGGAGGACGGCCGGCTGACCGAACTGGGCACGCACGAGGAGCTGGTGGCGGCGGGCGGAGCGTACGCGGCACTGTGGCGGACGTGGCACGGGCGGACGCCCGAGCGGTGATCCGGCACCGCCCCGACCGGTGGTCCACCACCGTCCCGGGCGATGCTCCACCCGACCAACGGTCCGCATACCGAACATGAACATCCGGTCAACGAACCATTTCCGGCCAAGTTGGTGACGCGGTCCTGACAAGTGGCGAGATCTCCTGCCACTCTTCCCTGGCCGACTCACAGCAACCCCACAGTTTCTGCGCTTCTGTGTGAGCCGGCTCCGCACCTGCACGTGGCTTTCGCAACGCCCTGTTCTGCCCGGACGCCCCAACCACCGTCCGGTCTCCCCGGCCGCGCGACCCGCGGTCACGCAGAAGGAGTCAGTGTTGAGAAGCAATTCCTCTCGCGGACGCACCTCCCACACCCCCACCGCGCACCGCCGTACCGCCACCGTCGCCCTCGCCGGCGTCGCCGCCCTGATCGCCGCCGCCGTCCAGTCCGGCGCGGCCACCGCGGCCCCGGCGACGCCGCAGGCCGGCAAGGTCACCCCGGCCCACGCGGCGGTCGGGCTCACGCCCGCGCAGCGCGCCGAGCTGATACGCCACGCCGACGCCGGCACGGCCGCCACCGCCCGCCGGATCGGCCTGGGCACCCAGGAGAAGCTGGTCGTCAAGGACGTCGTCAAGGACGCCGACGGCACGCTGCACACCCGCTACGAGCGCACGTACGGGGGCCTGCCGGTGCTCGGCGGCGACCTGGTGGTCACCACCGCCGGGTCGGGCAAGACCATGGACGTGATCCGGGCCACCAACGCCACGCTGAAGGTCGCCGGTCTCACCCCGGCCGTGTCGAAGGCCGCCGCCGAGCAGCAGGCCGTCCAGCGGGCGAAGGCGCTCGGCGGGACGAAGTCCGCCGCGGACAGCGTCCGCAAGGTGATCTGGGCGGCGAGCGGCAAGCCCGTGCTGGCCTACGAGACGGTCGTCGGCGGCCTCCAGGACGACGGCACCCCGAACCAGCTGCACGTCATCACCGACGCGGCCACCGGGAAGAAGCTCTTCGAGTACCAGGGCGTCAAGAACGGCATCGGCAACACCCAGTACAGCGGGCAGGTCACCCTGACCACGACCCAGTCGGGCTCGACGTACACGCTCACCGACGGCGCGCGCGGGGGCCACAAGACGTACAACCTGAACCGGGGCACCTCCGGCACCGGCACCCTGTTCTCGCAGACCAGCGACACCTGGGGCAACGGGACCACGTCGAACGCGGCCACCGCGGGCGCGGACGCCCACTACGGCGCGGCGGTCACCTGGGACTTCTACAAGAGCGCGTTCGGCCGCAGCGGCATCAGGAACGACGGCGTCGGAGCCTACTCCCGCGTGCACTACGGCAACTCCTACGTGAACGCCTTCTGGGACGACAGCTGCTTCTGCATGACCTACGGCGACGGCTCCGGCAACGCCAAGCCGCTGACCGCGATCGACGTCGCCGGCCACGAGATGAGTCACGGCGTCACCTCCAACACCGCGGACCTCAACTACAGCGGGGAGTCCGGCGGTCTGAACGAGGCGACCAGCGACATCATGGGCACCGGCGTGGAGTTCTACGCCAACAACTCGTCCGATGCCGGCGACTACCTCATCGGCGAGAAGATCGACATCAACGGCAACGGCACCCCGCTGCGCTACATGGACAAGCCCAGCAAGGACGGCGCGTCCAAGGACAGCTGGTACTCGGGCATCGGCGGGGTCGACGTGCACTACTCGTCCGGCCCGGCGAACCACTTCTTCTACCTGCTCAGCGAGGGCAGCGGCGCCAAGGTGATCAATGGCGTCAGCTACAACTCGCCGACGGCGGACGGGCTTCCGGTCACCGGCATCGGCCGGGACAAGGCGCTGCAGATCTGGTACCGGGCGCTGACCACCAAGTGGACGTCCACGACCAACTACGCGGGCGCCCGCACCGGCACCCTCGCGGCGGCCGGCGAGCTGTACGGCACGACCAGCGCCGAGTACAAGGCGGTGCAGGACGCCTGGGCGGGCGTCGGGGTCGGCTCGCGCTCCGGTGGCGGGGGCGGCGGCGGTACGTCGTACGAGAGCACCACGCCGGTGTCGGTGCCGGACAACGGCGCTGCCGTCACGTCCGGCATCACCGTCTCCGGCCGCAGCGGGAACGCGCCGAGCAACCTCCAGGTGAGCGTCGACATCACCCACACCTGGCGCGGTGACCTGGTGATCGACCTCGTCGGCCCGTCGGGCACCGCCTACCGGCTGAAGAACTTCAGCTCCTCGGACTCCGCCGACAACGTGAACGAGACGTACACGGTCAACGCCTCGGCGGAACCGGCCAACGGGACCTGGAAGTTGCGGGTGCAGGATCAGGCCACCTACGACACCGGAACGCTCAACGGCTGGAAGCTGACCTTCCCGTAAACCGCACGCCGGCGGCCCGGGATCACGGCGCTGTCCGGGGGTCGAACACCCTCGGACAGCGCCTGGTTCATCTGCCTGAAACGTTTCTCGGACAGTTGCCTTTCGGCCAACATCACGTCAGGGGCCTGACATGTACGCGTCCTTGATGTCACTCTCTCTCCACCCGCCGCAGCAGCACAGCAACTTCGCAACGCCACACACTCCGGCCAGTAACCCCACGCTGCCCGGACTCCCCCACGAGAAGGAGCTTCTGTGAGCCCCCTCTACGCGCGTCACAAGCGCACCACTCTGGCCATCGCCACCGCTGTCGCCGCCGGAGCCCTGCTCGCCACCGGTGTGACCACCAGTGCCACCGCCCAGCCGACGGCGAAGCCCCTCGCCGCCGCTCCGACCGCGCTGTCCGCCGCTGCGCGCACCACCCTGATCCAGCAGGCCCAGGCCGACGCGGCCGGCACCGCCCGGCAGATAGGCCTCGGCGCCCAGGAGAAGCTGGTCGCCAAGGACGTCGTCAAGGACGTCGACGGCACCCTTCACACCCGCTACGAGCGCACCTACGCGGGCCTGCCGGTGCTCGGCGGCGACCTGATCGTCCACACGTCCGAGTCCGGCAGGACCGAGGGCGTCACCAAGGCGACCAAGTCGGCCATCAAGGTGGCCTCGCTCAAGCCGCAGATCACCGCCGCCAAGGCCGAGAAGCAGGCGGTGTCCGCCGCCAGAACGCTGGGCTCCGCCAAGACCACGGCGGACGGCGCCCGCAAGGTGATCTGGGCCGGCTCCGGCAAGCCCGTCCTCGCCTACGAGACGGTCGTCGGCGGCCTCCAGGACGACGGCACCCCGAACCAGCTGCACGTCATCACCGACGCGGCCACCGGCAAGAAGCTCTACGAGTACCAGGGCATCGAGACCGGCACCGGCAAGAGCCTGTACTCCGGCACGGTCACCCTCAACACGACCCTGTCGGGCTCGACCTACCAGCTGTACGACACCACGCGCGGCGGCCACAAGACGTACAACCTCGCGCACAAGACCTCCGGCACCGGCACGCTGTTCACCGACGCCGACGACGTGTGGGGCACCGGCACCGCCTCCAGCTCGTCCACGGACCAGACGGCCGCCGCCGACGCCGCCTACGGCGCACAGGTGACCTGGGACTTCTACAAGTCCACCTTCGGCCGCAGCGGCATCAAGAACGACGGCAAGGCCGCCTACTCCCGCGTGCACTACGGCAACTCCTACGTGAACGCGTTCTGGGACGACAGCTGCTTCTGCATGACCTACGGCGACGGCAGCGGCAACACCCACCCGCTGACCTCGCTCGACGTCGCCGGTCACGAGATGAGCCACGGTGTCACCTCCAACACCGCCGGCCTGAACTACAGCGGGGAGTCCGGCGGCCTGAACGAGGCCACCAGCGACATCTTCGGCACGGGCGTGGAGTTCTTCGCGAACAACTCGTCCGACGTCGGTGACTACCTCATCGGCGAGAAGATCAACATCAACGGCGACGGCACCCCGCTGCGCTACATGGACAAGCCCAGCAAGGACGGCGGCTCGGCCGACTACTGGTCCTCGTCCGTCGGCGGCAAGGACGTGCACTACTCGTCCGGCGTCGCGAACCACTTCTTCTACCTGCTCAGCGAGGGCAGCGGTACGAAGACGATCAACGGCGTGACCTACAACTCGCCGACCTACAACGGAGCCGCGGTCACCGGCATCGGCCGCGCCAAGGCGCTGCAGATCTGGTACAAGGCGCTGACCACGTACATGACGTCGACGACCAACTACAAGGCCGCCCGCACGGCGACCCTGAACGCGGCGTCCGCGCTGTACGGCTCCACCAGCACCGAGTACAAGGCGGTCGCGGCGGCCTGGACGGCGGTCAACGTCAGCTAGTCCGCGCCGGCTCGTGAGGGGGCGGCACCCGGGAAGAGGTCCTTCCGGGTGCCGCCCTACCCTTGTGACCCATGTCCTCGGCGCCCTTCACCTACGAGCCGGTCGGTGCGACCCGCGACGACCTCACCGTCTGCCCGCCCGGCTTCCACCCCATGCTGGTCCGCACCCGTCTCGGCGAGGGCCAGGAGGTGTTCCGGCGAGCCGCCGAGGCGGTCCTGACCTGGGAGATGCACCGCGCGCTGGGCGTCGGCATCGACGCCGCCGCCGACCGCGCCGCCCCCGGCGTCGACGTCACCGTCACCCTGGCCGGCGTCATCAAGGCCCCCTGCCGCATCATATGGACGGCCGAGGAGCACCGCCGGGCCGGCTGGGCCTACGGCACCCTCGAAGGCCACCCCGAATGCGGCGAGGAGGCCTTCCTCGTCGACCGCACCGGCGACGGCACGGTCTGGCTGACGGTGGCGGCCTTCAGCAAGGCCGCCAAGTGGTACGCCCGCGCGGGCGGCCCGGCGACCCGGGGATTGCAGCAGGCGTACGCACGGCGATGCGGGTCGGTACTGAAGAGGCTCTGCGGGGACCTGCCCGAGGCGTGACCGCACCGGCCCCGCCCCTCACGTCACCGCAACACCATCCCCGCCCCCTCCCCCACCTCCTGTGACGGCACCGTCACCAGGCCCAGTTCCGCGGCGGAGGACAGGAGGGGGTGGGTGGGGAGGATGCGGATCGTGTAGCCGTAGGGGCCGGTGCGGTCCAGGGAGAGGGGGCCCTCGTAGAGGAGGCGGCCCTCCAGGTCGGGGGTGCCGGCCGGCTTCAGAGGGACCACCGTAGCGTCGGTGATGCGGTCCTCCTCGTCCACCCGCCCGGACACCGCCTGCACCTCCACGTCGTCCGGGCCCAGTTCGCCGAGGCCGACCCGCACCCGCAGGCCCACGGTGCCGCCCAGTTCCGCCGTGGCCGTCGTCGCCGTCGTCTCGACGTGGTCGACGCTCACCGCGGACCAGGCGGCCCGCACCCGCGCCTTCCACTCGGCGAGGTCCCGGGCGGTGTCCGGGGTCAGCGCGCGGTGCGCCCGCGCGGCGGGGGCGTAGAGCCGGTCGACGTACTCCCGGACCATGCGGCCGGCCAGCACCTTCGGGCCGAGCTGGGACAGGGTCTGGCGGACCATCTCGATCCAGCGGTCGGGCAGCCCGCCCCGCCCGCGCTCGTAGAAGCGCGGGGTGATCCGCTGCTCCAGCAGGTCGTACAGAGCGGCCGCCTCGATGTCGTCCCGCCGGTCGGGGTCGGTGCCGGCGCCGTCCGCGGTCGGGATCGCCCAGCCGAAGTGCGGCTGGAACCACTCGTCCCACCAGCCGTCCAGGACCGAGAGGTTGAGGCAGCCGTTCAGCGCCGCCTTCATGCCCGAGGTGCCGCAGGCCTCCAGCGGCCGCAGCGGGTTGTTCAGCCAGATGTCACAGCCCGGGTAGAGCTTCTGCGCCATCGCCATGCCGTAGTCGGGCAGGAAGACGATCCGGTGGCGGACCCGCGGGTCGTCGGCGAAACGGACCAGTTCCTGCACCAGGCGCTTGCCGCCGTCGTCCGCCGGGTGCGCCTTGCCCGCGACCACGATCTGGACCGGGCGCTCCGGGTGCAGCAGCAGCTCCATCAGGCGGTCGCGGTCGCGGAGCATCAGCGTCAGGCGTTTGTACGACGGGACGCGGCGCGCGAAGCCGATCGTCAGGACGTCCGGGTCCAGCACCCCGTCGATCCAGCCCAACTCCGCGTCCCCCGCGCCGCGTTGCCGCCAGGACGCCCGCAGCCGCTCCCGTACCTCCAGCACCAGCTGCTCGCGCAGGGTGCGGCGCAACTCGAAGATCTCCTGGTCCGGGATGTCCGCGACCGCGTCCCAGCGCTCGGAGCGGCCGACGCTCAGCGCGTCCTCGGCCCGCTGGGCGCCGATCTGCCGGACGCCGAGCCGCAGCACCTCCGGCGCCACCCAGGTCGGCGCGTGCACCCCGTTGGTCACGGAGGTGATCGGCACCTCCTCGGCGTCGAATCCCGGCCACAGTCCGGCGAACATGTTCCGGCTGACCTGCCCGTGCAGCAGCGACACCCCGTTGGCCCGCTGGGCCAGCCGCAGCCCCATCACCGCCATGTTGAACAGGTTCGGCTCGCCGCCCGGGTAGGTCTCCATGCCCAGCGCCAGGACGCGCTGCACGTCGATGCCGGGCAGCTCGGCGTCGGGGCCGAAGTGCCGGCCCACCAGCTCCCGGTCGAAGCGGTCGATGCCGGCCGGCACCGGGGTGTGCGTGGTGAACACCGTCCCGCCCCGCACGGCTTCCAGCGCCGAGTCGAAGTCCAGCCCGTCGGCGCACAGTTCGGCGATCCGCTCCAGGCCGAGGAAGCCCGCGTGCCCCTCGTTGGTGTGGAACACCTCCGGCTCCGGGTGCCCGGTGAGCCGGCAGTACGTCCGTACGGCCCGCACACCTCCTATGCCGAGCAGCATCTCCTGGAGCAGCCGGTGCTCGCTGCCGCCGCCGTAGAGCCGGTCGGTCACCCCGCGTTCGCCGAGTTCGTTCTCCTCCACGTCCGAGTCGAGCAGCAGCAGCGGCACCCGGCCCACCTGGGCCAGCCAGACCCGGGCGCGCAGCGCCTTGCCGCCGGGCAGCGCGAGGGAGACCTGCGCGGGGGTGCCGTCGGCCTCCTTGAGCTGGGTGAGGGGCAGTTCGTTGGGGTCGAGCACCGGGTAGTGCTCCTGCTGCCAGCCGTCCCGGGAGAGGGTCTGCCGGAAGTACCCGTGCCGGTACAGCAGCCCCACCCCGATCAGCGGCACCCCGAGGTCGCTGGCCGCCTTCAGGTGGTCGCCGGCGAGGATGCCGAGGCCGCCGGAGTACTGCGGGAGCGCGGCCGTGATGCCGAACTCGGGCGAGAAGTAGGCGACGGCGGCGGGCAGGCCGTCGGCCTGTTCCTGGTACCAGCGGTCGCCGGTCAGATAATCGTCGAGGTCGTCGGCGGCGGCGGTGAGGCGGCGCAGGAACCGCCGGTCCCCGGCCAGCTCGGCCAGCCGGGCCGGCGGGACGCTGCCCAGCAGCCGCACCGGGTCTCCGCCGGCGCCGGCCCAGCCCTCGGGACAGACGGACTGGAACAGGTCGCGCGTTTCGGCGTGCCAGGACCAGCGCAGGTTGCGCGCCAGGTCGCTCAGGGGCCGGAGGGGGTCGGGGAGAACGGGACGGACGGTGAACCGACGGATCGCCTTCACATGCCACCTCGACGCGTCGCGGGATGAGACGCACGGCGTTGTACGTCTCGTCGTCGTCTTCGACGGTAGTGGTTACCGCGCGGTCGGTGGGGACGTACCCGGGGGTGTCGGGGGGCGTCAAGACCCGGTCACCGGGCACTCGGAAAAAGGGGCCGGTCTTGTGGGTGGACGTACGCGCCAGTAGTTAACAAAGTGCCGGATTGCCCACCCGAACCGGGTGGGAAGGCTCCTCCGGTACGCACCCCACAGCAGCACCACAGCACCTCCGCAGGACCCACCTCCCCATATCCATCCGCCCACACCCTCGTTGAAGCGGACAGGAGCGGTCATGCCCGCCACGCACCACTCGTCAGCACCCCCGACAAGCAGCAAGGCCAAGGCAGCAGGAAAGAAGACGACGGGCAGGAAAGGCGCGACGCCGGCCGGCGCGGCCGGTCCGTCGTCAGCCACCGCCGGGGAACGGTCCTCCCCGGACGCGGCCACCACCGTGGGCCGTATCCCCGTCCTCGACGTACGTCCCGTGGTCCAGCGCGGTCGCCGGCCCGCCAAGGCCGTGACCGGGGAGTCCTTCGAGGTGTCGGCCACCGTGTTCCGGGAGGGCCACGACGCCGTCGCGGCGAACGTGGTGCTGCGGGACCCGGCGGGCCGGCCCGGCCCCTGGACGCCGATGCGGGAACTCGCCCCGGGCACCGACCGCTGGGGCGCCACCGTCACCGCGGGCGAACCCGGCCACTGGACCTACACGGTGGAGGCCTGGTCGGACCCGCTCGCCACCTGGCGGCACCACGCCCGGATCAAGATCCCGGCGATCCGATGCCGTTGCTGGTGGAGCGCGAACGGGCCCTGTTCGGGTCGTGGTACGAGTTCTTCCCCCGCTCGGAGGGGACCGCCGAGGAGCCGCACGGCACGTTCCGCACGGCCGCGCGCCGGCTGAAGCCGATCGCGGACATGGGCTTCGACGTCGTCTACCTGCCGCCCATCCACCCGATCGGCACCACGTTCCGCAAGGGCCGCAACAACACGCTCACCGCGGGCCCGGACGACGTCGGCGTGCCCTGGGCCATCGGGTCGCCGGAGGGCGGCCACGACGCCGTGCACCCGGACCTGGGCACCCTGGAGGACTTCGACTTCTTCGTCGGCGAAGCGAGACCCGGACGTGATCTTCCTGGCGGAGGCGTTCACCCGCCCGGCGATGATGCACACGCTGGCGCAGATCGGTTTCCAGCAGTCGTACACGTACTTCACCTGGCGCAACACCAAGCAGGAGCTGACCGAGTACCTGACGGAGCTGTCGGGTGAGGCGGCGGCCTGGATGCGGCCGAACTTCTTCGCCAACACCCCCGACATCCTGCACGCCTACCTCCAGCACGGCGGACGTCCCGCCTTCGAGGTCCGCGCGGTGCTGGCCGCCACCCTCTCCCCCAC